>PBDS01000059.1 GCA_002718155.1 Pseudomonadota bacterium
CTCTGTGGCCTATTGTGGGTGAGAGTTTTACCGACTGCTCAAGCAAGATCGAGCTGTTCAAATACCAAAACGGACCGGGTTGAAGTGAAAGCCTGATTCCAGTGGACCTCGCGCGAGCATGCCCCGATCCCCTAGGAAGCTCCATCGGTCATCGCTGTTTGGCGCTATACTCATACTTCGAATTCTTATAGATGATTCCGGATATGGCAAGCACCCAAGAACCGATTACGGCCGTCGAACAGTGGGAGCAACAAAAAACTATCGGTGGGCTTGCGCGTCGCATGATCGAGCAGGATCTGATCAACCGTAGCCAGGCGGAGACTATTCTGGGAGAAGCTGAGAAAAACGGTCACAGCTTTCTCGCCCAGACACTTCAAAGTGACGTTGCGAATCGAGAGCGGGTCTATCACTGCGCGTCCGAGGAATTCGGCATGCCGTTTCTGGATCTGGGCTCATTCGATCTGGACACGTGCCCAGACGGACTGGTTGACAACAAATTCATCGAGACCCACAAGGTCTTGCCGCTTTATCAGCGTGGCACCAAAGTGTTCCTGGCAACCACCGACCCATCGGACAGCGCCGGGCTTGACGCGTTCAAGTTCCAGACCGGACTCGGTGTTGAAGCCATCCTGGTCGACTCGGCAATCCTGGCCCGATCCATCGAGCAAAGCAATACCGGAGTTTCAACCGGACTGGCCGAATTATCCGACGATGGCCTAGATGAACTGGAGATTAGCGCCGGCGATGAAGAGGACCTGGATGACCCGACTTCGACAGAGGTCGACACGCCCGTTGTTCGCTTCGTCAATAAGATTTTCATGGACGCCATCCGGCAGGGCGCATCCGACATCCATATCGAACCCTACGAAGAAAAACTGCGTATTCGAAACCGCCAGGACGGTGTGCTGCAGGAAATCGGCTCAGCACCTTCTGTGTTGGGCCCTCGAATCGTTGCCCGAATCAAAATCCTGTCAAACTTGAACATCGCCGAGCGACGTGTTCCACAGGACGGCCGCATGAGGATAAAGCTCTCCAAGAATCAGGAGATCGATTTTCGTGTGAGCACACTGCCGACCCAGTTTGGAGAAAAAGTTGTCATCCGTATCCTCGACGGCAGCGGGGCCGCCCTCGGGCTCGAAGTACTCGGACTGGAATCCGAACAGTTCCAACTCTACGAGGAGGCCATCAGGCGACCGTACGGCATGATTCTCGTGACGGGTCCGACTGGCAGTGGTAAAACTGTCTCGCTGTACTCCGCTCTGAACGTGCTAAACACTCCGGATATCAATATCTCCAGTGTTGAAGATCCTGTCGAAATCAGTGTGCCGGGCATCAACCAGGTCGCTATCAATGAAAAAGCCAACCTGGATTTTTCGATGGCGCTGCGAGCGTTCCTTCGCCAGGATCCCGACATCATCATGGTCGGTGAGATCCGCGACCTGGAAACAGCAGACATCGCGATCAAGGCATCCCAGACCGGGCACCTTGTTCTCTCCACGCTGCATACCAACGATGCAGCTGCCACAATTACCCGGTTACTCAACATGGGGGTAGAGCCGTTCAATGTAGCATCTTCGGTTCATCTGATCATGGCGCAAAGGTTAGTCAGGCGACTGTGTACAAAGTGCCGCCAGAAGACCGAACATCCGCCGGAAGCCCTGCTCTCAGCGGGTTTTGACGAGGCCGACCTTGAGGACCTGACTATCTACGGACCGGTCGGTTGCGACGAATGTGTTGCCGGTTACAAAGGGCGGACTGGAATCTACCAGGTCCTGCCAATAACCGAGGCCATGATTGGATTGATCATTCGTGGTGCCGAACAGGACCGGATAGAACAACAGGCCTCCGATGAAGGTGTGAGTACCCTCCGGCAATCAGGCCTGAAGAAGATCAAGGCCGGTATAACCAGTCTGGAAGAAATTCTCCGGGTCACCAACCTCTGAGATTTTCGTGGCCAGTCGCAAAGAAAAGCCAGTGGCCACCTACGTGTGGACCGGTTCCGATCGCCTGGGCAAGCCGACCGGCGGAGAACTGGAAATCTCCAGTGCTGCCGAAGCACGGTCCACCCTCAGGCGCCAGGGCATACGGGTCAAGAGCCTTAAGAAGAAATCCAAGCCACTTTTCAGTCAGAAGCTCAAAGGCAAAGACATTGCGATTGCGACCCGGCAGCTCGCGGTCATGCTGAATGCGGGGATTCCGATCGCGACCTCCTATGGGGCTATCGCCGGCGGCACCGATCACCCGAAGATACGCGAGATCTTCACTGCAATCCGTACAGACGTCGAAGGGGGCACTGCCCTGAGTGAAGCGCTGGCTCGTTTTCCTCGACAGTTCGACAACCTGTACACCAACCTGGTGGCTGTCGGTGAACGCTCTGGCAACCTTGACAACCTTATGGTAGAGATTGCCAACTACATGGAGAACCTGGAGGAGATTAAGGCCAAGATCAAGGGAGCTCTGTTCTATCCCGCAGCAGTCCTGGTGGTCGGGATCGGTGTCAGCACTTTGTTACTGTTGTTTGTGGTCCCCCAGTTTGAGGCACTTTTCACAGGATTTGGCGCCAGCCTGCCGGCCCTCACCGCTGGAATTGTTGCTGCCTCCCGCTTCGTTCAGGACTACTGGTTGTTTGTATTCTCAGTTCTAGCCATCGTTATTGTTACTATCGTCATGTCCTACCGGCGCTCGACTAAATTTCAACGAGCGGTCGACCGGTTCAGTCTCAGAATGCCGCTTTTTGGTAATCTGCTCCGCAAGGCATCGATCTCCCGTTATGCCCGCACTCTGGCGA
Source organism: Pseudomonadota bacterium (assembly GCA_002718155.1). Lineage (GTDB taxonomy): Bacteria > Pseudomonadota > Gammaproteobacteria > Arenicellales > UBA868 > UBA9619. Next base: position 2,789 of record PBDS01000059.1, read on the forward strand.
CCATGTTTGGCTCGGGTGTGCCACTGGTTGAAGCGCTCACGTCGGTATCAGGTGCCACCGGCAGCAGCGTCTACCAAGACGCCTGTCTGGAAATTCGAGAATCTGTCAGTACCGGACGTTCTCTGTCGGCTTCAATGGCGGATACCGGCCTTTTCCCGACGATGGTGATCCAGATGACCAACACCGGCGAAGAATCCGGCTCAATCGAGGAGATGCTCAGCAAGGCAGCCGACTTCTACGAGAGCGAAGTTCGCGAGATGGTCGACAACATGAGCAAACTGATCGAACCGATGATGATGGTGGTGCTGGGCGGTCTCGTCGGGACCCTGGTGGTCGGCATGTATCTGCCGATCTTTAAAATGGGTTCGGTCGTCTAAAAGACATCGGACTGTCTGGGTCGCCTACAGCAACAAGGTGGATGCGATTCCGCTTGTGCACGGTACCCCTGCTGTTGTGCTGTTGCTGATCGCTGTGTTGGGACTCGCCGTCGGCAGTTTTCTTAACGTCGTAATTCTGCGCCTTCCGCCGCGACTGGCCTGGCAGTGGCAGACTTCTGCGGGGACGCCGGGCACAGTAGCCGATCCGCCAAAGCCGCCTCCGGGTCTGGTTCGGCCTGGTTCACGATGCCCCACTTGTAAGCAGTCGATCCACTGGTGGGAAAACATCCCGCTGCTGAGTTACGTCCTGCTGCGGGGCAGATGCTCGCACTGTGATGCTCATATCTCACTCCGCTATCCCGCGGTGGAGGCTCTGACGGCCCTGCTGTCAATCACGGTCGTCTGGGTCCTGGGCCTGGACTGGCAGCTTGCTGCTGCGCTCATTCTGACCTGGGGACTGATTGTTCTCAGTTTCGTTGACCTGGACCATATGCTGCTCCCCGATGTCATCACCCTGCCATTATTGTGGCTGGGACTGCTGGTCAACCTGGCCGGGGGATTCTGTGATATCGGATCTGCCGTGATCGGAGCCGTCTCCGGTTACCTGGTGCTGTGGATCATCTTTCACCTGTACCGGATGATCAGCGGACGCGAAGGTTTCGGCTATGGTGACTTCAAACTGCTGGCCGCACTAGGCGCCTGGCTTGGCTGGCAGATGTTACCCCTGGTTCTGCTGCTCGCCTCACTATGCGGTGCGGTCATCGGAATCACACTGATCATGTTGACCCCACGCGAAGCGCGGCAACCTCTTCCCTTCGGACCTTACCTTGCCGTGGCTGGCTGGATCGTGCTTCTGTGGGGCGACGCCTTGCTGGCCACTTACCTGCAGTTCGCCGCCATCAGCTTCTGAAACCGTGTTGAAGGTCGCACTCACTGGGGGCATCGGCTCGGGTAAGACCACCGTCACAAACCGTTTTCGTGAGCTGAGTGTGCCGGTGTTCGATGCAGACGAAGTATCCCGCGAAATCACGCGAACTGGAGAGTCCGCGGTCAATCGTATCGCCAAGCATTTTGGTGACAGCGTAATTCTTTCGGACGGTAGCCTTGACCGTCCGGCATTAAGAGAGATCGTATTCAAAGACCCCAATGCCCGCCGGCGACTGGAGGCTATCCTTCATCCGGAGATCCGCAAACGGATGAACCATGCAGCAGCACATATGAGTACTCCGTACGGCGTGTTCTCGATACCCCTTCTGATAGAGACCGACCAACAGGACAGTTTCGACCGTGTGCTGGTGATTGAAGCGACGCAGGCGCGGCGCCGACAATGGATTCGCAGCCGAAGTAGTCTGACTCACAGCCAGATCAGTGCAATTTTCCGATCCCAGGCGTCGTCGCAGGCAAGACGCCAATCGGCAGATGACCTTCTGATGAATAATGGCTCGATCACCGAACTGTATCAGCAGGTCGATACACTACACGGCCGGTACCTGATGCTGGCCAAAGAACTCCATTCATAAGAACAAGCAGTAAGAGTAAATGCTGCTTGTCCGATCGCTGACCTGGAGCCAGCACTCTGAATCCAGCCTGCCTCATCCCACCCATAGGGTACCGGCGTCCTCGCCTAACGATTAGCAATATTCCAATTGGCCTTCACCCTTGACAGGTGGTGACCGGTCCTGATCGTAACCATATTCCTGAACGACAGGACCAATTGCTCAGCTACGGTACTCGGCGTTGATCCTGATGTACTCGTGCGTCAGATCGCAGGTCCAGATCCGAGCTCGGCCACGACCAAGCCCAAGGTCAACCGCGATCAGGATATCCGTGCCCTTGAGGTGCTGTTCGACATCGGACTCGACAAAGCTCTCGATCCGTTCTCCAGCCCGGGCAATCATTACGCCGCCGATAGACACGCTCAGTAAACTCTGATCTACACGGGCTCCGGACTTGCCAACAGCCATCACGATACGCCCCCAGTTAGCGTCTTCGCCGGCCATCGCTGTCTTGACCAACGGAGAATTTGCGATGGCCAACCCGACTGCGCGTGCCGCTGTACGCGAACTGGCACCAGAGACATCCACCGTAATAAACTTGCTCGCACCTTCGCCGTCCTTAACAACCTGAGTCGCCAAATCGACGTAAAGCGAGAGCAGCGCCTTCCTAAAATCCTTCAGAATTGGATCGGAAGCCCTCGAGGGTCGCTGGTTCATCGCCTTGCCGGTGGCCGCCAGTACGACACTGTCGCTGGTCGAGGTGTCACTGTCTACGGTAATACAGTTAAATGACTGGCCTACAGCAGCATCGTGTAACGATTGGAGGATGTCGGCTGAAATCCTGGCATCCGTAAACACAAAGACCAGCATGGTCGCCATATCCGGGGCGATCATACCGGACCCCTTGGCGATCCCTGAGAGAGTCACCCTCTGGCCTGCGATCTGGCAGACACGGGAAACTCCCTTCGAAAAAGTATCGGTTGTGGTGATCGCCCGGGCCGCTTCCGGCCATCCGTCGCGCCCCAGACGATCGACAAGCTTTGGCAGCGCAGCATCTATGCGGTCGATCGGCAACGGTTCACCAATGACTCCTGTTGAGGCGATCAACACGTCCGACGGACGGCATGCCAGCCTCTGAGCGACAGCCCCAGCCGCCCACCTGACAACCTGAATGCCCTGCGCTCCGGTAAATGCATTTGCATTGCCGCTGTTGACCAGCAGGGCCCGTACTCGCCCTCGGGGCACCTGTTTCCGGCACCAGGATACCGGTGCAGAAGCGGTACTCGAGCGCGTAAACGATCCCGCAACAGTGGTACCCGAATCCAGTGCAGCCAGCAGTATGTCAGGTCGACCCCGGTACTTGATACCTGCCGAGTACACAGCCAGGCGAACACCCTCAACCGCAGGCATGCGGGGAAAGCGCGCGGGAGCAAACCGCGATCTGGTCACTTTTGGCACGTTATCCTTCTGCCATCCCGACGACGTCTGGCGTCAGAGCTTTCCGTGACAGTGCTTGTACTTCTTCCCGGAGCCGCAGGGACACGGGGCATTACGTCCCACCTTTGGCTGGCTGCGGACAAACGGCTGCACAGCCTGGTCCGCCGCTGCATCAGGCAGGGTGCCGGAGCCTGCTAGACCGGCGGCGGCTTGGGCCGGTACATCTGTCCCCGGCTGTGGCTGTTCCAGGGCCGCGTCCGGGTGGAGGTATTCCCGTGCTCTGCTATCCTGCTCACGCCGTTGCACCTCCAGCTGCTCCACCTCCGCCTCGGTCTGGATCTGCACCTTGGAAAGAATCGAGATCGTTTCGTGCTTCACACGGTTCAGGACATCGGTGAACATCTCGAAGGCTTCCCGCTTGTACTCCTGCTTCGGGTTTTTCTGGGCGTAGCCTCGCAGCCCGATCCCCTGACGCAAATGGTCCATCTGGGCAAGGTGCTCCTTCCATTGCTCGTCCAGAACACGAAGCATGACCGCTTTTTCCAGGTGACGCATGACCGGTTCTCCGACCGAGTCCCCCTTCTGGTTATAGGCCGTGCTGATCTCGTCTGCGACTCGCCGGCGAAGGGACTCTTCATGCAGATCGTTGTCCTTATCAAGCCACTCGGTCACCGGCATGGACAGGCCGAAGTTTGTCTGAAGGTCACTTTCCAGCCCTTTGATGTCCCACTGTTCTTCAAGACTCTCGGGAGGCACGTGAACGTCTATCACCTCGTTGACCACTTCACTACGCGCCATGTCGACCGTCTCCGAGATATCATCGACTTCCATCAGGCGATTACGCTGCTCGTAGATGACCTTACGCTGTTCGTTGGCCACGTCGTCGTACTCCAGTAACTGCTTACGAATATCGAAGTTTCGACCCTCGACCTTTTTTTGAGAGTTCTCGATTGCGCGCGTGACCCAGCTATGTTCTATAGCTTCACCGTCTTCCATGCCCAGCTTCTCCATCAGCCCGGCAACCCGTTCCGAGCCAAAGATACGCATCAGGTTGTCCTCCATCGACAGAAAAAACCGGCTCGATCCGGGATCTCCCTGCCGACCGCCACGCCCACGCAACTGGTTATCGACCCGTCGCGATTCGTTTCGCTCGGTTCCAAGCACATGCAGGCCTCCAGCAGCAACGACCTGGTCATGGCGTTTTTGCCAGTCTTCCCGGGCCTTGGCTTGCTCTACCTCTGGCGCCTTACCGAGTTCCGTCAGTTCCAGGTCCAGATTACCGCCCAGCACAATGTCTGTACCGCGACCCGCCATATTGGTGGCGATTGTGACCGCACCAGGCTGTCCAGCCTGGGCGATGATCTTGGCCTCACTCTCGTGGTGCTTGGCGTTCAGCACCGCGTGCTCGATCTTCTCTTTTTCCAGAAGCCCGGCAACATACTCTGAAGATTCGATCGATGCTGTGCCAACCAGAACCGGCTGCTTGGCCTCGCGACAGTCCTTGATTCCGTCCAGAATAGCGTTGAATTTTTCCTCCTGCGTGCGGTAGACCAGGTCGGGTAGATCGTCCCGGATCATCTCCATGTTGGGGGGAATCACCACGACCTCCAGTTCGTAGATCTGCTGGAATTCAACCGCCTCGGTGTCGGCTGTACCAGTCATGCCCGAAAGTTTTCCATACAGCCGAAACAGATTCTGAAACGTGATCGCCGCCAGCGTCTGATTCTCCTGCTGTATCGGCACGCCTTCCTTGGCTTCGACTGCCTGGTGCAGACCTTCGGACCATCTTCTACCCGGCATCATGCGGCCGGTAAATTCATCGATGATGACGATCTGGCGATCACGGACGATGTAATCGACATCACGCTGGAACAGCGAGTGGGCCCGCAAACCCGCGTACAGGTGGTGGACTAAAGAGATGTTGCCGACATCATAGAGGCTGGAGTCTGCATCCAGAAGCCCCGCCTCAACCAGCAGTGCCTCGGCGTTTTCGTGGCCCTGCTCGCTCAGAAAAACCTGCCGGTTTTTCTCGTCAACCGAGAAGTCCCCCGGTCCGTCTTCTTCGTGCTGACGTTCGAGCCTCGGAATGACCTTGTTGATCTTGACATACAGGTCGGTACTGTCCTCGGACGGCCCGGAGATGATCAGCGGTGTTCTCGCCTCATCGATCAGAATAGAGTCCACTTCATCGACGATCGCAAAATCCAGCGCCCGCTGGACCCGATCCTCGGCAGCGAAGGCCATGTTGTCGCGCAGATAGTCGAATCCGTACTCGTTATTTGTACCGTAGACGATGTCACAAGCATAGGCTTCGCGCTTCGCCGCCGGATCCTGCCCAGAGACAATCACGCCGACAGTCAGCCCCAGAAAACGATAGATCTTACCCATCCACTCGGCATCCCGCGCAGCCAGGTAATCATTGACAGTCACCACATGAACTGTCTGGCCGTACACCGCGGTCAGATACGCCGGCAACGTTGCAACCAACGTCTTGCCTTCGCCGGTCCGCATCTCTGCGATCTTGCCGTCATACAAGACCATGCCGCCGACCAGCTGCACATCGAAATGCCGCATATCGAGCACCCTTTTAGCAGTCTCCCGGACAACGGCAAAGACCTCGGCCATCAGAGCTTCGGGGGTCTCTCCGGCTACTGCTCGCTGGCGGAACTCTTCGGTCTTGGCTGCCAGCTGATCATCTCCCAAAGCACTCATCGCCTGCTCAAAAGCGTTGATTTCACCAACCGAACGCCCCATACGCTTGAGCATCCTCTGATTGCGACTGCCAAAGACCTTGGTGGCTACATTGCTAAACATCATCGACAAAGGCTCGAGTGAAGTGTTCCGATAGTCTGGAAACAAGTTGCGTAAACAACACCTGTTAACGGATTCCGGCTGCGGTTAAACTGATACCTTTGAGGCATCCAATGTAGAAGATTTTATCATGAGCGAGTCGACCTTCAGACGATTGGGCGCGCTCATCGGCCAGATCCCCGCTGCGGGGTCAGACGCTGCAGAGTCTCTGGACGAGATTACCGGACCCTGGGCAGAAGCTGTTGGCAGCGAGATCGCATCACATACCAGCATTGCACTTGAGGGCAGTGAGCTCTTTGTTCTGGCCGACACGCCGGTCTGGGGCCATCTGCTGACACAGCAGAAGCATTCAATCCTAAAGCATCTGAAGATCACCAACCCCGGAATCAACCGGATCAGTGTTAAGGTCAGACCACAAAGTCCTGACCGGGTTCCGCTGCCGGTCAATCGACCGCCCCGCCCGTTAGACTCATCTTCGAGCCGTGCACTTGCACAGAGTGCCTGCTCGGTCAAGACGACGGGTCTGCGAAACGTGTTGCTACGCATCAGTCGACACGGGGAATCGTAAAAACTGGCCACCGTAACCTGCCGGCTGGACAATCTTCAGCCAACGGTACAGCCAGTATCCTCTGGAAAACGTGGAATCAACGACCCCGCCAAACGGGTTTGCGCTTTTCGGTAAACGCCAGAGCTCCCTCGATCTGATCTTCGCTGCCATACAACCGGTCCACTGTTGGAAACTGCCGGCCCGTGATGCACCCCAAGGCATCTTGGAAGTTCATGCTTTCGGCCGCTCTCGCCACCTCCTTGATTGCGGCAAATACCAGCGGTGGCCCTTCCGCCAATGCCTCGCCCATTGTCCGGGCACGGGACATCAGGTCAGTCGCTGGTATGACGTGGTTAATCAATCCCCAACGGTGCGCTTCGGCCGCATCCAGCCATCGACCTGTAAACAGCATTTCCATGGCAATGTGGTAGGGAATACGCTTCGGTAGCTTCAACGTCGCAGCATCAGCGATCGTACCCGAAGAGATCTCGGGAAAGGCGAATGTCGCATGATCGGCAGCCAGTATGATATCTGCAGACATCGCCAGTTCCAGCCCGCCTCCGCAGCAGATTCCGTTGACCGCAGCAATGACCGGCTTGTTCAGGTCCGGTAGTTCCTGCAGGCCACCGAACCCCCCCACGCCGTAATCGCTGTCGACCGCCTCGCCTTCAGCAGCTGCTTTGAGGTCCCAGCCGGGACAGAAAAACCGTTCTCCGGCACCGGTGATGATCGCAACCCGCAGGTCTGGATCATCGCGAAAAGCTGCAAACGTATCGCCCATGATGCGGCTGGTCGCAACATCAATGGCATTGGCCTTTGGCCGGTTCAACGTCACTTCAAGCACAGCCTCGCGTCTTTCTATATGAATAGGTGACTCCATGTCAGGGTTTCCTCCTATCTGAAAAATAAAATACCGGCTACGCCGGCGCAGCGGGTCCCAGGGACACCGCCAGCTCTAACAGCACAACTGGTGCACCTTTTTGCAGCCACCGGTCGATAACTCACTCAAGCGTGGCGGTTCTCCACTTGACAGAGCAAGACGTCCGCGGCGACAACGCCCCGGCCTGCCGGCCGCACGATGAGCGGATTGATCTCCAGCTCGGCGATTGCCCCAACGTCCGACAAGACAAATTCGGACACCCGGCTCAGCACATTCAGAACCGCATCGATATCTCCCGGGATCGAGCCGCGGTATCCTCTGAGCACCGTTGCGACATTCAAACGTTCCAGGGCATTACGAAATAGATCCTGGCCGGCGGGCAGCAGCACGACCTCGCAGTCCTGGACCAGTTCGACCTGAACGCCACCTGCTCCAAGCAACAAACAGGGACCGATCTGGGGATCCTGTTCAAAGCCGATGATGAGTTCGGCTATACCGTCGCTGATCATACGTTCCACGATCAGACCACCCTGCTGTACGGCCAACTGTTCAGCGGCCAGACGCAGGGCCTGTTCGTTGTCAAGGCTCAACACAACCCCACCGCTCTCACTTTTGTGCGCCACACCAGGGTTGCAGACTTTGAGGACCACTGGAAAACCGATCTCCTGTGCGGCGCTAACTGCTTGATCGGCGTTCCGAACCAGACGACCGGCCGGCACAGGGATTCCCTGTTCAGCCAGAATCTGCTTGCCCTGCCATTCATCCAGGGACCGTAGCGTGCCCACTACCAGTGGCTGAGGACCGGGCAGTCGTTCCTTCGGGAGGCGGGTCCTAGCACGACCTATCGTGGCAGCGGCTTCAACTGCGTCCAGAGCATGCCCCATACCGCACAACGGTACGATCCCATTGTCGATGAAAGTCTCAGCGACCGGTTCAGGCAGATTCTCGGGCAGACTGGCGAGCACCGCTCCGGGTTGGCCAGTATCCCGTGCCGCTCGGGTAATCGCATTGACGGCGGGGTGCCAGGTGTCCCAGTGACAACGATCCCTCCTTGGAAAATCAAGGACCAGGATCGACAAATCGAAGCCACAACCCAGCATCGCACAGTACGTTCTATAGAGCTTCTCCTCATCATTCCAATTGAACGTATGGTAATCAAGCGGGTTCGACACCGTGGTCAGATCTGTCAGTGTGTCCGCCACCATCTGATGCTGCGCCGGTGAAAGGTCCGGAAAGCATACCTGGCGATTTTCGGCAGCATCTGCCATCAACATCGCCTCACCTCCAGAGCAACTCATCGAGCTGATGCCTGAGCCCGCCAACGGTCCGTGGACGTGCAGTATCTTGAGCGTCTCAATCAGGCTTTGCAGGGAATGCAGTCGAGCAATCCCAAGCCTGTCCAGCAACGCCCCGGCAACCCGGTCGGCGCCGGCCAGAGAAGCCGTATGCGACAACGCCAACGTGGCACCCCGTTCACTGCGGCCTGCCTTGATTGCGACCAGAGGTAGATTCCTGTCATTTGCCTGGCGGACAACCTGCTCGAGGGCCGGGATATCACGAAAGCCCTCAATGTGCAGACCAACAGCCGTGACTCGCTCATCATTCAAAACAGCCCCAATGGCTTCTGCCATACCGGTCTGGGCCTGATTGCCCAGTGCCAGAACGTAGGCGATCGGTAGTCCGCGGGCCTGCATGGTCAGGTTAAGTACTATATTACTGCTCTGGGCAAACAGAGCGACCCCGCGTGCTACCCGCTTGCCACCATGCTGGTCTGGCCAAAGCAGTGCACCATCGAGGTAGTTAATCATGCCGTAGCAGTTCGGACCCAGCACCGGCATCTGGCCAGCTGCTTCAACCAGTGCCATCTGCAATTCGATACCGTCGTCACTCTCGCTGAAGCCCGACGCGTAACAGACGGCACCGCCAGCACCGGCATCACGCAAGGCACGGACGACTTCAATGGTCATGCGGCGGTTCACCCCAACGAAACTCGCATCCGGTGCCGCAGGCAATTCACTGACATCCCGATAACAACGATGCCCGGCAACTTCATCATGGCGGGGATGAACCGGCCATATCTCACCCTCGAAACCCAGTTGTGTGGATTGCCGGATGACCTCGGCCGCCTCCCGGCCCCCGAAAACAGCGACGGTCTTGGGGCGAAACAGACGTTCCAGATCCAAAGGTCTGCTCCAGGAACCGCTTAAGGGTCAGGTCCAGTGCGGGCGCAGAATGTCCCTGGAAATAATGTGCCGCTGAATCTCGCTGGTGCCTTCCCAGATACGTTCAACTCGCGCATCACGCCAGATCCGCTCCAGCGGCAGGTCGGCCATTAGCCCCATCCCGCCATGAATTTGAATNGCCTCATCAGCAACGAAGGCCAGCATCTCAGTGCTGTAAAGCTTGGCCATCGCGTAATCGGTGTCAGTAGCCGTTCCTTGATCGGTCTTCCAGGCAGCCTGCAAAGTCAGGAGCTCAGCAGCTTCCAGGCGCATTTTCATGTCCGCCAGCTTGAACCCTACGCCTTGAAAGCGACCCACTGGTTGGCCGAACTGCTGCCTCTGCGCAGCCCACTGGTTCGCCAATTCCAGCGCGCGGTGTGCCCGCCCCAGACACATTGCGGCAACTTGGAGACGGGTTGCGCCCAGCCAGTCATTCGCAACCTGAAATCCCTGGTCCTTCTCCCCAAGCATCTGCGATGCCGGTACCCGACAGTGGTCGAANTCAAGAATGCTGTTGTGATAACCGCGGTGNGAAACACTGTGATATCCAGGTCTGACGGTGAAGCCCGTGGTTCCCTTGTCGACCAGAAATGCACTGATCAACTTTTTCACACCACGACTGGTAGCCTCTTCTCCGGTCGCAGCAAACAAGATAACGAAATCGGCTATGTCGGCGTGACTGATAAAGTGTTTCGTACCATTGATNACATATTCATTACCATCGACGTCAGCCCGGCAGATCATGGAGCGCAGGTCAGAGCCAGCAGCAGGTTCCGTCATCGCGAGACAGTCTATTTTCTCGCCTCGAATACAAGGCAGAAGATAACGCTCCCGCTGCTCACCCGTACAGGCCTGCAGGATATTGCTTGGCCGCCCGACCAGGTACTGCAGTGCGAAGTTAGCCCGACCCAGTTCCCTTTCAAATAACGTCAGTGATACCGTGTCCAGACCCCCACCACCGAGTTCTTCAGGCATATTGGCTGCGTAAAAGCCGTGCTCTATGGCTTTATCGACGACCCACGCCTTCAGTTCTGGCGATACTTGATCGCTAGCCTCGACCTCGTCCTCGCTGGGATAAAGCACCTGCTCGGTAAAGTGCCGGGCACTGTCGATCAGCATCTTTTGTTCAACTGAAAGGGAGAATTCCATACCCGCCTGATCCTACAGTGATCGGGNTAACGCCCAGACGACCCCTGTTAAGCCTCTATCGTACCGTGCGACGCTACCACAAAANTAGACTTTATGTGATTCTCTTTCGACAGGCAGCAGCAGTTCTGCGGAGTATTTCGAGCCTGGCGCAGAGTGTCGTTCCACTGTCGCTAGATAGGGCGAACTAAAGGACAACTTGGAAGCGGAACACCCCGGTTAGTACGGGGCTACCAGCCTGGATTTATTGCGAGACGACGGGCCTGCCGAAACTAACGGGGGCAGGGTCGTCATCGTCGAATGACGCCAGCTCCCAGGCGCTCGGGCGCTCCTGCAACAAATGAAGCAGGCGGTTATTAAGTGAGTGGCCCGACTTGTGTGCAGTGAATGCACCGATCAGCGGGTATCCCAGCAGGTAGAGATCTCCAATGGCATCAAGGATCTTGTGCCTGACGAATTCATCGCCGTAACGAAGACCTTCGTCATTGAGAATGTGGTAGGCGTCCATTACGATCGCGTTATCCAGGCTACCGCCACGGGCAAGCCCCGCATCCTGGAGTGCTTCAACATCCTGCAGGAATCCAAAGGTGCGCGCACGACTGATCTCTTTGATAAACGCTGTGGTCGAAACGTCAATGCTAGCGCTCTGGGTCGATGACTGCAGAATCGGATGGTTGAAATCGATACTGAAAGTGACCTTAAACCCATTGTGTGGTTCGAACCGCACCCACTTGTCACCGTCCTGTACTTCAATTGACTGCAGGATGCGAATGAACTGCTTTGGGGCATTCTGTTCCTGCAAACCCGCCGACTGGATCAGGAAAACGAAAGGGCCGGCGCTGCCATCCATGATCGGTACTTCACCGGCGGTCAAGTCCACCCAGGCGTTGTCAATTCCCAGGCCGGCAAATGCCGACATCAAGTGTTCAACTGTGGATACCCGGGTACCGTCGCAGTCCAGCGTCGTCGATAACCGCGTGTCACCGACACGGTCGGGTGACGCTTTCAGTTCCACCACGGGATCAAGGTCNACCCGACGAAAGACGATACCGGTATTGGCCGGTGCCGGACGCAGGGTCAGGTAGACCTTATCACCGGTATGAAGCCCCACTCCGGTGGCCCGGATGACATTTTTGAGCGTGATCTGCTTGGCCATTCGACCGCATATTCCTTGTTATTGTTCTGGTTCAGGCCAGGTACCTGACCACACCCGATACTACATTAGATGACCAGTATTGTGTAGTATTTTTGAAAGATTATTACCACTTTTTCTGCATATTTGTCCTCAATTTAACCCAAATCCTCGATTCCTGACCCAGATCANGCCTTTANCCNGCCTGACGGCGCAGAAACGCGGGAATATCAAGATAATCCATATCGACTGCAGTGTTGCCCTCGGAAACAGCGTCGCTCCGAGNCCGTCGCCGAATGACAGTCGGTGTATCGTAGTCGTCGACCGTAAGGTCCTGGGGTGTTTCCTCCTNNTCNGTANCCTTGACTAATCGAAAATCAGGTGCGGAAACGGAGTTGCCGATTCCGGTAGCAACCATCGTGACCCTCAGATTCCCTTCCATAGCGGGATCAAGGACCGTGCCAATGACTACCGTCGCGTCTTCCGACGCGAAGTTACTNACCACATCGCCTATGTGGGCGAACTCATCCAGAGTCATGTCNGGCCCNGCNGACACATTGACCAATAGGCCTCTGGCTCCAAAGATATCCACGTCTTCCAGTAACGGACTCGACACCGCGCCGTGTACGGCCTCGATGGCACGATCTGCTCCCATTGCGGTGGCCGACCCCATCATCNCCATACCCATCTCCATCATCACCGTTCGGACGTCCGCAAAGTCAACATTGATCAAACCAGGGCGCGTAATCAGTTCGGAAATGCCTTGAACAGCATTGAACAGTACTTCATTGGCTTTACCGAAAGCGTCCAACAAAGTGACCTGCCCACCCATGACTTCCAGGATCCTTTCATTGGGTATGATGATGAGAGAGTCGACCAGTTCACTGAGTTCCTTGATACCCTGGTTGGCCGCTTCAATTCTTCGACCGCCTTCGAATTTGAAAGGTCTCGTCACCACTGCGACAGTCAGTATTCCTTTCTCCCTGGCAAGTTGCGCGACAACCGGTGCTGCACCCGTTCCCGTGCCCCCACCCATGCCTGCCGTGAGAAATAGCATATCAGTGCCATCGAGCACTTCGGCGATCTTGTCGCGATCTTCGCTGGCTGCCTGCCGCCCGACGTCCGGGTTGGTCCCAGCTCCCAGTCCCTTGGTCAGGTTTTCGCCCAACTGTAGAATCTTCGACACACCTGATCGCCGCAGGGCCTGGGAATCTGTGTTCGCATTAATGAACTCAACACCCTCGAGATTGGCAGAAAGCATGTGGTCAACAGCATTGCCACCCCCACCGCCAATGCCAAGCACCTTGATCACAGCCTGTTGACCGGAAGTTTCCATCAGTTCGAACATGATTGAGCTCCTATTGCCAGGTTAAAAAGAAAGAAATTCACTGTAGTAATCCGAGACAGGCGCCATGACAGGCTGCCCACCGTGTGCGCTTTTGACAGTAGCGCTGTTCATTCTTCGGTGAAATGGTGTCTAAACCAGATCTTCAGCCGCTGCAGCTGNTTTTCAGGCCACACCGGTCGTTTTTTTGGACTGGCAGATTCGCTTCGGTGTTGATGCCCAAAAATGAGCAACCCCATGCCAGTTGAGCAGATCGGGTTGCGCACCACCTCGCTCAGCGGGCCAGCATACTGTGGGATACCCAATCGAACGGGTAGCTGGAACACCTCTTCGCCCAGGTCTTCCATACCTTCCATCTTGGAACTTCCCCCAGTGAGAACAATACCTGCACCAAGAAGCTCCGCATATCCGCTGCGCCTCAGTTCNGCCTGCACCAGCATGAACAACTCTTCGATACGGGGTTCAACAACATCTACAAGACTGGACAGTGCGAGCTTCCTGGGCGCACGGTCACCCACACTCGGAGCGTCAATCGACTCGCCCTCCGGAGCCAAGCCGACCAGCGCATAGCCGAATTTCTTCTTGAGTTCTTCGGCTGCCTGGGTTGGTGTTCGCAGCGCAACCGCAATGTCATTGGTTACCTGATCTCCGGCAACCGGCAGAACTGCTGTGTGACGGATTGCGCCCTCAGTGAAGATCGCGATATCTGTGGTGCCACCACCGATATCAACCAGACAGACACCCAGGTCCTTCTCGTCGTCGTCCAGAACAGCGTAACTCGATGCGAGTTGTTCGAGAATCAGATCGTCAACAGCCAGGCCGCAACGACGTACGCACTTATCAATATTCTGGGCGGCACTGAGTGCTGCGGTAACGATGTGTACTTTTGCTTCCAACCGCACGCCGCTCATGGCGATCGGTTCACGGACGCCNTCTTGTCCGTCAATGATAAAGTCCTGAGGCAGAATGTGGAGAACCCGCTGATCGTCAGGAATTGCCTGTGCACGGGCGGCCTCTATGACACGCTCCACGTCATCGTGGCCGACCTCCCTGTCCCGTATTGCGACCACACCATGGGAATTCATGGATCTGATGTGAGAACCAGCAATCCCGGCGAATACTGAGTTGATCTGGCAGTCAGCGGTAAGTTCGGCTTCCTCTACTGCACACTGGATGGAATGCACGGTTGATTCAATGTCGGCTACCACTCCTTTGCGGAGACCCCGGGAGATGTGCTGACCGATTCCGATGATCTCCAACTCACCGTCATTGTTGATATTTCCGACCACGGCCATCACCTTTGAAGTGCCGATATCCAGCCCGACAATGATTTTTTCTTCGTGTTTTTTGGCCATCTAGTTTGCCGTCAGTTCCCGTATGGCCTGCTATCCGCCAACTGCATCGATGAATCCGCCATCCCTTTCCACAGCACTGCGAAGCCGCTCGTGTAGCGCAGATCCACCCGTTCAATGTCCGACGATCGATCCCGTAGAGCGAGATCGAACGCCGCTGCAAAGCGGCCGACTCTCTTCAGTGGGTCCTCGCGACCAATGACGATTTCAAATTCGCTAGGAGCNTGATCGGTTTTAGATGCCACAGCCAGCCTGAAGTCTCCGGCAGAGTTCATTGACACAGCCGACGGTTCGAGGTCAATGGGACCCAGAATCCTTGTCAGCTCAAGGTAGGCCTCAATCACCTTCGGGCGATCGGCAATGTCACTGGTCAGAAGTGGCTGCAACGAGAGCCCAGTACCGGGTGGCAGATTTACGAATTCAGGCTTAGCGATCGCTTGGTTAGTAAAAGAGTGCCATCTGGCGATCGCATTGGATTCCGTAATCGATACGGCTAGGCTATCCGGCCAGACTCTTCGAACCGCTGCTCGGTAAACACCAGGGAGCCGTACCAGGTGGCTTTCGATCTTGGACAGGTCGACAGTGAAATAATTGCCCTCCAGGTTCTGCCAGACCGTACGTTCTATTATCGGCCCATCAACTCGTTTGAGCAGATTGCTGATTGTCACCCGTTCGATAGTGAAACGGCCGGGACGCAGAATCTCGTCAGCCAGCATCACGCCTGTGATGGTGAGTAACAGGACCAATGCGAGGATCCCGGCGGGACTTCGCAGTACCCGCAGGGCAGAGCCGGGGGCAGGAGCCAGCCCACTGACCTGAGTCAGTATCGGTGATGGAATCTGAACAGTATTTTGTCTGTGTTTCACGATCGCTCTCCCACGATCCTGACTTCTGGCTCCAGCAGAACACCAAATTGCTCCTTTACCCGAGACTGTACCTGGCTGATCAGTGCCTCAATATCACTGGCACTTGCATGGCCACAGTTGACAATGAAATTGGCGTGCTGAAGGGAAACCTCGGCGTCACCCCTGCGCAATCCTTTAAGGCCAGCCTTATCAATCAAACGGGCTGCGTAATCGCCAATCGGGTTGCGAAATACTGAGCCGGCACTCGCACCCCGAACCGGTTGCCTATCAGCTCGTTCGACGAGTAGAGAGCGGATACGACCGCGGCCGTATTCTGCGTTCCCTGTCGCAAGTCCAAGCGTCGCGCTGAGAAACCAGTGCCCGACAGGCAGATCAACGGCACGATAGCCTGGCTCAAAGTGCGCTGCGCTACGGCCATGGACCTGTCCGTCACGATCGATTAGCTCGACGCTGCTGACGATATCCCAGATCTCTCCACCAAAAGCACCGGCGTTCATCGCCAGGGCACCACCGATCGTTCCGGGAATACCCGCCAGGAATTCTGCACCTTGAAGCCCTGCCCGGGTGCTGAAACGGGCGACCTTTGCACAGGAGACACCGGCCTCGGCATACAGGCGGTGTCCGGCCACTTTCTCCAGATCCGAGAGTTGCCCATGGCAGCACACCACGGCACCCGGAAAACCACCGTCCCTGACCAAAAGATTGCTACCATGACCCACCCAGAGCAGCGGCGTTGCACGAGGCAAAACACTCAGAAACAGCGACAGGTCCTCGCGATCCTGCGGCTTGAAGTAGTAACCAGCAGCACCCCCGACACGCCAGCTGGTATGTTGCGCCATGGGCTCGTCCTGACGGATTTCCCCTCGAACGCCCGGGAAGATGGTGGCTAATTGCATGATCGCTTCCAGTGTCACCCTTGGGCATCCTCAGGTACGGATCGATTGAATGTCAGGGATTCGCGTACCACGCGACCAATATCACCTGCGCCCAGCGTCAATACGACATCGCCCGGTTGCACGACCTCGTCGAGCCGGACCGCAAGATCCCTTACATCATCCATAAAGACAGGATCCCTGCCTCCGCGACTGCGAATCGCCTGACACAATGACCTGCCGTCAGCCCCGTCGAGCGGCACCTCACCAGCCGGGTACACCTCAGCGACGATCAGACAGGCCTCGGCTGCCAGCAAATCAGCAAACTGGTCAAATAGATCCCGCGTTCTGGTATAGCGATGCGGCTGAAATACCACCACCCGGCGCCGGTCAGGCCAACATCCCCGAGCCGCCTCTAGAGTGGCCTGGATCTCTCGTGGATGATGTGCGTAGTCGTCCACCAATACGGCCGACCCACCTTGGACTGCAACCTCACCCAGGATCTCAAAGCGACGGCCAATACCCTCGAAACCCGCCAGGCCGTCCCTGATTGGCTGGTGGCTAACCCCTACCTTGTCGGCAATCGCGATCGCAGCCAGAGCATTCAAGACGTTGTGTTCACCCGCCAGAGCCAGATCAACTGCCAGTATGTGACCACCGGGCAGATGCGCATTGAAGGTCATGCGTGGGCCATNCTGGCNAATGTCCGTCGCACGATATTGGGCATCCACAACTGTTCCGTAAGTGATTACTGGCTTATTCAGTCGGGCCCGAAGTCTTCGAACCACTGGATCATCGAGGCACAGAATTGCCAGACCGTAGAATGGCAGGCGCTGGAGAAACTCGACAAAAACGTCAACGAGCTTTTCGAAATCCCCTGAAAAATTCTCCAGGTGATCGGCGTCAATATTCGTCACTACGGCCAGGTAGGGCTGCAGACACAAAAAAGAAGCATCGCTCTCATCTGCTTCAGCAATCAGCCACTGTCCGGTTCCCAACTGGGCNTACCCCCTGACACTGTTGACCAGTCCGCCGACCAGAAAGGTCGGATCGAGCCCGGCTGTGGCCAGAATACTTGCAATGAGACTGGTGGTGGTGGTCTTGCCGTGCGTACCCGCAACGGCGATGCCCCTGCGAAATCGCATCAGTTCGCCGAGCATCTCTGCGCGTGGAATCACCGGTATACCGGCGTTTCTCGCCGCGGTAACCTCAACGTTCTCGGTTGAGACTGCTGTGGAGGCCACAACAACATCTGCGCCGACAATATGTCGAGCATCATGACCGACATCAATCACCGCGCCGCGTTCTGCCAACCGCCGGGTAAGAGAGCCAACCACAAGGTCAGAGCCGGTAACGCGGTATCCCTGATCCAGCAGAACCGATGCAATACCGCTCATGCCCACACCTCCGATCCCGACAAAGTGTATCTGTTGGACGAACTCACGCACCAATGACCTCCAGGCACTGCGCCGTCACCCTTTGCGCGGCATCGAGACGGGCAAGCGCCCGGGCATTTTCACCAATTGACAGCAGTCGTCCCCGGTCGTTCTGTAATTCACTCACGGTCTGGGCGAGATGCTGAGCGGAGAGATTCGACTCATCGAGCGCGATGGCGGCGCCCCGGGACGCCAGGTAATTCGCATTGGTTCTCTGGTGATCACCAGCAGCGTAAGGATACGGTACCAGCAGTGCAGCAAGACCGGCGGCACAGATCTCAGCGACCGTCATCGCCCCGGCCCGACAGATCACGAGGTCTGCCTGCCGGTACACGGCCGCCATGTCATCAATGAACTCCGACACCTCCGCTTCCATTTTCAGTTGCTGGTAGTGCCTCTCTAGTGGAGCGGATCGACCGCGCCCACACTGGTGAACCAGTTTCGGTCGTTGCTCCGGTCTCAACTGGGCCATCGCCAGAGGCAGCACCTGATTCAGGATCCTCGCACCCTGGCTACCACCGATAACCAGCACACGTAGGACCTCATCAGCGTGCTGACCATAATGGTCGGCCGGAGGAGGAAATTCGAGAAACTCTTCACCAACCGGATTTCCGGTCCATTCAACCCGACCTCCGAGTCCAACGGTTGCCGGAAAACCACACATCACCGATTTTGACAGCGGCGCCAGAACACGGTTGGTTAGGCCGGCCCGGGTGTTCGCTTCGTGAATCAGCACTGGCAGACGCATAAGCCAAGCAACCAGTCCGCCTGGTCCTGCCACGAATCCGCCCATGCCGAGCAGAGCCACCGGCCGGNGCCGCCTGATGGCTGCATAGGCCTGGAAGAGGGCCCGTCCCAACATCACAGGTAGCCACAGTTTCCGTACCCATCCGCTTCCCCTCACGCCCTTGACCTCGATCCACTCTACTTCTATGCCGGCAGCAGGAACCACTCGCGCCTCGAGTCCGGTACGGGTACCCAGCCACACTACATTGATGTCGTGCCGAAGAAGCGATTTCGCCACGGCCAGGGCCGGGTAGACGTGCCCACCGGTTCCACCGGCCATGACCATCACGGTCTTCAACGCTCAACTGCCACGCGTGCAACACTGCGATCTATGGACAGTAATATCCCTATAGATACACAGCAGGCCAGCATACTGCTACCCCCATAACTCATCATCGGCAGAGCCAGCCCTTTGGTTGGCACCACTCCCAGGTTGACCGCGAAGTTCACGATGACCTGCACAGCCAGCAGTAAACCAATGCCCTGGGCCACGCGTGCCCCGAACATCGCGCCAGAACGACCAACACGATCTGCGATCCGAAACGCACGCCATAGAACAACCGCATAGAGCGCCATCAGAACCGTGATTCCAACGAGTCCCAACTCCTCACCGATTACCGCAACCAGAAAATCGTTACTGGCCTCCGGCAGGTAAAACAACTTCTGCACGCTGGCACCGAGGCCAACGCCAAACCATTCACCACTGCCCAGCGCGATCAGAGCCTGGACCAGCTGGTAACCCGAGCCATAGGGATCTGCCCATGGATCCAGAAAACTGACGACACGCTGGAGACGATAAGGGGAGACGAGAACCAGAACGCCAAGCGCNAGCAATCCAGTAAGCATGGCGCCACCGATGTACACCAACCTCGTCCCGGCCAGAAACAGCATGCCCAGTACTGTTATGAGGATGACCGCCGTACAGCCGTAGTCAGGCTCCAGGAGCAGAAGCGTCGCCACACCGGTAAAAACGAACAGCGGCTCGACTATCCCTGCCCTGAACAGGCCGAGTTCCCCTGACCTGTTCGCACAGTGATTGGCCAGGTACAGGACCACGAACACCTTGACTACTTCCGATGGCTGAAACTGCAGCGGGCCGACTGGAAACCATCGTGTACTACCATTGACTTCCCTTCCGATACCTGGCACCAGTAACAACAGCAGTAACAGCATTCCCAAAGGCATCAGGATACGGCTAAGTTTCTGCCACACAGCGACATCGACCAGGGACACCAATAGTGCAACCGAGAGGCCAAGTCCGATGCTGAACAGATGCTTCACCAGTGGCAGCACACTCGACCCGGAACCATGAGTGCCAAGCGTGGCTGAGAAAACCATCACGGCACTGAAGCCAAGGAGGCTCAGTACGGAGACAACCAGTACGCTATCCATACCTGCCGGGTAATCGACGAGGGTCCGGACGAGGGAGTCGCCTACGCTCACTGTAATCTCTCCGTCACCAAGCGGCAGAACTTATCGCCGCGGTCTGCGTAATCCTCAAACATGTCGAAGCTGGCGCAAGCCGGAGAAAACAGCACAACATCACCGGACTGGGCCCAGGCAGCAGCCAGNGATACAGCACCCTGAAGACTGTCCGCTAGTGTCATCGGCACGCTCTGACCCAGGGTATCAGCGATCCTGGTACGATCCTCACCGATCAAAACAACCTGCCGGGCATATCGCCTCACGGCCTGGGCCAGGATCGAGAAGTCAGCTCCTTTAGACTGCCCGCCAGCAATCAAAACTACCGGCCGATCCATACCCTGGAGAGCGGCGACTGTCGCTGCAGGATTGGTTCCCTTTGAATCATTGACCCACAACACACCACTGCGCTCAAGAATCACTTCGCAGCGGTGCCGCAGACCCTTGAAGATCCGGACGGCCTCCACCCCACGCGCGTGTGTTGGCCCACTGACGGATTCGGCTACGGCCAACGCGGCGAGCGCATTCGCCACATTATGTCGACCAGGGANTGACAGTTCAGATGCNAAAAGAAGCTGTTTCCTTCCACGAACAAGCCATTCACTTTCTCCCTGAGAAAGCACACCATAATCAGTTTTGGCTTCTGGGAGATCTAGTCCGAAGGTGACCTGGCTTTGGGTACTTTCGATTGTGTCCTGGTCCAGCACAATCCCATTGCGCTCGGTCACAAGCACCCTTGCGCCCCTGGCGATTCGAGCCTTGGCAGCGGTGTATTCGGCGAGATCTTCGTAGCGATCCATGTGATCCGGCGAGATATTCAGTATTGCTGCTACCTCTGCAGTCAGGCTCACGGTGGTCTCAAGCTGGAAACTGGANAGCTCAAGGACGTAATAATCCGGTGCCGGCTCACTGAGTAACTCCAGGGCGGGTCGACCAATATTCCCTCCAGTCAGAACCCTTAACCCCGCCGCTTCCAGTAACCGGCTGACAAGTGTTGTTACCGTGCTTTTACCGTTCGACCCGGTCACGGCAATAACCGGCGATTTACTTGCTCGAGCAAACAACTCGATATCACCGATGACTTCAACTCCAGAGTCAATCGCCTCCCGCAGGGCGGGTTCGCGCAGCGAAACCCCGGGACTCATCACCAAAACTTCAGTCTGTGCAGCAATTTCCCTATCGAAAGATCCAGCATGAAGTTCAACGTGGGGAAACTCCCGGGAGAGGTGTTCGAGATAAGGCGGCTTTTCCCGGCTGTCCATGACGGTGACTGAGACACCCTGTGCGTCCAGGTACTGCACACAGGAGTAACCAGTCTGACCCAGGCCCAGCACGAGGGCCCTGTCCCAGTGAAATGGTTCAAGGATCGCGTTCAAAGCGGATTCTGTAACCACGCTTACCGGACCTTCAATGTCGCCAACCCGATCAGTACCAGAATCAGGCTGATGATCCAGAAACGCACAATGATCTTCGGCTCTTCCCAGCCTTTGAGTTCATAGTGATGATGCAGTGGCGCCATCCTGAAGATCCTTCGACCTGTGAGGCGAAAAGACACCACCTGGAGCACTACTGAGGCGGTCTCCACGACAAAGATGCCACCCATGATCGCGAGGACAAGTTCTTGTCGAACCACCACGGCAACGGTACCGAGTGCAGCTCCCAGCGCCAGAGCGCCGATGTCGCCCATAAATACCTGCGCGGGATAAGTGTTGAACCACAAGAATCCAAGCCCCGCGCCCATCAATGCCGAGCAAAAAACAAGCAATTCGCCAGCACCAGCGATGTAGGGAATTCCCAGGTAGCCCGAAAAAATAGAGTGGCCAGTAAGATAGGCAAATATCCCCAGCCCTCCGGCTACCAATACGCTTGGCAGTATCGCTAAGCCATCCAGACCGTCGGTCAGGTTCACCGCATTGCTGCTGCCGACAATCACGAACCACGCCAGCAACAGGTAGCCGATTCCCAGATCTACCGCCACCTCCTTGAACAACGGCACAATCAGCTGGTTCTCGACCGGGCTCTGGGCGGAGTAGTAAAGGCAACAGGCCGCCGCTACTCCCACGATACTTTGCCAGACAAATTTTCTACGTTTGTTCATGCCGCGGCCGTTATCGTCAATCAGCTTGCCGCGATCATCTACCCAGCCAATCAGGCCGAAGCCTATGCAGGTCAGCAGCGTGATCCAGACGAAACGATTTCCAAGATCGGACCACAGCAACGTCCCAATGGTCGTGGCCGCCAAGATCAATACACCCCCCATGGTCGGTGTACCGGATTTGGGCAGGTGGCTCGAAGGACCATCCTCGCGAATGGTCTCACTGATTCTGAGATCATTCAGTTTGCGGATGACAACCGGCCCNATCACGAAACTCATCACCAGTGCCGTCAAAATGCCACAGATGGCCCGAAACGTCAGGTAGCGAAAGACGTTAAAGCCGCTGTAATCGACAGCCAGAAGCTCGAAAAACGCTTTCAGCATGAGGCTTATGCGGCTCTTGGTTGCGTCAACGCATCCACAACATTCTCCATGTGCGAACTGAGCGAACCCTTGACCAGGACCGTCAACTCTGGAGCAAGGAGTTCGCGCANTGCAGCGATAAGACCCTCCTGCTCTTCGAAATGACAAGCTGTAGAGCCAAATTCTTCAGCAGCACTGCGGGCAAGGTCACCGGTGGTGAGCAAGTGTTCAATACCCGCCTCTCGGGCATGCCGGCCCGCAGCCTGGTGGAAGTTCCGAGCGTCCTTACCGAGTTCGGCCATGTCGCCGAGTACCAGCATCCTTGAACCGGAGCGGGCAGCCAGCACACTGATGGCAGCCTGCACAGACGCCGGGTTCGCGTTGTATGTGTCGTCGATCAGTCGGGCACCGCATGGTGTGGACATCTGTTCCAACCTTCGATGGACTGGCTTCATTTTCTCCAACCCGGTACGGATCTGCTCAGTAGTACAACCCACAGACCAGGCTGCTGCTGCTGCTGCCAGTGCNTTTCGAGCGTTGTGCCGCCCCAGCAGACCAAGCATGATTTCCACTCTGTCGTCTGGCAGTCTGACTTCCACAAGCATTTTCCCATCAACGGAAGTCACATCTCCCATCACGTCAGCATGATTATCGAGCCCGAAAGTGACGCTGCGAAAATGACGGGCCCGAGCCAACCAGTANGCTGCAAAACGGTCGTCCGCATTGATCATCACTGCACCGCTGCGTTCCAGCCCACCCAGAATTTCCGCTTTCGCACGAGCAACTCCGGTAAGGTCGCGCAGCCCTTCAAGATGTGCTGAAGCNGCGTTGGTAATCACAGCAACACTGGGCCTGGCTATGCGGGCGAGGTAATCGATCTCTCCCNCCTGGTTCATGCCAAGTTCCAAGACCGCGAAANTGTGCTCGGCTCGGAGTCGCAACAAGGTGACTGGCATGCCAATCTGATTATTGAAGTTTTTTTCAGGAGCAAGAACTGGCCCGGCTTGTTGGAGAATCAAAGTGATCATTTCACGCACGGTCGTCTTTCCGTTACTGCCAGTGACAGCTACAACTGGCAACTCGAACTGGTCTCGCCAGTGCGCAGCCAGCTTTCCCAACGACACGGTCGTATCACTGACAACCAGCGTCGGCATGTCGAGAGCCAGTTCATGGCTCGTCATGGCTGCAACAGCGCCGCAACCCTTTGCCTGTAGTGCAAAATCGTGTCCATCGTAATTGTCCCCTTTCAGCGCGACNAACAGTTCACCACCATTGAGTTGGCGACTATCCGTTGCGACGNTATCGAAGTTGACATCGTCACCAATAATTCGCCCATCAACGGCTGAGGCAGCGGTCAGTAGATTCATCACCCATGTTCCTCCAGAAGTTGCCTGATTGTGTCCTGGTCACTGAACGGCTCAGCGACTGAATCGGTCACCTGCTCTGTCTCGTGACCCTTCCCTGCAATGAGAACAAGATCGTTATCACCGGCGTTATTGAGGGCAAAGCGAATTGCCTCCTTCCGGTCAACGACCACCGCCCTTGGACCTGCAGCCATACCAGATTGGATCTGATCAAGAATCTGCAAAGGCTTCTCACTACGGGAGTTGTCACTGGTCAATACGACATGATCGGCCNAACGCTCTGCCACGGCCCCCATCAAAGGNCGCTTTCCACGATCGCGATCGCCGCCGCAACCAAACACACACCACAACTCGCCTGGTGTATGACCTCGTGATGCAGCCAGCGCCTGTTCGAGCGCTGCTGGAGTGTGGGCAAAATCGACAATCATTTTGGGCGCCTCCTTTCGGTGATCCACCAGTTCCATTCGCCCGCGTACGGGACGCAACCGAGGCATTACTGGCTGGATCTCTTCGGGGGAGTATTCAAGCGCCAGCAGAGTACTCACCACTGCGATCGAATTGATGACGTTGAACTGGCCGAGTAGCGCAGTCCGGAAACTGACAACGCCTGACGGTGAGGCAAGTTGCAGGCGATATCCGTCAGGCAGCGCTGTCGCTTTAAGCGGATAGACATCAGCGCTGCCGTCATTTCCGTAGGTCCAGACCTTGGCAGACAGGCCCGCCAGCGCGAACTCAGCCCCCCATGGGTCGTCTGAATTGATTACTGCTGTGCGCAGGCCACCACTCCGGAACAACAGAAGCTTAGCAGCTGCATACTCATCGATGCTGGCGTGATAGTCGAGATGGTCGCGACTAAGATTCGTAAATACCGCTGTGTCAAAATCGATCGCATCGACCCTGCCCTGATCGAGNGCATGAGAAGAAACTTCGACACAAACGCTATCAGCACCTTGTTCAAGTAACTGGGCGAGATGTGCATGAAGACTGACGACATCCGGGGTAGTCAACGACTGTGGCTGAAGGTCATCGATCAAACCGACCCCGACCGTCCCGATGAAGGCGCTGCGCCGTCCGAGGCACTTCAGCGCCTGGGCCAGCAACCCAGCACAGGTCGTCTTACCATTGGTGCCGGTAAAGCCAATGACGCAAAGTGGGTGGGACGGAAATCCATAGAAGCGACTGGCAATGCGACCGATGTGCTGACGCAGGTCTTCGACTGGGAAGCTCGGCACACCATAGTCCTGTACGGGCCAGCCCCGGGATTCATACAACACAGCTGACGCGCCGGCCTGAACCGCCTCCTCAATGTAACTGCGACCGTCTTGTCGAGATCCTGGCAGGCCGACAAAAACCCCGCCGGGTAACACTGANCGGCTGTCAAGCGTCAGACTGGAGACCTCTAGATCTTCAGCGTCCATAACCTCTGTCACACCCTCGAGCAGCTGCCCCAGTACCCGTACCGAACTCAATTCCATCATAGTCATGCGTCTGAGTCCGGAACGCCGAGGCGAGCGGTATCCTGAGTAAGTTTTGCTGGCGCATCTGGCACCACGGCATGCAGCCTGAGCGCATCTGCCATGATGCCGCTGAAGGCAGGGGCCGCAACTTCTCCACCGTAGTGCTGGTCACCTCTTGGGTCATCAATCATTACGACCAACACCAATCGAGGATCGGAGACCGGGGCGAAACCGGCAAATAGTGACTGGTACCTGTCCTTCTGGTATCCACCATCGGGGTCGATCTTGTGAACAGTTCCTGTCTTTCCAGCGACCCGGTAATGCGGCACCGCTGCACGTTTAGCGGTGCCTTCGGTCACCACCCGCTCAAGGATGGCATTGATCTCACGAACCACGTCTGCTGGCAGAACACGAGTGCCTGTTTCGGTTCTGTTTCCCATACGGATCGTCACCGGCCGCAGCAGGCCCCCATTGGCGAGAACACTGTACGCCCGGGCCAGTTGTAGCGGGGTCGATGAGAGGCCGTAGCCGAAAGACAACCAGGCGTGATCCACTGGCCGCCAGCGTTCTCTTTTCAGCAAACGACCCGACTGTTCACCTGGTAGTTCTACCCCGGTCAGTCGCCCAAACCCGACCGCGTTCAATGTGTTGTATAACTCTTCCGGCGCCAGTTCCATCGCTACTTTTGCGGTCCCAACATTGCTCGATCTGATCAAGAGTTCTGCAACACTCAGTTCGCCATAGTCACGTATATCTCGGATCGGTCTGCCACCGACATAGTGAACACCGGGGCTGGTCATCACTTTGCTGTCCGGACTAAATACCCCTTTCGCAAGGGCCATTGAGAGGGTGAAAGGCTTGATCGTGGAACCAGGCTCGAACAGGTCGGTTACAGCACGGTTACGAAACCGTTCCCCGCTGAGGTCGCCACGATCGTTAGGATTGAAATCTGGCATATTCACCATTGCCAGCACCTCGCCGCTCCGTGAATCCAGCATCACGGCAGAGCCCCCAGCTGCCTGGTTTGCCTGCACAGCGGCTCGCAAATGCCTGCGAGCCGCAGCCTGGATTCGAAGGTCCAAGCTCAAGCGCAGCTGACGGCCATGATGAACTTGGCGAATACTTTCGACATCACCAACAACACGATGCCGAGCATCAATAAGCACCCGTTTGTAACCTTCAACACCGGACAGATGACTGTCAAATGACCGTTCCACGCCTTCCTGTCCCTGGTCATCGACATCGGTGAATCCGACGATGTGTCCTGTAATTGAGCCAGCCGGATAGTAGCGACCGTACTCCCGCTGGGACGCGACCCCACGCACACCGAGTTTCTCGATCTGATCGGCTTCCTGGGGTGGTAGATGCCGGCGCAGGTAAACAAATTTCTTTTCGGCATACCGATCCAGGCGACTGCTGATCTGGCTGACTGACATCTTCAATGCATTGGCAAGCCGCGGCCAGTCTTCTTGGACCTTGCGCAACTCCCTGGGATCTGCGGTGATAGCATCCAGTGGCGTACTCACCGCCAGGATCTCCCCCTGACGATCCTCAATCACGCCCCTGACAGGCTTGACCGGGTAGGTTCTCAATTGTCTGATCTCGCCTTGGCGCTGCAGGTTCCCGCTCTCGAGGATCTGCACCTGGAACGCGCGTACCAGAAGAAGCGCCAGACTCACTGCCATCAAGCCGAAAACAAACCAGTGGCGACCAGGATAGAACTTCAATTTCGGTGTTAGCGCACCTGTCAACGGGAAGCCTCCAGTCTCACGACCACAATATCACCCGGCGGGGGAGGCAGCATCTCTAGTTCCCGCCGGGCCTCCAATGCAACCAGGCTGTGTAGCGACCAGGTGGCAGATTCAAGTTGCAATTTGCCCCATTCCTCGTTCAGTCGATCTCGTTGGACTTCAGCTTGGCGTACATCAAGATAGACTTGGCGGTTTTCATAACGAACCAGAACCACACCAAAGGCACTACAGGTCACCGCAAGAGCCGCAATGATGATTAGTCTCACGGCCTTGTTCCGCTGATCTTCTCTGCTGTTCTCAAGACGGCACTCCGGGCCCGTGAATTGCGCTGGACCTCCTGGGCGCCGGGCCGCATGGGCCTGGACACGAGTTTCAGTTCTGGAACGATCTGATCGTGGGTGACCGGCAGTTCTGGAGGGTAGTAATCGCCTTTGGCGGCCCGCCGCATGAAGTGCTTGACAATGTGATCTTCCAGTGAGTGAAAGCTGATCACCACCAACCGGCCTCGGGTCTCTAGGATATCCAGCACCTGAGGCAACACGGACTGTAACTGGTCAAGCTCCCCGTTGACCTTCATCCGCAGAGCCTGAAACGTACGGGTGGCAGGATGCTTGCCGGGTTCTCTGCCCGGCACTGTACGGGAGACCAGTTGCGCCAGTTCGGTCGTGCGAGTCAGTGGTCGTACGTTACGTTCCTGGATCACGGCCCGGGCGACCCGCCGGGCGAAGCGCTCTTCGCCAAGGTCACGCAGGACCCGATAGAGTTCTATTTCCTTGACGTCCTTCAACCACTGTGCTGCTGGCTGACCCTGCGATGGGTCCATTCGCATGTCCAGCGGACCATCGCCCATGAAACTGAAACCACGCTCACTCTCATCCAACTGAGGAGAAGAAACGCCCAGATCGAGGACAACACCCGTCACCCTCCGCAACAGTCCACGGGATTGAACAATCTCGAACAAATCCGAAAANGGCGCCTGTACGAACGTGAGCCGACTTTCAGTGGAACAATACTCCATAGCGTACTGACAGGCATCGGGATCACGGTCAATAGCAAGGACACGGCCGCTGGGGCCCAGCCGGCTCAGGATAGCTCTGGTGTGACCACCCCGACCAAAGGTCGCGTCGACGTATGTGCCGTCAGTTCGGACGTTAAGCGCCTGCACGACTTCTCTCGTCATCACCGGCACGTGTCCGCAGGCTGACATGAGCCGTTCAGTCACCTACAAAGAGAGCGACTCGAGTTCAATTGAAAGCTGTCGGTCCTCAGGCTGCGACAACCAGTCGGGTAATTTCATTTGCCAGACGGCTTCATCCCATATCTCAAATTTGTTGCCCTGCCCGATAAGAACGATCCGCTTCTCAAGGCCTGCAAATTCGCGCAGCGGCGCCGACACTCGCACCCGCCCGGCACTGGAAAGATCACAATCGGTCGCGTATCCGATCAACAGGCGTTTCAGTGCCTGGGCTCTTCCGTCAAAACTTGGTAACTGAACGACTTTTCTCTCGACGTTCTCCCATTCGTCCTGAGGATAAAGCCACAGACAGCGATCACCGGTGTTGATCACATTGACAGTCAGAATGAACTGCCCGGCACAACGTTCAGTCAGTTCCTCGCGATACTTCGCCGGCACCGCAAAGCGACCCTTCTGGTCCATGTTGAGAGTACTCGCGCCCCGGAACATCGTCAGTCAATACCTTGCTATACCTTTTTTAGCCGAAAACTGGTCAGCGCCCAGACCCGTACCGACCACACCACCCCATCGGTGAAAGAACTCCCGGCCCCTGGCGGGGCCGGGAAATCACCAAAGGAGGATGAGGATGGATGGATAGGCCGCCATCCACGGCT
The DNA here is from genome assembly GCA_002718155.1 of Pseudomonadota bacterium. Classification (GTDB taxonomy): domain Bacteria; phylum Pseudomonadota; class Gammaproteobacteria; order Arenicellales; family UBA868; genus UBA9619. Next base: position 31,794 of record PBDS01000059.1, read on the forward strand.
TGAAATCGAACGTTATTCGGCGCCCCTTTGAGGCACGAAACGAGGTCGAATTGCACTNGTTTTCCGACATAATTCGAGTCTCGTTATACCCATTTTCTCCACAATTACCCACTAATCGACACTATGGGCCCTCAATTGAAGCCTGTCAACCCTGTAAGTTAAAAAAAACAGAGGGTTATCGGCAAAGTCTTCTCGAGAAAAAGGACAATTTGCCGGTGAGAAGGAAAAATCTCACCGCGGGGCCCAATGAGTCGCTCCACTTACGCTTAGTCGTGGACGGGTTGGGCCGATCAGAAAGAACGTAATCAGTCGAACCTATGCGATAGGCTTGCCGCTGAGAAAGATGGGAGCCGGCCTGTAAGCCGGGTTCTGTCAAAGGCAACCATTCATCTGGGACGCGCGTCACCGCGCGACTCAAGCGACCTACCCGAATCCAGTGCGGACCACACCATAGGATTCCTATTTGGTCTTGCTCCGGGTGGGGTTTACCCTGCCGTTCGTGTTACCACGAACGCGGTGCGCTCTTACCGCACCTTTTCACCCTTACCCACTGGTGGACCAGTTGGGCGGTATGTTTTCTGTGGCACTTTCCATCGGTTCGCACCGTCCAGACGTTATCTGGCACCCTGTCCTGTGGAGCCCGGACTTTCCTCCGCTACGCACCGCGGGGCGTCCTTTTAGGACGCTCGCAGAAACGCAACCGCGGCTGCCCGGCCGACTCCCAGTAAGACCATATTACCCGGGAACGAATATGGCAAGTCANATTGCGCGCTTGTCATGGGCAGCCAGCTCAAGGAGCTTGCTGTAATAATCGTTTTTCCGCCCACCGAGAAGCCGAACAGCAGCCTGCGCAGCGGCGGCTGGCGGCAGGTAATCACCGAGTACTCGAAGAAGTTNATCCGGTCTGATCATCGTCTCCGAGTCCGGGTTCCTGCAGCCCTCTAGAATCACCACTACTTCTCCACGCAGCTGATAGCTATCGCTGTTGATCTCAAGAATCACGTCATCTGCAGTGCCATCAATCATGCTCTCAAAACGCTTGGTCAGCTCCCGCAGCACTGAGATTCGCCTAGACCCTCCGACTTCGGTCTGAACGTCCTTGAGCATCGCCGGNAAGCGCCGTGGTGACTCAAAGAAAACCATGCTGCGGGGCTCATCGGCCAATCGCTGCAACCGGACGCGTCGGGCAGCCCGCTTCGCGGGCAGAAAACCTTCGAACACAAACCTATCGACCGGCAAGCCGCAAACTGAAAGGGCAGCTGTCACAGCGCTTGCTCCTGGAACGGTTCGAACGGGGAGATCCTGAGCGAGGCTTTCGGCAACCAAAATGTTTCCCGGATCGCTGATCAGTGGTGTACCCGCATCGCTCACCAGAGCAACATTTTCACCTTGCTGAAGCCGGCCGATGATCGCCTCGCAACGCTTTCGCTCATTGAACTGGTGCAGTGAGACCAGTCGGGTCGAAACACCAATGTGATTGAGAAGGATTTTCGTGTGCCGTGTGTCCTCGGCAGCGATTAGGTCGACCGNGTCCAGAATTTCAGCGGCACGCATAGTCAGGTCGCCCAAGTTCCCAATCGGTGTGGCGACGACGTACAGCGTTCCTGGCTCTGGCCTGCTCACTTCTGTCGATCCTGTCTCGCCGCAATCATATTCACCGGGCAGCTGCATTATCTCTCACCGGAGTGTTGGTCAAAGTGTATCCGCTATACTGAATCGATGTTTCAGGCAGGCTTCGATGACCGGCACAAGCTGTTTCTCCTGGCTGCCAGCGTCATAATTGCGACCAGCGGTTGCGCCGGGTCCGGCAACAGTTCATCTGGAACCCCGCTGCCAGGCACTTCAGAACCGGGCCAAGCCATAGTCCTGGAACAGCAGACGAGCACGGTANTAACCACAGCTGATTCTGATCAGACCGGCTGGGATCTTCTCTGGCAATCGCAGACCCTCAGTGGTGCTCAGGCGCAAAGCCCATTGCTAGCCTCTGCCGAACGGTTTCTAGATCACGGGCACAGCGAGATCGCCACTTCAGTACTTCAGTTGGTCCAACAACCTACCCTGAATCATAGCCAGGTTTTCGACCTGGATCTGTTGCAGAGTCGAGTGGCCCTCCAGTCCGGCCATCCACACACAGCACTTGCAGTACTCGATCGGCATAAAAATCAAACCATGAAGCCAGCACAGCAGGCTGAGGGCCTTTTCTTTGAGACCGTAGCTTACCTTCAGCTGGAGGAGTTTGCCCGAGCGCTTGAGNCTGCTAGACAGCTCGAGANCCTGGTCATCCGCCACGATCTGGACTCGGTTTATCCAATGTTTTTGCATCACCTGAAATCGATGCCAACTGCAGAGCTCGGGCATCTGGCGAGGGATACCACAACGCCAACGATGGCCGGCTGGGCGGAGCTCGCCTTGCTGATCGTCGAGCATGGGTGGAATACCTATGGCCTTGCCAGGGCACTTGGCAGGTGGCAACGAGTCCATGTCAATCACCCGGCCAACCGTTATATCCCGGCGAGATTGATGGCGGATCAGACCCCGGCCGGACCAGCACCGAGGCAACTGGCACTGCTGTTACCCCTGTCTTCAGTCTACGCGGATGCCGCTAAAGCCGTCAGGGATGGCTTTTTGTCGATGCGGCAGATCGACACTAACCCCACTGCACCAGAGGTCAGGATTTACGATTTCGGTGACCGGACCGAGTTGGTCCGCGCCTACTACCAGCGGGCGATTGACGACGGCGCCGAAATGGTCATAGGNCCTCTGGGAAAGAACGCGATCGCTGCGCTTTCCGAACTCGATACTCTGCCTGTTCCAACGCTGGTCCTGGGCACAGCCGAAGGCCTCCCGGCAGATCAGGCTCTTGGGTTTTCCCTGTCACCGGAAGATGAGGCGTTCGCCGTTGTCAGGCGTGCCTACCGCGCCGGTTTCCGCCGGGCCGCAATACTCTACCCGGACTCAGTGTGGGGGCGGCGCATGATCCAGGCAGCGACACGTCACTGGAAAAAAATGGGCGGCACCATCGTAGCCCAGGGCCCCTACTTTGAATCGGCCAGTGATCACTCCAGAGTCCTTAAACGACTTTTGGACATCGACCACAGCCTGGCCAGAGGCAACGCACTGCAGGACACTATCGGCCGAGAGACCAGAATCCGCTTTATTCCGCGCCGCCGCCAGGATCTCGATGTTCTGCTGATGTTCGCAGGCCCCGCGCAGGCCAGACTGTTGAAGCCACAGATTGACTATCTCCAAGCTCATGACCTACCGGTGTATTCCAGCAGCCGTATTTTTTCCGGCAGGCCCGATCCTGTCGCCAACCTGGACCTACAAGGCGTGATCTTCGGAGATATTCCCTGGTTGCTGGTGAATACCGGTCGTTACGCGAATTCCAATACCTTCGCTTTGCAGCGTGAACCGTACCGCCAGACACCGCTTGATCGATTGTTCGCACTGGGGATCGACGCTTACTCTCTTGTCCACATGATTAACCGATTGCGGGGCAACCTGGACCAAAGCCACCATGGTGCTACTGGGGTGATCCGAATCGATGAATCCGGCCGTGTACTGCGCGCCATCAGCTGGGCCACATTCGAGGATGGCAAGGTCACTTTGCTACCTCGAGCTGCCATCTCCGGTGACGACTGAACCGACACCTCTGGAGCTTCTGATGTCAACTGAAAATCGCGCCCACTGGTCTGAAGATACGGCCTGCGACTATCTTCAACGCCAGGGTATGAAACTCGTTTGCCGCAACTACAACATCCGTGCTGGCGAGATCGATCTGATCATGCGCGATGGAAGCATGCTGGTTTTCATTGAGGTCAGGCAACGAACCAGAACTACATTCGGACGACCGGAAGAAACTCTCGACAAGAACAAACAGCAGAAACTTCGCCGCGTGGCCGAGCATTACTTGCAGCACCATCCGGCNTCAAGAAACNACCCGTGCCGCTTTGATGTTTTTTCCATCACAGGGCGTCGGGGCGCAACAAAAAATAACTGGATCCGTAACGCATTCTGATCCACTTGCCGGCCCGAGGTAGGACGTGTGGGGCCAGCGGTCCGGCCAGGACCTGACGCAGGGGACTATGGCNCAGGTCACTAGCCTGCTACAGTTAAATNCCNGGGAAAGCCACTGGTCTGGCACGCTGCCNAACAGAATCTAGACNACAGGTATAGTTCATGGATCTGGAACAACGAATCCGACAGCAGTTTGAAAGCAGTGCTTCGACGGCCCTCGATACCTCGGCGGCAATTGGGGCAGAGATTCTACAAGCCGCCCAGCGGGTGGTCACAACGCATGGCCGACAGGGAAAGACCCTGATCTGCGGTAATGGTGGGTCCGCTGCTGATGCCCTGCACTTTTCAGCGGAACTATTGTGCCGCTACCAACGAGAACGACCACCCCTGGCCGCCATCGCGCTGTCGGCAGATACTGCAACCATCACAGCCACCGCAAATGATTATGCCTTCGATCAGATATTCTCAAGACAGATCAATGCCCTGGGCAGGCCCGGTGACCTGTTGATTACCATCACCACTTCCGGGAATTCACCGAACATTCTCGAAGCCGTAAAAGCAGCTGCCGGCATCGGGCTGGATGTCGTTGCCCTCACCGGCCGTGGTGGCGGTGCCCTCGCCGGACTACTCCGTGAAACCGACATCGAGTTACGCATCCCATCTGATTCAACCGCCCGAATCCAAGAGGCTCACGCTATAATCATCCATTCGATCTGTGACCTCATTGATCTTCACATAACAGGCGAATTCCAGCTATGACTGATCTAATACGTCGATTCTCCGGGTCTGTCCTGATTCCTGTCCTGCTCGTGACCGTCGTACTCTCTACCGGTGGTTGCGGGATTGCTCTGGTGACTGCCGCCACAGTACTGACCATAGATGTCGTTCGCGACCGGCGGGAAGCCCGAACGTACTGGGATGACAACAAGGCAGAGGTGGAGATCCGCAGGGCGGTCGCAAAGGACAAGGACATCGATGATGAAAACGTCAGTGTGACGATTTGGAACGGTGTCGTTCTACTGACCGGGGAAGTGCCCAGCCAACGCAATATTGATACCATTTTGGATATCGCAAAATCACACAATCATACTCGCCAGGTGATCAATCGGATCGAACTGGCTGGCAGAACCAACATGACCAGCCGTGCCAATGATAGCTGGCTGACCGCACGTGTTAAAACTGCGGTAGCAGCGTCCGGAACACTGGATGCTACGAAACTCAAGATAGTGACCGAGCGGGCCAACGTCTACCTGATGGGTCTGGTCACCAGAGCTGAAGCAGCAGCAGCGGTCGACATTGTACGGACGGTCCCGGGTGTCGTTCGGGTCATCAAGGTCTTCGAGTACATATAACAGACCGGCAGGCTACGGCTGGCCAGCCGTCTTATCGTTGAACACGACCGATAAGATCCTGTCGACCGACGAGCAATTGCATCGACGGCTTCGAGCAGCGCCCAGACCACTGGTTTTCACTAATGGATGCTTCGACATCCTGCACCGCGGTCATGTCGCCTACCTGGAAGAAGCAGCGGCACTCGGTAGAACACTTTTCGTGGCCGTAAACAGTGATGCTTCTGTCACCCAACTGGGCAAGGAGGGGAACCGGCCGATTAACCCACTCGACGACCGCATGGCATTACTGGCTGCGCTGGGCTTCGTCGACCTGGTGATGGGCTTTGAAGAGGCGACTCCGATTGAACTTATCCGCCAAGTTCGGCCAGACCACCTGGTAAAGGGTGGCGACTGGCCGGCTGATCAAATCGTGGGCGCCCAGCTGGTTGAAAAATATGGCGGGCAAGCTCATTCGATACCGATACGCCACGAGCGCTCTACCAGTGCACTGCTGCAGAGAATTCGCGGAACAGAACCTGATCACGGAGGTGACGCTCAGACTGTTGAACCCGACAACAGCTTGCCGTAGACCCTGGCGTCGCGATCACTGAAACAACAGGCCACAATTCGGGGCACCTTAAATCGGTACAACTGCATCGTTTCAAGGGCTAGAACTGCGGCTTGTTCGACCGGGTAACCGTAAGCGCCAGTGCTAATCCCGGGAAATGCGATCGAGTCCAGGCCTTTGGCTACTGCCAGTTCAAAAGAGTTCGTGTAGCAGGCCTGCAACAGGTCTGCTTCGCCTTGTGAGCCTCCCTGCCAGACGGGCCCGACGGTGTGGATGATCCAAGGCGCGCGCAGCCCGAACCCCGGAGTCATCCGGGCCTGGCCGACTGGACAGCCGCCCAGAGTCCCGCAGTGGGCCTGCAATCTGGGGCCGGCAGCCCGGTGAATCGCCCCGTCTACACCGCCACCGCCGAGGAGGGTCGAATTCGCTGCGTTGACAACCGCTGATACATCCAGCGTCGTAATATCCACCGTCACGACTTCAATCATCCCGATCTATACTGACACAATGACACGAGGATTTCACCGATTGTTAATCCTGGCTGTACTCAGCAGTGCTAATCTGCTTGGCATCAACTCCGCAGATGCCGACGGAAACACCGGAACTGCACGGGTTCTGGGTAGATATCTGGCGCAGGATTTCTTTCTGCATGCCGGCATCGGTCTGAAACAGGTGCGTATCGGTGACAAACTCACAGCGGTTCTGGACAGATGGGGCGCACCGATCACTATCCAGTTTGTGGGCAGTGATGCCCCACAACAGCAGCTGATCTACCAGGCGGAACGCGATACTCAGATAATCGTTTCAGCTCTCGAAACAGTCAAAAAGATTACTGTGATCGGCGGCCCCGCCTCATCCTACCGAACCCTGCGTGGCGCCCACTTCGGGATGCCTTTACACCAGGTCGCTCTGCTCTACCGAGGCCTTGGTGACAACACTGATTCGAACGACACGCTGGCTTATCCAGAACATGGTATCTACTTCGAATTCAACCGCGGCAGACTCGCATCGATAATCCTCGTTAACCCAAAGTGAAAACCAGTCTCAGATTTCTTGAGGAGGCGGTCTTTCAGGTACTCGCGCCCGGCCGTACAAGCATTGACTCCAGTTCGGTCAAAGCCCGGCGGTAGACCGTTCGCTTGAACGGTACGATCTGCTCGAGTGGCAACCAGTAATCGACCCACCGCCACTTATCAAATTCGGGCTGCTCGCTGTGATCGAGACAGACCTCGGTGTCATCTGCCAGCATTCGTAACAGGTACCACATCTGCTTCTGACCGCGAAAGGAAATACCACTTGAGCGGACGTAGGTGCGTGGTACGTCATATCGGAGCCATTGCTGAGTGCAGCCGATGACCTCGACATGGGCCGGCAACAGCCCTACCTCTTCGTAGAGCTCACGGTAAACAGCATCTATGATCGACTCACCCTTCTCAACACCACCTTGCGGGAACTGCCAGCCGTCGTGTCGCCGACGCCGGGCCCACAGAACCTGGCCATCTCCGTTACACAGGATGATACCCACATTGGGACGATAGCCATCGCTGTCTATCGACCTATGTCCTAAATCTCGCATGGTTGACGGTTTTCCTGCTACTGCCTGATAGCGACGATTGTTTCATGATCCGAGTCGGTAGACAATGCAGGGGTCGGATGATCAGACTCCTGCATCGCTCCAAAAGATAGATCAAAGAGCAGTCGCGCTCAATCCTGGAAAACCCGGGGCTCTTTTTGATGCTGGCACAGGGTCGGGGTCCGCCGGCCGATTCCGAACGAAGCAGTCACTTGCTGCCCGTCAACTCCTCATAACGGGACCGGAAGACTTCCTCCAACTCGTCGATGGCCTCTTTGTGCTCCCGCTGACCCATGACCTGCTGGGTCAGCAGTGAAGCGGCAGTAGAAAATACGCTGTCTTTGTCCAGCATCGGATAAGTTCTCGCAAGTCGACGTATCGCTGCAATCACTGATTCATTCTCGGGACGAGGCAGCGGGATCGGATCGCGCCCTATCTCCTCGACTGCTCCAGGCTCCTGGATTGCCAAGAAACTCGCAAAATCCGCCAGGCTGTGACGCGCCCTAGGACTCATCGACCGGAAGGACTCGAGCAACTTCGCCTCATCTTTATCCCGCACCGATGGCGCCCCCGCTTCAGACCCGCACTATCGATCGATCACGGACGGAAAACTCCGACCAGCGATCCGAATCAACTTTCGGAGCTGATTCTTTCACAGTGTTCCTGGATAAACAGGAGAAACTCCTCCATCGCACGCAGACGAAATTTCTGACGTTGATAGACAATGGAAAATGGGCGGGTCAGCGCAGGGTTCAAGCTGGTCTTGGCCAGCAGGTTCAGACTGAGTTCCTTATCCAGGGTCGCCACAGAGAGCACTGAGATGCCGAGACCGGCTGCAACGGCTCTCTTGATCGACTCGGGACTGCCGAACTCCATGGCCAGGTCGATCGCCGAGAACGCCAATTCGTGATTCCGGAGGTAATTACTGATCACCTCACGTGTACCCGAACCTTCCTCGCGGCTGATAAACGGATAATCCATGATCTTCTGGGGTTCAACTGTAGTATCGCCGGCAAGCGGATGCTCGGGCGGCGTCACCAGCACCAGTTCATCGGTCCAGCAGACCTCGGTCACCAGGTTCTTGTTGCCGACCGGGCCCTCCACAATACCGATATCGATCTCGTTGCTCTCCACCATGTGGATCACACCCATGGTGTTGGCGACGTAAAGTCTTACCGTGACCTGTGGGAACCTCGCCTGATATTCACCCAGCACGCCGGGAATCACGTATTCACCGATTGTCGTACTGGCACCGATGACCAGAGGGCCGAGCACATCACCGGTCAGTTTTCTAATCTCGTTGTCCATCTCACGATACTCGGAGATGATCCTGTCACCATAGGACTTCACCAGTTTCCCAGCCGTCGTGAGCGTGATCCGGTTGTGGGCCCGATCGAACAAACGCGTATTGAAATATTCCTCCAGCTGCCGGATCTGAAACGTCACTGCCGGCTGCGTCATGTGCAGGGTCTCCGCTGCCTTGGTAAAGCTCAACAACTGCGCTACCGTGGTAAAAACCTGAAGTCTTCTGTCAGCCATGGAAAACGACCCTTTAATGAAGGCGCATTATGCCCAGCTTTTCACGGGGCTCGTTTTGCGATACCGTCAAGCAGGTTCTCAGTATGTTCATGATGGCATTGTAGGTGGGCTTTGCTGCAAAAAATAGGACTGTGCAGACCACTCGCGCAGTGCCGTTTCACCGGCCCCGAGAAAATCCAACGGCTAGACAAGCACTAAAGCTCTACGACAATCTCAGCTGACGGCCTGCCGCGCGCCTTCATCAATGACAAACTGCCTGAAGGCCTGGGCAGTCGGTGACAGGCGCTTGCCCCGCCGGTGCCCGACATACCAGCGTCGCATGATCGGCATCCCCTTGATATTCAGCTTGATCAACCGCTTGGCTGCGAGCTCCAGCTCGACCGTGTGAATTGACACAATCGCCAGACCCAGACCAGCTTCGACGCTCTGTTTTATCGCTTCATTATCGGTCATCTCGATGGTCGCGAAGGGTTCAAACGCTTTGAGGTTGAAGAAGCGTTCCATCGCAATTCGAGTACCCGATCCCGATTCCCGAACCACGAAAGTCTCGGTATCGAGATTTCCCAATGCGATCGTCCGCCGTTTTGCAAAGCGGTGATCGGGTGGCGCTATCATAATGAGTGGATTGTCCATGAAGGCGTCTGCCTGAAGGTCCAGACCCTTAGGAGGCGCGCCCATCAACACCACGTCCGGTAAATTGCGTTCCAGATTCTGCAGCAGCGTCTCGCGATTGGTAACATCCAGTGTGATCTTTACTCCCGGATGCTGGCGTGCAAACCTGGCCAAAAGACGCGTGGCAAAATAATTAACAGTCGAGGCAACGGAAATTCTCAACCGTCCCGAATCCACGCCTTTCAGATCATCCATCTCCTCTCTGGCGGCCGCCAGATGCCCGATGATGGTTTGGGCATGTCGCAGCATCGCCTCACCGGCCTGAGTTAGGAAGATACGCTTACCGATTTGTTCAAAAAGGGGCAGACCGACGGAACCTTCCAACTGCTTGATCTGCATGGACACGGCCGGCTGGGTCAGGTGCAACCCCTTCGCAGCTCGGGTATAACTCGCATGTCGTGCCACGGCTTCGAAAACCTGCAATTGGCGGATCGTGATATGCATCGACGGTCCTCTTCAATGCACTCTTGAGCGTGGCGGTCACGGAAAATAGATTGAATAAGTATATCTTATTTTTGATATAAGTTTAATATAATATTACTGATACTAGATGACACTCAGGCGGCATCTCGCCTATCGTCAAAAACCCGCTCACGACGACAAGATACCTGTCCCGCAGCATTCGGGGTTCGCACCTTGACCGGTTACGAACCCTAAAAAGCACCTCATTACAGCAACTCATACCGGCAGCCGGACAACGCGTCTGAGCATCCAAGATTGTGCTGCCAGGTGGACCGCCTAGCCCGGCCAGCTATTGTTGGGCAGCCTCCAGGCGGCGCAAGGCCTCACCACTATCCAGTGTCTTTCTGGCGGCTGCCGCGCCCTCTTGCAGAGTAGAGACATGTCCCAGATGCCAGAGAATGACAGCCCCACCGTACACTAGACTGTCATACATCGGTCCGGGTTGACCGCGCAGGGCATTCTGGCCTGCTGCGGCTGCAGCCAGCGCTACGGCTCCGGCATCAACACGGAGCCCAATGCCGTCATTCAGATCTACGCTCGGCAGATGATCGGGAAGCGGTACCGCCCGGCTGGCTGACTCGAGACCAATCTCGAATGGATCAAGGCGTACCGCTTCATCGTCACCAGGATTGCAGAAACGAACCAGTCGCGAGGTTTGGTTCAGCGAAGCGATCACACCCCCTTCGACTCCGCGTACGATTGCCGCCGACGCATAGCCCGCCTGGCGTGCCAACATGCTGTAGACCGGGGGATAAGACTTGTGAACATAGCCCGTCACAAGATGGGTCGCATCCTGCCCCAGCACGGGTGCCAGCAACACTTCCAGCGTGGTCAGCATGGGGCGCTTCACGATTCGCGTGCGCAGCTCTACCAGGGCGTGCAGACCGGGACATGTATAACGCTGATCCACGTAGGCCCATCCGCATCGAGGAGCCTCCAGCTGCCGGGCGGCCGATGCAGGTGAAAGTTCTACATTGATGCCAATTGCCCTGAGTACCTGCCGATGCGTGGCCCCATACTTGGGTCCGACAGACTCTGCTCCGCTACTGAGCGTGGCGACGCCACAAGCAGCAAGCACGGATGGCAGAAACGGAGCCGCCGGTAGCCCACGGGTAAACCCGTCAAAGGGGTCAGCGATGTGAACAACGTCATTTATACTGGACGTGACCTGAATCGAATGATCCAATAGCGCACGAAGCCCGCCCCTGTTCTCCGCGTTGGTCTCTCGTTTCATTCGCAACGCGATCAGGAAGATCGCCGACTGGACTTCGTCCACCACCCCGTCCAGGATCGCAGACACTGCCCGGCACGTCTCCTCTTCAGTTAGATCCTTGCTGAGTTCCGGGCCCGTCGCGATACGCTGTAAATACGACCGCATTTCCAGTTCAACAGAAGCCTTTGTCATCAGTGCTCTCTTCAAACCAACATTACAGAGCGTCACAGTCTAAATCCGGTACGCTTTACTCTCCATACCCAAATGGGTAGTGAAAAAGCCAAAAGCACAATCTATAGTCGGCCCAATGCCGGATGATCTTCAGATATCTCTTGGCAGCGGTATAGCCGCCTTTGAAGCCAAGCAATTCAGCCAGGCCAGGTCGCTGTTGAAGCCGTACGCTGAGGCAGGCGAAGCAACGGCACAATATCGGCTCGCCATCATGTGCCAGAACGGGCTGGGCCAGGTCCGAAATGAACAGCTCGCTTACCGGTGGATGGCAAGCGCAGCGGGGCAGTCTTACGGCCCGGCGATCCACGGACTGGGGCAGATGCACCTGGAGGGGGACTGCACAGTTAAGGATGAACGCAAGGCGCTGGCCTGCTTCCAGCAGGCCGCTGACCTTGGCCTTGAAGGATCGATGGTGGCACTCGCCCGGATGTACCAGCAGGGACGGGGTACAGATAAAGACGCTATCAAGGCGAAGGTGCTGTACGAAAGAGCCGGGTTTGATCCGGACGAGTTACCAGGGTACTAAGGGCAGAAAACGGGTGATGAATTATTTGCCGATTTTCCTGCACCTTCGAAACGCACCGTGTCTGGTGACCGGTGGTGGCGATATCGCTTACCGGAAGATCAAGATGCTGTTGAAGACCGGTGCCCGGGTCACTGTCGTAGCAGAATCGGCCAACGCCAAGATCAGGGCACTGGCGGCGAAAAAGGCACTCACCCTTATCGAAGACACGTTCGTTCCAGAACAGATCGAAGGAATGCGACTTGTGGTCGCCGCAACCGACGATAAGGCGGTTAATCGACAGGCCTCGGAAACCGCTATCCGTCAGGGTGTGCCCGTCAACGTAGTCGATCAACCCGAATTGTGCAGTTTCATCGTGCCGTCGATTGTTGACCGCTCGCCAGTTCTCATTGCGGTCGGTACTGGCGGTGCTGCACCTGTCCTTTCAAGGCTGCTAAAAAGCCGCCTGGAAACACTGATCCCGGCGGCTTATGGCCACCTTGCCAACCTCGCAGGCTCGTTTCGGACCAAGGCCAAAGCTACTTTTAGATCGACCCGCCTAAGGCGGGCCTTTTGGGAACAGGTACTCCAAGGACCCATCGCTGAACTGGTTTTCGCTGGTAGGGATGAAGAAGCCCGAAACGCACTCAAAGAACTGATCGAGAATCCGCAGGAAGACAATTATCAGCAAGGAGAGGTCTATCTCGTCGGGGCCGGTCCTGGCGATCCCGATCTGCTGACATTTCGTGCCTTGCGCCTTATGCAACAGGCTGACGTCGTTCTCTACGACCGGCTGGTCGCAGCGGAGATCGTTGATCTTGTCCGACGCGATGCGGAACGCATCTATGTCGGCAAAGCCCGCGCCAACCACCGAGTACCTCAGCAGGACATCAACCGGCTGCTGGTCGATCTGGCCAAACAGGGCCGGCGGGTCCTTCGACTCAAGGGCGGTGATCCTTTTATTTTCGGCCGCGGCGGTGAAGAAATAGAAGACCTGGTCAGGGAAAACATCCCATTCCAGGTCATTCCCGGGATCACCGCGGCCTCAGGCTGTGCTTCCTATACCGGTATCCCGCTGACCCATCGGGACTATGCGCAGTCGTGCACTTTCGTGACTGGCCATCTCAAGGGTGAGATTATCGACCTCGATTGGCGAATGCTTTCACGACCTAGACAGACGGTGGTCGTCTATATGAGCCTGACGGGCCTGGAGTCAGTCTGCCAAGCCCTGGTCAAGCATGGTTCGAGCATTGATAAACCCGCTGCGCTCATCCAGCAAGGCACGACGCGCAATCAGAAAGTCATTGTCGGGACACTTGGCACCCTGCCATCCAGAGTAGCTGCCGAGAACGTTCAACCACCGACACTGCTGATCATTGGCGATGTGGTCAGGTTGCATGAAACGCTGGGCTGGTACCGGCCAGAGTCAGATCACCAGATTCTGGCCACCGAGACCGGTCTTCGACCTGAACCTGTACGCGAAGACTGAAACCGGAAGCGATGGCGATACCCACGGAGGCCGAAAGCTGGCACGATGCGCCTGGCATCGGCGAACCTGCCGAGATCGACCTTGAGACCTACACCGCAATGATCAGGAACAACAGGATACAAATTGCACAACGACGTTGACAGATCGATTTTAGTGGGGCCTTGGGCTCGCTTCAGCCAGCGAGGTCGTTCCAAACTCACATAAGGCACTGACCAGGTCATAGCGGTCGCGCAGGATCAGCGCCTCCACCAGACCCTGTTTTTCACGTGGCGAAAAAGGCAGGCTGCAGCCCAGGGTGTCGACCAGTTCGGGAATCTCTAGGTCCTTCAGGACCTCCCACTCCACACTGAGATTGCGTTGCTCAAGATAGCGCCGCACTGAATCCAGTAGACCTTTCTTCTCCAGGTCCAAGTCCCTTTCCTGATCCAGATCATGTGCAAACCGCTCCCAGTTCACCACTGATTGGCGATACCCGCGGCGGGCATCCAGCTCTTTGACAATGTCGAACCGACAGACGCCGCCCAGAACAATCAACAATCGATCGTCGCGTGTTTCATTGAAACTGACGACACGTCCGGCACAGCCAGTCAGGTGGAGCTCCGGTAAATCGCTTTCCGTACCTGGTAGAGGTTGTACCATTCCGATCAACCTCGGGCCTGCAAGTGCGTCAAGCACCATGTTGAGATAGCGTGGCTCGAATATATTGAGAGGCAACTGGCCGTTCGGAAGAAGCACCGCCCCGGTCAGCGGGAAAAGGGGTAACTCATCCGGCAGGTCGTTGTGGCGGGTTGAAAACACATTCTGCATGGCACTGTTCTCATTGAGGCACTCTATTGTATCGCCCACCAACCAATAATCTGTCAACCGGAATAACCTCTGGTCGGGTGCGGTTGCGGGTGGCCTGCCTTGACTGACAAGCCCGGTTCTTATCTCGCGTATCATTGGGGTGGCTCAGCCACGGCACGACCACGCCAATATGCCCGTATACGCTATCATTGGATTTGGCTCCCTGATCTGGGACTTAGATGATCTAAGACCTTGGGTGACGGGAGAGTGGGACTTTTATTCAGGCCCCATCCTGCCACTTGAGTTCTCCTTGGTGTCTGCAAAACGCAAACGGGCCCTGGCCCTGGTCATCGATCACATTGACGGACAGAACTGCCCTACCTGCGTCATTCGCAGCCGGCGGGATTCATTAGCGCTCGCGGTATCTGATCTCGCCACCAGGGAACGTGCCGCGATAGAGAAAATCGGTTATCTGGATGTAAACAGGGGAACATGCTGGTCCCGATCCAACACCACTCTGGACACGGTCCGGCGCTGGTTGCAGTGCTCAAGTTTTGACGGCGCTGCCTGGACCGACGGCGAACGGAATTTCGAGAAAGCTACTGGCGAGCCGTTTTCGGTGCCCACGGCGGTAGCCCATCTGCGAGATCTACAAGGCGAATCCCTATCAGAGGCCCGCCGTTACATCCAGATGGCGCCAAGTCGAGTGGACACCCCCTTACGCCGTGCCTTGGCGGAGCAATCCTGGTGGAACAAACAGTTCGATTAAGCCAAAGTGCCTGATCGCGCTGACGATTCTGCCGGACCGATCTATGTCGGTCGCTTCGCACCATCTCCCACTGGCCTACTACATTTTGGCTCCCTGGTGGCCGCGGTGGGGAGCTACGCTGACGCGCTTCACCAGGACGGCACGTGGCAGGTCCGGATCGATGACATCGACGAGACACGAGCAGTACCGGGTGCTGCCGAGGCCATTCTGCACCAACTTGAGGGATTTGGATTCAGCTGGCACGGTGAACCCGCCTACCAGACACAGCGCAAATCGATCTATCAAGAGATCATCGGCAAACTCGTGTCCGACGGCCTGGCGTTTTACTGCGATTGCAGCCGCAAGGACGTTCTAGCTGCCGGTAGAAAAGGTCCACAGGGTCCGATCTATCCCGGAACCTGCAGGAAAATGCCGCCTCAAGAAGAGCGAAGGCTGACGGTAAGACTGAAAACTGATCAGGCGTCAATCAAGTTCAGCGATCGATTCGTCGGCCAGGTGTGCCAGAACCTGGCTTTCGATGTCGGCGACTATGTGATACGTCGCTCCGACGGGTTTGCCGCCTATCAACTTGCGGTTGTCGTTGATGATCACCTGGATCGAATCACCCATGTCGTTCGGGGTGCAGATCTGCTTCACTCCACCCCACGCCAGATCCATCTCCAGACCCTGCTGGGCTACGGTCGACCTGCGTATGGACACCTGCCAATCGTGCTTGATGATCAGGGTAGAAAACTCAGTAAGCAGGACAAGGCACGACCAGTCTCGGCAAACGCTCCAGTGCCTTCCCTACTGGCGGCCTGGGAATTCCTAAACCAGCCTGCACCAGATTCACCAATCGGAACCACTGATGAATTCTGGACCTTCGCGGCAACAAACTGGAACACGACCTCACTTCCTGATCCGGAAGACAACCTGCTCGACAACCAGACTGAACAGGACTGACGGTGGCGCAGCAGGCAAAGGTGCCCGTAGTTAACAGCGGAAAGATGGTCCGCTATGCCCTGCTCTCACGGGTCCTCGCCACGATCGCCCCAACGGCGGTGCTGGCCAGTCGTGCAGCTGCAGGATCGGCCCGGCTGGTGAGCAAAATAGGCACACTGGCACCGAGCACGATGCCAGCGGCACAGGCGCCCAGAAAATAGACCATCATCTTGAACAGTGCATTGCCAGCCTCGATGGTCGGGACCAGAATAATATCGGCGTAGCCGGCGACGGAACTGGAGATTCCCTTCAACCGTGCGGCTTCCGGCGACACGATATTGTCAAGGGCAAGAGGCCCATAGATATCGGCCGCCAGCGCCAGATCAACACACTTATTCATGATTTTCTGGCACTCAAGGGTGACCGGCATGGCCAGACTGATTTCCTCGGATGCCGCCAGCAGGGCGACCTTTGGCCTGGGATTACCGAGATCGTGAGCCAGTTCCACTGCGTTGTGGATGATTGAAGTTCGTGCCTTGACATCAGGTGCGACATTGACCGCACAGTCAGTCAACATTAGAACCGCATCACTACCAGATACCGTCATGTGAAATACATGTGACAGGCGTCGCCGGCTTCGGGGACCGGTCTTTCGGCTGATCAACGGGCGCATGAACGCGTCGGTATGAATATGGCCCTTGAGCACCATCTCAACCTCGCCGCTGCGGGCCAGTTGTGCACCGGTCATGCCAGCTGCGATCTCGTCAACCGCCGCAACGATCTCACAGTCCTTTGTGCTCCAGGCGATTTCATCAGCGTACGCCGAAATGACATCTGGATCACCGATCAGAACCGGTTCGATGATGCCGGCTTCAACAGCATCCCGTACGCCTTCAAGAACCACCTGTGCACCCGTGCCGACCACTGCTGTCTTCACCGGCTTGAGATTTCTCACCTTCCGCAGGAGATAATCCGGACAACAAACCTTTTCGGAACTCAACACATTGCACTCCTGCGCCGCCGCAAACAGAAATTCGGGTGAGACCAGCAGACCGGCATCACCGACCATCCGATCTTCTGGGAGAGGGGAGGTTAACCAATCTTGTCTCAATACGAAATAGGCTATTCGGCCTTGTGAACACGTGGTGCTGCCCTTATAACTATGGCCGGAACCATCAGCGGCGGGTTTTCTGGGCGTCCCTGCCCCCCCAGATGCCTGTCTAATCCAGTCCTATTCACCAGTTCAAGCCAGACACAGGCCAACATGCTTAATACACAAGGGATTGAAGACGAGCACCTGAATCGGCGCAGCATCTTTGAGGTGACCGGCGGGCAGGCCACCTCAGATGGTNCCGGTGTACGCCTCAGACGTTATATCGGCTCCCACGACCTGGATCACCTCGACCCTTTCCTGCTGCTGGATTTTTTTGAATCTGACAACCCGGACGATTACATCGCTGGCTTTCCATCCCATCCACACCGCGGGTTTGAAACAGTCACCTATCTCCTCACCGGCACGGTGCGCCATGAAGACAGTGCCGGACACAGCGGGGTCATCGAGAGCGGTGGTATCCAATGGATGACGGCCGGCAGAGGCATCGTCCATTCTGAAATGCCTGAACAGGAACACGGGCGGCTTGCCGGGTTTCAGCTGTGGGTCAATCTGCCCAGCACGGAAAAGATGTGCGCCCCCAAATACCATGAGTATCCTGCCAAAGATATCCCTGTTGAGACCCGCTCGGAGGGTACCCGGGTACGGGTGATCGCCGGGCGCACCCGCAAGGGTACGCTGGGACGGGTGAATGGTGTCGTCACCGACCCTCTCTACCTAGACGCCGAGGTGCCACCAGGACAGCGGTTCTTCGAGACCCTGCCGACCGCTCACGCTGCATTCATTTTCGTCATCGATGGCACAGTTGTCATCCCGGGTACGGACGGCCAGAGCGGGCAGGTCAGCGTCCGACAGCTTGCAGTGCTGGGCGAGGGCCGGGGTGTCGAGGTGATCGCCGGTGACACCGGTGCCCGGTTTCTCCTGGTCGCTGCCCGGCCATTGAATGAACCCATAGCCCGATACGGACCATTCGTGATGAACACCCGCCAGCAAATCGAACAGGCCATTAGCGACTTCAATTCAGGCCTCTTTTAGGCCCTGTTGACACACATATTGATGGAACAGGTTTGTCGGCTGAGGTTGCATGGAACGGGATTTTGTCACTTTAATAGCCAGTGTCGATTCTCCTGACAAGAACACTGTATTGCCCTATGTTCGCTGGAGTAACCGATGACTGAGGCTGCCAACCTTTTACAGTTGACCTGCAAGATCAACAGAGCAGTCAGNTAATGGATCAAGCAAAGAAGGGGGGCTCAGCCACGGTCACTTCAGCACAGCGTTGGGCGATACCGATGATCACTGGGAGCACCCTGCTGATTTCGGTCAACGGCCTCATCATCCGTAGTATCGAATCCGCAAATGAATGGCAGATTATTCTGTATCGCCAACTTTTCTTTGTCCCNGCNCTGCTGCTGGTTCTGGCCTATCAGTACCGCACNAGACTGCCCGGCCTTTTCNGCCAGGTGGGCTGGGCAGGNCTTGGCGCTGCTGTGTCCCTGGGTCTGGCAAACCCGATATTCATCGTCGCCATGAGCCACACTACCGTCGCCAACGCGCTATTTACTATCAGTTCAGCACCGTTGATCACAGCCGTTCTGGCGCGGGTATTTCTCAAGGAGAAGATCACCCGGCCTACGTTCATCGCAGTCCTGATAGCCATGTCCGGAATCGCTGTGATGGTGGGTGACGGTTTCATATCAGGCGCTGTCTTCGGCAATCTATTGGCCCTGCTGTGTGCCTTTTTCTTCTCGATCTTCGTCATATGNCTGCGCATCGGCAAGGACCGTAACATGCTTCCGGCGAGTGTTCTGGGCGGTATCCTGGCCGGTCTCATTGGCCTGATCGGCAGCGGCTTCGACATGCAGGTCNNCGCCCGCGACATCTCGATCTGCTTCCTCTGGGGCGCCGTCATCGTAACCACCGTGCACTACTTCTTTACCCTGGGCTCCCGCTATGTCGCCGGTACTGAGATCATGCTGATCACCCTGATCGAATTCACCCTGGGACCGGTCTGGGTGTGGATGGTTTTTGGGGAAACGCCGACCCGAATGGCGTTGTTCGGGGGTATCATGGTTCTGAGTGCCGTTGCTTACCGTACGGTCACACTGCTGTACCAGGAGCGAAGATCGACCGCACGAACGGCGGGCCCATGACTGGCCGAGTCCACGGCGCGACTGGCCAGCCATGAGGAGCTTGTCCCCATGTGGTCCTTAACCCATGCTGGTTCAGATCTGCCTGACCTGCGTCCCTGCCACCTGATTGGGAAAGTAATCCTCACAGGCACCTTCTCGAAACACATCCCCGGTTGCACAGTGCAGCCCGCCACCAAAAGGATAGGCGTCGCGGAAGGCCAGGGGTAGAACCTCGAAACCGAGGCTGTCCAGCTGCTCAAGCTGGTGTGCCTCACTTGCTTCTGCAACGACGGTCTTGTGATCGAGGATGAGCACGTTCATCGACAACCAGACGCTGGAATAACACAAAGGTGGNGGCGTGTCATGAGCCGGCTGAGCAGCATCGATGATCTGCCAGTCATTGGCCTCAAAGATTCTGCGTTGCTCATCGGGCAGACGCCGATTAGGATTGTTCATGATCAGGCCGGGTCGTAAGGGCACAAAGGTCGCGTCGATGTGTATCGGATAAGGATCACCCGGAAAATTGACCGCATGCACGCGGTGATCGGAAAAATGACGCTGCAGCCACTCCATTCCACGACGGTTGGTGGTCAGGCCGTGCTGACAGAACAGATCCACACCCATGCGNAGCACATCGGCCGCATCGAACAGCGGCTCGTGTTCCGTGGTCACAAAATCAAGCGCTGCGGTGCGCCTCAGACGCTCCTCGATGGTGATCTCATCAAAATAACCCGCCTGGTACGACTGGTCGGTCAGGCGGGGCCGCGGCGCTTGTTCCCAGCGAAAGCCTGGGTCTTCATCAAAGTAGCGCTGCATCAGAGAATGATAAGCGAGATACTCCCAGAACCGGCAGCGGAACGACATCGGCGCCGACAGGATCTCCCTGCCGATCGTCAACAGCACGTCGCGGGGTGGCATGCAGCCAAACGAGGAACCGGTCGCGAAATCCGGGGTATTGACAGCCTGGTTCCACTGAATCGGTTCCGGGCGATCCACCCGTACACCACGTGATTCAAGCAGACCGGCGAGCGCATCAAGTTGTGCGTTGGCTTTCTCGACACTGTGCTGAGGCCGGGGACCCCACATGCCGCGCATGTCGCTGTCTTCAGGAATCTTGGCTTCNGTGGCCGGNTCCGTCGGCGGAATACAGGTGAAGTCCGCCCGCCCGACGATCGCGTGCTTGAGCGGATCAAAATCGTTCCACGAACTGACCAGCGTGTTTCCCATTTTCCTACTCCTCGTCGAATCCGCCTCCGACATTTGCCTGGGCTTGTGGCGCGAACTATATCGTGGGGACCTGCAGTCCACCAGCGATCCGGATCGCTTNCCGTGCTGGTCAACCGGACACTTGCGTGAACATCCGAAGTCGGCTACTTTGCCTTCCTCCCAGCCACGGAGGACCTTAGATGTACAACCCTCGTCATAGTGCAGCCTCACTGTTAGCCGCGCGCCGGCCAGGTAAGCCCCTTGACACCCTACCGCCAGAACATGCACCCGTCGACCTCGAACAGGCCTATGCAGTGCAGGACACGCTGGTTGAGATGCTGATTCCGGAACTCGGTCAGCCCACTGGCTACAAGGTCGGCTGTACTAATGCCGCCGCCCGCGAATTACTTGGCATCAACAGCTGTTTTTCTGGCCGATGTTTCGAGTCCGGAATTCATCAATCGCCCTTGGTGCTTGACTCGGGAGATTTCCACATGGTGGGCATCGAACCAGAGATCGCGATAAAGGTTGGAGATGATCTGATACCCGGTGATCTCTGGACCGCGGAGCGGATCGCCCAATTGTCAGTCGAGGTCATGCCCTCAATCGAGGTCGTTGAGAGTCGTTTCAGCACATGGCCACGGATGGGTCCATTGGCGGCAGTTGCAGATAACGGTGTCCACCGGGAGCTGATCCTGGGTGAATCTGNAACGGACTGGAGCGTCGAATCAGTCAATGGCGCCGAGGTCACCCTGACCGCTAACGACCAGATCGTGCAACAGGGAAACGCCGGGAACGTCGATGGGGGTCCTTTCGAAGTNCTCGCCTGGCTGGCCAATCATCTCAACAGCCGCGGCCGGATGCTCAGGGCCGGCGAGGTCGTCACCACCGGCGTGATGACAAGCATCTACAACGGTAACCAAGGTCAAACGCTGAGTGCCGATTACGGNCCTTTCGGCACAATCAAGATCCAGATCAACTGAACCGTGAGCGACGATCTGATCCAATCGACCGCCAGGCAGATTCGAGCGGACCTTGCCCGGAATGCGGTGTCACCCNCAGAACTGCTCGACGCGCTTGAGAGTCGAATCGCGCAGGTCGATCAGAGGGTCAACGCGCTACCGACGCTGTGCTTTGATCGGGCAAGGGACTTCGCATCCCGACACGATTACTCGAAGACGGCACTAAAAGGGCTGCCGATCGCAATCAAGGATCTACTGCCGGTTGCCGGAGTNCGCACAACCTGGGGCTCGATGATTCACCAAAACCATGTCCCCGAANAATCNGATTTGCTGGTCGAACGGCTGGAANAGGCCGGCGCCATCGTNTACGCCAAGTCAAACACACCTGAATTCGGCGCAGGCGCCAATACATTCAATGACGTTTTCGGAATCACGCGCAATCCCTGGAACACGGCACTTTCGTGTGCCGGATCATCAGGCGGCTCTGCCGTCGCACTGGCGACCGGCATGGCCTGGATCGCGAGCGGTTCGGACCTGGGTGGTTCACTGCGNAACCCGGCAAGTTTCTGCGGTATTGTAGGATTCCGACCCAGCATCGGGACGATACCCACCGATCCCGGGGACATGGCCTTTTATCGACTGGCCGTGGAAGGACCCATGGCCCGCAATGTGGGCGATGTGGCTATGCTGCTTGACGTCATGGCTGGTCGCCACCCCAAAGATCCGATTTCCCTGCCCCGCTCCGTAGAGTCCTATGAGTCCGTTGCCGATGCGCGTACG
Organism: Pseudomonadota bacterium; assembly: GCA_002718155.1. Classification (GTDB taxonomy): domain Bacteria; phylum Pseudomonadota; class Gammaproteobacteria; order Arenicellales; family UBA868; genus UBA9619. Next base: position 54,058 of record PBDS01000059.1, read on the forward strand.
CCACCCCGGCGGGTGGCATTTTCCCCCGATCTCGGAATCACTCCGGTCGATCCGGAGATCGCCGAGATCTGTGCCCAGGCGGCGCGGCGCTTTGAAGATCTAGGTGTGACAGTCGATCAGGCCCACCCAGATTTTTCCGGGTTACAAGACGTCTTTCAGACCTTTCGCGCGCTCGGTTTTGCCGTTCGGCATGGCCACACCCTGGAAGAACAGCGCGAAACCCTCAAACCCGAGATTGTCTGGAACATTGAAAAAGGGCTCAAGCTCAGCGCCGATGATATCNCCCGNGCGATGACCCAGCGNGCCGCTATCTATGCCCGNGCCCAGGTCTTTTTTCGANAACTATGANCTGCTGATCTCCCCGGCAACCNTTGTGCCNCCCTACCCTGTGGAACAACGNTACGTCGANCNCNTGGGCGAACATANNTTCTCNAACTATATCGAATGGTGTTCCATCGCCTATGCGATTACNGTCATTGGAGCGCCCGCAGTTTCGGTGCCCTGCGGATTCACGNCCNNCGGACTNCCGGTCGGCCNNCAGATCGCCGCNTCACCNCTCAGCGAAGGCTCACTNCTCTCTGCGGCCANGCTNTTCGAAGANACCNCGGAGNTGTCGCCTNAAANNCCGATNGATCCNATCGACCCGGTAGATCCCCGTCCCGGTTGATCTGAATTCCGGCGACAAGCTTAGCCGGAAATCGGCGCATCAGTCTGGCCCTTCATCTGCTGACTACTGTCAGATGGCCAAACACTCTTGAACAGTTTTCTTGGGCTGAGGATTAACAGCAAAATGCGCAACCGGCATCTCCACAGTGGAGTAAGCGCTCAGCTTTCGGTCTCCGAACCGGCTCGTCTTAATTGAGAGAAGCCTCGAGTGTGCGCTTCCTGGACCAGCGGTCAGCCCGGTATCCCCCTTCCAGGCCACCCGCCGACAGGACGACCTGCCAGAGATGGGTGTCCCGTGCCCGGAAAGCACCTGCACAGGTGAGCAGGTAGTAATCAAACATTCGTTTGAATCGCTCGTTGTACCGGTCCTTCAGCGACGGCCAGGCGTCGTTGAAGTTACGAAACCACGCCATCAGGGTCGGATCGTAGTCGGCGCCTATGTTGTGCCAGTCCTCGATAGTGAACAGCCCATCACAGTTGTTGACGATCGCCTGTGGAGGAGGCAGCAACCCGTTTGGAAAGATGTATTTGTCGGTCCAGCGGTCCATTGCATAGCCCCCGCGACCGGCACCAATGGTGTGGAGCAGAAATATCCCACCCTCTTCCAGAACTGAACGCAGAACCTTAAAGTACGTCTGGTAATTCTTATGACCGACATGCTCGAACATACCCACAGAAACGATCCGGTCGAACTTGCCCTCAAGATTCCTGTAATCGGTCAGCTGGACCGTTACCGGAAGATCCCGGCAACGCTGCTGCGCGTACACAGCCTGTTCGCTCGAGACCGTAATGCCGGTTACTTCTACACCGTGACGCTCGGCCATCCACCGCGAAAGGCCTCCCCAGCCACAACCGACGTCTAGCACCTGCATCCCGTTTTCCAATTGAAGCTTGCGACAGATCATCTCCATCTTATGCTCCTGGGCTTTGGCCAGATCCTGCGCATCCGCCCAGTAACCACAGCTGTAGTTCATATACGGGTCGAGCATGGCTTCAAAGACGTCGTTGCCGATGTCATAGTGCTTTTCACCCACAATGTACGCCCGTTTGCTGCTCTGCAGATTGAATAACCTGGAAAAAGTAAAAAACAGCAGGAACCGCAAGTTGTTCCGAATAGCATCTTCCAGGCCCGCCCGCAGGCCTCGGGAGAACAGCTCATCCAGACGCTGGCAATCCCACCAGCCATCCATATAAGCCTCACCCAGCCCAAGGGTGCCATCTCGACTTACCCGTCGAAAGAGCCGCTGGTCATTGACCTGTGGATCCCATTCGTTCGGACCATTAAGCACGATACCCGCCGGCGCCAGAAGGTCTTCGAAATGCTTGTAGCCTTTGGGGTCTGAATGGCCGCTCATCGGTGATTGGAACACGGTTGTACTCCGGACAAACAATCACGACCGCTCATCTCAAGTGCTCCGTCAGCTTGCCCTTGATCACCTTGCGGGTCGGCGTCAAGGGCATCTCATCAACGATTATCAGGTCTTCGGGCCATTTGCTCTTGGAGATGCCGTGGCTTTCCAGTAATGCGCAGACCTTCTCCAGATCTATTNCCTTATCCTGCCTCAACTGGGCAAAACAGCAAGCCCGCTCTCCCAGTCTGGCATCCGGAATCGGAGCAATGGCGACCAGTTCAATTCTCGGGTCGCTCAGCAGAACCTCCTCGACCTCGACGGGGTTGTATTTAACACCTCCGCGGTTGATCAACTCCTTAATGCGGCCGGTTATCTTGAGATTTCCGGACGCATCGATTACGGCCAGGTCTCCGGTTCGGAACCAGCCTTCCTCAACGAATGCCTCGGCATTGGCATCCGGGTTGTCGAGGTATCCCGGAAACACAGAACTCCCACGCACCTGCAGTTCACCTTCNGNGTCAGGGACAACCGGTTCGCCCGTCTCCTGGCCGACGACCCGGATCTCGTTGCCGGGAGCGACGGGGCCGGCACTGTTGATGCCCACTTCCTTGTCCTGGTCGGGATAGCTGTAGGCCCCTGCCGCGAGCTCGGTCATCCCCCACAACTGGCAGACGCTGCTGCCGGTACTGGCGTGGTAGGCCCGCAGCAGGTCTGGCGGGCAGTAGGCACCGGAGAAGACGGAAAAGCGCAGCGAGGAGAAATCATGTTTTTCGAGGAGGCCTGCGCTCTGCAATGCGACCGCGTGGGCAGGACCCAGAAACACAGCAGTCGGGCACATTGTTTCAACCAGCTCAGCCATCTGGGCTGGCACGAAGCCCGGAAGCAGAACGGCTGCTGCNCCGGCACACAAGGTAATGTGATAACAATGCAGGCCATAGAGATGACTGAAGGGCGCTGCCGAAAGAATACGGTCCTCGCCAGTAACNTTAAACCGATCCACNCTGAGCCGACTGTTGCTCATCATGTTCTGGTAGGTCAGNGGNACGCCTTTAGGATTNGAAGTCGTACCCGAGGTATAAAGCAGCAGAAAGGGGTCCGCACCGACCGGCGGATTAGCGATCNCTGGGTCGCTATTATCCATAAGACTGGCATATCCGATTGCCCCTTTCTCAACTTCTGAACCAAGAATGATGACATGTTCCAGCGCGGAAAAATTCNGCCTGCAATCAAGCATGATCTCCTGGGTCGGGATATCCTTAAACGCTGCGAGGCTGATGACCGCCCTGGCTCNGGAGTGTCCCAANAAAAATTCGATGTCAGACCGGGCATATGGCATATGGATGGTCTGCANCACGCCGCCAAACGATGCGATCGCGAGATAGGCCGTCAGGAACTCAGNAATATTGGGCAGCTGGACCGCCACCACATCCCCCTTGCCGAGCCCCAGGTCCGTCAGCCCATGGGTCAGGCAATCGACATCATTCTTGAGCTCACCGTAACTCAGCGTCGCCCTCGAGTTGATCAGTGCCGGTGCGTCCGGCGTCTGGACAGCATGCCTGGCCAACCAACCACTCAGNGTGTCGTTGTTCCANAGGCCCTGTTCCAGATAGACCGCGGCCCTGGCGGGATCAAAAGTCAATGCTTCACGCAACGTCATCGCATCCTCCCGAATCCNTAACCGTTCATTCGGATTCTGGTACCTGTTTTTTTCAGTTGCAGCGGGTCCCGCAAATCGTGGCCCTTCGGCGCGATTTTCGTAATATCTCGACGTCCGTCAGACCGAGGGCCGGCGTCCCTTTTTATCGAGCAGTAAACCTGCATAATATTCTTGGCCAGAGCAGGATCGAGTGTGTTGGTCATGCAGGTCCTGTGAAATACCGAACACCGACAATAGATAACAAGTTTAGCCCAGAAGCTGGACCAGTTGCTCAGCTGCCGCGGCTTCCAGCGCAGACTCGACTGACTGATCAGGCCTGGGCNGTGACGGGATCTGAACCTGTCGTCAGCAACGGCTCACGACAGCCAATCTGTCCGACTTNCTTAATGATAAGACCAGGCAGTCTGGGCTGAATCAAGCGTTAATCAGGCTGTACTCCCTTGCCTGGACAATCCCCTGGCCGCCATGGATGTTGCAGGACACCTGAGCGTATAGAATGGTCCTCTGGTATCCGCGTGATGCCCACTCNGGGCATCACGGTTGCACGGAACCTGCGACTGAACGATCTAACAGCAGCACACCAGGAGAAAGATAGAGATGACTATTCGACGAATTGATATCGGCGAGCGAATGAGCCAAACCGTTGTTCACGGCNACACGGTCTATACAGCCGGTCAGGTCGCAAGAGACGCGCCNGGGGCNTCGGTCACTGACCAGACGACAAANATCCTTGCCGCGATCGATCGACTGCTCTCGGAGGCAGGTACAGACAAGTCAAAACTGCTCTCCGCCACAATCTGGATTAGCGACATGTCTACCTTCANCGAAATGAACGCGGTTTGGGATGCCTGGGTCTCACCGGGGAATACGCCCGCNAGAGCCTGTGTCGAGTCGACGCTGGCGTCCCCCGACTTCACAGTCGAGATAGCGGTCATCGCGGCCTGCGACTGAACAGCGAGGGTATCAAAGGTGCACATCGCGGTACTCGGTGCCGGCGTTGTTGGTGTCACAACCGCCTGGGAGCTGTTACGAGACGGCCACCGGGTAACAGTCATAGATCGTGAGGACGAGCCGGCGAGTTTCACCAGCGCAGCCAATGCCGGACTCGTCGCGCCGGGTCACGCCTACGCCTGGGGTTCATCCCGGGCCCCAGGCATGATGCTCCGGTCGCTGTGGCGAAACGACCAGGCAATTCGTTACCGGCCCAGGCTGGACATCGATCAGTGGCGTTGGGTGATGGCTTTTCTTGGCCAATGCAACGATCAGCGCGCGAGTATCAATACCCGGCGCAAGGTNCGGCTGTGCAGCTACTCCCAGTCTCAATTGTGCCGGACCCAGGAAGAAACCGCGGTTGAATATGACCGGAATGAAGGTGGGCTGCTGTACTTCTATCGCTCCGAGAAAAGCTTCACCACGGCCACGAGCAAGTGTGAGATTCTCCGCGGCNAGGGCATGGATATCGAGGTGCTTGATCCCGATGGCGTCGTCGGACGAGACCCGGGTCTCGCCGATGCGCGTGACCGGATTGCAGGCGGGCTCTGGTGCAGAACCGATGAAAGTGGTGATGCACAGACCTTTACGCGGGCGCTCAAGGAGAAATGTGAGGCGCAGGGCGCCGAGTTCTGCATGAATACAACGGTGCACGCCCTGCGAACAGACGGTGCACGCGTTCAAGTTGCTGAGACGGAGTCCGGCCCCGTACAAGCTGACGCCTTTGTTCTGGCGCTTGGTGTTTTCAGTCCAAAGCTGGTGCACGGGCTGGGTATCAGGCTGCCGATCTACCCGGTCAAAGGGTATTCAGTGACCCTNGCGGTCGATAAGAGCCACCATGGACCGAAACTCGGTGGAGTCGATGAGGACAACCTGTTGGCCTATTGCCCAATGGGCAATCGCCTGCGCCTGACCGCGACCGCAGAGATCAGTGATTACAGCACGTCATGTCGACCAAAAGATTTCACGGTGATGCTGCGCAATGCNGCCGAGTTGCTGCCACAAGCCGCCGATTACAGCCAGCCCANTTACTGGGCGGGCCTGCGACCGATGACGCCAACCGGCCTGCCCGTGATCTCGGGGACACGGTTTGATAATCTGTGGCTCAACACCGGCCACGGTCACATGGGCTGGACGATGGCCTGCGGTTCGGCCCGGATAGTCGCCGACCAGCTTGCCGGTCGCAAGCCCCAGATTGAACTCACAGGCATGACACTGGACACGATAGGAACCTGATCATGACTTCACTCCATGAAACCAGAGAAGAGTTCGTCAACATCAAGGGTATCCCGTTTGATGTTGACGAAGGCATCGCGGGCAGGGCCCGTATCGGCCTGATTGTGCTGGCATCGGANCACACCGTGGAACACGAGTTCCGCCAGGTCGTCACCATGCCGGGTGTGGCTCTCTACGAGGCCCGGATACCCAATTCTCCAACCATCAATCCGGACACACTGCGGGCCATGGCAGAACACATCGCAGACCGGGCGGCCCTCATACTGCCCGGGGTCTCGCTGGACGTTGTGGCCTACGCCTGCACGGCGGCGTCAATAGTGCTCGGTGAAGAACGGGTTTTTGAACTGATCCGTAACGGGCGACCCGAAGCGCTGCCGACCACACCAATCACAGCGGCTTTCGCCGCCTTCCGCGCACTCGGTAAAACCCGCATCGGAGTGCTGACACCGTACCGTGATGACGTTAACGCTATGGTGCGACAGTACATCGTCAAGAACGGATTCGAGGTCCCGGTCTTTGGCTCATTCAATGAAGATGATGACAACCGGGCGGCGCGCATCACTACCGACAGCATCCGGTCGGCTATTCTCGACATCGGCCAACACGATGACGTCGACGCGGTTTTCCTGTCCTGTACCAGTCTGCGGCTGACCGAGATCGTCGACCAGGTCGAACAACAACTGGCAAAACCGGTCACTTCATCGAACCATGCTCTGATCTGGCACACGCTGCGGCTGGCGGGCGTGAAAGAAACCATTCCCGGATTCGGCATGCTCTACAACTTGCCTGCCGACCNACCCTGATTGTTTCCTCTGGTCGTATGGANAGACGGGTCGTCTTCATCGAGCACCACCCTGANCCCAGGGATGACCGGGCCTCAACACACCTGGCCGCNCGCGGANTTNCAATCGAATGGGTNCAGTCCTTCAAAGGCGAGTCACTGCCTGACACCTGTGAATCCCTCGCCGGCGTGGTGATCACGGGTGGGGGCGCCAATATCGACACGATCGGCGAGACACCTTATCTTATTGAGGAAGCCCGATGGCTTGAGCAGTGCTTGAAAAACAACATACCGGTACTTGGACTTTGTCTTGGCGGGCAACTGCTGGCGCACGTACTGGGTGCGCGCGTGTTGCCACGAGCAGATGGGTGGGAGGAATTCGGCTACTTCCCGATACAGCCGGTGGCAGGACAGGAGTCCTTCATTCCGAAAGACTTTTATGTCTTCCAGGCCCACAGCCGTGGATTCGAAGTACCCCGNGATGCGACCTTGTTGGCCCGCGGTGATCTTTTTCCGCACCATGCTTTNCGCTACGGTGAGTCTGCCTACGGCTTGCAGTTTCACCCGGAAGTCACCCCGAGCGTGCTCAAGCGCTGGCAGGACTCGGACTGGGCGCCGTGGGACAATCCAGGTGCCCAGAGCCGGGTGGAACAGGAGACCCTCGCGCCGTTACACGATCCGCTGATTCACAGCTGGTTTGTCGAGCTGCTCGACGGGCTGTTCCTGGCCGATCCGGGCAGACCCTGACAGAAGCAGCGACCTATGCCAAGCACACTCGCGGATGAACTGGGTGCCAGAATCGAGAACGCCTGTCCAAATCCACAGGCCGTGACCCAAAGTGTTTGTCCGGGTGCCGTCGATGCGCTGATGAGTGAGAAGCTCTGTCGCGAGGCCCGCCAGACGATATCCAGCTGGACCGGACATCAGGCCACCCCGCTTAGAGCGCTGCCCGGGCTGGCGCGGCAGACCGGGATCAGTGCTATTTACTACAAGGATGAGAGCCTGCGTTTTGGNCTCGGCAGTTTCAAAGCACTCGGTGGCTCTTATGCGGTTCTCAAGACGGTGGCTGAGGAAATTGCCCGGCATGACGGTAATTCTTGCGACCTCGATGCACTGATGGCTGGCCGGTTGTCCGACCGCGCTGGCAAGATCACCGTGGTCACGGCAACAGACGGCAACCACGGTCGTTCGGTGGCCTGGGGCGCACAAAACTTCGGCTGTCGGTGCATCATCTACATGCACGCGGANGTCAGCGAAGGCCGGCAGGCCGCCGTCGAGAGATACGGGGCACAGGTCGTGCGGGTCGATGGCGACTATGGTGAATCGGTCAGAAAAGCCGCTGAAGATGCGGCGCTGAACGGCTGGCTCATCGTCTCCGACACCTCGTGGCCAGGTTACGCTGAGATTCCACGCCATGTCATGGCAGGATACACGCTGATGAGCAGCGAGGCGATGGATCAACTGTCGAAGGAGAAACCACCCACCCACGTGTTCATCCAGGGCGGCTGTGGTGGGCTCGCGGCCGCCGTCTGTGCCGATCTCTGGCACCGCTACGGCACCGGTCGGCCACAGTTCATCGTGGTTGAACCGGAACCTGCCGACTGTCTTTATCGCAGTGCCCTTGCCGGCCGGGCAGTAAACATTACTGTGACAAGGGAAAGCATCATGGCAGGTCTGTCGTGCGGTGAGGTGTCNCTGATCGCCTGGCCCGTACTGGCACTTGGTGCTGATCATTTTCTAACCATCAACGACGACCCCGTTGGCCCGCTGATGGCGCGCCTTGCTCAGGGTAGCGCCGGCGATCCCCGTATTGTGGCTGGCGAGGCGGCCGTGGCGGGCCTTGCCGGTTGCATCGCCGCCTGTTCAGAACCTGCGCTCAGCCAGGCCCTTGGCCTTGACCACAATGCCCGGGTACTGGTTTTCGGGACCGAAGGGGCGACCGACCCGGTGGTCTATCGCCNGCTGGTCGGCAATGCGGCCAACGGTCTGATCTGATGCCTGTGGTTCCCACTATGCCTGAAGCCGCCCTGCCGCCCCGTGGGTTTGCAGAGACCGAATTCGAGGAGCGAACCCGGTTCGCGCAGACTGCGATGCTGGAGTCGAAGCTGGACGCGATACTACTGACCACCGAGCCCGAGATCCGCTACTTCACGGGCTTTCAGACCCAGTTCTTTGAAAGCCCGACCCGTCCCTGGTTCGTGTTAGTGCCGCTGTCCGGCAAGCCCATTGCGGTCATCCCGGGTCTGGGTCTGGCAGGCATGCGGGCCACCTGGATCGATGATGTGCGAACCTGGCAGTCGCCCTGTCCGGAAGACGACGGGATCACGCTTCTCGCCGATACCTTGAACGGCCTGCCGGCCCGCTTCGGGCAGCTGGGTCTCGCCCTGGGCCAGGAAAGCNNCCTCCGCATGCCGGTCCGCGACAGCCAGATTCTGGCAGAGCGAATAGCCCTTTCACCCGTTGACTGCGCGAAACTCCTGCTGAAACAGCGATTCGTNAAGTCGCAGGCCGAAGTGGCAAAGATCCGGGCCGTCTGTCAACTCACCTCGGCTGAATTCGAAGCACTTCCGCAGTACACGTCGCTGGGCGAGTCAGAACGACAAATCGGGCGGCGCATGCGGATCAACCTGCTGGCGCGCGGTGCAGACAGCACGCCTTTCCTGGTCGCGGGCTCCGGGCCCGGTGGCTACGACAACATCATCATGGGACCGACAGACCGGCAACTCGGGGAAGGTGACGTGCTGATCATCGACACTGGAACGACCTTCGATGGCTACTTCTGCGACTTCGACCGGAACTTTGCCTTTGGGCACATNNCTGACGACACCCGGAAGGCCCACGCAACGGTCTACCGGGCGACCGACGCCGGTTTTGCTGCAGCCCGACCCGGCGCGACCATGGCCGATGTCTGGCGTGCGATGTGGGAGGTCCTTGAAAACGGCGGCGCACTAGGAAACAGCGTCGGCCGCATGGGCCACGGCCTGGGCATGCAGCTGACCGAGTGGCCGTCCGTGAAAGAAGACGATCTGACTCTGCTGACACCGGGCGCTGTCATCACTCTGGAACCGGGGATGGAGTTCGCAGCGGACCGACAACTCGTCCATGAAGAAAATATCGTGATTACCGAGGACGGTGCGGAGTATCTCACCCGCCGGGCACCGGCCGAGATGCCGGTAGTCTCCTGACCGACCTGACCATCGAAAGGACATCGTTCTTGCCCAGCGTCCTGATCACCGGTGCCAGCCGTGGCCTCGGTCTTGAATTCGCCCGNCAGTATGCATCGGCTGGCTGGCGTGTACACGCCGGTGTACGCAATCTTAACGGTCGACCGCCGATCGATGATCTCAAGCACGACAACGTCACCACTCATGATCTCGATGTTTCGAACCACGGTCAGATCCAAGCTGTTGCGAGACGACTGGTTAACCAGCCCATCGACCTATTGATCAACAACGCAGGGCTCTGGCTGGGCGAGAATGAGCACTACGGTCGCTGTGATGATGCACAGTGGTTTGAAGAGTTTCGCGTTCACGTATTCGGCACAATGGCGATGTGTGAGGCTTTCATCGCTCATATCAAGATGGGTGACCTCAAACTGATCGCCAACATCTCCAGCGCCAATGGCAGCCTGACACTGGACAACGGTGTCGGGGACTATCCCTACAATACGAGCAAGGCGGCCCTGAACCTGATCACCAGGGGCTTGGCGACCGACCTCGAAAAANACGCGATCTCGGTCATCTGCCTTTCTCCNGGGTTCGTGGCGACCGACATGTCGGGGCCGAATGCCGACCTGACACCCGAGGAAAGCGTCAGCGCGATGAGGGACCTGTTCAAGACTCTTGGCCGCGACGCATCCGGCACATTCCTGCGCTACAACGGACAATTCCTCCCCTGGTAAGCCATGTCCGAGCGAGCCTTCACAACCGTGATCACCGGGGCCAACCGCGGTATCGGATTTGAGCTTTCGGCCCAGTACCTGGCTGAGGGCTGGCAGGTATATGCCTGTTGTAGGCAGCCAGAAGCAGCGAGCAAATTGCAGACGCTCTCAGCAAATCCGGCGCTAAGGTTGTGTCAGCTCGACGTCACCGACTGGGCTTCGGTCAAAGGCCTGGCAATNCACCTTGCGAGCACACCGGTCGATATCCTGATCAACAATGCCGGTCTCTTCGGCGGTGACCGCCAGAGCTTCGGCAACCTGGATTATGACCGGTGGTTGCAGGTACTCGACGTCAATACACTGGGGCCCTACCGGGTCAGCACCGCACTCGCCGACTCGGTGGCACGCAGTACGCACCGCACCATCGTCAACCTGTCCAGCAGNATGGCGAGCATCCAGGATTATTCNTCCGGTGGAGGTTATATCTATCGGAGCAGCAANANCGCNCTCAATATGGTCACCGTGAACCTCGCCCANGACCTGAAGCCCCGTGGCATCACCGTGCTGGCAGTGGATCCTGGCTGGGTTCGCACCGACATGGGCGGCCCGAATGCTGAGCTTGACCCCGAACAGAGTGCCACTGGCATAAGGGCCGTGCTCGAACAAAGTTCTGTCGCTACCAGTGAACGTTTCGTTTCCTGGGAAAACAAGACCCATCCCTGGTAATCGACNACCAACCTGCTACTGTTAGGGACAGCTGCGTGAAAAAAACGGTCGTTCTGGTCAATCCGACTTCCGGTAGTGGCAAGGGAGGCCGAACCTGGGAAAAACTCCAGAAGTCCANACCAGACCTGGNATCCGCCCGGGTCATCTGCTGTAGCGCGCTCGACCAGGCGAGAGGTGAACTCACGGACACGCTGAGCGGCAATGTACGCCGGTTGATCGTGATCGGCGGTGACGGCACATTTCATAGTGCAGCAGGCCAGCTGCTGGCATCAGGTCTTGCCGACCAGGTCGCCATCGGACTGATCCCGGCCGGTACGGGGTCTGACTACGCGCGCATTGCAGGACTTTCCGGCAACCCGCTCAAAGCCCTTGCGAGGATACTTACAGTCGAACCCCGGCGGGTCGATGTCCTGCAGATCTGCGACAGCCAGGGCAGTACCCGNTATGCCGTCAACACATTCTCTGCGGGCGTCTCTGGCTGGGTGGGNGAGCATATGGCCGGTGACAAGGGCAATGTCTCCGCGGCCTACCTCAGAGCAACGCTCAAGGCATTCGTGTCTTATCGGCCGGTGTCCTGCCGCGTGACCATTGATGGGGAACCCTGGTTCTCTGGGCCGCTCTACCTGCTGGCCATCACCAAGGGCTCACACTTCGGACAGGGCATGTACATCTCACCCAGAGCNGTGCTGGACAACGGCCTAGCNGAGATCNCNGCAGTTATGCCTATGGCGCGCTGGCAACTGCCGTTGCGACTGGGCCGCCTATACCTTGGTAACCACCTNNGTACCAGTTATGTGCACTACCGACGCGGCCGGTCAATACAGCTTGAGCCCGGTGCGGGTTGTAATTCGTTTGAAACGGACGGGGAGATATCANCTGCAAGCCCAGTTCGCATCGACACCCTNCCGGCGGCACTGTCACTTCTGGCCTGAGGAAGNATCTCTAAGCAGCGGNNCCCNNCTGANGACAGCCAGCNGGCCTANCCGTCGCGTTCAGGNNANCGCNTGNGTGCAGCACAACAGCGCCAGGCATTGGATCATCACGGTAGCGGCAAGAAATGCAGTCATGCCACCCACGTCATGCGGTGGGCTGACCGTATTGACGTCGACGGCTACAAAGTTCAGACCTTCAAGACCCTGCAGCANCGCCAGCCCCTCCCTGGCGGTGGCACCACCCCAAGTGGGAGTGCACACCCCCGGAGCACAGGCCGGGTCGAAGAAATCCATGTCAAAACAAAGATATACCGGCCTGCCGGTCAGGCACTCATGGAGCTGGCCGAGGACATCGGCGGTACCTCGCCGGCGCAACTCAGTATCGTCGATCAGGCCGTAGCCCCTGGCCCTGGTGTGCTCAAACACACCACCCATCATCACTGTGCCGCGCGCACCCACGTGGAAAGAGCGGGCAGTATCCAGCAGTTCCTCTTCGGCTGCGCGGGTGAAGGTGGTCGCCGTGTTGTAGCGCTCATGAATCTCCTGTCCATCACCGGGGTAGGTATCGGTGTGGGCGTCGATGTGAAGGAGTACGAGCTCCGGATGCAGGCGATGCATCGCGCGAAGCTGTGGCAGCGACACCAGTCCGTCGCCGCCCATGGTCACGGGTACGACATCAGCCGATGCGATCCCGTAGACCGCCTGCTCGATATTGTCCAGTGAGGACTCGATCACGCCCGGCGTACAGGTCACGTTTCCGCAGTCGACCACACCGAGCCGCTCGAGCGGATTGAAATCGGCCCACGGTGGCTGGAAGGGGCGCACCAGAACGGACTGTTCGCGAATCGCCGCGGGACCGAGCCGCGCCCCTACCCGCGCTGGGTGCGTCCCGCAGTCAAAAGGAATACCCAGCACGGCCGCCTGGCTGTGGCTCAGATCACTGGAAAACGGCAGGCCCATGAAACTGGCCGGGCAGCTCAACACAGGTTCCTTCGACTGGTCAATTTGATTCATGGACTTGACGGAGGTTATCGCGTAAAAGACCGGTTGACCGCAAACCAGCGGCACATACTTTGATTTTAATGATTTTCCGTGCCGCCCGTAGAGCCTGTTTACAGACGGGTCCACTCAAGGGGCCGGGGGAGAGAAAACCATGGCAAGCATACTGCGCACACCGGATGAACGCTTTCGGGACCTGCCCGACTACGATTTCGAACCGAACTACCTCGATGACCTCGAGGGCTTCGACGGGATGCGCTGCCACTATCTGGATCTCGGTCCGCAGAATGCTGAACAGACTTTTTTTTGTGTGCACGGTCAACCGACCTGGGCTTACCTCTTCCGGCACATGATTCCGGTGTTCCTGGAAAGCGGCGCCCGGGTCGTTGTGCCTGACCTGTTCGGGTTTGGGCGTTCAGACAAGCCAGTCGAACAATCGACTTACACCTTCAGCTTTCACCGAAACATGCTACTGGCTTTCACGTCGCGCCTGGACCTGACTGATCTGACCCTGGTTGGTCAGGACTGGGGCGGTATTCTCGGCCTCACCCTGCCGATGGAGCCTCCGCAGCGCTTCTCCCGGCTACTCATCATGAACACTGCACTGGCTACGGGTGACGTGCCGCTTGGTCAGGGTTTCATCGCCTGGCGGCAGTGGTGCCGCGACAACCCCGATCTCTCGACAGGACGTCTACTGGGCCGGGCCTGCCCTCACCTGTCAGCCGAAGAACGGGCCGCCTATGACGCGCCATTTCCGGACATCGAGTACAAGGCAGGTGCCCGGGCCTTTCCCGAGCTGCTGCCTGAGCATCCCGACGCCGATGGTGCCGAAATCTCACGCCGGTCCAGGGCATGGCTACAAGGCGAGTGGCAGGGCGAGACTTTCATGGCCATCGGTATGCAGGACCCGGTCCTGACTCCAAGCATGATGCACCACCTGCACAAATCCATCCGCAACTGCCCGGCACCGTTTGAGGTTGCTGAAGGTGGTCATTTTTTGCAGGAATGGGGTGCTGGCGTGGCCCGCCAGGCGCTTCAGTCCTGGCAGCGTTAGGTTACTGCCGAGCAACCTGCAGGTACATTACCGACAGTGGCAGGCCAGAACGTTCACAAAAGGGAATGAAAAGGCCACCGCTATTGAACAGGGGTCTGGAAATGGATGTTGGTGTTGCCTCTTCCCAGAGAGGGAGAATCGCCTGGGTGGTGCAAGGTGAGGCTATTTATGCTTGTACTGTCTACAAGATGGGTGAGGTTGCTTTTATCAAAACACCGTACTGTCTGCCAGAAGACAAATACTCCCCGGAAAAGAAATAAAAGAAGTCGATCAATAAATGCATAAGTTTTCTCGTTTACCTCGACATGTAGTCGCCATACCAGTCATTGTCCTGTTTGGTTTGATTTACTTCGCTACAGTGTCCTACTGGGCAGTTATCGCCTATCTGGTTGTAATCATCGTAATACTGTGGTTAGTTTGGATGAAGAAACGGAAAACGAACTAGTTGAAGTTCCTGCGCTCCTCGTCCTGGAGCGTCTTGATGGATCGTTCAACCTCTGGTGTTGTCCAGCAACCCTCACGCCCCATCTCACTTTTTTTGATAACTATTCTTGGTGTATAGGCCCTGGCAATTATTCCAGTAATCCTGTGTAGAATTCGAAGACGACGACTCAAACGTGTGAGTGGAAAGAAAAACTAGGCCGCTCACTATTACTCATCACGATCCATATCGTTAGGATCATCCAATCGAGACCAGCCATGACTTCTAATACGGTGGAAAAACTAAATATACGGTTACTTGATGCCATTGATAATGGCGACTTAGAGACTTATAGAGAGTTATGTGATCCGTCCTTAACAGCTTTCGAGCCAGAAGCACTTGGTAATTTAGTGGAAGGTTTGGGTTTCCATGAAACTTATTTCGGTAGTCCTGCCACAGGTAAGCGCAAGTCGAACGTTCGGTCTCCTCATCTACGAGTGCTCGGTGATACAGCCGTGATCGCCTATGTAAGACTGGTACAAAGCACTACGAATGATGGTCAGCACAGCACCACAGCCTTTGAAGAAACTCGCATCTGGCATAAGATCGACGATAGCTGGAAGAATGTCCANTTCCACCGATCAAATGTAGGANGGATCGAACTGGGTTAAGCCCTATCTGATACTGTCTACAACTAATCTAGATCAGTGTNGCNTTTGTTTNTTTCTNTACCTAAGCCCCAGAGTCCGCAAGATATGCTGCTGACCTGCACTATATATCCCCCGTAACAGTTCAAAGTTGGAGACGAGTAGAGGGGTCACCGGGGTATCGCCATATGCCCCAAGCGTATATCGAACTGCTTGAAATCTTTCTGGGGGAAAGCCGTATATATAGGCCGATTACCCCTGGCAGTCGAAAATAGGACTATGGGGGCACTTCAATAAAAGGCCTCTAATCAGTGCTGTTGTTCGATTGTTTGAGTGTAGTATGGTGTCTACAGGCCCGATAGAGGCTGATATAAATAAACCTAACTGGGAGGGATGATGATGAAAAAAATGCTGCTTGTATTGTTTGGAATGTTGGTCGTTCAGAGCTACACCTTTGCCGAAACTTGGCAAGATCGTGCCGCGAACAAGACGCCTTGGAGCGCTGAGTTCGCTGATGATCCTGCCTGTTGGAACCCACCCGTTGGCTGGAATTCCGAGAATCCGTGGGTGGTGGGGAAGGGTGATCACGAGGCCTATTATGGGCTTGCCAACTGTTTTAGAGCCTGTGCCGAGAATGACACCTGTTACAAAGATGGTTGGCAAGATAAGGATGCAGCGTCAGCAACATGTGAGTTGTGGGGTTTTGATCAGTTTAGACATACTTGTGTGTTAGATGCGAACTGCGATCCAGACAGCGATGATTACGAACCTGGCCCGCCATGGTGGAAAGCTACAGCGGCTCTAAAATCGATTGTAAAGGGATATGCGCCGACTGGTCAGTCGGAAAAATTGTATGTTATGGCCTGGTGCAAGTAATTAAGGTCTGAGTTCCTTTAAGCTCAATGGTCAATCGTTTTAACTGCCAAACACCCCGAATTTGAAAGAGCGGTGCCGATTACGTAGCTGGTGTTTGGTTTATCTGGGTTGATGTTGCGATTGCCACAGACGCGGACGGGCGCTTTGAAGATAAATAGTTGTTAACGTGGCGTGGCGTCAGGCAAACCACCATCCACAGGCAATGTCACACCAGTGGTCGGAGTGGCGCGTGTCAGGAAGAAGAGCACAGCGCTGCCAACGTGTTTGGCGGTGATCCGTGCTTTCAAGAGATTTCGATCGCGGTAGTACGCTTCAAGACCATCGGCATCGAGCCCTCGGGCGAGCATGCGTTCCGGACCGACCTCTGCCCAAAGGCCGGAGGGTCGGTCTCCGTGTGAAAAAACTGCGTCGGGAGCGACCATGTTCACGCGCACGTCATCACCGGCGAACTCCTGACTGGCGATCCGAGCGAGTTGGTGGCCGGCTGCCTTGGTCGCACTGTAAGCCCCGAATTCAGCGCCGGGGGCGAAGACATTCTTGGTCGACACCAGCACGATGTCACCGCCGGTCCCTTGCCGTTTCATATGCCGTGCCGCCTCGCGCAACAGCAACAAAGTGCCATGTGTATTAACCCGCTCGAGTTGCTGAAACTTCTCAATTTCCATGGTCTCTAGTGAGGAAACGTGGGCCAGTCCAGCATTGATCACAACGATGTCCACACCGCCCCATGCGCGGCTCACCTGTGCGAAGCCGTCGGTGACGGAACCAGGATCAGTAACGTCGAGGCCAATGGCAAGAACCCGGTTTGGAAACTGCCGGCCTAACGATTCAGCCAGCTGGCTGAGCGAATCACCAGGTAAGTCTGTGACCGCCACGTGCGCGCCCTCCAAGAGAAGCCGCTCGGAGATACCCGAGCCAATTGCACCCCCCGCACCGGTCACCAGTGCGACTCGACCACCCAGAGGCGGGGCACCTGCCCGAGCCAGCTTCGCCTGCTGCATCGGCCGGTACTCCATGTCGAAAAGATGCTCTTCGCTGGGAGCCTGATAGCACGAACCCATGGCTGCAATTAAAGCCTTTGCGGAAAATGTCTGGGCCGTAATATCGCGAGCGATCACGGCCGAGCGGGCGTCCTCACCTACGCAGAGCGCTCCCATTCCGGGGAAAAGGACGACCGTCGGAGAGGGCTCGAATGGCTCGATACCAGCGGGCAAGCGGTTGCTATGGCGGGTAAGGTAAGCGCGGTAGTCTTCGGCGTAGCGCTGGAGTCCAGTGTCGATCTGGCGTTTGAGCAGTGCCTCGTCATCGTAGGCCGGGTCGTCTATCCACGCCGGCAGAATCTTCGTCCGAATCAGATGATCGGCAGTGAGTGGGGGCGAAAGTGCGAGCGTCCGGGCCTCCTCAGTATCGAGGAAGGCGAGAATCTCCGGGGTCGCCAGCGGGCGGAGCACCATTCGTTGGTACGGACGATCCGGATCACCGGTCGCCCGCGCAAGCCGGCCACGCAGCAGAGGCGCCACGCTGGACAAACGCCGGCCGGCGAGCTCTGCCGATGTCTCTTGCAGGGACACCAGAACTTTAGTCGCGGTTTTCTCCAGGTATGCCTCGGCACGTGAAACGAGATCGATCATTCGATCGTAGCTCTCGCGTGCCGTCTCTCCCCAGACAGTGATGCCATGGTGTATCCATACCATGGCCTGAGCTCCCGGCGTCGCCGCAACCGCGTCGGCGCACGCCTTAGCCAGACGAATGCCCGGCGGCATATAGGGCAGAATCAAGATGTCATCCCCAAGAGCAGCGCGCACGTGCCGGGTTCCATCGGCTTGGTTCGTCAGGGTGAGGATCGCATCAGCATGAGTATGATCGATGACGCGGCCTGGCAGACATGCGTGGACAGGCGTCTCAATCGAGGGCGTCGGAGAACGGTGGTCGAGAAGATGGGTACGAAGCTCGTTCAGCAACGCTCCGTCAGAAAGATCTTCGACTTCGTGAAGCCGTTGCAGGTAGGCAAGGTCTACTGGTACGTGGCCTTCGGGAGCAATAGTTGCCAGGTCCTGTCCCGAGGCTTTGATGAAAAGAGCTGGTGCGGTTTCTCCGAAAAGGTTCGGTAGCGTCCCTTTGACGGAGGTGTTTCCTCCACCGTGGAGCACTAGAGAGGACTCAGTACCGATCAGGCGACTGGTGTATGTTCGTAGAGCCAATTCCTCGCCATGGTCTGCCCCGTATCGGTCGACGAACTGTCTCGCTTCGACATCCGACCAGCGATTTTTCACGATCAGCGGGCCTCCACCACAGAGTAAACAGTGATGACGTCAGCACTGGCCTTCACATAATTCGTGATCTTATCGATCGAATCCGTGATCATCAGGTGCGCAT
>PBDS01000060.1 GCA_002718155.1 Pseudomonadota bacterium
TGATGCAAGCGCCTGGTTTCGATAGTCTTTCGTTTGATTCTGTCTCTTTGTTCCAGGATGACCTGACCCCGTCCGAAGTAGACATCGGCAGCGGTAACTTTTTGAACCCATGTGGCCTTTCATCTACAATTCAAGCAGTAGTCAATTGAGGCGACTTCCGCCGTCCCCACCATTTTTCATTTTTCCATCCGGTGGTGTCTGATAGTGCCCAACCATCGACGAACATTGAACACTGCACGTGCCTCAAATTACTTGACCAATGATGCATCTTAATGAAACCCCGAACCAGATGAATCATTTTCAGGTCGACCCAAAGGTGTATCACAGCTTTCCAGGAATGCGCCTCGCGATAGCAGTCACTGAAGGCCTGGACAATCGCACCGCACAGGTGCCGGTGAGCGAACTCTGGCAGCAAACCTGGCAGAATGTCACACAACTCGGTGTTGACGATGCCAGGGTGCATCCTTATGTCAAAGCCTGGCGTGAGAATTTCGCAGCACTCGGTGTCTCCATGAAACGCTTTCCCACCTCTATCGAAGCGATGCTGCGCCGGGCGCTGAAAGGCGGTGAAGCCTTCTCCATAAACCCACTGGTCGATTTCTATAACGCCTTGTCGCTGCAGTATGTCTGCCCCGCAGGCGCCTTTGATCTCGGCGTACTTGAGAAACCGCTCGTTTTACGGTTGACGACCGGGGAAGACCGCTTCACTGCTCTTAATTCGAGCGAATCCATTGCGGTACCTGAGGGCGAAATCGCCTACACGAGTGGCACCGATATCTTGACTCGGCACTTCATGTGGCGCCAGTCACAACTCGCACTGGTCACCCCCGATAGCACGCGAATTTTCATGGTTTCGGAGATACCGGGCCTTGCCGGCGAACCGGTCGCCGAAGCGATGCGTGAGTCAATGGTTGTGGGGTTACGCGATCTCTTTGGTCTCGAGTGTCAGAGTTTTCTGATGACCAACGATCAACCCAGCATCCGCTGGAATTAATTCGGCAGCGATTCAAGTACCACCGACCACGCACAAGCTCTGGTAACGCTGAACTGGCTTGGAGCGGCACCTGCCCACTATTTTTTGCTATCTCAACTGTAGTTATTCTCTCTCAGAATTTGCCCTGAATGTATCAACTCTTGTCCTTTGACTGGAGCTTCTCTAAAGGAAGGATAGTTTCATCATGCGCGTAATGACGACAATTCCTCAGCACGATCTATACCAGATTCCCCAAACGGTACGTTCTATTGAAAAGCAAGGGTATGATGGTATTTGCACTTTGGAGAATCGCCACGATCCCTTTTTGCCATTAGGCGTTGCGGCGACCAACAGCCAGAAACTGCAACTGTCGACTGGTATCGCAATTGCATTCTCGCGCAGCCCCATGACCGTAGCCAATATTGGCTGGGACCTGCAAAGGGCCTCGCGGGGACGTTTTGTCCTGGGCCTTGGGAGTCAGGTAAAAGGCCACAACGAGCGTCGTTTCAGTACACCGTGGTCCCCACCTGCACCCCGATTGCGTGAATATNCGCAAGCCCTGCGCGCCATTTGGAATAACTGGAAAACGGGAGCTCCGCTGAATTTCGAGGGACAACATTACCGCTTTACCCTGATGACACCGAATTTTACGCCGGAAGCTATGGATTACCCGGCCCCACCCATTACGGTTGCTGCCGTGGGCCCAGCAATGATGAAGGTAGCGGGGCAGGAATATGATGGAGTGCGCCTACATCCCTTCTGTACCCGGAAGTATCTCGAAAATCTCGTTCTGCCTCGTCTTGAAAATGCCATGAGCAGTGTTGGTCGACGGAGGGAGCATTTTGAAATCTCAGGCGGGGGTTTCATCATCACTGGAGTGGACAACGATGCGGTAGCCGAAATGTTCGAGTGGGTACGCACGCGTGTGGGCTTCTACGGATCAACAAGAGCCTACTGGCCCGTTCTTGAGGTGCACGGTCTGGAAGAACTNGGGCATAAGCTCAACCAGTTATCGAGAAACAATCAATGGGACCAGATGGCCAAAGAAGTGAGCGATGACGTCGTACACCTTTTTTCAGCCGTTGGACGCCATGACGAGATTGCCAATGCTATTGAAACTCGTTTCGGTGGAATTTCAGATGTGATCTACGACAGTACTTCGTCGGAGCTTCGCGGCACTCTACCTGCCGATGTCATTCAAGACATTCGCCGAATCCCATGCCACTTCGTAGGCTATGGCAACCNGTGAACCGGGGACTCAACGCTGATCCTATGCCAGGCACACGATTCAGTGATCTGCAACGTATGAATTCGTTACTCTGAAAACCGCTCATACGTGGCAGGGAAATGCTGCAGAAAATATTCAGAGCACCACGCGGGAGCCGAGGNATCGGCAATTCAAATTGATTTATGTCCAGATTTCTGTTGCAAGCCTGAGGTAGTTCTCACCCAGAATTCCGCGGATCTGTTGTTCTTTGTATCCCCTGGCCAATAAACCTTGCGTCACCTGCGGAAAATCCTCTGGCGCGATATAGCCCCCAATGCCATCATCAGGGTACTGGGTTTCAGGCCAATAGTCGCGTTGTTGCGCAAATGGGGCATCGGATCCTTTCTTGTTCAGTATGCTGTCCATCGAAATAGCGACGTGCTCAGGGCCGACGAGCCCGACCATGTGGTCAATATGGTCGATCAGATGTTCAACCGTCGATCCGTTCGGGCCAAGAAACTTGCCGACACCAGTCACACCCACGAAACCGCCGCTTTCTGCTGCCGCCCTGATCAATTCATCTGGGATATTCCGTTCGTGATCCTGCAGGGCACGTGCATTCGAATGCGAGAAGATCACCGGAGCATCAGAAGCTTCGATGGCCTGCATGGCGGTCTTGTATCCAGTGTGCGAACAGTCAACGATCATTCCAACCCGGTTCATCTCGCTAATAACTTCGCGCCCGAAATCAGTCAATCCGCAATCTTCTTCATGACACCCGCCTCCGGCAAGATTATTTCGGTTATAGGCAAACAGCATCTGCCGNACACCGAGCCGNTAATAGAAATCAACCATCCCGGGATCACCGTTAAGCGCATTCATGCCCTCAATGTCAAAAGCTACGGCGAGTCTGCCTTCGCNTCTGGCACGCCGGACGTCATCGATGGTCTCGACCTGGATCACTTGCTCACCGTGGGCCCGAACCCAATGACGATATCCTGAGATGCATTCGATAGCAGTCTCCCAGGGTTTTACGTCATAAGTCGCATTGAGCGACAGAAAATCGATGCCCGACGTGTGCCACCGTTCCAGTTCTTCCAGATCAGACGGATCGCTGTAAGCAAAACCGCCATGACCATCCCAGACCAGTGCATCACGGTGTAACTGTGCCGCTTNTTCTGAAACACCCCACTGTTCGGCTTTGGCTGACAGGTCCGACATACTCAGGTGACCCCTATGACCTATGTTTGCGGCTTATCCCGGTTTCGCGCCATTCACGGTAGCGCGTTCGGAAAAGAAGCCCGGCAAATGCCGGATCTTGAACCGTATTGGAATCAGCTCCACTGATCCCAACGCATGATCTCTTCTACCGGCTTTCTGGCTACAGNCCCAAATCGCCCTAATGGATAGCCCACTGGGATCAGGCAATATGCCGCCATCGTACTGGGCAGCTTAAGCACATCGGAGACCGCCTGGCGGTCTCCTAAAGCTAAAGTCGTTGGTGTTGCGCCCAGGCCCAAGGCTCTGGCCGCGAGCAACAGGTTCTGAACACCAGGCCATATGGATCCACTGCCATGACCCACCTTCACCTCATCGGCTGGCGACCCGAATTCCATACAGGCCATGATAATGGCAGGCACCTCATGCATATGTTCCATCTGCCAGATGACAGCATCCAGCATTCTCAAACGCTTGTCTTTCGATTGATGCGGTAGCGCATCAGGCCGTGATTTCTGCGGGCCAATATAACTCTCAACACCTTTACGATTCAGATCGGCCAATTCCTTCTTGATACTGTTATCCGTAACCACTAACCAGCGCGCATTCTGCATATTGGACCCGGAAGGGGCCTGGTTCGCGGCATCGACAAGTTTAACCAGCAGCTCCGCCGGAACCGGCTTCTTGTCAAGGCGGCGCATCGACCGGCAGTGGTACATCACATCAAAGACATCCATAGTGCTATTCATACTATTNTCCCTACACTCCAAATGGCTGAACCTAAATCAAGCCGATTGCAAAGTCGCCAAATTCTGAGANGGTTACGCTCTTGCTGTTGTCAAATNACAACAGCACTTTTGATACATGACAGCCCGATCCGACTCAACCTGCTCACGTGAACAGCGCTTTAATAGGCTGATCACCATCCACCAGATCAAGCACTCTCCCCTGCGCTTCGGGTACGCTGGCAAGCGCTGCCAAAATGCAACCAGAGACATTCTCGCGTGATATCACTTTGGGCCCTGTGGTCTCAAAGGTCGTGCTGACCTCGCCGCTACCGGGATCATCTGTCAACCGGCCTGGCCGTAATACAGTGTACGGCACCTTGCTTGCCCGNAGATAATCGTCAGCCGCTTTTTTAGCCACCATATAAGGAGCGATTTGGGGAAAGTGTGACAACGGATGATCGGCATCCAGAGCACTGACCATGACGAAATGGTCGATTCCCTGGCGTTCGCTTTCCGCTATAGCTCGAACTGCACCGTACAGATCAACCATCAGGGTCTTGTCAGCACCNGTGTGCCCNCCAGATCCGGCGGTAAACACGACCTTACTCACACCATCGAATGCGTGAGAGAATTCACCCTCCAGATCAGCAACCACGGTTCTGGCGCCCAGTTTTTCAAGATTCGGAGCCTGTTCCGTGTTGCGAACCATACCGAGCAGGTCCATGCCCAGTGCACTTCCTTGTTGGCAAACCAGTTGGCCAATCTTGCCATTGGCACCGATAATCAGTGTCGTCATGAGCTATCCGTCGTGATTGCGGTAGATTCTAAATTGTACATAACTGGCGCCTGTTCAGGCCAAACAAATACACGATCACTCGGGGAACAGCATGATCTGGGTCGACGCTGATGCCTGCCCNAANGTGATCAAAGANATTCTGTACCGGGCTGCCGATCGGGTACCGGTGAAGGTGACCCTGGTTGCCAACCAGGCGCTCCAAGTGCCAAAGTCCCCGTACATCCATACCGTCCAGGTCAGATCCGGCTTTGACATCGCCGACAACCACATCGTGGGCCATTCTAAATCCGGTGATCTGGTGGTTACCGCAGATATTCCGCTTGCCGCTGAACTGATCGACAAAGGCTGCACAGCCCTGAACCCTCGCGGTGAACTGTACAACGAGGAGAACGTTCGGCAGCGACTGAATATGCGCGATTTTCTCGATACACTGCGAGGCAGTGGAGTACAAACCGGCGGCCCGTCGTCATTCAGCCAAGCCGACCGAATGAGATTTGCCAACCAGTTAGACAAACTACTGTCTGGTTCGAACCCCACTGCCCGGCAATAGGTTGCCGAAACCGGTGTCTGAATAATAATCTTCCCATTACCCGCTTCCGACAGCCCGGCAACGATCAATACTACAGTCAACAAGAAGGTGGCACACTAATGAGCAGAAGCCCCACCATCGAAGGCCGTGAAGTCATTGCTGCGGTCAAAGGACTCAGGACCTCTATCCTGACAATCGGACCGGGCCAGTGTGTACCGTGGCACCACCACAGTGAAGTGACCGACACTTTTTTCTGCATCGAAGGCCCCATGCAGGTGGAAACCCGGTTTCCCGACGCGCGACGGATACTTACACCGGGAGACACAACTGCTGTCCCCCCGGGCCAAGCGCACCGGGTATCTGGTGTCGACGAGGGTCGCTGTAAATTCCTGATCATCCAGGGGGTCGGTGACTACGACTATATTCCGGATAGCCAGAGCTGATTTTCTTGGTACCGGTGCTCGATTTCCTCTCTTTTGCAGCGACATAGTCTTCCAATCGATCTGAATCAACGAAAAAGCTGAACGATCCGATCTGGTCAGGGAAACGGTGATGCCATTTCTATACACCCCGTTACTGCAAATTCAACAGTCATCGGCTTGGCCTGCGTTAGGTAATACTGTTGTCAGATCCTGGTATTCACGATTCAGATAGCGCAGGAAAATAATGTCCGGTCCTTTATCGTCGTTGAGCCATCGTGAATGGGAGGATCTTTGTGACGGCTGCGGGCGTTGCTGTGTAGTCAAACTTGAGGATGAGGAGACCGGTGAACTGCACTACACCAATGTTGCTTGTCGCTATCTGGATACCGAGACCTGCCGCTGTGGCGATTATGAGAACCGCGACAAAGTAAACCCAGATTGCATGATATTGTCGCCCAACAATCTCGAGATGTTGGGCCTGATGCCTGCGACCTGTGCCTACCGGCTTCTCAACGAGGGACGCCATACACGATTGANTCCACAGGAACTGTCTGTCAGTNGCCGTGTCGTATCNGAACAATTCATCCACGTTGATCAACTGCCAGAGCACATCGCCGACTGGGTCAACTGCGACAAATAGACAGCCAGCCCATGCTGATGGTTTAATCGATGCTTCCGTGCCGGGACTCGTTGTAATGAAGCCTCGGGTAGTCAAGCACCTGTTAGACAGNTGNAAACCATCGAGATAATTAACAGCGCTGCGTCATTTTCACCCTCAAAAACACCGGGCCAATTAATCTAGCCAACCAAACTGAAATTCTTTCTGGAGATCGTCAACCATGAGTGACCATTTCAAACAGGCAAGTAGCAACGGCTGGCTGGCCGATCATCGGGATCTGTATCAAACTGACCCTGCTGCCGGTCATATGTGGGATTCCGAATGGGCCGGCGGCCCCGGCCCGGTACCCACTCTGCTTCTCACCACCCGTGGTCGCAGGTCCGGCCTTGAATCCGTCATGCCACTGATTTATGGCAGAACAAACGATCACTACATCGTGATTGCGTCAAAAGGGGGCGCTCCGAATCATCCCGGCTGGTATCACAACCTGATGGTGCAAGAAATGGTCACCGTTCAGGTCATTAAAGACATCTTTGAGGCGACCACCCGTATTGCACACGGAGACGAACGTAAAATGATCTGGAGACAAATGGTCAAGATCTACCCGCCTTTTACCGATTACCAGGATAAAACAGACCGGGAAATTCCGGTGGTCGTCCTGGAAAGAATTGGCTGACCGCCCATCTGACCATGGGTACAACAACCAATGCCCCCACTGCCACATCAAGCCCAGATTTAACCCTGAAGGAAAGCCTGGCGATCTCTCATCTTGAGGGGCACGGTGTAGAGTTCGGCCCGCTCAACAACCCCCTTCCCATCAATTCTGGAAAAGCTTCTGTTGTTTATGCAGACCGTCTCAGCAAAGAAGAGGCCTTGGTGCTTTTTCCGGAACTCCGAGACATTGCACAGAGCATTGTTGAGCCGAATCTGATTGTCGACTTCAACGACCACAAAGCCCTGATTGGACTGAGACAATATGCATTTGATTTCATCATTGCCAACCATTTCATCGAACATCTGGTGAATCCCATCCGGTTTCTCCAGGGCTGCAGTATGATTCTGAAAGATGGCGCGAAATTATTTCTGACGATCCCTGATCGCGACCATACGTTCGACCGCCACCGTACACTCACCACTCAAAAACACTTGTGGCGTGATTATCAAAGAGGTGAGACAACAATAAGTAATGCTCACATGCGTGATTTTCTTCGAAACAAAGAAGTCGTCGACCAACCCCACCCTGAAGTGGCTCGATATTTTCTCGAAAACAACCTGCCTCTAGATTATTACAACGGTAACAAACTCCCGCTTAACCTATTCACACGAAAACGGCTTTACGACTTTCATCGAGAACGCAGCATACATGTACACGTCTGGAATCGTGTATCTTTTGATAAGTTTCTATCCTGGGTGATCAACAGACTGGACCTCAATCTGCGTGTCTTACCTACACACCCCCCCGAGGACACTGTGGGGGAAATGGTCTATCTACTGGAAAAAGTCGTCCCATTTTCTGAACATTAGAACAGGGTCTGGCTAACACTGATAACACTGATAACACTGATAACACTGAANGATAATGACGGCCGGGTGGTCTCAGTCAAGATCCCTGTCAAGAATCTCCGTCGCTGCTTTGCCGACCGCTTCTTCATCATATCGACCTGATTCAGCTAAGCCTGCGAGCGTCACAGCCGATAAATTCTTGTCGATACAAGGCTTCACCGCAGACACTTCCAGACAGGTATCCCTGCAGACAACGCCTATTCATTCACAACTCTCTCGCGGCGTAATCTCGACAGAAGCGCCAGTCCACGACGGGCTAGACGATGCATCCCCTGATCCGCCCCAACCTCATCGAGCTCCTCGATCGTAATCCAGCGCAGTGCCTCGGACTCCGAATTACCGACCGCCACGGCACCAGCTGGCGCGATGACCAAAAAGCGCACGTCATGGTGTTGGTGAGAATCTTCTCCAGGTGGGTCAACGACATGGATATCGAGATCGATGGCCGGTTCGGCGACGCGCAGACCGTCAATACCCGTCTCTTCAGTCGCCTCGCGTAACGCGACCCGGGCGAGATCACCGTCGCCGTCGGCGTGCCCACCAGGCTGCAGCCAGCGCTGCAACTTACGGTGAAACAGCACCAGGAAGCGGTTATGGGCCGGGACCACCACCAGCGCCGAACCGGTTAGGTGCCCGGGCCGACAGGTCCGATTAAGAGCATTAGGGTGATTCTCAAGAAGCTCAAGGATTCTTGCCTGCTCAGATCCCGGGGGTGCTGAACGCACAACATCTTCTGCGTTGACTCCGCGACGAACAGCGAGTTCGCTCTGTCCGTAAATGATGCGCGTCTCCTCCATGTGCCAGACTGATTCGGATCAGATTCTCAGAAGCGACCTTCTTTGGCCACTTTCAACTCGAGTCATCTCTCTTCACGTGCTGATAGCGACTCAGGGTTCGCAAATTGCCTATCATGGGCTGTGCCCACTTGGAACAATCACACGGCGAGTTTCAATTCGCGCACTGCGCAGCTTGAGATTCTGTCTCCTGGCCAGATGTTTGGAGGTCAATAGAAACAGTGTCCTGCCGTCGTCGCCACCCAGCACGCAGGCAATTGCTTTTTGCTCCACCTCGATCACCTCGGTGATCTCACCCCCTTCCAGTATCCTGATAAAGTCGTTGCTGACAGGGCTCGCCATCCAGATCGCACCCTGCGCATCAAGGCAACAACCATCTGGTGCTCGACCGGGAACACTTGCCCAGACGCGCCGGTTGCTGAGGCGGCCATCTTCTTTTCTATCGAAAGCGGTCAACTGTGCCGCGAAAGATTCGCCGATAATCAGGGTCCGCCCGTCACGGGTAATGACCGCACCGTTTGGAAACGCTAAATTCTCAGCAACGACGCGGACGTCACCATCCGGTGCCACGTAGACGAGTTTTGCTGGAACCGGGCCTTTGGCGCCTGCACCTTCGAGATTTGAACCAAAATTACCGATATAAGCCCCGCCCCTGGCATCAACCACCATATCATTGCAATGAAAGGTCGCTATGCCAGACAGGTCAGCCACCGTTGTCAGATTCCCCTCGTCTAGGCGCAGCAGTTGCCGGTCTTCCATAGAGACAATGAGCATACGACCATCGGCATCCCAGCCCAGTCCCGATGGCCGGTGGACCACCTCAACGATTTTCTGTACTCCGTCCACCGGATGCCACGAAAAGACGAAACCGGCATCCATATCCGAGAAATACAACCGCCCATCGCGCCAACGAGGTGCTTCAAGAAAAACAAATCCGTCAGCAATGATGGTCATCGAGTGCACTCCTCAGATCGAGATCTGAAGTGTATTCAAAATATTGCAGCTCAAGCATGATCCATTGCTGTATAAAATGCAGCCACCCCACCAGCACTGCAGCCATCGACCCCAGATTATTCCGATCTCATGGAGGTGTTGACACATTGTGACAAAAATAAGACTCAAAGTTAACGGGCAATTGCGAACCACTGAAGCCGAACCCGATACCCCTTTGGTTTTTGTGCTTCGGAACCAGCTACGCTTGACCGGCACGAAAATCGGTTGTACCAGCGAGCAATGTGGCGCCTGCACCGTGCTGGTCGACGGAAAGGCCACGCTCAGTTGCGTGCGGACCGCCAGAGAATTCGCCGGGCGGGAGATCGTGACCGTGGAAGGGCTCTCCGATGGAGAAACTCTCAGCAGCGTACAACAGGCCTTTGTCGATGAAGGTGCTGCTCAGTGCGGGTTTTGTACACCGGGCATTGTTATTGCGACGACCGCCTTGTTGAATAATAACGCCCATCCCACAAAGGTAGACATACAAAAAGCTCTGTACCCCAATCTCTGCCGCTGCGGCAGCCAGGGTCGGGTGTTGGCGGCGATTCAGCGCCTGATCGAAGGTCGGTAAATCAGTGACGGAACATCCCAGCATTGTTAATCATCCCACTGTCGATCAGTGGATCCAATTTACCGACGAAGGCCGGGTTATCGTGCATACCGGTAAGGTTGATATCGGTCAACGCATCTCGACGGCCCTGGCCATTATCGCTGCCGAAGAACTGGACGTTGACTACGAGCGCATCGACGTTAAACCAGCACAGACCGGCACGGCCCCCGACGAGGGGTACACAGCCAGCAGCATGTCGATGCAACAGTCCGGTACTGCAATACGTCTGGCCAGTGCCACTGCACGCCGGCATCTGCTTGGCTTGGCTGGCCGCCTACTGGACGCCGACCCGCTAGAGCTGAGGGTCGAGGATGGCGTGGTTCACTGTCCCGGGCACAAAGACAAGATCTCCTACTGGTCGCTGGCCGCCGATCGCCCGTTCGGTATTCCTGTCGATCAGGCAGTATCCATCAAGGACCCCGGCACACACGTGTGGATCGGCAGACCAGTCATCGCCAAGGGTATGATCGATATCGTTGCCGGCAAAACCCTTTTTGTCCACGACATGACCCTGCCGGGGATGCTTCACGCACGGCCGGTCAGGCCGCCCTGTTACACCGCCAAGTTGACGGATCTGGACAAAGCGACGGTCCGCCAGCTCTCCGACGACGGCATCAGCGTCGTACGGGACGGCAGCTTCGTGGCCGTGGCTTCGGCTGATGAATTTGCTGCGGTGAAGGCAGCCGAACGCATCGCGGCGGCTGCCAGCTGGACGCTCACCTCCAAGCTGCCGACCGGGGACCTCTACGATGCACTGGTGTCGAATGTCAGGCTCAGCCGGCCGGTGACAACCGGCGGTATCCCGGTCGACGAGTCGGTGCCGCCACTGGCCGAGCCACCTGCAGAAGCAACTGTCACACTCAAGTGGCGTTTTGAAAAACCCTATCTGATGCACGGTGCCATCGGACCGTCGGCCGCGTGCGCTCTTTATGATGAGGGCCGGCTGAGGGTCTACACCCACAGCCAGGGGATCTATCCGCTGCGGGAGGCTCTTGCAGAGGCCCTACAGATCGCACCGCAGATGGTGCACGTGGTTTTCATGCCAGGAGCGGGGTGCTACGGCCACAACGGTGCGGATGACGCGGCCTTCGATGCAGCACTGATTGCCACAATGATCCCGGGTAGACCGGTTTTGCTCAAGTGGACCCGCGACGATGAGCACGCCTGGGAGCCCTACGGCTCGGCTATGGTCTGTGAACTTCGAGGCAGCCTGAATTCCGCTGGTAGGATCGTCGACTGGTCCCACGAGAGCTATGGCGACACCTTCATCATGGGCCGGCCGGCCGCAGGCAGGACCGGCTCTCCCGCCAGCAAGCTGTTGTCATCAAAATTCCGGGCAGTGCCACTGGAAAAGACTCCACCACAACCGGCCATGGGGCCCCACGTCGGTATCCACCGCAATCTCGAGCCTCTGTACACCCTGTCTAACCCACGACTGGTCAAGCATCTGGTCCGCGGTCTGCCGCTGCGAACCTCGGCGCTGCGCACACTTGGTGCCTTCGCCAACGTCGTCGCCATCGAGTCTTTCATGGATCAACTGGCCGACGCTGCCGGTATCTCACCCGTCGAGCTCCGCCTGCACCACCTGGCCGACAACAGGGCCCGGCACGTCATCCAGTTGCTGGCCGATCGGATGGAGACCGATCTGTCTAACTCCCCACCAAGCAGGGGGCAGGGCATGGCCTTTGCCCGCTACAAGAACAGCGCCGCATACTGCGCAGTCGGTGTTGAACTGGAGATTTCAGAGAAAGCCAGCGTCAGACTCCTCCACGCCTGGATCGTCGCAGATGCAGGTGAAGTGGTCGACCCCAGCGGCCTCACAGCCCAACTCGAAGGAGGATTCATCCAGGCGGCAAGCTGGAGTCTCTACGAATCGGTCAGCTACGATTCACAGGGGATCACCAGCCGCGACTGGGAGAGCTACCCGATCATCCGATTCGACAATGTTCCCGAGGTCCGGACCTTGCTGGTCGACCGCCCCGGCGAACCCTTTCTGGGAGCCGGCGAGGCCGTCGGCGGACCCGCGGGCGGCGCCATTGCCAATGCCATTTACAGGGCCAGCGGTCTGCGTCTGTCACAAATGCCGTTTGATTCCCACAGAATAAGGTCGACCGCGTTGAGTGAGTGAGCCACCGGGNCTCATTGCTTTCAGTCTCTTNTCNCCCTANGTCNGGGTTCTGGTCGNCGTTACGGTTTCCGCCAACGCCCTGCGCTTGGCAGCGGCTACGTCCTCGATCTCGCCCGTATTCACGTACTGCTGCCAGCGATAGCCGAATAGCACGTGCGGACCCGACTGAACGGGCCGCGGCCTGGAGATACCCGGCGCCAGCACTTCTGGCGGTGGTTCAATGACCACGTCCCAGCCCGGNGCAAAGAAAAGCGCTAAAGAGATCCTGGACAAGGGAATCTCCTGCTTGTGCCCCGCCTCAGGTGCGAATCGAACCCGATGAATGGTGGCAGGGAACACNTGCTGGGANAAAATCTCGAAAAGCCGGCCGACGTTGATCACAAAAGCNTAAGGGATGAGCGGCACATCCAGCCATACAGAGNNCTCTTCACCTNGACTCTCCGCCTGGGCCGCGCCAATTTCCTCGGCAATGTCGTGCGGTTCTAGATCAAATTCGGGTTCTGGAGTCTCTGACCCAGCCCGCTCTTCACGCCGGCGCGCTGGTGATGGCAAGACCCGGCGCAACACCTGTAGTCCGCCACACTGCTCGTCCTGCAGAAGCACGGTCAGAAAACCGTGATCCTTATGTGGCGCGAGCCCGGTGCCTCGCGGGTAATTCCAGAGCCGCAGTTGGGCCAGCGGCTCCCTGACTTGCGCATCAAAATATCCCTCTTGAAGGCCGAGAGCCAGCGCCAGTACACCCAGCAACCGTCGCGAGAAGGCCACCGTCTCAGCATGGTACACCGACACCGTCCGTTTGAAGTCTGGGTCGTTCGCCGGCCAGCGATTCTCGCCTTGCAGCGGCAACACCCTTTTAGTGTGGTCCTGGCCCGTGTACTCCAGACCGATCTCAAACGCCTCCCTGCCGTCCGCGGCGAAGTGTTCATAGCCTCGCCAGTTCGAAACTTCCCCCAGTGACAGACAGCAGGCTGCTGATTTTTCCGACTGAGGTCGATCAAAGAAGCGCCTGGCAGCAAGACGCACCTCGTCGATCAGATCATGCGGCACACCATGCCCGACGACCTGAAAAAATCCTCCCTGGGCCGCCGCATCGCGCAATTGTTGAATCACGCTGGCGGGGTCAAGGTGACGCGAAAGATCGATTACCGGAATCATCCGTTTTCCATCCGCTTCTATGTGCCTGGCTAGACTTCCCGGGTGTTCGTGGGAATCCGGTCACGCCGGTACAGCCTGACCGCAGTGTTCCGGCAGGATTCTCGCTTTGCGGGTACGGACTGTGCAAGACCTGGGCCGGCGGATGACACCCCGCCTGTCAGGCTCACGCCGGTGTCAATATAGGGTCTTAATGGGCTGATCTCCGTATAGGACGAACTAATCGAACGATTCAACACAGAAACCGGCCTGGCGGGGCGAATCTGATCTGATCAGCTCACAAGGCGAAGCCAATAGGGTAATGTTAGCCGGCACCAGTGCTCAACTAGCGGTTTGCACTGGCCTCATCGAGCCGCTCGGCCGCCTCCAGCCACTTTGCCTCAAGTTCCTGGTGGGTCTCAGCGTTTCGGGCTTGCTCGAATAAGAGTTGCCGAAGTTGTTCCCGGTTATTTTCATTGTATAGATCCGGGTCGGCCAGCTTCTGCTCCAGTGACTGCTGATGTTCTTCAGTCTGGCTTAGCGCCTGCTCTAGCTTTGACACCTGATCCCTGAGCGGCTTGACCTGCGCCCGTTGTCGAGCCCGATCCTGGCGCACAGTCCGGGATGATTTTGCCTTTTTCTCCTCCCGGGGTACGTTTTCCTCTTCTGGATTTCTCTGCCGTGCTCGCAACCAACCAACGTAATCGTCAAGATCCCCCTCAAAAGGCCGAAGCTTGCCCTCGTCTATGACCCAGAGCTCGTTAGCCACCAGTCGCAGCAAGTGCCTATCGTGGGCGACGACTACCAGGCAGCCACGGTAAGTCTGCAGTGCCATGCATATGGACTGGCGCATGTCGATATCGAGATGATTGGTGGGCTCGTCCAGCAGCAGGAGATTCGGCCTGGTATATACGATCAGCGCGAGTACCAGCCGCGCTTTCTCGCCGCCCGACCGCAGTCCAACCGCTTCACCCGCAGCATCACCACCGAAACCGAATCGACCCAGGAAAGCACGCAATCGGCGGTCACTGCCCTGCCCCGCAAGCTCGGTCAGATGCTCAAGCGGCGATCGCTTCGGGTCCAGCAGCTCCAGCTGGTGCTGGGCAAAGTAACCGATGCGAATCCCTGCAGCGGACGTATAACTTCCCGCCAAGGGCTCGAGACGGGATGCCAGCACTTTCATCAGCGTGGTCTTACCGGCACCGTTTCTGCCCAACAGACCGATCCTCGCCCCTTCTGCCAGGCGAAAGTTCACGTTGGATAGAATCGCATGGTCGTAACCGGCGTCCACACGCTCCAGATCCATCAGCTGGTGGGGCATCTGCTCTGCCGGTTCAAACTCGAACACGAAGGCCGTTCGCTCGTGGACCGGCAGAACAGTCTCCAGGCGCTCCAGGGCTTTCAATCGGCTTTGGGCCTGTCGCGCCTTAGTAGCCTTGTAGCGAAACCGATCCACGAAGGAGCGCATATGCGCAATCTTTCTCTGCTGACTGGCGTGCTGCTTGCGCTGAGCGTCAAGAGCCGCAGCACGACGACTCTCCGCCTGGCTGTAGTTGCCCTCGTAGACAGTCAAGGTCAGTCCTTCAATGTGCGCGATTCGGCTGACTGAGCGGTCTAGAAACTCGCGGTCGTGAGAGATCACCAGCACCATACCGTCATAGGCTGACAACCATCGCTCAAGCCAGACCATGGCGTCCAGGTCCAGATGGTTGGTAGGCTCATCGAGCAGTAGCAGGTCCGCCCGTGTCATCAGTGACTGAGCAAGATTCAGCCGCATACGCCAGCCACCGGAGAAAGTGTTGACCGACTGGCGCTGCTCTTTTGCAGTAAACCCCAGGCCGTGCAGCAGTTGCCCGGCCCGCGCCGAGACCGTAAATCCATCGATCTGCTCGAGATTGTCGTGCCACTCGGCAAGCCGCGCCCCATCGTTGGCCTGCTCTGCACGCCTGATGTGGCGTTCAACCGCCCTGAACTGCTGGTCACCATCAATCACGTACTCAATTGCGCTGTCTGCCGACTGGGGGGTCTCCTGCATGACCTCACTGATCAGCGTGCCGCGCGGCAATGTCACACTTCCCTGATCTGCTTCCAGCCGTCCCGCTATGACCGAAAACAGACTCGACTTACCCGAGCCATTGGCCCCGGTCAAACCAAGGCGCTGGCCCGGAAACACATCGAGATTAACGCGCTCCAGTAGCAACCTTGTTCCGCGTCGCAGTGCGAGATTATTGATTTTCAGCATCGGGAGAAAGAAGAGTCAAAGGTGGAGATCGGGCGCTTATTGTTCGTCACAACCCATCGGTAAAGGTGGATCTTCTATACGTAAAATCTATTTTTTCACCCCACGATAACGAGCCAAAGAACCACGGTGTACAGATGTGACATAACCTGTATCGCTCAGCTCGATGACCATCTGCCTCAAACGCCTCCACATTCTGAGTTTTTCCGGATCAACCTTATAGTGCTGGCTGACAGAGGCGGCATCGATTGGTGTCCGAGACGCACGCTGCTCCCGGCCTCGGAAACGCCACTGGTTCACCTTTGCCCAACCAAGGTACACGATCAAGATGGCTAAAAGCGGCAGCAGGAAGTTCTGAAAAATCTGCAGTAGCCGTATATGCTCATCGGGCAGGGACATGTTGTTATCCGTCAAACCACTCTGAACAAGCCACCAAAGCAGACGGACCAGTGGCTGCCACAAATAAAGAATGGCAATCCAGACAATCAATGTAACAATGATCTCAACAATCCGCTGAGGTCGACTCAGCAGACCCGGAGATTCAATTATCAGTCCTTCGGAAGGCTCTGGATGCCCCGATCCGGGCTTGTCCATACAGCGCGTTCTCCACGTTTCTTGAGCAATGCCCGGGGAAACCCTACCACGGTAGCTACAACATTGATGATCCAGTACGCGATTGGGTACCACACCATCCAGAAGAAGTATCTGACCAGGCCGCTTTCATATCTTGAATCTATAGACAGGCTGACCAACGCCTGCAGCAAGCACGTCAGACCGAGAATCACCCCAGTCCAGCCGGGAATCAAACTTGAAACCTGCAGGTATGATGGCAATGGTATGAACTTGGAGATGACCCACAAGATCAACGTGCACATCAGTGAATAAGTCCAGACGACACTAACAATATATTCAACGCAGACCAGCCACATTCGCCTCCGTCGCCATGACAACATCGTTCGGAAATAACGCATGAAGGTCTCGGCTCCACCTTGTGCCCACCGGATTCTTTGCTGTGTAAGACCTTTGAGTGTTTCCGGTGTCAGGATCCAGCACAACGCATTGGGCTCAAACCGTACGTCCCAGTGGTTTAGCTGCAACCGCCAACTCACATCGATATCTTCTGTAACATTGTCGGCAGTCCAATAGCCGATGTCGTGCAGGGCTGTCTTATTAAAGGCGACGACCACACCAGAGACCGTAAAGACCCGGCCATAGATACGCTGTGCCCGCTTGATCAAGCCGATGATCGACGAAAACTCACCGACCTGAATCTTGCCCAGTAGTGATGTCCGGTTTCGGATGCGTGGGTTTCCGGTGACTGCTCCCAGACGCGGGGCGGAAAGAAACTGCCGAACCAACCAGTGTGTTGCATAGGGATCAAGCAGTGCATCGCCATCGATACAAACCAGGATATTGTTCTTAGTCATCAAAGCGCCGACATTCAGGGCCATGGCCTTACCTTGATTACCAGCCAGATGAACAACGCGCAAAGTGTCGTATTTCTTCGTTAATTCATCAAGCAACTCGCCCGTGTTGTCTTTGCTACCGTCATTGATCGCAATGATCTCGAAATTCGGGTAGTGTTGGGCGGCCAGAAACCCGATCGTTTCTTTGACATTGTCTCCCTCATTGTGACAGGGCACCAGAATACTTACCGGTGGACTTTCGGGTAGTGGTTGCGGGTTGTCCCTGGATTGCTCGCCATGGCTTTCCCAATGAAGTCTGTAATAGATACCGCCGACCATCCAGACATAAGCCATAAACAATGGGTAATAGAAAACAAAAAGTTGCAACTGGTGGGCAAAAGAAAGAATGAACTGGTTCATTACTGTTTACGGTAAGGATAAGTCTCAAGGGAGAACCCCGGTATCAAGATTTCTAGCTCGGGGTGATTAGCAAGAAAATCATCAGGGTAGTAGGCGACGTTCATTGAGCCTTGGGCGAAAAAATATCGAAACTGCTTGACCAGAGTTTCGGTGGGAATGTTTACCTGGTTTCGCCAGTCCTTGGCCTGTAATTCAAAAATGACCTTGTCAGTATTACCTAGCCTTGCTCGGACCGCAGTGTGTAGCTTTGCTAACCACTTATCTGGGTCTGGAGCGTTTTCCATGTATGGCATGGCCATTACGGCAACGTAATCATAGCGTTCCAGCGCCCCATCTAGACTTTGCGCAAACCAGTTTTCACTGTCTGTGTTTAAGACCACTGCTGCATATATATTGCGTGCTGTTCGAATTGTCGGGCGAAAATACCGCAGGTGCTTGGTCATTTTGTCTGTAAATTCATGCCAGGCATCGATCTTGAGATCGGTCCATCGGCGCATAAGAGACTGATCTGAGTGAACCTCTATCAAAGACGAGAAATCGAGCCCGCGCGACTTATAGTATTTAACGGCTTCAGGGTGCAGATCCTCATAGTCAGAGAAGTAGGCATCATCATGGTAAAGAACCCCGTCGAAATGGGCATATTTACCGAGGCTGTCATATATTGATGAGATCAACTTGACACTTTCCGAATCGAATATCGACAGTCGGCGATAGTCCACTGTGGCGGGAACGATGCCCTGAGCACCAGATCTTCGTACACCATGTTTTGCAAAATACTCTGATTTAACATCGAAGGCTGCGACCGGCATCCAGGCATATACGGTAACCCCAGCACGTTTCTCTAGCTGCCAGGACACACGGCTGAAAAGGTCATCGCGAACCGGCAGTGCCGGGTTTGGAAAATACAGCGCATTGGCATTTCCATCCCCATCAAAATCTGAAAACGCCTGCAGAAACACTGTGTTGATCCGCATCGCCTTGATACGATCGAGCAATCGGTCCAGGTTTTTTCTCTGTTGCTCCTTGTTTTCGTCATAGACGTAATCCAGGTCGATATGCGCTGCGCGAACCGGCTCTACATCGTTAAGGTGCTCGAGACCATACTTGATGTCTTCAACTGCCGGATTACGCTCGATCAATGAACGACCGATTCTTCCCGTATTGTCGGCAAGGTGCGGAAAATCATCCAGGGTCAGAAAGAACTCATAGCCCAGTTCTCTCGCAATTTCCTCGGCCTCGATACTCCACTGACCATAGGGCCACACCAGGGTACGCGGTTTTCGGTCAGCTAGTTTCTCGAGTAGCGTATCGTTACGCTTCAGATCAGAGCGAATACGTCGCCGATACTCTTGATCGGTCTCATATCGTTTCTCACCGTTCAGATACATTCTGGTAACAGCAGCTGGTTGCAGGTTCTGCTGGGGGTTCCCGATCACCCCGTGATGCAGATCGTAGGTATGCGATGCAAACTCTACTAAGCCGGAGCCCGCCATCTCCTTGATCTGAGATGCATCGAGGAAATACTCGCGGTCTTTTAAAGCGCTATTCCCGTAAATCACCTGTGAGCCTGGTTCTGCTTCCAGCCATCGCCCTACCAGAGCCATCACGGCAGGATAGTTGAACCTGCGCAACAGTGGGAAAATCTCGTGGTAGAAGCTTGCGTAGCCATCGTCAAACGTAAGCAGCACGGGTTTCTCTGGCAGTAGTCCGCCCGATTGGCTCTCCAATACCTGGTCCAGCGTCACCGGTGTGTACCCGTTCACCCGAAGCCACTCAAAATGCTCGGCAAGATGCCGTGTACTAACGGCCATCGTGTCTTGATCTGAGCGGCCTATTACATCGTCACGAATATCGTGGTAACACAGCGCGACCAGTGATCTAGCTTTTTCAATTCCATGACCAAACGCACCAGCGCTACCGATACAGCTTAGAAGTAGTAGCAACAGAGTTAGCACGGCACGCATCAATCGAATCTCCATTCGATACCCGCACGAAAACCTGTCCAGTCTTCTTCTTTGCCGTCATAACTGTGCCGTTGAAATCTGATCCCATAAAAAATGTTGAGCGTTTTACTGGAGTGGAAACGCTGGTCATATTCGATAACGCTGGTTTCGCTGTTACCGAAACCACGCTGGTAGTACCGACCGATCTCTCCATACAGGCGATGAGAGAATTTTTTGTCGTAACGGCGATCGATAACCCCTTGGTATTCCAGACCCAGAGCCGTCGAGTAGTCCGAGATTGGGTTGAAATAGGGCGTATCAGTTTTGGAATTGTCCGAATATGAACCGTTTTCAATCAACGCAAGCTGATGGTGTGCTTCAGAATAAAGAAGCTGGTAGGCTGACATTCCGAACTCGTTTCTGTTATTGCCATCAGTAAATGGCATATACCGGTATGTGCCGTCAAACCGATAACGCTCACTTGCACGATGTGTAATATTCACAGTATAGGCCTCGGCTTTTATCTTATTATCCCAGGCGCGCACGGGAGTATCTTGCCCAAATCCTTCTGCCGAAAAGATCACACTGTTGCGATCATCATGCCGCCAATGGGCTCTCATAGCCACAGCCGTATCACCCCCGGATTCAGACTGACTCAACTCGAACGCGATATCCCAGTCAGGTCGACGGAATTCACCACCCATGCCATAGCGCCGGATAGCAGCCCGACCGTTTTCAAGATCAGCCTGAGATGTCCAGTAATGAGCAAATACTCGATGATCGTCACGCCAGGGCTTGCTGACATAGAAAATCTCACTCTGAAGTTCTTTGCTGCCAAACGTATCACCGGTACTCCTCCCGCCGGACACCACGGCAGACAATTCATGCATCTTGTGGATTTTCCAATCCTCAGCCAGATCTTGCACACGCTTGTTTTCGGGATAATCCTCCATGAGATTCCTAATCCTGGGCTCAAAATCCGCAAACCGGCTGAGTGACAAAAGACTTTCAGCCTGGCCGATTCTTCTTTCGAGGTATTCCGAATCAATATTTTTTACAATGACGTATTCATCGATGGATTTACGCGACCAACCCCTGGCGTTGTAAACGCCGGCTAGATCCGACCGCAAAGCAGCGTTGTGCGGCGCCCGTTCCAGTAGATCAGACAAGCCCCGGTCGGCTTGTGCCAATCGGTTACTCCAGGAAAACAAAAGCTGTTTCAAGCGAACAGCTTCTACAAGTTGATGATTTACAAAACTCGCCGGTTGTTGACTGATTACCGTGTCAATGGTGGTTTCGGCAACGTCAAACTGCTCGGTCTCAATGGCCGCAAAAAACAAGGTCAGGAGTGAATTGAAGTTTCGGGAATCTTTAACGAGTGCCTCAGTAATGAGGCTCATCGACTCATCAGGCTGTTCCAAGTAGAGATAAGCGTCAGCGATTGCGTTCAGTACCTCAACGGGAAAATCCCCAGGCTTTAACTTCTCTTCGATCAGGTGGAGATATTGATGGATTAAATCCTGCATCAGACTACTGGCGTGAAGTGCCAGGATATAATCAAAAACTCCCCGATGACGCAGAACAGTATCATCAGGAAAGTTTCTTGACAGGTAACCCAAGTAGAATTTCGAGTAAGCCACAGCCTGTTGCTGTCGCTCTCTCGCGATACGCAGATCCGGCTCGTACATATATGCCCAGCGGATAGCGATAGCCGCCCGGTCACTGTACATAACGCGCCAGTCATTGGTTGAGAAAGCAGCGGGTCTTTTTTTCGCACTCTTCAATGCGAGCCGCGGCAGACCAAGAAAATTTGTTGCTAGAACCCACTGACGATAGGCGTAGTTATCGTCGGGATACGCGTCGAGAATTTTCTGATAGATCCCAATGGAGGCAGAAAAATCTCTCTGAACATCTTTCAGATAAGCCTTTGCATGGAGAACATCCCTATGGCCAGGCCAGCGCTGTTCCAGATTTGCCACGAGTTCTTCGGCGCGACTCAGTCTGCGCTGGTCGATCACGGTTAAAGCCTGCCCCACCCCAAACACCGACTGTGCCGGGAACCTGGTATAGCCCGCAGCGTAAAGCGCTTCTGCCTGTTGGTACTGACCCGATGATCGTGCCGTGCGGGCAGTCGCTTCCAGTTCCAAGGCTGACATGTGAGCCGCAAGGCTCGACCCGGTTACAGTTGAATCTCCCTGCGGCTTGTCCTCGGCAAAAGCAAGGGTAGCGTGCATGCCGAGGGTAATACACAACACGGCTATTTCGGACGTGCGAAACAGGCCTGCTCGAAACCCCAAAACAACACGCTGGCTACGGAAAAGTCCGGTCAAGTGAAAAATCCTGTGCTGGGGCTCTGACGCTAGGCCCGACAGAGAATAAACCGAGATTCTATCGGACCGTTCTTCTGATCTGAAATTCTCTCCCGCATGGAATATGTTGCTTGTCCGGTAGCCACTCATGAGCATCACCTCCAGCCTAGGCAACTTTGTGGGTTCGAGTAAAACGCTAGTATGGGTTCAATCTACAAACATCGCCTAAAGGGGGTACCCGTTCATATTGACTTACTGGGCGCAACACTCGCTGGGAAGACCAGTACAATACGGCTCGCTTGATTACTCCCAAGTGGAAACAAAGCCCAGTGAAACCAGACGTTGATGACCCCTCCGTGATGATCAGCACCGATCAGCTTGAGACCAGGCTCGGCGACAACCGTCTTTGCATCATCGACCTCAGCAAGACAGAGCATTTTGCCCAGGGGCACATTCCAGGTGCGAGCCACCTGGACTACGCGTCGCTGGTCGATGGCAGGAAACCGGCCCCTGGCCAACTGCCCTCCAGAGCACGTCTAGAACAACTTGCCTCGAGGCTGGCTCTTCATGAGACACGCTTTGTGGTCGCCTGCGATGACGAGGGCGGTGGCCGGGCGGCCCGACTGCTGTGGACACTGCACGTCCTGGGCCATCGGAACTGTTCCGTACTCGATGGCGGTATGACCGCCTGGAGAGGCGAGGATCGCCGCCTGACGACTCAAGCCGCTCCTTACACTGCGACATCCTTCCAGCTGAGTACTCTGGATCACACCCCCATCGCGACGCGGGAATACATCTTGTCACACCTTGAAGATAAGCGTGTCGCTCTACTGGACGTGCGAACCCCGGAAGAATACGCGGGAACCAAGCAACTCAGCGCCCGCAGTGGCCATATCCCAGGAGCGGTCAACCTGAACTGGCTGGAAACAATAGACCATGACAATCACTTGCAGCTCAAACCCAAAGCAGTGCTTGCGAAAATGTTAGCTAATCGCGGCATTCGACCGACGCAGGAAGTTATCACCTATTGCCAGACACATCATCGATCCGCACACAGCTGGATGGTATTGAAATATATGGGTTACCATTCTGTGCGGGGTTATCCAGGCTCGTGGTCCGAGTGGGGTAATGACCCGGAAACACCGATTCAACTGAACAGCCAGAACAGATCATGATCATTATCCTGCATCCTGACACCAGTATCGAGACCCCAGACGGCAAGGCAGTATTCGACTTTCTTTCCGCAAGATCAGGCATCACGCCCCAAGTGCATACCGTCAGCGGGGCAGGTCGAACCCTGACAGAGATCTATGCAGTTGGTGATACCAGCACGCTGGACCCGCAAGAACTTTCGAGCCTGCCCGCTGTCGAGCGGGTCGTTCGGGTTTCACGGGAATACCGGATGATCGGGCGGCACGCCGGTGATGATCGTGCACGTGGATTCACCTATAACGGTATCCGGTTTGACCAGAATGCCTTGCATCTTTTCGCCGGACTGTGCGCGGTCGACAGCCAGGCCAACGTTGAATCGATGATGCAGGCTTTGCAAGAGCACGAACTACCCTGCACCCGCATGGGTGCCTACAAACCAAGGACCAGCCCGTATTCGTTTCAAGGCCACGGTGCTGAATGCCTGCCCTGGGTGTTCGAACTGGCCGGTCGATACGACATAAAAGTCATCGCCATGGAAGTCACCCACGACTCTCAGGTCGACGAGATTCTCGAGGCACTCGATGCCTCCGGGCGCCCAACGGGAGTGATGCTACAGATCGGCACCCGAAACACACAGAATTTTGAACTCCTCAAGGCGGTTGGACGTCAGCGCGAACTGCCGGTACTCATCAAGAGGGGTTTTGGCATCACGCTCGAGGAATCTCTGAACGCAACCGAATACCTGGCAAACGAGGGCAACAGCAACATTGTGTTTTGTCTGCGGGGCATGAAAACCAACCTGGGTGACCCGCACCGCAACTTTGTCGACTTCTCGCATGTTCCGGCGGTCAAACACCTGACGCATTTACCGGTCTGTATTGACCCGTCCCATTCCGTCGGCAGTCGCAACCAGGGGGTCGACGGCCTACTGGACATCATGCATGTGACTGCCCAAGGGGTCATTGCCGGAGCCAATATGGTGCTGGTGGACTTTCACCCGCATCCTGAGCAGGCCCTGGTAGATGGCCCTCAGGCGATGTTGCTCGAGGAGTTACCGTGGTTTCTGGAAGACATGCAGATTGCCCGGCAGGCCTGGGAAAAAAGGATTGAGTTGGCCCGGCACAACCTGACGACACCCTGAGAGGCTTGATATGAAGGAAACCGGCGAACGGTTCGAGAAAACAGATGAAGCCTGGCAGAACGAACTGACCCCGGAACAGTATCGTATCTGCCGGTTGAAAGGCACCGAAGCGCCTTTCAGCGGTCAATACAACGACTGCAAGACATCGGGAACCTATACCTGTACGTGCTGTGGCAACGCACTGTTTCACTCTGCGGAAAAATTCGATTCTGGCTCAGGCTGGCCCAGCTTCTGGCAGGCCGTTTCAGACGAGGTGGTGCACCTAGAGAGTGACCACAGCCACGGTATGGTGCGCGTGGAAGTGCTTTGCAGCCGGTGCGATGCCCACCTGGGGCATGTTTTCCCGGACGGTCCACCACCGACCCACCAGCGATTCTGCATTAACTCGACTTCACTGAAACTGAAACCGGGCTGAAGAATCGGGAACTCAGCTGCCGCGCTTTCGGATCGAAGGTATGCGCAGATCATCGCCGATCACAGGCATCGCTGTACGAAGTTCGGGGTTGTAACGGGTGATCATCCACAGTGGCAGATCAAAGTCTCTGGCCAGTCTCCAAACACTGTCACCCCTGCGTGCCGTGTAGCGGCGCACTTTGACGATTTCGAAATGCTCTTTGAACTCCTCCACCAGGACCCGGTGATACTCCTGGCGTCGCTGCTCGAAATCGGACCGCTGGGTTTGGTTTAAAATCGGCAGCAATAGCGCGTCACCAATCTCCAGAGTCTTTGTCTCCTGCATGCCGTTGAGCCGCCGTATGGGTGTGATGCCACCGAGCCTCAGCCAGTCTGAATAGTGTCCCAGCGTTTCATTCGCTTCAACATTGATGCGGTAGACCTTGCGCCCATCCCGGCTAGTCACCTGGACGCCCACCTCGATGTCCTGGTCGAGCACACCGATACTCGGCCAGCTACCCTGTTCAGTCTGCTTCGTTCTCTGTACGGGTTTCTTCGAATCGGAAGCCGCCCTGTTGAGCACAGCATCGCTCTCCCGCCCACCCTCGGGAACTTGCAAAACCTGGCCGGGGACAATGATCGACGCCTTTTTCAGACCGTTGAAGGCGAGCAGCTTCTCGCAGGGAACGCCGGCACGCTGCGCAATAGCACAGACTGATTCACCTGCTTCGACCCTGTGGCTTCCGTTAGCCAGGAGCCGAACACTGCCACTGCGGGACAGTGCCTCAGCCACCTCCAACGGGACACCATGGAGGGTCAGAACCTGCCCAGGGTGGATCAGACCACCCACACCCAACGGGTTATCGGCCAGCAATGCCCTGCAGGAAAGACCCAGCCGATGCGCAATAGCACAGGGGCTGTCACCGGGCTGAACCTTGTAACGTACAGTGGTACCCGATGCCAAGGGTTTAAGCTGTTCTGCAGCTGGCTTTCGACGAGCATCCTGGGCGGTACCCGCCGGCGGAATTCGCAGAGCCTGGCCGGGGAATATCAGTCCGCGATCATCCAGCTGGTTGGCTGCCAGCAGTGTCTGGCAGGGAATGCCATGGCCAAGCGCCACAGCGCATGCGGTGTCGCCACTCCTCACGGTGTAAGAACTGCCCGTGCCGGATACTGCCAGTGCACCGGGAATGACAAGATTTCGACCTATTGGAAGGACCGATGTCGACCTCAACCCGTTAGCCGCCAGCAGATCATCACAGACAACACCAAAGCGCTGGGCGATCCCGCATACCGTGTCACCCGATCCGACCGTGTAGC
Source organism: Pseudomonadota bacterium (assembly GCA_002718155.1). Classification (GTDB taxonomy): domain Bacteria; phylum Pseudomonadota; class Gammaproteobacteria; order Arenicellales; family UBA868; genus UBA9619. The sequence continues at coordinate 26,035 of PBDS01000060.1, forward strand.
TTCCTGGGTTTGCGTGTCCGACCCGAGTCCGAACAACACCGGATTTAAGCGGCAGCTGCAGAGACTGGCCCACCTGGATCATGGCCGAAGGCCCCAGTCGATTCATGTCGATCAGATCCTGGCAACCAACCCGAAATGCGCTCGCGATAGCACACGCGGTGTCGCCTCGTTTAACGGTATATCGGCTGGGTGCACCGGGATCCGATTCCCTGGGCATGGCCCTCAGTTGAGCGACCTTGCTGGACCAGCCTCCCTGTCGTCTGGGCAGACGCAACCGGTAGCCGCGTGGTACCTGGCGCCAGCCGTGCCAGACAAACCGTGTCAGCGCTGGGTTCAGACCTTTCAACCTCGACTCGCTGACGCCGAAAACACGTTTGATTCTGTCGACCGACACCGCTCGATCCAACAGAACAGTGTCATAACGCAACGATCTGCCGCTGTTGTAAGAACCGAAAATCTGCCTGGCGTTGCGGGCCACGTGCCGTGCAGCGAGAAAACTAGTGTAGAAGTTTTTCACCGCAACGCGAAACTTACGCGTTCGGTAACCATCGATTACTGTGACAAAATCCGGGCCCATCTTGTTGATGGCTCGGCGCATACCGTTGATACCGTAGTTGTATGACGTGATGACAAACGGCGTCAGTTCGTAATCGGATATCTTGGCGTTTTTCGCGCGTGCCGCAATCGTCAGCGTCTTGCGGCTGTCTTTAAGGTACCGGGCCGCAGCCCAGCTCGCCGCTTCCGGATCCAGGCGCTCGTCCACTGTCGCATTGAGCTCCAAACCGAGTACTCGTGCGGTGCGTGGCATGATCTGCCAGACCCCGGCAGCGCCCAGTCTGGAATACGCCTTCGGGTTATAGGAGGACTCGACAAAGGGCAGGTACTGCATATCCTGGTGCAGTCCCGCATCCTTCAGGACTTGTCGAACGATTCGACCGTAGGTGCCCCACCTGCGCAGCGCGTCACGAAAACCGTCCTTGTGCCCAGTCTGGCAACGCAGCTGATGGGCCGACCGGCGGATCTGTGCCGGTGAATGGCCAGGAAACATCGCAATATAATGCCGGTCCTGGCGTCCTGTGATCTTTTCTCCTCGTTCCAGGCGCTGAGCGAGCTGTTCAAGTCGTGCCTTGAGACGACGCTTCTGGTCCTTAATGTACTGGGTGTTGCCACTCCGGCCGCAGGCTTTTCCCCTGATGACCTTGAAGACCCGGTCTGGTTTAACAGAATCGTGGAGGACAGCATCACGGCTGGTCCAACGGCTGTAGACATCGATCCAGAAGTCAACCCTTCGGTGTAACGCTTTGGGGCAGGGAAAATAGCGGCTGCAGGCAAGATTGTGGTTGTTGACCAGATGGTGAGCCGAAGCGATATGGTCGTCTGGAATAAAGAAAGTCAGCAATAGACCCAGCAGCAGATACAGACCCCAGGCCCTCGTCCGGCGGGAATGACTGTTGTTAGATTGTGTCTTCAGCAATTTTCTTGCACCGCAATACGAGCCTCGCATCCACAGGTTTCCGAGCTGTGACGGGGTCTGGTTTGTTACACTTCACGGCTGATAGGCCCTACCGATACCCAGTGCACCATTAATGGCGAATTCACACCAACGGGAACCCTATGAGCGTCATTAGCAGGGACGATTTTATCGAAAGTATCGCCGATGGGTTGCAATACATTTCCTTTTACCATCCCCGGGATTTCGTCCAGGCGATGACCAGGGCCTGGGAGCGTGAAGAATCTGAAGCGGCCCGGAACGCGATCGGCCAGATTCTGGTCAATTCTCAGATGGCCGCCCAGGGGCGGCGCCCGATCTGCCAGGATACCGGCATCGTCGTGGTTTTCCTGAAAGTCGGGATGCAGGTCCGCTTTGACAGTGACCTGTCCGTCCAAGAAATGGTTGATGAAGGCGTCCGACGAGCCTACAGCAATGCCGAGAATCCTTTGCGGGCGTCCGTCGTATCGCCACCTTGGGGTAAACGTCTGAATACTGGCGACAACACACCGGCTGTCATCCACACTGAACTGGTCCCTGGTGACCAACTGAACGTGACGCTAGCTGCCAAAGGTGGTGGATCGGAAAACAAAGCCCGGTTCGCCAACCTGAATCCCAGTGATGACCTGGTCGAGTGGGTCGTCGAGACTGTTCCCGGCATGGGTGCCGGCTGGTGCCCACCGGGTATTCTTGGCCTTGGTCTGGGTGGCACACCGGAAAAGGCCTTGTTGATGGCCAAAGAATCATTGATGGCCCCGATCGATATGGACCAGATCATCGCCCGTGGTCCGGCGGACGATGTGGAAAGGCTGCGCCTGACGATCTATCAGCGGGTCAACGAGACGGGTATCGGGGCCCAGGGATTGGGAGGCCTGACCACCGTGCTGGACGTCAAGTTGCTGGACTACCCGACCCACGCCGCCTCACTGCCGGTGGCCATGATCCCTAACTGTGCCGCAACTCGGCACATCCACTTTGAGCTTGACGGTACTGGTCCAGCTGAACTGACGCCCCCCAGTCTCGACGAGTGGCCCCAGATCCCAAACGATATTTCATCCAAGGGGCGGCGGGTCGATGTCGATCAGCTGACTCGGGAAGAAATCCGGGACTGGCGACCGGGCGAGAACCTGCTTCTGTGCGGCAAGATCCTGACCGGCCGCGACGCCGCCCACAAGCGCATAGCTGACCTGATCGAACAAGGCCAGCCGTTGCCCGATGGCGTCGACTTCCGCAACCGGTTGATCTATTACGTCGGCCCGGTCGACCCGGTTGGCGACGAAGCGGTCGGTCCTGCCGGCCCCACCACCGCCACGCGGATGGATAAATTCACAGACATGATGCTCGACAAGACTGGGCTGCTGGGCATGATCGGTAAAGCAGAACGCGGCCCCGTTGCAATTGAGGCGATCCGTGTCCACCGCTCGGTTTATCTGATTGCAGTGGGTGGCGCGGCCTATCTGGTTTCGAAGGCCATCCGCTCGGCCCGGCTGATTGCCTTCGAGGATCTGGGCATGGAAGCGATTTACGAGTTCGAAGTGCAGGACATGCCGGTAACTGTCGCGGTTGACAGTAGCGGCGAGTCCGTACACCAGAGTGGCCCAGCACACTGGCGCAGTCGAATCGCTGAATTCCCAGTATCAGTTGCCTGACGGGGCCACTGCCAAACTCTGGGTAGGAACTGTTCTTCCGCAGGATGTATCAGGATGACTTCTCAAACGTGTTGTCAGGGCGCTATATCGAGGCCCGGCAGACCACCGGGCCCCGACTCGACCCGTCGTGATCGCTTGAGCTTGAAACAATGCCTGCCGCTTATATTCTCACTGTTGTTAGCGATCCCAGGTCTGTCAGCAGATGCAGATGCGCCCAGGGGGGCGTTTAAGGGAGCGGTCGATACATCCCATCCGACCTGGTTCAAGGAAAGTTTTCTCGATTTCGAAGAAGATATCGCCGACGCTGCCGCCAACGGTCGGCGCTTAGTACTCTATTTTTTTCAGGACGGCTGTCCTTACTGCAATGCACTGGTGGAGCATAATTTCACACAGCCTGATATCACCAAGACCATGCGCGAGAAATTCGACCTAGTGGCGATCAACATATGGGGTGACCGCGAAGTGATCCAGGTCGGTGGGCAAGTATTCAGCGAGAAAGACCTGGCCGAGGCCCTCAAGATCCAATACACACCAACCCTGTTGTTTTTCAACGAGCAGCGGCGGGTCGTGCTACGGTTAAACGGCTACCAACCACCCGACACCTTCAGGACTGCCCTGGAGTTCGTCCACACACGAAAAGAGGCCACCGGAAGTTTCACCCATTATTTAGAGCAATTGGGCACCAAATCCTGGTCTCAAGATCTGATCAGCGAAAGCTTCTTTATCTCCCCGCCATATGATCTTCGCCCTGGTTCGAACAAGCCGCTGGCTGTTTTTTTCGAACAACCAGTCTGCCAGGCGTGCGAGGCATTTCACGCCAGAGTCCTGAATAACCCCACGGTCAGGCGTCTGATTACTCAGTATGATGTTGTTCAGCTTGGACTCTGGGCCAAAACGCCGGTGATCACGCCATCCGACGATCAAACCACCGCTCGGCAGTGGGCCGAAACACTGGCGATCGGCTTCACACCGACCGTTGTGTTGTTCGATGTCGAAGGCCGGGAGGTCATGCGGCTGGAAGCATCCTTCCGGACCTTTCACACGCAAGGCATCCTGCGTTATGTGCTGAGCGGCAGCTACCGGAAACAGCCCAGCTTTCAGCGCTACCTGTCTGCCCACGCAGATCACCTGCGCGAACAAGGGTACGACGTGGATATCTTCAGCTATGATTCCCCGATCTCTAGAAACGGTAAACTGGCTGATCCTGAGTAAGCCGACTGGACACAATTTGAGCGAACAGGTGGACCCTTTCCGTGCAGATCCCTGAAGAAATCAAACAGGACTTTTCCCGCGAACCACTGGAGCGGCGTAACCTGCATGCCGATCCACTGGTGCAGTTTGAGACGTGGTTTGGTGAAGCCTGTGACGAAGGAATCCCCGCGCCCAACGCCATGACATTGGCCACGGTCTGTTCAGACGCATCACCGACCGCGCGGACGGTCCTGCTCAAAATCTATGATCGGAACGGCTTCGTCTTCTTTACCAATTACGGCAGCCGCAAGGCCAGTCAGATCAAAGTCAACCCGGAAGTCGCTCTCTTGTTTCCCTGGTTCAGCATGGGCCGGCAGGTCTCGGTCACCGGCTCGGCCAGCCGTATTTCGAGCAGCGCCTCGCTCAAGTACTTCCTCTCCAGGAGCCGGGGAAGTCAGCTGGGCGCATGGACCTCCGAGCAAAGCTCTGTTATCTCATCGCGCGACATTCTCGAGACGACACTGGCCCAGATGAAAAGGAAATTCACCGAAGGAGAGATCCCACTGCCCTCGTTCTGGGGTGGTTACCGAGTCCAGCCGAAAACCATTGAGTTCTGGCAGAGTCGGCCTAACCGTTTGCACGATCGGTTCCAATACACTCGCCAGTCCGACAACAGCTGGACCATCGATCGTCTCGCGCCCTGAAGATTCAGGCCTTAGCTGAATTCAAGCTGATCGTTGTCGGGCAAGACTGAATCCTCTGCCTCGCGGTCAATTCCCATGCATTCCGCCGACAGCCTGACGGGGAACCGCTGCCGGATCTGATCGTCCAGTACCACCGGTATGTGCTCTGGTCGCGGTGCGGCAAGTAACTGGGCGACACGGACCCGGGCATTTTCCAGCAGGTCCGGTTTTCCCGCCTCGTTCCATTCCTTCGGACTGTTTCGGTCTCCTAGATCAGGATAAACATAGTCACGCTGCATCAGTGCCATGGTCTGGGGGTGACCGAGAAAGTGACTGGGGCCCTCTATGCACACGTCGCGCATGGCTTGAAGTGACAAGGAGTCTTCGGTGACCTCAATACCACGAATCGTCCGGTTGATCGCCCCGAGCATGTCGTTGTCAATCACGTAGCTTTCCAGACAGCAGCCGAGAAGGCTGGCGTGCATGCCGGCAGATTCATAGACCAAGTTGGCACCACTGTGCCCGGCGAGCGCGTTGGTATAGGCTTTCTCGTAACCTGACTGCGCATCGGGCAGTTTGGCGTCCGCCATGCCGGCAGCAATTCCTGTCGGCAGATCATAGTAACGCCCCATCTGCCCACAGGCTGCCATGAGTACGGCCTGTTCACCGCCGCCGCCGCTCATGGCGCCGGTCCGAAGATCAGAGACGAACGGCCAAGTACCGAATATGGCCGGATGACCGGGCTTTAGCAGATTCACATACACCAGGCCCGCGAGCACCTCGGCCGTTTCCTGCACCACTGATCCTGCCAGAGCCGCCGGACTGGTCGCCCCTGCCTGCCCTGCCGCCAATAACAAAACCGGCATCCCCCGGCGGACGCAGGTCTCCAGCACCCTGCAGGCATCCTCGGCAAAGCGCAGCGGTGGAACAACGTGGCAAACGGAACAACTGACGAACGGGCGCTCACGCCACTTTTTCTTTCCGCCGGCGACGATCTCGAGCATGTCGATCGCTTCATCGGCATGCTCGGGCGCTACAAAACTGGTCCCGACATGTTTGCTTGTACCGACGATGGATACATAACAGGTATTGAAGTCCATTTCGCGTGGATCTTCGACGTCACGAGCGACCATCGGGCGCTGAAAGAAGTGTATGTGCTCCATCGCATCGACAATGCGGGCTGCATCGTAGAGATCCTTAAGGGTGGAGTCCCGGTACTCCCTTTTGAGCGGGTCAACGATGTGGACCGCTGCGCCGGCCGTACCAAAATAGGCGCGATTACCACTGAGTTGCATGTCGTACCGCGGGTCCTGACCCATCAGAACGATGTCACGTGCGGCAGAAGCAATCGTATCTTCAACAAGTGCCTTTGGAAACAGCAGGCGCCCGTCTTCGGTCAACGACCCGCCTGCCCCGGTGATCAGTTCCCGACAGGAAGAAATGGCATTGGCGATCCCGATCTGCTCAAGGGCTTCAAGGGCCGCCCGGTGGATGCGCTCGACTTCAGCATTGGTGAGCGGCTGGTACCGGCCACTGGACTGTCCCGGCTTTACCGCACGCTCATCCTGGGGAATAGGCGCGGCGCGCAATGCCCGC
>PBDS01000061.1 GCA_002718155.1 Pseudomonadota bacterium
AGGTCGATGAGATCAACCTGCTGCATAAAGCATTTTCCCGCGGGCCAATCAGAGAGGGAGAGATTAATCCGCCAGATGTCGGAGCTGAGCAGATGCTCGGGGTTAAGGAGATCGACTTCGATCTTATGGGTGAAATGGTCAGTCTGGGTATTGTGGGAGCAGAGATTCTGCCTCTACTTCGACTCGACATGGGTGGTNAATCGAAAACATTGGGTATNTCNTATGGTCNGGANACGGACTGTGCTGGNTCGCCACAGCATAGTTTTCGATGGGATAGAACAGGAGANAAAACGNANGCTTTCNNNATCNATGANAACAGTCGAGANGCGTTGTTATACAAGCCAAGTTACACGTTTGATNTTNCGCTAANNCTNGGCCTCGNACCCGCATTGTGGGTTGATTTTGGCGTCTGGGATNANNNCTGGNGTCTNCCCCAGAATCTGGTTGCCCTGGGGCATCANNANCCCTNACTNTACTTTAGATACCCATGCCAACACACACTGCGGAACAGGTTTTGAAGTTACAACAGAAATCAACTGAGCGGGGATCGCTGTTGTCATTGGATGTTGGGATTCCTTATCTCCTGCCGGTCATCAACCGGCAGGAGTCAGGGAACCGGTTTCGAAACTACTGATCCAGGTAGCTTCTGAGTTTCTCTGAGCGNGTCGGGTGGCGCATCTTTCGCAGCGCTTTGGCCTCGATTTGTCGGATGCGTTCCCGCGTGACATCGAACTGCTTGCCGACTTCTTCAAGGGTGTGATCATTGTTCATGCCGATGCCAAAGCGCATCCGGATGACTTTGGCCTCACGCTCGGTCAGGCTGTCCAGAATGTCGCCGGTGGCACCNGTCAGGCCGGACGACAGTGCAGCTTCTTCCGGTGCCTCGATGTTCTTATCCTCNATAAAGTCACCGAGATGTGAATCTTCGTCATCACCGATCGGTGTCTCCATGGAGATCGGTTCCTTGGCGATCTTGAGAACCTTGCGGATCTTATCTTCCGGCATGTCCATGCGTTCAGCAAGTTCTTCGGGCAGGGCCTCACGGCCTTTCTCCTGAAGAATCTGTCGGGAGACCCGGTTCAGCTTGTTGATGGTCTCTATCATGTGNACCGGTATGCGGATTGTCCGCGCCTGGTCGGCGATCGATCGGGTTATGGCCTGACGGATCCACCANGTGGCATAGGTCGAGAACTTGTAGCCGCGCCGGTACTCGAACTTGTCGACCGCNTTCATCAGGCCGATGTTNCCTTCCTGGATAAGATCGAGAAACTGNAGACCGCGATTGGTGTANTTNTTGGCGATTGATATGACCAGTCGCAGGTTAGCCTCGACCATTTCTTTCTTTGCGCGCCGGGCTTTTGCCTCACCGATCGACATCCGCTTGTTGACGTCCTTAATTTCGGTGATTGGAATTCCGGCTTGTTGCTCGATGTGTTGCAGTTTCCTGCGGATCGACTCCAGATCCTCGGAATGGGCTTTCAGAACATCTTTGCTGCCTTCCTTGCCCCGCATAACGCTGCGGATCCAGAACATCTCTGACTCCCGGCCGACGAACTTGCTGATAAATGTCTTACGGGTTACGCGGGCCTTCTTGATACAGATGTCGGTGACCTGCTTTTCGAGCCGGCGCACATCGTCTACGATGACCCGCATGATCAGCGACAGATAATCAATCTGCTTGGGCGCCAGCCTGATCTCGAGTAGTTCACCAGCCAGTTTCTTCTGGTGTTTCTGCAGTTGCGGGGCACCCAGNCCATAGCGATCCCTGACTCGGACCAGGCTCTTGTATCCCTTGCGTATGCTGTCGAAACGCTCTTTTGCCTCTTCCGGGTCAGGTCCCTGGGGGCCAGTGTTTTCACCATCGTTATCCTGTGGCAGTCCCCCGGGTGGGATCTCCTCTTCCTCGATGTTAGGATCAATAAAGCCCACCAGCAGTTCGGGCAGTTTCATTTCCTGGGCTTCGACCAGATCCGCGAGGCGGATCAACTCGGCAATGATGACCGGTGTGCTCGAGATCGCTTCAACGCTCTGTCGAATGCCGTCCTCGATTCGTTTGGCCAGNTTGATCTCATCCTGGCGGGTGAGCAGATCGACCGTGCCCATCTCCCGCATATACATGCGGACCGGGTCGGTCGTGCGCCCGAACTCGCTCTCTACCGCGGTGGTCAGTACGGCTTCAGCCTCGTCGACCACCTCCTCATCGTCTGTGTTCGCGGTTTTCAGTAGCAGGGAATCGGGATCGGGGGCGCTGTCGAAGACCTCGATGCCCATGTCGTTTATCATGTTGACGACCGTTTCGATCTGGTCGGTGTCGTTCATGTCTTCGGGAAGATGATCATTGATCTCCCGGTAGGTCAGGAATCCCTGCTCTTTTCCCTTGATGATCAGACGCTTGAGTTCAGATTGCTGGCTCTGAGGATCCATAAAATAGATGCTCCGGAAGGATAATACGAGGATGAAACAACGATNCNGAACTGNGCGATTATATCACAAAATGGCCGAATCTAACTCTGAAATCAGCTGCTTGAGTCCCCGGAGCGCAGTTGTTCGCGTTTCCGGTAGAGCTCTGCCAGCCGGGTCTTGTCCGTATCTGTGAGGCCNTTTTCCGATGCCTGACTCAGCAATTGCTCGATAGAACCGGCTAGCGCCTGGACCTCCAGGGTGGCCATGGTTTCAGAAAAGTATGTCGCCACTTTCTCCTCTTCCAGAAGATGGTCCCGTGCGGCCAGTTTTTCAAGGGTTGATAGCCGATCGTCTTCCCGNAATCGTTCAATCAGCCCCCCGGTTGTTATCTGCGGGGTCTCGCGCACGATGCGATGCAGTTGGGTCAGCAGCTGGATACCCGGATCCCCTTCAATTTGAGTCACCGGGCCAGGCAGGTCCAGACACTTGCCAAGGTCCGGATGCTGCAGCAGAAGGCTGATCGCCGTGGCGACCGGCGACAGTCGCTTGCTGGACTTGGCGGTACCCAGTCGCGCCGGCTTCGCGGGTGAGTCTGCCGATGGCAGTGTCCTGCGGGATGTCACCCCGCTCAATTCCACCAGGCGCTGTTGCATGAGATCAAACAGAGGGCCTTCCGGAATTCTNGATAANANAGGGCGTGCCAGTTCCACCAGCCGGGCCTTGCCATCGATACGGCCCATGTCGGTACGGGTCAGCAGGGTATCGAAGAGAAAATCGGGTAGCGGAGTCGCTGCGCCAANCATCGACCGCAGTGCCTCTGCNCCANTCTGGCGGACCACCGAGTCGGGGTCTTCACCATCGGGCAGAAACAAAAAACTTACCTGCCGTCCGCCGTCCATCAGCGGCAGTGCCGTTTCCAGGGCTCGCCAGGCCGCATCACGACCGGCACGGTCACCGTCAAANCAAAATACTACGGCGGGAGCAAGGCGAAACAGGCGCTGCAGGTGCGCCGCTGTGGTTGCCGTTCCGAGTGTCGCCACTGCATTGTCAATGCCGTGCTGGGCAAGGGCAACCACATCCATATAACCCTCCACGACCAGTGCCATCTGTTGTTGTGCGATCCCCGATCTGGCTCGGTGCAGGTTGTAAAGTTCAGAACCCTTATGGAAGACCGGCGTTTCAGGCGAATTCAGGTACTTGGGTTCACCACCGTCAAGCACACGGCCACCGAAAGCGACCACCCGGCCTTTGCTGTCGTGGATCGGAAAGATGACCCGGGCACGGAACCGGTCATAGTGGCCACCCGANTCACGGCGTGCGATCAGCCCCGCATTGACCATCAGGGCCAGTTTCTCGTCTCCGTCTGCTATNGACAACAGGTTGTCCCAGCCGGAAGGGGCGTAGCCCAGCTCGAACTCAGCAGCGATTTCCCCGGTCAAGCCGCGCTGTTTAAGATAGGCAATGGCCGTCGNTCCATCCGGATGCGATCGTAGTTGCTCTTTGAAATAACGGCTGGCCTGTCCCAGCACTTCCAGCAACGGCAATGCAGGGTTGTCGCCAGAGCGCGGTGTGCCGCTGTCCGGCACTTCCAGACCGGCTGTGCCCGCCAGTTCTTCGATCGCCTCAGGAAAACTCAGGTGGTCGAATTCCATCAGGAAAGTGATGGCGGTGCCGCTCACACCGCAGCCGAAGCAATGATAAAATTGCTTGGTCTGGCTAACGGTAAAGGATGGTGTTTTCTCGTTGTGAAAAGGACAACACGCCTTGAAGTCTTTGCCGGCTTTTTTCAGAGGNACACGGCGATCGATCACTTCGACCACGTCCAGCCGGGCAAGCAGTTCATCGATAAACTCTCTGGGTATTCTGCCGCGCATCACTTGTCCTCGGCCCGCTGGCCGTCGATATTAGCATTAGGAAGTTGAAACGTATGGCGTTTTACTACGTTGGCACAGGGCTCCAGCCCCAGAGCCTTGCCAAGCATCCAGCAAGCCGAAATGTCTCTCTGGAACCGCATCAGAGAGGACTATTTTGACCAGTCGGCTTGACAGTACCAAAAGCACGGATAACCGAGTCGTCGGCCNGTGGCTGCTCCTTTGTTGTGCCCTGGTGTTCGCGATGGTGGTGCTCGGGGGGGTCACACGCTTGACCGGATCTGGCCTGTCGATGGTCCGCTGGCAGCCTCTCAGTGGCGTGATTCCACCAATCAGTGCCAAGGCCTGGGAAGTCGAGTTCCAGCATTATCAAACCTCACCGGAATTCAAGAAAATCAATCGGCATCTGTTGCTCGATGAATTCAAGACCATCTTNTACTTTGAATACGCCCACCGGATGCTGGGCCGGATGATTGGCCTCGCATTCTTGCTGCCGCTTCTCTACCTGGTTTGGCGACGGCGAATACGCCGCCAACTTGTACCCAGACTGGTCGTGTTGTTTATCCTCGGTGGTCTGCAGGGCCTGCTCGGCTGGTACATGGTCAAGAGTGGCCTGGTGGATATCCCACGGGTCAGCCCTTACCGACTCACTGCCCATCTGGTCGCCGCGGTCGCGATTTACGGTTACATGTTCTGGGTGGCGCTGGACCTGCTGCACAACAGGACTTCGGAACCTGGAGTATCTCGGGTTGCCGGCATGGCCAGCATGGCTGCGTTCATGGTCCTTGTGACCATGTTATCAGGCGGGTTTGTTGCGGGTCTGAAAGCCGGGCATGCGTTTAACAGCTTTCCCCTGATGGCGGGAAAGTGGTTACCCCCGGGATACCTGGCGGCCGAACCCGCCTGGCGGAATTTCTTTGAGACCATTCCAACGGTTCAGTTCAACCACCGGTGGCTGGCCATCGCGACCTTTGTTCTGGTGCTGGTGTTCGTGGCCAGAGGCTGGCAGGACGCAACACTCGCTCGGTACCGAAGGGTCCTGGCACTATTTGCTGGGGTGGCCTCAGTGCAGGTNGTGCTNGGTATCTCGACTTTACTGCTGCATGTGCCAGTGATTCTCGGTGCGGCTCATCAGGGNTGCGCCCTGGNGCTGTTTACTGTCGCGCTCTACNTGNNATTCGTCAGCCGGCATACAGCGGCGGGTGAAACTTGAACTCGAAACGGGGCAGAAGGGTTGATGTGGGTCAGGCACTGAGCCGCTGTTTGACGGCGCTGCTGACCGATCCCATGTCGGCGCGACCCTGGATTCTGGGCCTCAGCCAGCCCATGACTTTGCCCATGTCGCGTTGGGAGTCAGCCCCAGTCTCGCCCATGGCCTGATCGAGCAGTTGCTGGATCTCTGATTCATCGAGTTGTTTCGGTAGATAGACTTCCAGAACCTTGAGGGTCTTAGTTTCGCTGTCGACCAGATCGGACCGTTTGCCTCGCTCGAACTGTTCGATGGCATCGCGGCCCTGCTTGATCATCTTCTGAACAATCGCAAGAACACCATCATCGTCCAGTTCAATTCGCTCATCGACTTCGCGCCGCTGGATCGCGGCGCGCAACAGTCGCACGGCCTCAAGCCGCGGCTGGTCCNTGGCCCGCATGGCCTCCTTCATATCGGCGATGATGCGGGCTTGCAACGACATGGTGAACTGACAGCGAATTGACGAAGTGCGGAATTACGNCTCAGAAGTNGCGGGCTCTTCTGGGGTCCTGGCGGCTCACTCGCTTTTTTTCGCGTTTGACTGCGGCGGCTCCGGCGCGCTTGCGTACCGTGGTGGGTTTTTCGTAATACTCACGGCGGCGCGACTCGGTGAACACACCGGCTTTCTCACAGGCTCTGCGGAAACGACGCAGAATCACGTCGAAAGGCTCGTCCTGTCTGACCTTCACATTGGGCATAGGCTGGGGATTCCTGACCTGTTATACGCAAAAAGGGCCAGCAATTCTACCCTCTGGCGGTGTGGAAGTACATCACCGGCCGTGCCGGGGGCTTTCTCGGTTNCGGTCCGGGGAAGGTCACGGTCCGGGACCTATAATCTGCACCGCCTGCAGCGACGTCTTAAGCGTTTAACCGTATCAGACCGGAACCAGANAGGAGATGGAGAAAACGAGCCAATGATAGGTCAGCACGTATGAAGGTTCTCGGTATCGAGACTTCCTGTGACGACACGGCTGCCGCGATTTACGATTCTGACGGTGGTCTTGAGGCTCATTTGCTGGCCTCGCAGGTGGAACGCCATCGCCCCTACGGGGGGGTCGTGCCGGAGCTCGCCGCCCGGGATCATGTGCGTGCGCTCATGCCCCTCGTTGAGCAGGTCATGACTGATGCCCGGGCGGAACGGGCCGCTATCGATGGGGTGGCCTATACAGCNGGCCCGGGCCTTGCCGGTGCTCTGTTGGTGGGGGCCTCTCTAGGCCGCAGTCTGGCGTGGGCACTCGACGTTCCGGCCGCTGGGGTCCACCACATGGAGGGCCATCTGCTGGCGCCCATGCTGGAGAATGANCCGCCCAGGTTCCCCTTCGTGGCGTTGCTGGTTTCCGGTGGGCATACCCTGCTGGTCGATGTTCGGGCAATCGGGCAGTACAGTTTGTTGGGTACGACGCTGGACGATGCAGTGGGTGAGGCTTTCGANAAGACCGCCAAGCTGCTGGGCTTGACCTATCCTGGTGGGCCTGCGATCGCCGCAGCTGCACAGGGCGGGGAACCGGGTCGCTTCAGGTTTCCACGGCCAATGACCAACCGNCCCGGGCTGGATTTCAGNTTCAGTGGGCTGAAGACCTTCACCCGCAACTCGATCCCGACGGGTGCGCTTGATGAGCAGACCGTGGCGGATATTGCNTTGGCTTTTCAGGATGCTGCGGTCGACACTCTGATGATCAAATGTGCCCGGGCCATGGNGGCTGCAGGTCGCCAGAGGTTGGTGGTCGCCGGCGGTGTCGGCGCAAACTGTGAACTGCGTCGTCGTCTGCGGGGCCTGGGTGATGANCNTGATTTTCGGGTCTACTATCCGCGGCCGGAGTTCTGCACCGACAATGCGGCTATGATTGCCTATGCAGGCTGGGCGCGTCTGAGAGGCGGGCAAAGCGATGACNTGGCCTTTTCGGTGCGGCCACGATGGCCGTTGACCGAACTGTCACCGGTCGAGTGAAAGGTTGTTCAGCTCTTTTTGCCGATTCTTGATTCCGTACCAGCGATGAGCCGGCTGATGTTCTGGCGATGGCGCAGGAAAAGCAGGAAAGCGAGCGCCACCCCCAGCACCACGTATAGCCATTCACCGGACAGCCACCAGGCATAGAACGGTGTTGCTGTTGCTGCGGTCAGAGCGGCCAGGGAGGAGTAGCGGNAAACCAATGCAANCACCAGCCAGGTNCCGGCCAGTAATCCTCCCAGTTGCCAGTCAAGCGCTGCCAGGACNCCAAGGGCCGTGGCCACCCCTTTGCCGCCTTCAAACCGGAAAAAGACCGGGAACAGGTGGCCTAGGAAAGCACCGAGTGCGGCCAGTGCTAAGACCAAGGGGTCGTCGAGCAGCCAGCGGGCCGCTATAACCGGGATAACGCCTTTGGCTACGTCGCCGGCCAGCGCGAGCGCAGCACCGGTCTTGCTGCCGAGCCGCAGCACGTTGGTGGCACCGGGGTTGTGGGACCCCTCGGTACGGGGATCCGGCAGCCCCATCAGTCGGGAGACCAGGATGGCGCTTGAGACAGATCCGATCAGATAGGCGGCAATCGGTATCAGCAGGTAAAGCATGGCGTATCGTCGTTGGCGCAGTTTGAGACCAAGGTCGGTCAGTATAATCTGAGGTGTAGCGAATTCAGCAGGAAAGCGTGGTGGATATTATTTTTTTGCACGATCTGGAAGTGGAGTGCGTCATCGGTGTCTGGGAATGGGAACGGCGCATCACCCAGAANGTCATCATCGATCTCGACATGGGCTGGGAGATCGGCCCGCCTGCAGCCAGCGACGATCTGAAAGATACGCTCAGCTACAAGGACGTCGCCAAGCGTGTCACGGCCTTTGTTCAGGAAACCCAGGCCAACTTGGTTGAGCGCCTCGCTCAGGGCATAGCAGATATTCTCCTCGGGGAATTCGCTGTGCAGTGGTGCAGGGTGCGTGTGAATAAACGCGGTGCGGTAACCGGGGCCAGAGATGTCGGGGTGGTCATCGAGCGGGGAACGCACTGAATGACCAGCGTCGCTGTCAGCATCGGCACTAATATCGAACGGGAAAAAAACATCCGGGCAGCGTTGGCGGCACTGGGCCGGGCCTATGGCAGATTACGCCTGTCATCTGTGTACGCCAATCCTGCGGTGGGATTCGAGGGGCCGGAGTTCTTCAACCTGGCGTTAGTCTTCGATACCTGTCAGCCTGCTGCCGAGATCGTTGCCACTCTGCGTGGTATCGAAGTCGAACAGGGTCGTGTGCGCTCTGGTAACGAGCTGGACTCGCGAGAGCTCGATCTCGACCTGCTNCTNTATGGTGATGCTGTCCTCTACAGCGAAGGGNTGGACGTGCCTCGGGGAGAGATCCTTCAGCACGCCTACGTGCTGAAACCATTGAGTCAGATCCTGCCGGAGCACTGTCACCCAGTCACGGGCGAGTGTTATGCCGCGATCTGGACCAAGATGGAGTCGGCCGGTGGTGCCCTGCTCGAAGAGGTGGTTTTCGACCTNGAACTGACGACCGGTTTTGTTGTCAGGGAACGATCGAACGCCCTCCATCAACATTGAGGACCTGTCCAGTCAAGAATCCGGCGTCGCGAATCAGGAACAGTACCGTTCGCGCGACGTCCTCCGGTTCACCGATTCGTTTCAGCGGAGTTCGGGAAATAAGGCGCTGCTGGGCAATCTGGTCAACGTCGCCTTCGGGCCACAGGATGGCGCCCGGGGCCACAGCGTTGACCCGGATGTCAGGGGCGAGGTCGCGGGCCAGTGAACGAGTCAGAGAGATCAATCCTGCCTTGGCTGCGTTGTAGACCGGGTGAGACTTGAGCGGTCGTTCGGCATAGATATCAACCAGGTTGACGATGCAGCCACCGGCCTCAGCCATTGATCTGGCTGCGGCTTGGGCCAGAAAGTAGGGTGCCTTGAGATTGACACCGACAAGGTCCTCCCACTGCGCTTCGCTCGTCTCACCAATCGGNGTGGGGTAAATACTTGAAGCGTTATTGACCAGCACGTCGAGCCGGCCGAATGTTTCGGTTGCCTGGACGACCAGTTTTTCGAGCTTTGCCTGTTCCAGCAGATCGGTTCCGATCAGCAGTACCGAATCAGATCGCAGCTCGTGAAGTTCTTCCTGCAGCGCGCGGGCATCCTCGGCTGACGAATGATAGTGNATGACGAGGTTCATTCCCTCAGCGTGCAGCGTGCGGGCAATAACCGCGCCGATGCGGCGTGCGCCACCCGTGATAAGAGCAACCTTGTTTCTCAGCGTATCGTCGTGGTTGTTCATGCCGGGCCGAAACTCTGGGGGTTACAATGGCGAGATAGTACCAACCCTGGCACCAGAGGTGCACTATCCGTGTTATCGACAGCGCCCGAAGCTCGCCGTTCGGAATTCCCGGTCCCTGATGATGATGCACTGTCGCACTCGGGTAAAGTGGTCGCACGGGTGCGCCAGGCCATCCAGGACAGCGGTGGTGTGTTGCCGTTTGACCGCTATATGGAAATCGTTCTGTATGAGCCGGGGCTGGGTTATTACGTATCCAGCACACGCAAGTTTGGCAGCACTGGTGATTTCATCACAGCGCCGGAGTTGGGTGCGTTGTTCGGTCGCTGCCTGGCGCGCCAGTGTGCCGATGTGCTCAAAGCGGTGCCGCAGGGATCGNTGTTGGAATTCGGTGCGGGCAGCGGTGCGCTGGCTGTGCAGGTGCTCGACGAGCTTGCTGTTTTGGACGCGCTGCCGGAGGCCTACCTGATCGTTGAACTCAGCCCGGTGCTTAGGGNNCGCCAGAGGCAGGCCCTGGAGCCTGTCATGCAGCGCGTGCCGGTCCACTGGCTTGACGCACCGCCCGAAGCCGGGTTCCGGGGTGTGGTCCTGGCCAACGAGGTNCTGGACGCGATGCCTGTCACCCGCTTCCAGGTTCAGGACAATGCCGGCGTAGCAGCTGGGGTGGCCGAGGACGCCCAGGGTTTTGCTTGGGCCTGGGCCAGTGACGGGTGCCCGGTGCCGGTCGTGGATCGGGTGGTCCAGCAGTATGGCCTTGACGAGGGTTATACCAGCGAAGTCAGTCCCAGGGGTACGGCCTGGATCGAGACCATCGGCCAGTGTCTGGAGGCCGGGTTGCTGCTGGTGATCGATTACGGTTATCCCGGTGCTGAGTACTATCATCCTGAGCGTACCGACGGCACTCTGATGTGTCACTACCGCCATCGCGCTCACGGCGATCCGTTTCGTTATCCTGGTCTGCAGGATCTGACGGCGCACGTTGATTTCTCAGCGATGGCTCATGCCGGTGTTGCCGCCGGCCTGGAGCTGGCGGGGTTTACCAGCCAGGACGCTTTCCTGCTATCAATGGGTATTCTTGATCTGGCCAGTGAGAATCGTGACGATGGAACACAGCTCAGACTGGTACAGGAACTGAAACAGCTGACACTGGGTTCGGAAATGGGTGAGTCCTTTAAGGTACTGGCCATGGTAAAGAACACAGAAGAGTCGCTTGCCGGTTTCTCTCTGCGAGACAGGGCCGCTTCGCTGTGATCGACGCCCAGCAGGCCATGTGGCTGGGGCTGGTGCAGGGGCTCACCGAGTTTCTGCCCATCTCGAGCTCGGGTCATTTGATCCTCGTGACTGATCTGTTGGGCTGGCCGGACCAGGGCCTGGCTTTTGATGTCGCTGTTCACCTGGGCACATTGCTGGCAGTACTGGCATATTTCAGGCGGGATGTCGCGGCTATTATCGGAGGTTGGCTGCTCAGGTTACGGGGCGGTGACAGCACGCCGGAGGCCCGACTGGGCGGGTTGATCGTCATCGGCACGGTTCCGGCCGTTATCGCCGGGCTGCTGCTGGGCAGCAGTATCGATACCGTCTTGCGCAATCCACTCGTCATCGTACTGAGCACGATTTTTTTCGGCCTGGTGCTGTGGTGGGCTGATGCAAAGGGTCGCCGCGAAAGGCAGATCGATTCACTGACGGGTCAGGATGCGTTACTGATCGGCATCGCCCAGGCACTGGCACTCATACCCGGTACCTCACGCTCCGGCATCACCTTGACCGCGGGGCTTGCACTGGGCCTGGATCGCTCAGCCGCTGCGCGTTTTTCCTTNCTGATGGCAATTCCAGTGATCCTTGCAGCTACGCTGTTCAAGCTGATCGAGTTTCATGGTGACGCCTTTGTGCCCGAGTGGACCGTGTTTGGCATCGGGGTCGCGCTGGCTGCTGTGAGTGCCTTTGGGGTGATCGGCGTGTTCCTGAGGCTGATCGAGCGCCTCGGGGTACTCCCATTTGTGCTTTACCGCTTGGTACTGGGTGCGTTACTGTTCTACTGGTATCTTTGAACCCGACACCCTATTTGACCGGTCGACCTGTANCGACCCTCGTGGAGGAACGATGAAAACCGCAATCGTGGGATGGGGCCATATTCCATTTGGACGCCATAGTGAAGACGTCGAAACGATGATCATCGAGGTGGCCGGCGACGCGCTCCTGAGTGCCGGCGTGGATGCGACNGACGTCGATGCNGTGTTTCTGGGTTGGTTCAACGGTGGTATGGCGGAACAGGATTTTGGCGCCTCNCTGGTGATGAACGGATTTGAAGCGCTGCGCTATAANCCTGCGACCCGGGTCGAAAACGCCTGTGCAACCGGNTCNGCAGCCATCTACCAGGGAATGGATTTCATAGCNGCAGGCCGCGGCAAAGTGGTGTTGGTCGTAGGCGTGGAAAAAATGACCGACGTGCCGCCGCCGGAAATCAGCAGGGCGCTGCTCAAAGCCTCATATCTAAAAGAAGAGGCCGGTGTGGCCAACGGTTTTGCCGGTGTCTTTGCGAAGATCACGCAGGACTACTTCCAGCAGCACGGTGACCAGAGCGACGCCTTGGCGACGATCGCGGCAAAAAATCACCATAACGGTTGTGCCAACCCCTGGGCCCAGTTGCACAAAGATCTGGGTTTTGAGTTCTGCCGTGTCGAATCGGAGAAGAATCCGGTGGTCGCGGCGCCGCTCAAGCGCACGGACTGCAGCCTGGTGTCTGATGGCGCAGCGGCAGTCGTCATGACCGACGAGCACACGGCGTACAGCCTTGCCAGAGCCGCCCGGCTCCGGGCGGCGACCCAGGTTAACGACCTGCTGCCGATGAGTCGCCGGAACATGACCTTTCTCGAGGGCTGTGCCCGGGCCTGGCGCGGCTCACTGGCCGAGGCCGGCATGACTCTGGAGGACCTGGACCTGGTCGAGACACACGACTGTTTCACGACGGCTGAATTGATGGAATATGAAGCCATGGGTCTGACGGCACCGGGTTGCGGTGCCCGCGCTGCTCTGGAGGGCTGGACCGCCAAAGATGGCCGTCTGCCCGTCAATCCCTCAGGGGGGCTGAAGGCAAAAGGTCACCCGATCGGTGCCACCGGTGTGTCGATGCACGTGTTGGCGGCCATGCAGGTGTTGGGTGAGGCCGGTGACATGCAGGTGGCGGGCGCTGAGGTCGCTGGTGTTTTCAACATGGGCGGTGCCGGGGTCGCCAATTACTGCAGCATCGTTGAGGCGATGCGCTGAGTACGAGCGGTTAGCAGCTGGCAGACCCTGACGCTGGCCAGGTCGCTTTGACTGCCCTGATTGCCGACAGCCGGCGCCGCCGGACCTCGCGGGCCCGCGCCTTGTGGTCGAGGTCGCTGTCACCCAGGTCGCCCAGATCGAGTGCAGTGATCGCAGCAAGGTAGGTACGCAACTGGGGCGCGCTGGTATACGGCTTCACCGCCCGTGCGCCCCGGCCTTGTGCATCCGCTTCGCAGGCCAGGATGAAGGGCTCGACGCGATCAGGGTTGCGAAACGCGTCCAGCCCGGCCAGCAGTTTCAGCACGGTTTCGGGTCGTAGTTCTTCCAGTTTGTGCATTAACAGGTGATATTCGGTGACAGCCAGGGCCAGGCGCTGGTGGTCCTCCGGAACCCGCAGGCGTTGGCATAGACCCTTGACCAGCTTCAGGCCGCGTTTCTCATGACCGATGTGTCGCGGCCATTGATCGNGCGGTGTCGTGCCCTTGCCGAGGTCGTGGACCAATGCAGCAAAACGGACCCGGGTATCGTCGCTCAGCCTGGTTGCGGCATCCAGCACCATGAGCGTGTGCTGCCCTGCATCGCCCTCCGGGTGGTGCTCTGGCGGTTGGGGGACTCCGAACAGAGCTTGGATTTCCGGAAGCACCGGACCCAGTGCCCCGCAGGCCTGCAGCACCCGGAAGAATTCAGCCGGCGTGTTCTCGNCCAGCGCCAGGCGAAGTTCCTGCCAGACCCGTTCCGCGACCAATGCCCGAGTCTCGCCACTCACGACGATGGCCTGCATGAGATCCAGTGTCTCGGGTGCCACGCTAAAACCCAGGTGNTGATAGCGGGCCGCGAAACGGGCGACCCGGAGTACTCTCACAGGATCCTCGATAAAGGCGTCAGAGACATGGCGCAGAATCTTTCTGCCAAGATCGGCCTGCCCACCATAGGGGTCGATCAGGACTCCGTCACGTGAACGGGCCATGGCGTTGATCGTGAGGTCTCGGCGAGACAGGTCCTGCTCGAGGGTCACCTCGGGCCTGGTGTCGGTCTCAAAGCCNCGNTNTCCCGGGGCGATCTTTCGCTCCCGGCGGGCAAGGGCATATTCCTGGTGACTCTTCGGGTGCAGGAATACCGGGAAGTCCCGACCGACCGATTTGAAGCCCAACCGGGTCATCTCGTCCACACTTGCGCCGATCACGAGCCAGTCCAGGTCAGCACGGTCAAGTCCAAGGAGTTGGTCCCGTACGGCACCGCCGACTAAGTAGCACTCGAGATGTTCGGCCGGGTCTGTCATCCTTGGCAGCCTTTATCAGTTGATACACAGTGACTATGGGGAATTCTATGCATCAGGGCCGGAGCTTGATAGCCATTTGCCCGATGGTTCGTCGTGGTCTCACACTGGCTNTCTTGTTCCTGGGCGTTCTGGCCGCCGGCGGTTGCAGTACTGTCGGTTATTACGCCCAGGCGGTGCAGGGGCAGGCTGGCCTGCTGTGGCACAGNCGCCTGATAGAAAACGTACTCAGGGATCCATCACTACCAGCACAGACCCGAAANCGGCTNGNCCTCGCCNGTGAGATTCGCCATTTTGCCAGTAATGATCTGGGCCTGCCGGATAATCGCAGTTACATGCGCTACACCGATCTCGGCCGACCATACGTGNTCTGGAGCGTAGTTGCCGCACCGGCGTTTTCGGTAGACCCGGTGACCTGGTGTTTTCCTGTCGCGGGGTGTGTGCCCTACCGCGGGTACTTTGATCGATTTGCGGCAGAGGGGCAGGGCGATCGTCTTAAGGCCGCGGGTTACGATGTGACTGTAGCCGGTACACAGGCCTACTCAACATTGGGATGGCTGCCCGACCCGCTGCTGAACACCATGTTGGGTGCTTCCGACGCAGGTCTTGCGGGACTGATTTTTCATGAACTGGCCCACCAGCAGGTTTATGTCAGCGATGACACGACCTTCAACGAATCGTTCGCTACGCTGGTTGAACTCGAAGGNGTGCGTCGCTGGCTCGCTCACAGCGGTAGAACGGACGAGCTAGAGCCCTTCCTGGCCGTTGGAAAGCGCCGTGACGAGGTAATTGAGCTACTGCTCAATTACCGTAGAAGACTCAGCGAGCTTTATGCCTCCGATCTTGAGCCGGATGTCATGATAGGGCGCAAATCTGAACTGTTCACCGCTTTGAAANTGGACTACCAGAAACAGCGGCCCGCAAAAGGTGGTGACCCGGGTTGGGACGCCTGGTTCAAGCTGCCATTGAACAATGCACACCTGGCCACTGTGGGCGCCTATTACAGTCTGGTNCCGGCTTTCCGGCGGCTGTTTGAGCAGAGCAACGGCGACTTCACCGAGTTTTATCGTCGTGTGGCGGCAGTCGCTGCAGGGCCGCCCGATCAGATCCGAACTCGGCTCGGCGTCGCTCCCTGAATTCGAGCAGGCCCGGGTACCGGTGGCAAACACATCGTGGCTCGTGTTCTTAAGCTGATCGCCAAAACCCTCTGCGACAAATCGATCAAAGTGCCCNCAATAGGGCAGCACAACATGGCAGGCTTTTCTTCGATCTGACTGGCNAGNNTCGAGAGTTGCAGAACAANAAGACAGGGGATGTCGAAACGCCCTAGNCGACTTAGAACGAACAAAACTTCGCCAGAGTGGNGTTTGNNTGAGTGAATAGGCACCACCNTTGAATCTACGGCGGAAGATCACGAGCGGAGTACCCTTCGGTGTTTTCATCGGCTAACGCTGGGAGAGAGTCATTAGCCTTTAGGTAACAGGAATGAGATTCGGATAGACTTTCTCTTGTCAATGAGGCCGGAGTTGGGCCACAGGATGCTCGAAAGGCTCGACAAGAGCCAAATCTTTGATAGCGAAAAGAGCTATGCCCGAGTGAGTTTAAGCTGGAAAATCCCCTGGTCAGTGATGGCACCACTGTCCTTGCTGCTGACTGCCACGGCTATCAGGCTCTATGAGCCCGCTATTGGCACGGAGTACCGGCTGCAGATTTTCGATCGTTACCAGCAACTGAGTCCACGGGTACCTACCGACGTGCCGATCAGTATTGTCGACATCGACGAGGGCAGTCTGGCCCGAATCGGCCAGTGGCCGTGGCCCCGGCAGCAAATGGCGGACCTGGTGGATGAACTGACCGCACTGGGTGCTGCCGCGATCGTCTTTGATGTGCTTTTCTCCGAACCCGATCGGCTTTCCCCGGCCAGGCTGGCCGAGTTGCTCCCGGCGGGGGCCACGTTCGATGAAACCCGGGCCAAGCTGCGTGATCTGCCGGACAATGACCAGGCGTTCGCCAGCGCTATCAGCAACAGCAACGTTGCGATCGGTTTCGCTCTGACGCCCAACCCTGGGCCGCGGCTGCCCGAGCTCAAACCCCGGTACGCAACCAAAGGACCAGCACCCGATCCCTACCTGCTGTCCTTTGGCGGGGCGATCACGGCCCTGCCCGTACTGGAGGCGTCCGCATCAGGTTACGGGTACCTGACCCATACGGTTGGTACCGATGAGGTCATCCGGCGACTACCCTTGTTCGTGCGGATCGGAGAGACGGTCTATCCGTCGCTTGCGGCCGAAGCCCTGCGTATTGCTCAGGGGGCATCGAACCACGCCACGAAAACGACAGATCCGGCTTCAGGCAACACCGGCCGCGCGGGCCTGATCAATGTCAGAATCGGCAGACTGATCGTACCGACTGATCCAGCTGGACAGATCTGGATACGTTACCGGGATTCTGTACATACACAGGCTGTTCCAGCGTGGCAGGTGCTTTCCGGTGAAGCACCGGCCAATCAGGTAAGCGGAAGGATCGTGCTGATCGGTAGTTCAGCAGTCGGCGTTGGAGACTTCGGTGTCAACGCGCTCGGGGATCTGACATCGAGCCTGGCGGTGCAGGTGCAGGCGATCGAAACCATTCTTGCTGCTGATTATCTTGCACGGCCGGACTGGATGGCCGGTGCGGAGATTCTATTTTGTCTTGTGCTGGGTGCAATTCTGATCTGGATCCTGCCACGCTGGGGAATGGCCTGGTGTGCTGGGCTGGCCCTGCTCGCCATCACTGCCGTTCTGGGTGGTGGCTGGATCGCCTTTGACCGCTACCGCCTTCTCTTGGACCCCATGTACCCTGTCCTGATCGTGGTGCTGGTTTACCTGTCGGGTGCATTCTCGATCTACCTCACCACTCGAACTCGTCTGATCCGAACGACCTGGCTGGTCGAACACGATGTTCTGACCGGCTGTCTAAGTCGGCGGACCTGGTACGACCGAGCCATCACCAGTCTCGAGGGGTGTGCTGAACGTCAGAGGTTTCTCGTCGCGGTATTTGACATTGATTTCTTCAAGAAAGTTAACGATACCTACGGCCATGTGCTTGGAGACGAGGCCCTGAAGCATATGGTGAATATTGTGACCCAGGCCCTGAAAGCCGGTGCCAGTTTCGGGCGACTGGGTGGTGAGGAGTTCGGTCTCGCGTTGGAGGTAGTTCCTGACCAGGACGAATCGACTGATCCCCGACAGACGGCAGCGGATGTCCTGGAGCGCGTTCGGAGGAAACTGGAGGAATCACCGCTACCGATTCCAGACAACGACAATCACCAGGAAATCGCCTTGACTGTCAGTATTGGTGCGAGCTTTCCGCTACCTCTAGAGTCTCTCGGCGATGCGCTAAACCGGGCCGACAAAGCGCTTTATTCCGCCAAGGAATCTGGTCGCAATCGGGTGGTTTTTGGTTGATCGGGTGGCGCTCATGCCATCGGGGAGCGGGACCTGGTACGGGTAGAAACGGCCGAATCTAGCTACGAATATTTCACCCTTAGCTGGATCAGAGGTCGTTTCCGGACTGACTAACCATCGCACCGCCAAAGACGCCACCGGCCTGATAGTTACTCCCTGTGATGGAAAACTGCCCGGCCATCTCTGGCGGTGGCTGT
>PBDS01000062.1 GCA_002718155.1 Pseudomonadota bacterium
GGCCAACTGCTGCCGGCTTGCTGTACACTAGCGCACCCGTTTGAGCGCTGAGCTTTCCATGGACATTCAATTCATCGCCGAAAACTGGCACCTGTTTGCAGCGCTCGTGGTGATCTGCACCCTGCTGGTCGTTGATTCGCTTCGTCGCAGCGGTGGCTCGAGCCAGGTCAGCGCAGTGCAACTACCACAGCTGATCAATCACGACGGAGCGGTCGTCGTTGACGTTTGTGAGTCAGCTGAATTCGACAAAGGTCACATACCAGCCGCCATCAACATCCCGATGGGCCAACTCAAGGACAACCTGAAGCGCTTGAACAAGTATCGTGACAGGAAAAAGCCGATTGTCCTGACCTGCCAGAGTGGTACCAGGGCCGGTCGCGCTGCGGCCATTTTGCGCAAGAACGAGTTCTCCAACGTCTACACACTGACCGGTGGCATCGCCGCATGGGAGAAAGAGAACCTTCCAATCGAGCGCTGAACCTCGACTACCCGGCAGACCCGACCATGTCAGACCCCGACGCTGTTGACCAGCCAACTTTTAGTTTCAACCAGGTGTACGTCAAGGATTTTTCTTTCGAATCACCCGGCAGCCCACAGATCTTTTCCCGCGAATTCAACCCCAAGATCGATATCCAGCTGAATGTTTCACACCAGGTACTCGACCCCGACAACGGTGTGTTCGAGGCGGTACTGTCATGCACCGTGACAGCAAAAACTGGCGAAGAAACGGCTTTTCTCGCGGAGTGTCAGCAAGCCGGCGTCTTCACTTTAAAAGGCTATGACGAATCGACTCTGGAACAGGTTCTCGAGGGGGCTTGTCCCAATATGCTGTTCCCCTATCTTCGGGAGACTGTGGGACAGATGGTCGCCAAGGGCGGATTCCCTCACCTGCTCCTGAGCCCGGTCAATTTCGACGTGATGTACCTGAACAAAAAAGCAGCTGAACAGACTTCGGCCGGCAACGGCAGCGGTGCCGAGCCCAACTGAATCAGGCCTTCCCCGCAACCCGGGTGAACTGCCCAGACAAGACAAGCTTTGAGCAGAAAACAACATCAGGCCCTGGCCGTGCTGGGTGCGGGCTCCTGGGGAACTGCACTGGCAATGTTGACCGCACGCATTGGCCGGTCGGTGCTGCTTTGGACCCATGATGATAAAAGACGATTGACACCACTCTGCGGGAACGATACCAGTGGCCAACTGCCTGGCGCGCTGCCCCTGCCGGAAAACATCAAGGTCACGAGCCACTTTGAGCAGCTCATCGAACACGGCAGCGACTTCGTGGTTGCCGTTCCCAGCCATGGGTTCAGATCGGTCCTGGAAAGATTCTCCCATCATCTCGACGCGTTTCCCACTCCGCCGCACATCTGCTGGGGAACCAAGGGGTTTGAGCCGGACAGTGGCCTGTTACTGAGCGAGGTATTCGATCAGGTTCTGGGCGACGCGGCGGTTCCGGCTGTGCTGTCGGGACCAAGCTTCGCCGCTGAAGTGGCACGTCGTTTACCCACGGCTCTGACCACAGCCGCCCGCACCTTGGAAACGGCGGACGCCGTCGCGTACTGGTTTCGGGATGACCGCACCCGGGTCTATACCAGTACCGATCTGCCGGGTGTACAGCTGGGAGGTGCGATCAAGAACGTGATCGCCATCGCTGCCGGAATCAGCGACGGCCTGGGTTTTGGTGCCAACGCCCGCGCAGCACTGATCACTCGTGGCCTGGCAGAGATGAGCCGCCTCGGTACAGCACTGGGTGGGCAGGCTGACACGTTCATGGGATTGACGGGTATGGGTGACCTGATCCTGACCTGCACTGATGACCAGTCACGTAACCGGCAGGTCGGTCTGGGGATCGCGACGGGAAAACCGATCAAACAGGTACTGGTCGACATCGGACAAGAAGCCGAAGGCGTCAATACAACCCGGGTGCTTTACCAGAAAAGCGACAGCAACGGAGTTTCCCTGCCGATCACAGAGCAGGTCTACCGCGTGTTGTTCGAGGGGTTGGAACCGGCCTCGGCCGTCACCGCACTGCTCGGCCGAGAGCCACGACCTGAAAAGAACTGAGATGGAACAGGTTGACAGCTAAGATCCGGCTCTAAGAGGCGACCCGCAGCTCCGGAGAACAAACCCGGAACCGGCTTTACAGACCTCAGCGCCAAGCCTTTTGCAGGTCTTCCAGTACCGCTGCGCCGGGTATCAGCCGACTTGACTCGAGTGCGTTGAGCGGGGTCTTAGTCGTGTTTTTCGTGCGGTGCAGATCCAAAGCATTTTCGTCAAGAAACAAAAGTCCGGTGACGATTTCTCCCTGAGCCTGGTGTGCTCGTATGTAAGCCGTGGCTGCCCCGGGATCAAACGGGTCGTAATCATCGTCCACTTTACGCAGCGTGATCCGACTGCCATCGTGCAGAGTCACTGAAGTCACCGCCTTTTCGACGTTGGCTTCAATTGGCTCCAGTACTGGAATGAAATCAGCGTACACAGTCGTACGCTCCGAATCTCTGGTATACGCATAGCTTTTGGTCGACCCTTCGTGGTCATTGAAGGTCACACAGGGCGAGATTACGTCCAGCATGGCAAAACCCGGGTGCTGGATGGCGGCTTTGAGCAGCGGAACCAAGTTGCGTTTGTCGCCGGAAAACCCCCGGGCGACGAACGAGCAGCCAAAGTTGATCGCCGTCAGAACCGGATCAATCGGTGCCTGGGCGTTAACCTCACCGCCCTTGCGAGCGCTACTGCCGACATCCGCCGAGGCGGAAAACTGTCCCTTGGTCAACCCGTAAACACCATTGTTTTCAAGGACATACAACATGTTGACGTTGCGGCGGATCGCGTGACAGAACTGCCCGAGGCCGATGGAAAGCGAGTCACCGTCGCCGGATACCCCAATGTAATGCAGGTCACGATTTGCGGCATTCGCGCCCGTTATGATCGAGGGCATGCGACCGTGAACTGAGTTAAAGCCGTGGGCTGGTCGCAGAAAATAGGTCGGGGTTTTACTCGAACAACCGATCCCCGAGACCTTGGCTATCCGGTGCGGCTCAATATCGAGCTCGTAGTAGGCCTGGACGATCGCCGCAGAAATCGAGTCATGGCCGCAACCGGCACACAACGTCGACATCGCTCCTTCGTAGTCTGCAATGGTCAGACCCAGGGTATTCTGCGGTAGGCCCTTGGTGAGCCTTGGTTTTTTTATGAAACTCATGCAGCTTTCCCCTTGGCGATCTTCTCAAGCATCGGGTCGATGATATCGGTACAGGCGACCGGCATACCGCCGTAGCTCAGGACGGGAATCAGCTTGTCACCGGAAAGACCCGTCTCAGTCTGCAGTAGGCTGCAAAACTGAGCATCGCGGTTCTGCTCGACAACAAACACCCGCTCATAGCGGGTCAGAAAATCTATTACCGACTGGCTGAATGGAAAGGCCCGGACACGCATGTAATCCGCCAGGATGCCTTCAGCGGCGAGTCTGTCACGGGNNTCGCGAACGGCACCATCGCAACTGCCNAACGACACGATCGCGCAGTCTGCTCGCTCAGCTGTTTCGATCACCGGTTCCGGCACCAGGCCGGCTGCGGTATCAAACTTGCGGCGCAGGCGGTCAACGACTTCCTGGTACTCGTCAGCTTTCTCGGTATAACCACCAAACTTGTTGTGGCCGGAACCACGGATCAGATAGCCTCCCTTGGGATGCTCTCCGGGCAATGTCCGATAACAGATGCCATCACCGTCTACGTCCAGGTAGCGGGCGAAAGTGTCCATCTGGCTCAAGTCGTCGGCGCTGTAGACCTTTCCCCGGTCCGGCTGGTAGTTGTCATCCCAGCTCAAACTGGGGCACGGCCAGTCGTTCATGCCGATATCAAGATCCGACAGCACGATGACCGGGGTCTGGAGTCGTTCAGTCAGATCAAAAGCCGTAACAGCGAATTCAAAGCACTCCGCCGGGTCCGACGGGAACAGCAGGACGTGCCGGGTATCACCGTGGGATGCAAAAGCTGCCGCCAGAATATCGCTTTGCTGGGTCCGGGTGGGCATCCCAGTCGAAGGACCGGCCCGCTGAACGTCGAACAGAACCAGTGGTATCTCTGTGAAATAGGCCAGTCCCAGGAACTCTGACATCAGTGAGATGCCAGGGCCACTGGTCGCAGTAAAAGCCCGGGCGCCGCTCCAGGCGGCCCCCAGCGCCATACCGATTGCAGATAGTTCGTCTTCCGCCTGGATGATGCAATAGTTGTGCTCACCCGTATCACTGTCCTTACGCAGGCGTTTGCAGAAACCACCGAATGCGTCGAACAACGAAGTTGACGGCGTGATCGGATACCAGCTGCCGACAGTCGCCCCTGCGTAGACACAGCCCAGGGCGGCGGCCGTGTTGCCATCGATCATGATGTGGTCGGCCATGGCATCCATCGGCACAAGCCGGGTCTTCAGGGGGCATTCGAAGTTCGATCTGGTGTAGTCATAGCCCAGCTCAAAAGCCTGCATATTCGAATCAATCAGCTTAGGCTTGTCAGCAAATGTCTCCGTCAGCAACTGGTGGACACGGTCCTGGTCGATATCGATCAGGGCGGCAATCACACCGACGTAGGCAATATTCTTCAACAGGATGCGTGTCCGGGCGCCACTGAATGCTTCGTTACACATTNTTGACAACGGAATGGGCAGAACCGTGACGTCCGGGCGGGATTCAAGCTCCGCTCTTGGCCAGGTGGCATCGTAGATCAGCAGCCCGTTTGGTGAAACCTCGACGAGATCCTCGGCATAGGTCTGCGCATTCATGGCCACCATGATGCCCACCGAGCCTGAACGGGCAAGGTAACCCTTTTCGGTGACGCGGATCTCATACCACGTCGGCAGCCCCTGGATGTTGGACGGGAAGTAGTTCTTGCCAATCACAGGTATACCCATACGAAAGATCGCCTTCATCAGAAGGGTGTTGGCACTGGAAGAACCCGTGCCGTTGACCGTCGCAATCTTGATGACGAAGTCGTTTATCCGGTCTTTCGATTGCATCGCGATGCCTCTTCGTCAACAGCGTACGGAATCAACAAACTGGATTTGCGCATGTCCCAGGCGCCAGTGGGACATCGTTCGGCACACAAGGCACAGTGCACACACAGGTTCTCATCCTTGAACATGGCCCTGCCGGTCTGTGGCAAGGCTTCGGACACATACAGCGGTGCCTCCGGATCCAGAGGGGCTACTGTCAGCTGNCGCCGCACCTCTTGTTCATNNCCATTATTNGCGATCGTCAGGCANCGAACAGGGCAGACGTCGATACAGGCATCACACTCGATGCACAACTTGGCACTGAAAATCGTCTGCATGTCACAATTGAGACAACGCCGGACCTCGGTCAAGACCTGCTCAGCCGAAAACCCCAGCTCCACCTCGATGTTGAGTTCGTCAAAGCGTTGCTTGAGTGCCACGTGGCGCATCTGACGACGCTCAGCCGGATCGTAATCGTTACTGAAACTCCACTCATGGATGCTCATCTTGGTCGCGAGCAGGTTCATGCCCAACGGCAGACGATCATCNAGCGGTTCACCCATGCAATACTTGTGCAGAGAAATTGCGGCCTGGTGCCCATGTTCCACAGCCCAGATAATGTTCTCTGGGCCGAATGCCGCATCACCACCGAAGAACACACCCGACCGAGTGGACTCGAAAGTGTCCTTGTTCACCACCGGCACGTCCCACTGGTCAAACTCAACACCAAGATCGCGCTCGATCCACGGGAAAGCATTTTCCTGGCCGATGGCAAGAATCACATCATCGCAGGGAAGGAACGCTTCACCTATGACCTCAGGTAGCAGATTCCCCACCTCATCGGTGTGATACTCGAACTGATCGAACATCATCCCTTTGAGCTGTCCATCCTCTACAACAAAAGCCCTTGGTGAGTGATTGACGACGATTTCAACCCTTTCTTCTTCCGCATCCTCAAGCTCCCAGGGGGAAGCTTTGAAGTAGGCCCGAGGTTTACGGGCCATTACCTTCACGTTTTTACCACCCAGTCGCAATGCGGTCCGACAACAGTCCATGGCCGTGTTACCGACACCGATGATCAGGACGTTCTCGCCGATCGAGTCAGTGTGGCTGAATGCGACCGACTCCAGCCAGTCGATACCGATGTGGATACGCTCGCTGTCGTGACGGCCGGGTAGGTCAAGCTCCTTGCCACGCGGGGCCCCAGTGCCCACAAAAACCCCATCGAACTCCTCTGCCAGAAGCGCCGCCATGCTGTCGATACGATGGCCCAGCCGCAGATCGACACCCATTTCCAGGATCATCGTGATCTCGTCGTCCAACACCTCGGCCGGCAGTCGGAAGGCGGGAATATTGGACCGCATCAGGCCACCAGTCTGGTCATACTGCTCGAACATCACGATCTCGTACCCCAGAGGCAAGAGGTCGTTCGCCACCGTCAGGGACGCACATCCGGCACCGATGCAGGCAATGCGCTTTCCGTTCTTCTTTCCCGGAATCTTCGGCAGACACGCTCTGACGTCCCCGGCAAGGTCGGCCGCAACCCGCTTGAGCCGGCAGATCGCGACCGGTTCATCCTCGACCCGGTTCCGCCGGCAAACAGGCTCACACGGCCTGTCGCAGACCCGGCCCAAGATCGCAGGAAAGACGTTAGTGCCCCTGTTGAGCAGATAGGCGTCTTGATAGCGCCCCAGCGCGATCATCCGGATGTATTCGGGGACGTCCGTGTGGGCGGGGCAACCCCACTGGCAGTCCACCACTTTATGGAAGAACGTCGGATCAGTGGTGTCGGTCGCTTTCAAAATGTCACGGGACAGTCAACAGACGGGTGCACGAGCACTGAGCCTACACGCGCTGTACGTGCGGCCGGTCGGTCGAATCGTCAGGACCTGGGCGGAGGTTGTCCAATCAAGACACCCAAAATGGTTCAATTCACCAGGAACAGCGGGAAACATCTACATAAGCAATGATTATACATATCAGAAGTATTAAGTGATATGACGGTTGGGCAGAAAATGCCTGTTGCTCTAGCGACCTACCCGCCATTCCTTAAAAGCCGCCGAGAATGGTCACACAGAATGGTTGCTGTTCAACAATCGCCAGGGCGCAGCTCAGCTTGCCGACTGGTGCTCGGCCAGAGGCACAACACAGTCGGCAGAATTATTCGCCGGGCTGTTGACGAACGTACTCACCGGGTAGCTGCGAAGATCAGCCTGNTGTCCGGCCATCAGTTCCCTGACCATGTCAGTATCCGAGACGGCAGAGTCCAGCCAGTCGGAGTGGACGGGTCGCGGCAGAACGACCGGCATTCGGGCGTGAATCTCGGACGCCGCTGCCGTGGCCTCGGTGGTGACGATACAGAACGTCTCCAGAGCCTCCCCCGTCAGCTGGGTGTTCAGCGACCAGAGTCCGGCCAGTACAAACGGTGTATTGTCAGCCAATCCGAGGTAGTAAGGCTGTTTTCGGCCACCAGGCTGCTTCTGCCATTCGTAGTAACCGTCGCACAGCACCAGGCACCTCTGATGCCTGAACGGTCCTCGGAACATCGGCCGCTCGTGCACAGTCTCCGCCCGGGCGTTGATCGGACGCGTCATCTTCGGATCTTTTACCCAGGCTGGCGCCAGACCCCACTGGAGTGCTGCGGCCGTATGCGTCCCGGAGGTGGCACGGACGATCAGTGCTTGCTGTGAAGGCGCGATATTGTAGCTGGGCCGAAGCAGATCTGGCCCATCAGCGACCAGGCCTTCTATGACCTCGGAGAATTCTGCCAGTGTACTATGGCGCTCGAATCGACCGCACATCTTCTGTTACCTCAACTTGATATACCACTCAGGGTAAGCTAACTGTGTCCAGCGCGAACAGCGAGAGAAATTACCCACGACTGATGACCCGTCGAACCCGATGAGTACTTACGAAAATTATACCCAAGTCAGCCGCGTCTACGACGAGACCCGCTGGGCTGTCGGATTGGATCTCATCACGGAGGGGCTCTCATCTACCTGCACGGCGATCGAACAGCAGGTGCTGCTGGATGCAGGCTGTGGTACCGGGATCTATACGGCTGCCTTGATCGACCGGGTCNGCCGGATCGAAGCGGTCGACTTAAACCCGGCCATGTTGTCTGTGGCGCAGTCCAAGCTGGTAAACAGCCCTGANCGTGACCGCGCCAGGTTCTGGCGGGCCTCCATCAGCGAACTGCCTCTGGATGANAACAGTGTAGACAGCATTGTCATCAACCAGGTCCTGCACCACCTCTCCGACCGGGTAGAAAACGACTGGCCGGCACATCGGAAGGTACTGGCCGAGTGCGCCCGCGTCTTGAAGCCACACGGCGTCATCATCATCAACAGCTGCGCTCACGTGCAACTGGATCGGGGGTTCTGGTTCTACCGTCTGATTCCGGCTGCGTTGGCGGCCGTCAAACAACGGACTATTCCCCTGGACGATCTTGAACGGTTAATGCATGCATCCGGTTTGGATCCGATAAATCGTCGTGTGGATCTCGATGGTGTGCTCCAAGGCGCAGCGTATTTCAGGGCGGATGGCCCGCTGGACCCGCTCTGGCGCCNGGGTGACTCGATCTGGAGTCTGGTCTCCGAGCCCGACCTAAAAGCTGTCCTCGACCGCACTATTGGCCTCAAGTCAACCGGTGATCTCGATGCTTACATGAAACACTCTGATGCTGAGCGTTTGAAGGTTGGACAGATCACATTTTCCGTAGCGCACAAGACCTAGCGCCAGATCAGAAACATGGAACCGGCCATTCCCGAAAAATTCGCCGAGCAAGGCCAGTATTAGCGTTTGTTCCTTTGTCGATCTACAATCTAGAGTGATTGGTACCCCTTCCCCGCCCGGTTCCGTGCTCTCCCGATGAAGAAAATCCGTCGAATCATCCTGCCGTTACTGGTGATTGCCGTTGGAATAGCCGGGTATGTCCTGCTCAGATCCAGCGCACCAGTGGATCAGCCACTCGAACCCAGTGAACGGGTGTGGTCTGTCAACGCCGTTTCTGTAGCGCGCAAGCAGTTGTCCCCGACGTTGCGACTGTACGGCCGCGTCGAATCACCGCGTGAGACGCACCTGCGCGCAGCCGTGTCTGCAGATGTTCAGGAACTGATGGTGTTGTCTGGACAAAATGTCCGCAATGGTGAACTGCTGCTGCGGCTCGATGACGATGACGTGACCCTTTTGCTCCGCCAAAGAGATGCCGATGTCTCGGAGATCGAAGCGCANATCGATAGTGAAAAACGCCGCCACGCCGCTGACCTGACTGCCCTGACGCATGAACGGATGCTTTACCAGCTGGCTGAACGTTCTCTGAAGCGCGCCGAACGCCTTGCCAAGACCCAGGTCGGCTCACAGGCGCGGGTTGACGAAGCCCAGCAAGCCCTGCGCGGCCAGGCACTGGCACTGGCCAAGCGTCAGAGCGTCCTGCAGGATCACCCCTCTCGACTGGCCCAGTTGCACGCCCGCCTGAAACGAGCCACNGCCGTGCGTGACATGGTGCGCCGTGATCTGCGGCACACCGGCGTCATGGCACCCTTCGACGGCCGCATTACAGCGGTGCACGTCTCGCCGGGTGACCGGGTACGCCCGGGCGACCGACTCATCGACGTCTATGACACTAATTTTGTCGAGATTCGAACCCAGGTACCCAACCGTCATCTTCCGGTTCTGCGAAAGTCGTTATTGGCCGGTAGCGAGGTCACAGCATTGATGCAATTCGAGGGCCGGTCAATCAGGCTCGCGCTGGACAGGCTGGCTGGAAAAATCGAAAAAGGCCAGGGAGGCGTCGATGCGTTCTTCAGTTTTCTGGATGAAACCCAGGATGTCGAACTGGGCCGTACGGTCGTAATGTTCGTTGAACTACCCGTTCAAAATGATGTTTTCTCACTGCCGGCAACCTCCGTCTACGGNGCAGATACAGTCTATCGGATCGAGAACAGCCGCCTGGTCATGGCCCGCGTGCGACGCGTGGGCGAATACCGTAACGGCGAGTGGGGTAGCTGGATTCTTTTTCGCAGTGACGATCTTGTCGACGGCGACCAGATACTCGCTAACCAGCTGCCCAATGCGGTTCAAGGCCTGAAAGTCGAGATTGTGCAGGCAAACGACTGACGCTCCGAGGTCATGACAAACAACCTGCTCGGGATACTTGCCCGCCATCCGGTCGCGGCCAACCTGCTGATGGCGATGATGATCATCGCCGGCCTCTGGGGTCTGTCCCGCTTGAACACCCAGTTCTTCCCAAGTTTCGACATTGATTTTGTTTCCGTCGGGGTCACCTGGGCGGGGGCCAGTGCCGAGGACATCGAACAACTGGTCACCGATCCTATTGAACAAGAACTCAAAAGTGTCGACCGAGTCAAGGAACTGAGTTCGAGGTCTTTTGACGGGTTTTCACTGGTGGTTCTGGAATTTCAGGAAGGCACGGACATGGGGCTGGCCCTCGACCAGGTTAAAGAACAGGTCGACCTGGTACGCAACCTCCCAGCCAGCGCCGAAAGCCCGGAGATCAAACGCATTATCAATTACGAGCCGATTGCCAGCGTGCTGGTGGTCGGAGCCGATGATCCCCGGGGACTGCGTAGTCTGGTGCGCCGTTTTGAACACGAACTGCTGGACCGGGGCATTTCAAACATCCGGATCTTCGGTCTGCCGGAAGAAGAAATTGCTATCCAGGTTCCTTCGGAGACCCTTCGTGAGCTGGGCCTGTCGCTCGAGGACATTGGCCGACGGGTCGGGGCAGCCTCGCGCGACCTACCGGTTGGTGTCATCGGTCGGGGCGAGTCGGCAAGGCAACTTCGTTTCAAAGACCAGCGCCGCGGTGAACTCGCCTTTGAAGACCTGCCGATCATCGCTGCTCAGGATGGGCGCTTGCTGACNCTGGGTGACATCGCCGAGATCACCCGCCGACCCCAGTCTGCCCAGACCGAGGTGAGCTACCGGGGCCGACCGGCCGTGGAAATGCGCCTCTCCCGGTCCCGGGATGCTGACAGCCTCAAGTCGGCCCAGATCATGCGGGACTGGGTCAACGAGACCCGGCCACTACTGCCCCCGGGGCTCGAGTTCCANGTCTACGACGAACGCTGGGAATACATTGAGGACCGGATCAACCTGTTGCTCAAGAACGGTCTAGGCGGTCTCATCCTGGTCATCTTCATCCTCTATTTCTTTCTCAACGCCCCTGCGGCCGGCTGGGTCGCGGTCGGTATCCCGACCTCCTTCATGGCGGCTCTCGGGGTTCTCTACGTCTGCGGTGGTTCGATCAACATGATCAGCCTGTTCGGCCTGATCATGACGCTTGGTATCATTGTCGATGACGCAATCGTCGTCGGTGAAGATGCCGTCACGCATTTTGAAAAAGGTGACAGCCCGCTGGANTCAGTACAGCAGGGTGCGCAACGAATGCTGGCACCGGTCCTCTCGTCATCATTGACAACCATCGCCGCCTTCATGCCACTGCTGCTGGTCGGCGGCATCATCGGTATCATTCTCAGGACCCTTCCGATCGTCGTGATCTGTGTGATTCTCGCCTCACTGGTCGAGGCCTTTCTGGTACTGCCTGGCCACCTCAGAGGAACCTTTAGCCGAATGGGTGGCTACCACCCCCGGCGACTGCGCAAAGCGCTGGATGACGGATTCTTGCGATTTCGCGAGAACCGATTTCGACCATTGATCACAGCTGGTGTCCGGCACCGCTGGTTGACCGTGTCACTGGCTGTCGCAGTCTTTATCGTGAGCATCGGCTGGGTCGCCGGAGGCCGGATCGCCTTTAATTTCTTCCCNGTCGCTGAAGGACCGATTCTTTTTGCCAACGTCGATTTCGTCGCCGGCACGCCCAAGAAAAACGTCGATGAATACCTGTCCCAGGTAGAACAGGCACTGTGGGACACCAATGAGCACTTCGGTGGTGCGTTGGTGCTCACTGCGATCTCACGATTGGGCCTGGGCGAAAGTGGTGACTGGGAGCGACGGAGCAGTGAAAACATCGGCTCGGTACTGGTCGAATTGGTCAAGCCTGACGCCCGAACAGTACGCAACCGCGAATTCATCGATGAGTGGCTCGCGCGTATTCCCAACACTGCCGGTCTCGAAAACCTGTCGATCAAGGAACCTACCGCGGGGCCGCCGGGGCAGGATCTGGAGATCCAGATCACGGGCCGGAGTCTCGCGACCGTTAAGAGCACAGCAGTAGAACTCAAGAACGTGCTGATCGACATCGCCGGTGTCTCTGGCGTTGAGGACGACATGCCCTACGGCCGCGAACAACTGATATTGCGCCTGACCCCCACAGGTGAGGCGTTGGGACTGTCAGTCGAAAACCTGGGCCGACAGCTACGTGCCGGATACGAGGGCTACCTGGTCCAGGTGATGGCCGATGACAGTGACGAAGTCGAAGTGCGCGTGGTGCTTCCTGACAGCGAACGAAATCGGCTCGACAGTCTTGATGAATTCGAAGTTTTACTTCCTGGCGGCGGCACGGTACCGTTTGCCAACGTGGTGACTCTACAGAGCCGGCGGGGTTTTGACTCTATTCGCCACGTCGAAGGCAAACTGGCGGTGACCGTTACGGGCAACGTGGACGACGCGGTCAACAATGACAACCGTATCATTGCGAACCTGAAACAGAACACAATACCGGAACTGGAGCAGCGGCACGGTGTGAAATTCTCCTTCGAAGGTCGGCAGGCCGACCAGCGGGAGACCCTGGGCGACATGCAACGCGGCGCGATTCTCGCATTGGTACTGATCTACCTGGTTCTGGCGTGGGTTTTTGGATCCTATGGCTGGCCGCTGCTGGTGATGGCCATCATTCCGTTTGGTCTCGTTGGTGCAATCTGGGGTCACACCTTGATGGGCATCGACCTGACCATNCTCTCGATGTTCGGCTTTTTCGGGCTGGCCGGCATCGTGGTCAACAATTCGATTATCCTTGTTGTGTTCTACAAACAAAGCCGGGCCGAAGGCCTGGCACCGGACGAGGCGGTGGTGGAAGCAGCCTGCCAGCGTCTGCGGGCCGTTCTACTGACTTCGCTGACCACTATCGCCGGTCTGACTCCACTCCTGTTTGAAACTTCGCTGCAGGCCCANTTCCTAATCCCGATGGCGACGTCAATCGCCTTTGGGCTGGCTTTTGCCACTGTACTAGTCCTGTTCCTGGTGCCGGCTCTGTTGATGATCTATGAACACTCGGCCCTGACCCGCCGGTCGATGGACATACAGGCCACGACGTAACTTAGTCCGATAATTCCAGCCAAAGCGGCTGGTGATCGGAACCTGGCGCCTCAGTATCGACCTGGCAACTGCTGATACGATGACGCAGGCTTGCACTGACAAAACAATAATCAAGTCGGGCGGGCTCCTCTTTCACATCCGACGTATGGCCACCTTTCGGATCACCGCCCACATGCGTCCAGGCATCGACAAAACCATCGGGGTGGGTTACACGGCCACCATAGNGNGAATCCGGTCCCACCAGCAGATCGTATTCNGGNGCATCNGGCGTGCAGTTGAAGTCGCCGAGTAATACAGCATGTGNCGATACCTCNCCAGGTGTGACCCCTTCTGCCCAGTAATTTCCACCGTCGCGCAATGGATTAGCCTTAAGCTCACCGCACACGGGCAGCCCCTCATAGGCCGCTTGGCGGTGAATACGCAGTAACTCGCGGACCTGGGGCAAGCGGGTTTCCGAACACAGGTGGGTCAGGTGCACACTGAAAAACCGGATGGTCTCATCGCCGCACTGGATCGCGCATTCAAGTGCCGAGCGCTGGATGCTGAGCGGCCCAATGCTAGCCATCTTGGGCAGTAGGTGATGACGACAGTACTGGATGGGCTCCCGTGACAGCAGCAGGTTGCCGAACTGTCGCCGTTGNGGCTGCCCNTTGGCNTCCATACCCCCGGGAACAGACTGATCCACACCTGGGCCATAGACAGCGTCGTAGCCNACAAANGCTGCTCTGATNGAGGCGACCTGGTCGGTGTNGCCAGAACGTGCCCAGAAGCGATCNACTTCCTGCAGCGCAATCACGTCGGCTCCGTCAACAGCGGCGACAATGCGATCGAGGTCGACCCGGCCGTCTCGGCCCTGACCGAACTGGATGTTGTAGGTCACGATTTTCAATGGCTGATGTACATGACGAAGCCTGGTCCGGAACAGCTCGNCTCAGCGTNGTGGTGCCCAGGANCCATGGGAATCAAAGGTTTTCTGAATCCTGACCTGTTTGAACCAACCGGGACAACTTCTGCGTCAGACGGTCACGTTCGNAAAGGAGGGAATTGAACTGATCGTCGCANCCTGCGATGGGTCTCGGGTAAGNTTGGATTTCAAGCCGNATGGAGGACAGGAGATCTATGATTTCCTGCTTTTTCTTTGAGTCAGAAGCANGCATGCAAAATCATTTTACCCTGTTTAAATGCTTCTNCAGAAATCTCTGCTATTTACCNTGGTTTATACTTTTTCACCGTCAACACAATAGGCTCGACTGACCGAAATGGGCTACCATTTGCAATCGTTTGAAACACTGCTCAGAACCCTGTCCGAATACCTGAACCTCAAGGACGAGCAGTGTCTTTCCCTGCCACGGGAAGCCTATCTCTCACCTGAACTGCACGCTTTGGAGCTCGACAACAGTGGTACCGGCAACAAAGACGA
Organism: Pseudomonadota bacterium; assembly: GCA_002718155.1. Taxonomy (GTDB): domain Bacteria; phylum Pseudomonadota; class Gammaproteobacteria; order Arenicellales; family UBA868; genus UBA9619. Next base: position 14,642 of record PBDS01000062.1, read on the forward strand.
AGGGGCCAACGTGTTTGACATTCATATAGGCACCGGCTTTTTCGAACCGGCCACCACCGGAAGATGTCAACATCACCATAACGTGATCGGTCTAACGTAATCACCGAACGACGGGCACACCCTNAACGAACCTGAATATGTTTACCCGACTGATCCGCAAGCGCACTCGACTCGCCGATGACGTATACGAGCAGATTCTCTCGGCAATCCTGTCCGGTGAGATCTTCCCCGGTGAACGCCTGATTCAGGAAACCATCGCGAATCAGATCGATGTCAGCCGTACACCGGTCCGTGAGGCTTTGCTACGACTCGAGCAAGAGGGCATTCTTGAAGCTTCCGGGCGAGGCGGCTTTCAGATCCGCGACATCAGCGAACGGGAGATCAGAGATCTGTACACGGTGAGGGAAGCCGTTGAGGGTTTCGCTGCAAGACTGCTCGCCGGGAGACTTTCCATAGCACAGGTACAGACTATCGAAAAAGCCGTGCGGGTCGAGATGACTCTGACCTCATCGCGCAAGGAAGAACACTTCCACGCCAACCGCATCATTCACCGCACCATCGTTGAACAGACAAACAACGGGTTTCTTGTTGAGCTTTTTGACAACATCTGGAATCGCGGAATTTCCATCCGTAGTTTTTCTGCCTACCGGATTCCCGATCCAGCCGATGACCGCGGCCAGCACCTGGAATTGCTCGAGCAGCTCAGATCCGGTAATGCTGGCGAGGCGGAAGCCGCCATGGTCAAACACATTCGTGAGGGGTTGGCTAATCACATGGGCTGGCTGTCGGAACAGGCCGGTTGAACAGTGAAGAGACCGCACTGACACCCCGGGCCCGACCCCGACCGAGAGTTCAGCCCGCACCTTGTTCTCACGAGTGCTGCGTTATAATGAGTGTATTCAGTATACAAACGGGTTCATTCGATGTGCGGAATCGCTGGAAGAATACTGCCGGGTCCAGGCAGGGTCGGCGACGAGCTGGTTAAGCTGATGCATGCCCAGCGTCACCGGGGCGCCGATTCCACGGGCTTTGCACTCTATGGGGAACCGCTGGATACCGGCTACATCGTCCGGGCGATGGTGGCACACCGCCATGAGCTTTCACAGGTTCTCGAGTTGTTTCTCGACCTGCTGCGTGCGCACGGCAGCGATTTCCTGGCTGACCCCANCTGGGACGAGGCAACGACCGACCACGTCTCCGTGCGCATGGTGATCCGCGAACCGAATTCGCTCGGTGACTGGATTCGCCAGGTAGACGAACATTCCGATCGCATCGAAGTGCAATCCGTTGGCCGTTCTCTGGAGATCGTGAAGGACTTGGGAGGCGCGATTGAGGTCGCGGAAAAACATCGGGTCCATGATTTCATCGGNACCCACGGCCTAGGTCACGCACGTATGGCGACCGAATCAGAGGTCTCACCGACCGCCAGCCATCCATTCTGGGCTCGACCGTTCGCTGATGTGGCGATCGTGCACAACGGTCAGATCACCGACTACTTCACCTGGCGGGCCCGCTTGGAGCGCAAAGGCTACCGATTCATGACCGGTAACGACAGCGAACTGCTGGCCGTCTGGATCTCCGATCGTATGAGTCAGGGCGAGACTCAGGACGACGCCCTGATACGATCACTGACCGAGATCGACGGGGTGTTTACGTTTCTCTACAGCACCCTGGACCGGCTGGGGTTTGCAAAAGATCGCTGGGCCATCAAGCCGCTGGTCGCGGTCATCGGCGAACAGTCCCTGTCGATCGCAACCGAAGAACAAGCGGTNCGCACGGTTCATCTCGACGAAATCGAGGTCGTCAACTTCGACGGTCCCAGTCTGACTCGAACCTGGCAGACCAACGTCTCACTGGACCGCGCCGCATGAACGNCCACGAAGTGATTGTCGCCGACCGCCCGCTGCGCGAGTGTAACCAGGACATACGCGATGGCATCGACCGTGGTCTGGCTGTCCGGGTCATCGATACCCGCTCACGGCACAACCTCGGCATCGGCCTGCCGAGCGGTGCCCGGATACATTTTGAAGGCAGTGTCGGTTACTACTGTGGCGGACTCAACAACGGGGCCAGTATCCGAGTATCACGCAACGCTGGTTGGGCCGCCGGAGAGGCCATGGCCAGCGGTGACATCACCATCGACGGTTATGCCGGTGTCAGCCTGGGCGCCTCTATGCGGGGTGGGTTGATCCACGTCAAAGGAGATGCTGGGCCACGTTGTGGCGTCGCCATGAAGGGCGGCGACATCATCGTCGAAGGTAAAATCGGCTACCTGTCGGGGTTCATGGCACATGCCGGTCGCATCATTGCGCTGGGCGGCGCTGATGAGGCCTGTGCAGACTCCCTCTGGGGCGGCGAGGTCTGGGTTGCAGGCCCCATTGCTTCCCTGGGGGTGGATTCCAAAACCGAAGAGCCCGCAGACGATGAAATCCAGGAAATCGAGACCCTCTTGGCGACGCGCGGCCTGGNTGACGCTTCCAGAGCCTGGCAGAAGATCGTGTCCGCCCANCGCCTCTGGCACTTTGAAAGCCGGGATGCAAGTGCGTGGCTGATGATATGACTCCCCCCTACGAGTACCCGTTCGATGCCCCGACCGAGGAAGCTGTGGCTATGGCGGACGGAGCCGATCCTGCCAGGCCCGCTGGGGTCCCGGCATCGTACGCAAAAGGCCACTCCGCCCGTTGGACACCTGCTTCGATCTCAGAGATTCACGCGTTGTCGCGGCTCGGGCGGTACCAAATCCGAGGTTTCAACACCTTCAATCAGCGGTTACCCACCTTCGATGACCTGACTTTTGTACCGGCGACCATGACGCGACTGCCGCTGGAGGGTTACCGGGAAAACTGCGAGACCCGGACGGTCCTGGGCGCCCGGCCTGGACTCGTTGAAAACCCAATCGAGTTGAATATTCCGATCTACATCGCGTCGATGTCGTTCGGCGCGCTGTCTGCGCCGGCAAAAGCCGCCCTGGGCTACGGTGCATCCAAAGTCGGCAGTATGACCTGCACCGGAGAGGGCGGCATGCTCGAAGATGAACGAGAGGCGTCGAGCCTGCTTGTCTACCAGATGACGCCGTCGCGTTACATGCTGGACTTGGAACACCTGCGGATGGCCGACGGAATCGAGCTGGTGGTTGGGCAGGGCGCCAAGCCCGGAACCGGCGGTCTACTGCTGGGAATGAAAGTCTCAGACCGCGTGGCTGGAATGCGTACTCTACCCGAAGGAGTCGACCAGCGTTCAACGGTCCGGCACCCGGATTTTCTTGGTGCCGATGACATGCAGGTCAAAATCGAGGAGTTGCGGGAGGCCACCGACTACAAGGTTCCTATTTTCCTCAAGATGGGCGCCACTCGGCCCCGCTACGACGTTGCCATCGCCGCCAAGGCCGGTGTCGACGTGATTGTGGTCGACGGTGCCGAAGGGGGTACCGGTGCCTCGCCCGAGCTTTTGCTGGATCACACCGGGATTCCGTTGATCTCGTCTATTCGTGCTGCGCGCGAGGCGTTGGACGACTGCGGCATGTCGGATGAGGTCTCGCTGGTGGCGGCAGGCGGAGTGCGCTCCGGCACGGACGTCGCCAAGTGCTTGGCACTGGGAGCTGACGCGGTGATGATCGGCACTGCCGGGTTGATCGCGCTGGGCTGCAATTCACCGCGCTACTTTGATGACTACGCCGTGCTCGGCACCACACCTGGGCAATGCCACCACTGCCACACAGGTCTCTGCCCAGTCGGTGTGGCGACCCAGGACCCGGAGCTTGAAAAAAGGGTTGATGTGGCGGCGGCATCCGAACGGGTCGCCCGATTCCTGACAGCTATGACCATGGAAGTGTCACTGCTGGCCAAAGCCTGTGGCAAATCTAACGTCCACAACCTCGAAGTTGAGGACCTCCGTGCTTTGTCCCTGGAAGCCTCCGCATTTACCGGGGTCAAACTGGCGGGAATAGACCGGCCGTACAACTGGTAGCGTTGTCTGACAGGACCGGGTTGTAATCCGGCGACGAGGCACCTGGGTGATCAGGATTCCCCGCACTGACCAACAGGGCCTATGTAGATCTGGGGACTCTCCCTTGAGTACTGCTTCCTTGCTGTGAATACAGGATACAATTACTTCGCTTGTACTCGCATACAAACCTATTATTAATTCTTGCTGAGTTTGACTATTAGAGGATGCCCAAATGAGTCACAAACCAAAACCGCTTCCCGAGGGTGTACACACCGTTGTCCTAGGCATGGGTGACCTGAACGGTTTGCTGCGCGGAAAAAGAATCCCCGCAGACAATTGGAATAACATCTGTGCATCAGGGATGGCCATGGCGAACGCGATCTTTGCCATCGACATGAACTGTGATGTCTGGGACACACCCTATGCCAACTTTGAAACAGGTTACCCCGACCTATACGTGATGCCGACTGGTGACGTCTATCCCATTCCCTGGGAAGAGGGCGTCGTATTCTCTTTCGGCGAAGCAGTCGGGCACGATCGTTTACCCGTACCGATTGACCCACGGGCTGCGCTGGTACGTGTTCTTCAGAAAGCCTCGGACATGGGTTTTGAACCCCGGGTAGGCACCGAGCTTGAGTTCTACTTGCTGGACAAGGACACCCTCAAACCGAGAGACCGTGGCATTCAAGTCTACGGTCTACCCAGAGCATCGGAACTGGAACACGTGCTGGGCCCGATCAGAAGACACCTGTCGGCCGTCGGCATACCCATTGAGCAGTCCAACCCCGAGTACGCCGCCGGCCAGGTCGAAGTCAACATCCGCTATGACGAGGCACTGACGGCCGCCGATCGCGTGGTCACCTTCCGTGGACTGGTCAAGGAACTCGGCAACACTCATGGCTATCACGCAACCTTCATGTCGAAACCATTTTTCGCCGAGTCTGGTAACGGCTTCCATGTGCACCACTCACTGTGGCGCGACGGGGAGAACCTGATGGCCGACAACGGCGCACTTTCGGCTCTGGGGCGGCAGTACCTGGCCGGTCTGCAGCAACATATGTCCGAGATATCGATGGTCTCTGCTACCACTCCAAACGCCTATCGCCGGCGTCAGCCCTACACCTTCTGTCCGATCAACAATACCTGGGGAGTCGATAACCGCACCGTTGGACTGCGCGTGATCCTCGGCAACGACAATGCGATCCGGGTGGAAAAGCGCGACGGGTCAGCCGACTGCAATCCTTATCTGCTGCTCGCACTGGAAATCGCCTCGGGCCTTTCCGGAATCGAAAATAAGCTGGAGCCGACCGCACAAACCACGGGCAACGGCTACGAGGACCAGGACCACCAGGCCATACCCACTGATCTCGCGAGCGCGGTTGCTCTGGCGCGGGAATCTGATCTTATGGCTGAGGTGCTGGGCCCGGACCTGCTCGAAATGCTGATCCAGCAGTCGGAGCGCGAGATCGAGTTTGTCGCCAATCAGGTCACCCCGGTAGAGATCGAACGGTACCTGGAATCCTTCTGATGCGGATCGCCCGACCGAGCCCACTGTCGGTGTCAGTGATGCTGACCGGTGAGTACGGCATCCGACCTGGCGCTTGCTGAGCTCTGTCTTCTGGATCAAAGCACCCTACAGGAGGTCATCGGACAAATCGCGGTGTCTGACCACTGAGATTCACCTGGAAAGCGCTCAGGTGTGTGACGCCCGACTGCGCATGCGCTCGCCGCAAGCTCTGCCAAACGCCTGAAATATGGCGAGATAAAAAGGGTTCTCGGCGACCTTCCACTCGGGATGCCACTGCACGGCCAGGCTAAATGCCGGTGAGTCGAAGACCCTGAAGGCTTCAACCAGTCCATCGGGCGCCCGGGCCTCGACGGCCAGCCCGTTACCCAGTTTCGCCGCCCCCTGGGTGTGCAGTGAATTCACCTTAATCACCGGAGTATCAACAAGACCTGCAAGCAGGCCGTTGGGGACGAGTTCAATGTCGTGGGACGGTGCATATTGCTCGTCCAGTGGCAGGCTGTTGTCTTCCTTGTGCTCGATCAGATCCTCGACGTGCTGCAGCTGCGGATGAAGCGTTCCACCATAGGCGACATTGACCTCCTGGCAGCCACGACAGATCGCCAGTAGCGGGACCCCCCG
>PBDS01000063.1 GCA_002718155.1 Pseudomonadota bacterium
ATGATTCCCGCGTGTCGAAAGACAGCCTCGTAGGCCTGACTGGAACCGGCCAGGGAAGCTGTGTGAGAGGTCACGGCGTCTGCCGCGGCTTCCGATTGTCCCACCTTGGCGACGACGATCGGTTTTCCCGCCCGCGCAGCCTTCGCCGCGAGTGGAAGCAGACGGGCAGGCGACCTCACACCCTCAACGAACATCAGGATCACCTCGGTACCATCATCTTCGATCAGATAGTCAGCCATATCCAGAACATCGAGTGTCGCCTCGTTACCCGTCGTCACGATAAAACTGAAATGCAGTGCTTTTGGACGTCCCCGGTGAAAAAAGGAAAACCCGATACCGCCACTTTGTGAGATGACTGCGACACCACCGGTGTTCAGGCCCGCCGGACGGAGCCCTCCTTCGACATCAGACACGGTCGGACTGAAGGTTGCCGCGAGATTCAGCTTGGTGTTGAGGAACCCTTCTGCATTGGGTCCAATGAGCGCAATACCGTGATGCGCGGCAATCTCGGCGAGTTGTTGCTGTCTGTCAGATCCCTGATCGCCCTTTTCCTCCGCAAAGCCGGAACTGATGACGATCGCTGCCCCGATGCCCTTGTCACCACAGGCTTCAAGTGCAGCGGGTACAAACTCGGCTGGGATGGTGATAATGGCAAGATCGACACCCGCCGGCAGAGCATCGATCGACTCGAAACAGGCCAGGCCGTTGATTTTCCGGTGCGATCGACTGACCGCGTAGACCCTGCCAGGATAAGGGTGCTGGCCGATGGCCTCGACCAGCCGGCCCCGGATAATTTGCTTGTCCGGAGAGGCGCCGACCAGGGCAATTGATTTAGGCCAGAACAGTGCCTGTAAGTTCGTCATAANAGANGCNGCTCTAACGAAGACCCAGACCCCGGGCAATAATGCCGCGCAGAATCTCCCGCGTCCCACCCTGGATNGTGAGTTTCGGCGCAATCAGTATTGCATGATCAAGAATCTCTTCAAACGCCGACAATGCTTTCGGATCATCACAGTTCTCTGGCGCCAATTCCCGTGCACGGGACGGCAGAGCCTGCTCCCAGTTGGTCCCCAGATCCTTGACCAGTGCGGCTTCCACCTCGGGCACCTTTCCTGCACTGAGCATGCCTGCGACCGATAGCGACATCTGCCGCAGGGTGGAAAGCTGGGCGACCAGCCGGCCGATACCTTCAGCCACTCTCTGGTCGGGCGTGGGGCCCGCGGCCAGAATCAGGGCCTGCAGAACCGCCAGCGTCTCGAGGAACCGTTCTGGGCCGCTTCGCTCGTAGGCCAGTTCGTTGGTTGCCTGGCTGAAAGCCTTGTCGATTTCGCCGATCAGGTGGGTGCCCGGAACATAAACATCGTCGAAGGTCACCTCATTAAAGTCGTGGACCCCGGTCAGATTGCGGATCGGACGTACCGTGATACCGGGAGAATCCATATCAATCAGAAACTGGCTCAGGCCAAATCGCCGGTTGTCATCAGTAGCCGGTGAGGTGCGAAGCAGCGCAATCATGTAATGAGAACGATGGGCATTGCTGGTCCAGATTTTCCGTCCATTGACCCGCCAGCCGTCATCGATCACCTGGGCCGTCGATCTGAGCGAAAACAGATCTGAACCGGAATCCGGCTCACTCATGCCTATACAGAAATAGCACTCGCCGGCAACAATCCTAGGCAANACCGACTGACGCACCGAGTCATGGGCATAGCGGATCAGAACCGGGCCGCTCTGGCGATCGGCCACCCAGTGCGCCCAGACCGGCGCGCCTACCGCCAGCATTTCTTCTGTGACCACAAATCGCTCCAGGAACGTCCGTTCCTGCCCCCCGTAAGCACGTGGCCAGGTCATGCCGATGAACCCGGCCTGGCCACAACGGCGGCTGAACTCCGGNGAGTGGGTGGTCATACCGAAGCGTCGCGGCTCAAAATGCCCTGCTGAGATCTCCTGTTCCAAAAAGCGGCGGACGTCCAGTCGCATCGCTTCGGCTTCGCCGGGCAGCTGGACCGGGTCGAACTGAATTCCTTCGGNCATTTATCACCTTTTGTTTGCGTGGGGAATTCCAATTGTGCGAAATTCCATGGCCAAGCGCCAATCTTCGTCGAATCAATACCCAAAGGCCCACAAAATGACCACGGTCGACCCAGCCATTGTTGACACCTGCTCCAGATTATTCAGCGATCTCTGCCCCCCCTCGGTGGTCAATGAGGCCGAAGCCGGTAACTGGCCGGACGAACTCTGGCAGGTCATCGAGGAGACCGGTCTCACACTGGCCTGGGTACCGGAAGAGCATGCTGGCGCCGGCGCTTCATTAGCCGACGGTTTTGCTATTGCTCGTGCTGCTGCCGAGTACGCAGTACCGCTACCGCTGGCGGAGACCCTGCTGGCTGGCTGGCTGCTGACACAGGGCGGGCTCTCCAGTCCCAAAGGGCCGATGGCAATTGCACCGCTTGCGCACCGGCCGAGCTTCCGACTGAACGATACCGGAGAGATCTCTGGAACAGCCAGCCGGATTCCGTTTGCGTCTTCGGCTATTCACCTTGCTGCTGTCACCGGTGACGATGCCGGTNGGAACGAGCACGCCGCACTGCTNCAGATCGGGNACTGTGACGTGAGGCGANGCAANAGCCTCGCAGGTGAGCCCCAGGATCGTATCGAAGTACAGGGAGTTGTTCCGAGCAGTGTCGCGCCAATTGAGCCCGGTGGACTCAAGCGAATGATCCAAATGGGAGCTGTGATGCGCAGCCAGCAGATCGCTGGTGCGCTTAGCCGCATTCTTCAACAATGTATTCAATACGCCCAGGACCGGGAACAGTTCGGACGACCAATCGGCAGGTTTCAGGCCATTCAGCACAATATAGCCATGCTTGCAGCTGAAACTGCCGCGGCCGGCTCTGCTGCTGATGCAGCAGTCAAGGCCGTTGACCGATACGGTCTCGATGACCCGCGAACAAAGATCGCAGTTGCTAGCGGAAAAATCCGTTCAGGCGAAGCTGCCGGCAGCGGTGCCGCGATCGCGCACCAGGTTCACGGCGCCATGGGGTACACACACGAGTACAGCCTGCACCAGTCCACCCGCAGATTGTGGGCCTGGCGCGATGACTTCGGTTCAGAAAGCCTCTGGGCAGGACAACTCGGNCGGCAGATCGCGGCAGCGGGAAACGCCGAGCTCTGGCCGGCGCTGGCCGATTTCTGAACCGGCGATGGCCATACAGGACAACGGCCGACCCGATAGTTCGTGAAATCANTAGTAGCGAAGCTCTACAACGTTCCGGTCTGGGTCATAGAGGTACAGGGAGGTGCCATTCCCCTGTGCACCCCAGCGACTCCCGGGACCGGCCTGAATACCGATACCGATAGCCTCGCACTTTCTTTTGAGTAGATTCAGATCGGTCGGCCTGATAACGAGGCAGAAATGATCCTGGTTCTGCACCTTGCTGGAATCGTCGTACGGATCAGTGGGGAAGAAATCGATCAGAGTGGCGTTATCCAGCCGGACTGAAGGGAACGTCACCTCGCCTCGTCGCCACTGGTCGACTCGCTCGGTCTCAAGACCTAGAAGATCTGCGTAAAAAGCGAGCGATGCCTCNACGTCGCTGACCCGGAGCCCGATGTGATCGAGTCCAGTTACCTCGACCAATACCTGTTCCGAGGATTCAGTGCCATCGGCTATCATGGATTTGCCTACGGTTTTGCTCGGATGAGTGGTCTGCGTGGTGGGATTCCGTCACCTATAGTCAGGCGGCTTCGCCGCTTCTCTGGATCGGAGGCAATCTGCCCGGAGAATCGCCAGTAACACCAGTAACAGGCGGGGTTGGCCGTTCTTCGTGAATCCTAGCCTCTCGCTCTCGGACATAGCGTGCCGCTTCACGTGCCAGCCAGTCACAGAAAAGACCTACCGGTTCGTTGCTGGACCCCGCCGAGGTTGTCAGTGCCGAGTAACTAAAGCTTGCCGGGTAGGGGAGTTCAAATGGCCGAACCAAAGTACCCGCCGCAAGCTCGTTTTCGACCACCAGCTCCGCCATGAGAGCCACACCGTGACCGGCCAGTATTGCCTGCATCGTGAAGTTGGGTGACGTGAAGTGCGGCCCCCTATTCGGGTCGATCTCAGCGACCGAATTTGCCCGTAACCAGCTTTGCCAGTTCGGCCAGCCGGGATCTCCAGCCGGCGAATCGAAATGGATCAGTGTGTGTTCCCGAAGGTCGGCCGGTGAACGCAGCGGTCTTTCACCGCTGAGCAGCCTGGGGCTGCAGACTGGATAAACCGCCTGGTCAAAAAGGTGCTGCACCTGCCGGCCTGGATAGTCGCCCTGACTGAACTCGATAACCACATCGATGCCGTCCCGAACCGGATCCATCAGCCGGATCGCCGGATCGATTCGGACCTGAATATTCGGGTGTGCCGTCCTGAAATCCACGATTCGCGGCACCAGCCAGCGTGCACCAAAAGCCGCTGGCGCACTGATGGTCAGAATGTTCCAGTCTGTTTTGGACCGGATACGGTCGACCGCCACTGCAATACTGTCGAATCCGTCCCTGAGTCCCGGCAGGCAGGCCTGACCCGCGTCGGTCAACTGCAGCGACCGGTTCATCCGGCGAAATAGCTTGGCGCCCAGATCACTCTCAAGCGCCTTGACCTGGTGGCTGATCGCCGCCGGGGTCACATGCAGCTCGTCGGCGGCCCGGGTAAAGCTCAGGTGCCTTCCGGCCGCTTCAAACGCTTTGAGGGCATTGAGTGGTGGCAATCTTCTCACAATGATTCTTTAGAAAATCTAATGACAAATAAAGAAATGATCGCTTGTCGACTTCGAATCTAGAATTATATAGTAGCGCTAATTAAGAAATCTCTGTAATCACACTATTTAGGAATTGTAACATGAGTCGAGCTCTAGAATCCTATCCGGAACAGACGGTCGCGCAATGGGTCGCCGCGAACGACGCCCACGTCCTGCCCCCTTCCAAGGTCCCCGCAGACAGCGGCTTGCTCATTTCAGCGATTCTAGCCGACCACGAGAAATATGTAGCGCTCGCGCGGAAAATGCGTGCCCAGGCCTTCCAGGATGTGTTCCGCGGTCTCGGAGAGTTTCTGTTCCAGACAGCACCGAGCGCCCTGGCTCGTGGGCTTGTCAGTCTCACCCGGACCGCAGCAAAACGGCGCCATGAGCGCCGAGCGCAACGGGCGATTGCAGCCCTGAGCCCCCACCTCCTGGCCGATATCGGGCTGGAACCCTGGCAACGGGCGGAGCTCAGATCAGGGCACATGCGGACAGCAGAACTCGTTCGCTTGGCAGTTTTGAAACAGATCGGATGACCCCTTCTCATAACCCTTCTTAAGAACTTCGACAAAGCACACTAAAAGACAGTTTTTATCCTCCTCCAAGTGGTTTTTTGCCCCGCTCCCGCGGGGCATTTTTTTCGGTGCAGCAAGCAGTCAAGAACCGTTCAACGATTATCTTGGCCAATGTCCTGCCAGGCTTCCCGGATCCAACTGGCACAGGCGATGCCTTGCTCAAAGAGCGAATACCGACATCCTTCACCGTAATCGAGGTTTGGAATGAACTCCGTGCTGACCTGACCCAGCGGACTACTGGGCTGAACGGCATGGTAGCGCAGCAGCTGGCGAACCACTTCCTTCCAGGGCTCGAGTTGTTTCCCATCCCAGACCGAATGGTAGGTTCCCGGAGACGGTTCGGCAAAAGGATACTGGATTCCACGACCGTAATCGCCGTTTTCATCCAACGCGTCAAAGTTCTTCGGGTTACCAGGAACGGTTGAGCGGGCGTGACAGTGTCCCACCCAGCCTGCGTCTATCCAGCGCTTGCAGACACTGCCCTCAGCAAACGGATCCAGCACCAGTGCACCTGATACTACGTCCGGTCGGATATCGAAGACCGCCTGTTCCTCGGGGTTGTCGATCTTAAAAATGACGTGACTGTGATCGAGTGTCAGCCGGTAAGGCAGGCCACGAGCCTCAACCAGTTGCCCGACCTGCTCGACACGCCGGAAATCCTCAGACCACATGTTACAGTGGACCTCCAGGCAGGGTCGCACACCCAGGCGCACTCCCTGCTCCAGTGCCTGTTCATAAAATCGGACCACCTCCTCGTTGGTGACCAACTCGCCGTCCTGCCTGTGTGACAGGATCTGCACATTGTGATCCAGCGATCCCAGGCGCTTGCCCGTCTCCAGGTTCCGGCTCAGCAGTGACTCGTCACGACCGAGCACGTAGTACCAACCTCCACAACGAACCGGAATTCCGTACTTCTCGCTGGCCTTCTCGAAGGATTCGATCTCAACCGGGTCAGGGGTCTTGTCGACGTAATCGAAGACGCCGGATTCCCGCACCATCGCGAAGCGGGTGTCGATCGATGGCATCGGATCTTGCTGGGTGTGCTTGATTCCGTTGGTCTGTATCCCGACGGGCAATTCCCGAATCATGCCTTTGCCCCCGAACGCACTGAGTTACCGATCTATCTAAGCCAGCGGCAAAGGCCCCAGATCTTGTGACCAGAATGCCAACGTTTCGAGATCTTCGGTCCGTGGTGCCAGAGCGGGGCCCCGATCATGTACTTCATCCAGCCCCAGGCGGCGTGCAGCCAGACGCTTGCCATAGCAAAGCAGGTGATCGATGGTCAACATCAGAAACGTCAATAAAGGCAGAACCTCGCGGAACTGGTTGGACGCTGATCCGATCTCTCCAGCACGCCACAGATCGTAGACCTTACTCTGCAGATCACAGCACTCCACGCCGGGTATCGTACCTGCGCAGCCGGAGCGCAGATTGTCAATCAGCTCGACCCCGTTGCGACCGTTAAAGACCGCGAAGCCATCGCCGATCTCGCACATCAGGCGACTGATGTAAGGTGCAGGTCCTTCTGCTTTAAGAACCACCACGTTGGGTGCCCGCTGCGCTAGTTCGGCAATGGCCGGATTGTCCAGACCGACGCCGATGTATTCCGGCGCGTTCTGAATCCCCAGTGGCAGATCAGATGCCCCTGCGACCTCAGCGAAGAAATCGACCAGGGCCTCGACGCTGGCCCCGCGGACCGGGGGCGGCTGCATCACAGCCCACGCAGCACCGCTGTCGCGAGCGTGGGCGATCGCCTCCTTCTGTCCAGCCAGAGTGTTTTCCGAGACCGTCACTGATACCGGCAAGCAGCCCGCAGTATCTTCCAATGTCCATTCGACCAGGGTGCGTTTTTCACTGCTCGACAGCTTGTTGCACTCGCTCGCCAGACCCCCGACAGCAAGGCCATGGGCACCGGCAGCAACACAGGCCAGGACCTGTGTTCGATGGGCCTCCCGATCAAGGCTGTTGTCAGCTCGAAAAAATGCATACAGCATCGGATAGATGCCGTGGAACCGGTGGCTGCTGCCGGAGCCCGTCATCGAATGTGCCAGGCCTCGTCCAGCGGAATAGCCCCGACCAGTTCGCCATAACCCTGGCCCATGGTCCCGCCGGGGTTGGGTCCAAAATAACGGGGATCCCGGGATTCTGAGCCCGCCTGGTAGCGCACGTCACAGGTCAGGCGGATGTGCTGATCGGGATCGACGTTGTCCAGTGATCCATGCAGAATTTTCATGCCGAACACCACCAGATCACCAGGTCGCATGTGCCGGGTCAGCACGCGGCAGGAGAACTGTCTGGCGATCTCCAGCGGGGTCTCGCTCCATGAGGCCTTTCGATCGCTGTCCCGGGCGACGTCAAAATCGCGGATCGATTCCTGAACTCTGGGGTGCTTGTGGCTGTTCTCAAGGATGAAAAGAGGGCCCATCTGAAGTGGGATCTCACCAAAAGCGATCCAGGCAGTGATGACATTGTCAGTCGAGCGGGTAAAAAAACCGTGGTCGCTGTGAACCAAGGTCTTGCGACCGTAGTTCGACACCCGCAGGAACACAAAATCGTGCGCAATACTGGGCTCCTCCAGCAGGATGTCACAGAACTCATGCAGCGCACGCGAATGGGTCACTCGCCGCAATGCCCAGTCCTCGGAGATATCCCGCCAGAACTGATCCAGGTTGTCGATGCACTCCCGTCGCTGGCTGGAGCCGGTGTAGATACCCTCTTCAGGTGCCCCCCGGATCTCTCCGGTTGTCGCGAGCGTGTCGAAAACTGAGCGTCTCACCGCCACGACGTCTTCTTCGCTGAAAAACCCTGGAACACAGATATATGCCTCTGTTGCAAACCGGCGACGAACTTCATCCGGAGGTGTGCCTAGGCTTGTCTCACGCATCGTGCCGACCCATTCTGCCTCAGGCATCTCACCCTGCAGTCTGGCACCATCTAGCATTAACTCAGTCATCTGAAACGCTCCTGTTCCTTAACTGGATTTACGCGCGCGACACACGGGAGATCGTTCCTTCCCGGTTCTTGAAATCCGGCAGCAGTTCCATTCCCAGGCCGGGCCCTTCGGGTGTTGTGATCGTACCATCTTCAACCGGTGGTAAAGCGGTAACGATATCAGCGTACCACCCATAGTAAAACGCACGAACGATCTCTTGCACATAGGCGTTCGTCGTAGCCTGGCAGAAATGAACCGACGCGCTCAATACGACCGGACCGTTGCAGTCGTGAGCAGCCACCGGGGTGAGATAGGCTCCGGCCAGAGCCGCACAGCGGCGCGCCTCAGTCAAGCCACCACACCAACCGATATCGAGAATCAGCAGTGACAACGCCCCCGTGTCGAGGAAGATCTTGAAATCCTCGGCACCTCCGCGGGTCTCACCCATTGCAAGGCGCGAACGAACTGATCCCTTGAGCTGTGCGATGCCATAGGGGTTGGTCAGCAGTACCGGATCCTCGATCCAGCGCATCCCGATCTCGTCGAGTGCCTGGCAGATAACCCGTGATTCAGGCAGGTTCCACATGCCATGCAACTCGGCACTGAGTTGCATCCTGTCGCCGTATGCCTTGCGGATGGCCTCAAACGGTGCCACTGCCCGGGTCAGTTCAGTCTGACTGATGAACTGCCCCTGGGTGGCCTCTGCAGCGAAATCAAACGGCCAGATCTTCATTGAATCGATACCCATGTCCAGAAGGCTGCCCGCAAGACTGACCGGATCGTTCAGGAACCCGTGCAGGTCTTCGTATTCACCGGCCTTTCCCTTTGACTGGATACCAAAGTTTTCGGTTTTGCCAACTTTTGGACCACGGACATATTGAGTGCCTGCACAGGTGTTGTAGACCGGGATCTGTTCGCGAATGCGGCCCCCCAGCAGAACCGATACCGGCTGGCCCGTGAATTTACCGAGCGCATCCCACAGTGCAATGTCCAGTGCCGATCGTGCGCGCAGTTCCACGCTGGCAGCAACAAATCCGATGTAGGGCCGGGTACGGTGGTGCACCGCCTCGATGTCGATTGCAGACAGGCCCATCACGATCGGAGCCAGGTTAGCATGGACGTAAGCCTCGACGGCTTCTGCGGCATAGAAGGTCTCGCCAAGTCCGGTCACACCGTCCCCCGTCTCAACCTCGAGCCAGAGCATGTTCGGATGTTCTTCGGAGCGATAAGTGGTGAGAGCTGCGATCGTCATCTGGGCTGTGTTTGGATGCTGTTCATAGAGGATTAGCTGCGGCGAGTGCGCGGATCAATTCGTACCGTGTCACCTGCTGCTCTCGGCAAACGCTAGCAGACTAATTGTTACTGAATGCCCGCTCCTTGAGGCCACGCTGGTTTTCGTAGATCGATCCCTGGAACCTCGCGGCGGGCACCGGAAGCCTTACCGGTAGTGATTCCATGCGTGGCACAAGACACTCGGAACCGGACACAAGTTTCTGATTGAAAGACTCATATTCGGTGATTCCCATTAACGGCCAGGCATCAGCTGCAGCATAACTGATCAGCAGTAATGGTCGCGGGCTTCCGGACCGGTTGAGCGACGAGCCATGCAGGGTACGAGCATGATGTATCGTGATTGAACCCGCCGGACCGGTGAGTGGCACAGCACGCTTGCTCTCTCTCGCCACACTCGAGGCTTTGATTGCGCCCGTGAACACACCGTCTGTGTGGTGATCGTATACCTGGTCACGGTGACTGCCCGGCACCACCAACAATGGTCCGTTGCTTTCGGTCAGATCCTGCAAAGCAATACCCACCGCAAGTACCGCATCGTTGGTATGCGGGTAAAACGCCCAGTCCTGGTGCCACTCGACGGCCGCGCCAAAACCAGCCGCCTTGATGTTGATCTTTGAATTGTGGAAACGAACGTTGTCACCTATGAGAAAGCGGACCACCGACAGCAGTTTGTCGTTTCGCGAAAACGCTCTGTACAGGTCGAACTGCTGCACCGGATCCTTGATCCGCCGAACTCGCGGCTCGCCATCTGGCTCATGGCTATCTTCAAGATCATGCACGTCGTCACTCTCGGACTTGCCCCGTGCGGCTTCGATCAGTCGTTCGGTCTCCCTACACAAAGGCGCGATCTCGGTAGCCGAAAACAGCGACGGAAAAACCAGGTAACCGTCCCGCACATAACGGGCCCTCAGTGCATCATCGAGTTGCATGATCGTCATCCATGGTGGGAAATTACGGAAAACTGCAGATCAAGCTCCAGGCCAAGCGAGTCAGTTGCTGACCGGGTCGGTTGAGCCTTCGTTCTCTTTGTGTTTGGCCTGTTGGTCGAAAAACGACGCCGTGGCGGGAAGCTCCGGCAGATCCATTTCAAAGTCGATTGACCGGACGCGGCCGGTCTTGCGGCCCCGGACAATCAGGCCCTCATAGCGATTCGGCATCGGGTTCGGTGATACCGGTACAGCGTCGCCAGCAGAATAAACCGAGATAAACAGCGTGCGTGGCTCCATTGACCGGTTTGCGGCCGAACCGTGCAGCAGCCGTGTGTGCATCAGGCAGGCCGAACCCGCAGACCCGGTACAGACAACAGCCTCTGAGGCGCATTCCGCAGCCGTCTCATCGTCGATCGCCCCGGTGAATTCACCTTCGTGCCACAACCCGTGAATCGCCCCGGTGTGCGAGCCAGGGAGAACCTCCAGCGGGCCATTATCTTCAGTCACCTCGTCGATCATCAGCAGGGCGGTCACAACACTGTCGTTGCTGTGAGGCGTGAAGGGAAAGTCCTGGTGCCACTTGACGACGGTTTTTCCACCGGGCTGTTTTGAATTGATCTTGGTGTGGTGAAGCTTGACGTCCGGGCCGATCAGCGCTGAGACGAAATCGGTCATCGGACTTTCGGCCATGGCCTTGAAATAGGCCGGCGAGACCTCGACCGGAGCGTTCACCCGGCGCAGTCGCGGGGCCGTAACGCTGTGCCCTGGCTCGAGATCGAAACGGGGCTTGCCATTGATAGTCTCTCCCCAGTTGACATCATGCTGACGGCTCTCCTCGACCCAACCCTGAAACACGCTTTGAAGTTCGCTGAGCAGTTCCGGCGATACGGCATTCTCAACAACCAGGTAGCCGTTCTGCCAGAAAAATTCCTGTTGTTGCCGGGTCAGTTCTGTCATGAGGAGCGTCGTGATGAGTGGGCCTGTTACGATCTCAGCTTAACAGAGGGCTCCAGCGCTCAGCAAACAGGTTATGGTGGGCCTTGCCACCGCATGAACTCCGGTCACGGCGGAATCGCTGGTTGAAAAGAATCCCCCCACGATCTCAACCTTACTGATTCGCAAGATCTGACAGGGCGGTGTAGATCCCGGCCAGCAATCTGGCCCTCGGCACCAGCGATGAGACGAACAGATGTTCGCCTTTAGTGTGCAGTCCTTTGCCGTGCACCCCCAACCCATCCAGGGTCGGCACGCCAAGCGAACCGCTGAAATTGCCATCACTGCCGCCACCGAACTGACCGTGGTCAAGACTCAGCCCGAGTTGACCGGCGACCTGCTGGGCGACCTGGTACAGCGCCAGTGTGCCTTTTGAGGGCTGGAACAAGGGCCGGACCGGGCCGGCCTGCACTTCAACCCGGATCTTGGGGTCAGGGGACACCAGTGACCTCATGCGCTGCGACACGGTATCGAAAGCCTCGGCCGTGGGCGCCACACAGAGCACCTGTGCCTGGCATTCGGTAGGCACAACATTGACGAAATCCCCTCCGTTGACGACCCCTACCCGGTAGGTGATCTCGGCATCGATATCGGAGAAACTTTCAATTTCCGTAATCAACTTGGCCATGGCACTGATTGCACTTCGGCCCACACCATGGGCCACACCAGCGTGCTGTGCTGTGCCCAAGGTCTTGATGGTGTAGCGCAGGAAAGCGTGCCGGCCGGTCACCAGTTTCCCACCATGGGCCGGCTCCGGAACCAGTACCCAGCGGCTTTGCCGCGCTTCGTTTTCGATCAGCAGCCGGGTCGAAGGACTGCCGATCTCCTCGTCGGGAATAAACATGAACGTTACGGGAAGCGACAGGGGACCCTGTTCGGCCAATAGGTGTCCCAAAGCGTGAATCGACAGGTACATGCCACCTTTCATGTCCATGACGCCCGGGCCATATAACCTGTCACCCTCGCGGCGGACTGGCAGGGAGCTCTCCAGCGTGCCAACCAGGTGCACCGTGTCCAAGTGCCCCAGCACCAAGATGCCAGGCCCACTGCCCCAGTTGAATCGTGCCTTGAGCACATCCCCGTAGCCATCCTGTCCTGGAACCCGTTCGATGTCGGCCCCCAGACCGCGCATGCTCCCACAGGCCAGATCCATCATCCGGTTGACGGCCTCAGGATCATAGCTCGGGCTTTCGATGCGCGCCCAGTCCGCAATCACCGCAGCGATCTCCTCGGCATCGAAGGGAAACTTTGAAGAATCGGTCATTCCTGGGTATGGTAGCGCTACCGGGCGGTGGCTGGAATCACTTTGAGATACAAATCTTCAGGTCTCAGGTCTAACGTAAGAGCACTGTATGAGTCAGACACACCGCACTAACCCGTCTGGGACAGCCTGCCAATGAGCAGAGCTTTTGTCAGAGAACCCGATGGGGACGAGGTTGCCGACGAACTGCCGGAGCGTCAGCACAGCGATTTGCCCAACTATATTACGCTCGAGGGTCTTTCCGGTCTCCAGGTGCGAGTTCGGCAACTGCAGAACGAGATCGTTGCACTCAAAGGCAGAGAATCGATCGACCTCAAATCCCGAATTGCCACAACTCAGCGCGACCTGCGGTATCTACAGGAGCGCCTACACCGTGCCAAACCGCTGACGCCCCCCGCTTCGCCGGAAAAGGTCGAATTCGGTGTCTCGGTAAAGCTTGTGGATAAGGCGGGGCAGGAATATCATTTCACACTGGTCGGAGAAGACGAGACCGATCTGGATCGCGACAGAGTCAGTTGGGCGAGCCCGGTTGCGAGGCTCCTGACAGGCTGCGAAGTCGGAGACCACGTGGTGTGGTCGCGCGGGGAAACAGACATCGGACTCGAGGTCGTCGAGATCTCGGTCTGAGATCGGCCCTACACGCTGTCCTTAAAACGGTATCCGTCATGACACAGAACACCCATCTCGATTTCGTGACCGAGTTCTACGATACTCACCCNATCAGCGAAGGGCAGGTTCTGGACAAACTGGTCCAGGACGGTTTNGANCTGTCATCCCTTGACCAGGGCATCCTGCAGGACTACGACCAGGATCATTTTGGCGGCCTNGCGGCAACCGATGCGCTGGCNCATCTNNCGAACATNGGAAAATCAGATCACGTCCTCGACGTNTGTTGTGGACTGGGCGGTCCTGCCCGGTACCTTGCCCACCACTATGGCTGCCAGGTCACCGGCATTGACATGAACCAGAACCGAATCGACGGTGCCCGCCGTCTGACCGAGCGGGTCGGACTCGAAAAGAAGGTCTCTTTTCACTGCGCCAACGCTCTCGCCAGCGCCCTGCCTGACGATGCATTTGATTNACTCATTGCACAGGAGGCGTTTGGCCACATTCCGGATAAGCCCCGGCTTGTGATCGAGTGCGTCCGTGTTCTCAAACCAGGTGGCAGTATTGCATTTACAGACATCCTTGCCAGAGCCGGTATGACGGCGCCGGTGAGAGAACGCCTNCAACAAGAAATGGCGTTCACCGAACTGAACACTCTGGACGGCTACCGCGATTTGCTGAATTCAAGCGGCTGCATCGTCAAGAANATCGAGGATTTAAGTGAATCGTGGGCTGAGATTCTGGTCAAGCGCCTGGCCATGTACCGCAGCCTCAAAGGCCAGACTGTCGCCAGTTTCGGCCAGGCGCATTTTGAGAAATGGGACCGTGCGTACAGCTTCTTTGTCGGCCTTTACACCTCCGGAGAGCTCGGTGGCGGGCGTTTCCTCGCCCAGAAATCTCACTAGAGCAAAAGCAAACCACAGCGACGCTGATCCNACCCGCTCAGTGAAACACACCACAAACATGATCAGAACTGTGATGTCAGGTTACCCTGACGATAGGTCTATCACCCATGTCCAGAACGAAACCGTTGCAAAGGCCGAAACCACAAACATCACCATCATCAGTACCTTGTCCTTGATTCCACCACCGCGTTTCCAGTGGATCAACCCGCGCCAGAACGCCATCACGGCAACCGCAAACATGATTACGCCGAGCAGCAGACTGAAAATTAACTCCTCGTTCATACCGATCTCATCCCCTTAATGGGCCCGACAGCCGTTGTTACCGAGCTTATCTTTGATCCTGTTATACGGTGATTGCGTCACAAGCCGCAGATAAAACATATCAGCGCAGCTGATCAAACACCACCCATCATCAGCATGGATCNCGTCAATAGGCCGCAGGCGCGACGCAGNCTTCACAGATTCTCACATGACTTCAGAGATCTAGATCAATTCAACACCAGAATCGGGAAAGTTTTCAGCTAATCTGCAAAAACTCTCGGGTGTCACTCTATTCTCGTTCGCGCGTATGGGGCGCTCCCAGAGATTAATTGAGGTATGACCAAACGCGCCTATTATAGAATCCAGGTCCTGACGGTAAACACTGCAAGGAGTNGCGTATGGGAAACAGAGTGAAAAAGGGCAAAGTGATGAACAAAATACGACCGGTGAACAGCCGCAATGCAGCTAAACGGCAGAAGCGGATCAGGGAGAATGAGGCCGTCCTGAGGTCTTCTGATTCAACGCCTGCGGNAAAGGCCTAGAACTCCAACTGCCAACCCACTGGAACTCGGCCCTATGCTATACGCGATACATTGTCTCGACCGCGACGAGGGATTGCCGATTCGACTTGCCAACTATGATGCTCACCGGGAGTATCTGAACACCACTACCACCAAGATCGTACTCGCTGGGCCCGTTACTGCCGATGACGGTACGACTCCAGCCGGCAGCCTGATCATCGTTGACGTTGAGAACCGCTCCGAAGCCGAGCGTTTCAACCAGGGTGATCCGTTCTATAGACTGAACGTCTGGGACAAGGCATCGATCAGGATGCAGCCTTTCGTCAAGCGCCGAGGCTGATCAAGTCGCATTCGAACGGGTGCCCTGTTCGCCTATCCCGGTNNCTCAGGNGCANCCGGCATGTCGTCAGTCGCTATGACCGCGCCATGGTGGCGGATCACTTCAGCCGCCAGTTCGTTTCCGCGTTGTGCAGCAGCATTTGGGTCCCCACCGCTAAGCCGGGAGGCCAGATACGCTGCGTTGAAAGCATCCCCTGCGGCGGTGGTGTCCACCGGGCTGGNATTGGGGATTCCCGAGATGTGCCGTTGCACGCGCTCGGCTGAAACAAAGCAGCCGCTCGCTCCCAGTTTGACCACCACTTCAGCNACCCCCATGGCATGCAAGCGACCCGCACAGNTCGCGTCATCGCCATCGCCGAACAGGGCCTGCTCGTCATCCAGTGTGACCAGAGCCACGTCGACGTNNCCAAGAATATCGCGGAAAACGGTACGGGCAGACTCAGCGGAAGCCCAGCCGACAGGCCGATAGTTGCTGTCGAAGGCCACCCGACCTCCCTTTGCTCGTGCNNTGGCAAGCGCTTCGATNAGTTTTTCGATCTGCTNATCCGCTTGCAGGACTGACAGGGTAATGCCGGTCAGGTAGAGCCAGTCGTACTCCTCCAGGGCTGTTTGGATCTTGTCACCGCCAGCGGAGAACAACTCCCGCACAGCAGCCTGGTCTCGGTAGTAATAAAATCTTCGCTCGCCCCGCGAGTCCGTTCGAATGATGTAAAGACCCGGCAGCCGACCATCAAACCGACACACCAGGTGGGTACCGATGCCTTCGCCTTCGAGGAAACTCAGGATCTGATCACTGTAAGGATCGTCACCGAGCGCACTGACGTAGTCAACACTGACCGGCATGTGTCGTAGCAGGCGGGCAATGTAGACCGCGGTGTTGGCACTGTCACCGCCAAACGCCAGGTCAAAACCGCCGCGCTGCCGGTCGCTGAGCTCGATCATGCACTCACCGATCGCTGCAAAGCGCTGTGTCCGGGCGATCACTGGGCGGCAAAACGGCTCGCGGTTTCGACAGCACTCCGGGCCAGATCAGCAATAGCCTGCCATTCGCCAGCGGACACCAGGCCAGCCGGTGCCAGCCAGCTGCCGCCCACCGAAAATACATTGGCCTGCCCCAGGTAATCAGCGAGATTATCGCGGTCCACCCCACCGGTCGGACAAAATTTGACGTCTTCGAACAGTGCCCCGAGACTTTTCAGCATGGCAGTTCCACCGAGGTGCGCCGCGGGAAAGAGTTTCTGGGCCTTGAACCCTGCAGCCCGGGCCGTCATCACCTCNGAAACAGTGGACACACCCGGTAGAAATGGGAGACCGGACTCAGTTGCCGCGGTCAGCAACTCCGGCGTCGAGCCGGGGCTGACGGCAAACCCNGCATTCAGAGAAAGGGCCTTCTGCAGCCCCACAGCATCCCGGACCGTGCCGATGCCCACCAGCGCATCCGGAAATGCCTGGATGATGTTCCTGGCACTTTGCTCGGCAGCATCCGTTCGCAGCGTGATCTCAAGCACCCTGAGACCGCCTTGAATCAGGGCTCCAGCCAGCGGCACCGCCTCGTCCGCTGAATTGATTTGCAGGACCGGAATCACGGTCTTTGGCGGCAACAGTTCGCCAAGGTCTATTGTCATGCNGTTATCTTACCCTCAAGNACTACTACANCGGGCGCCTGCCACATCTGTCAGACCCGCCGGNGCCNGTACGNTCTCAGCGANCCTNCCAGCAGCAGCGTCAGGGCACCCAGGATCAAGANGCCACCGGCAAGTGCCTCGGTTGACGGCATCTCCCGAATAACCNGCCAGACCCAGAGGGGGGCCAGCAATACTTCGAGCAGCATTATCAGTCCGGATTCGGGGACGAGCAGATAACGGGGCCCCAGCGTCGTCATCGAGGTCCCCAGTGGAACCAGCACCAGGCCCAGCAACAGGGCATAAATATAGCCCTCGGATGACAGAACCACCGGCACAGCAAAAGGCAAAGCGATCAGCCCCGTCATCAGTGAGCCTACTGCTATTGCTGGAACCATGCTGATCTCTTTGCAGGACCGCACAATCACGAACTTGGTTGCGAGCAGCACGGCCGCCCCCAGTGCTGCCAGGTCACCGGCGATGGAACTGCCGTCCAGGCTCGCACGAAAAATAATGACCAGCCCGGCGACGATCACGATTGCCGCCAGCCAGGTTCGCCGAGGAACATCTTCTCCGACAAAGATGCGACTCAGGAAAGCACCGAGTATCGGGGAGACACTCATGATAACCAGGGTGTTGGCCACCGTGGTGTGCGTCACCGCGTATACGAAACAAAGTGTNCAAGCCGTATAGGATACGGCCACGGCAAGACCGGCCAATCCCATGCGCTGGAAGCCTTTGACACCGGTGGGGCGCTCCAGCAGCAGTGAAATGACGTACAGCGTGACGCCACCCAGAGCTCCACGAAAAAACAGCACGGTCCAGATGTCGGTCTGCATCAGGCGGATCAGCAGACTGTCTGGGCTGACAACTGTGACACCAACCAGGGTCAGCACAACACCTTTGAGACGGGTGCGGGGAATCGACACTAAAACTCGTACTCAGTGCGATTCGTTCTACAGTTTTGCGCTCGGCCGGGCACTGACCGCGTCGTACCAGCGCTGCGCATTTTTTGCGCCTTCGGGCAGNCCCAGCTTTCGCCAGGCGACAAATTCGACCAGTACGAGCAGATCGATGTCGGCAACGGAAAAACTGTCCCCGGCAACAAACGCCTGATCACCGACCAGGTCGTCGACGTCTTCCAAAAACCGCTCAATGCGCTGTCTGCCGCGTTCAGCAAGTTCCGGAATCTGCTGATAGCTTACTGGGCCGGTCACAGCACGGCCCTTCATGGGTGGGGCCGAGTTGCGCAGGTACTCGCCCATTGCCATAAAACCGCCCGACTCAATGTGCCACTGCAGGTCAGCGATCCTGCCCTGTTCGGTCGGCGTCGCACCCATCAACCGGGGCTCTGGAAATTGCGCTTCAAGGTAGTGCCAGATCGCGGCCGTGCTCTTCAACCNGGTGCCGTCGTCTAGCTCCAGCACTGGCACCGTGCAGTAAGGGTTAATGGNCNCAAATTCNGGCTTCANGTGTTCGCCGGACCTNAGATCCACCTNGACCGTGTCGACANCCACGCCTTTCTCGGCGANAAAAATTCGTGCCCGCCTTGGTGAGGGCGCGGTCTGACAGTCATAAAACTTCACGCTGCGTTCTCCTCGTTTTGTGCTCGTACATTAAGGCTGTTCCTGGGTTTTACCACAACAGGTGTACGATCCGTCGGTCCGAGCCGATCAACTACACGGGCACCCTGGAAATGTCCCGACCCCACCATGACTTCGCATCAGCCTGAGCCAGTGGGGAATGTGCGCCTTCACACGGGCCACGATGGATGGCTCATCCAGACCGGCCACTACACCGTCAGCCATTNCCACCCGACCGTCGATCACACTGTTCACCACGTCNCNAGCCCGTNCGTAATAGGCGATAGAAGCCGGTTCCGCATAGAACGGCTGNAGGTGCGGGCGCTCAAGCTCGATCTGGATCAGGTCGGCTTTTTTTCCAACTGCAAGGCTGCCGATCTCATCACNCATACCCATGACCCTCGCGCTNCCGACCGTCGCCAGCCTCAANGCCTGCANCGAGGTCAACGCATCATGACGCCCNGCCAGCAGTCGCACGGCGTTCATCGCATTCCGGACCGCTTCAAANGGATCATTCATCATCCAGTCGGTGGCGAATCCGGTTCCAATACCCCGGGCCAGAATCCCGGAAAGATCAGGNTAGGCCCCNCGCCTGGGATAGATCGTGGGGCAGTGGGCATAGCCCGCCCCGCTCGCTGCGATGGCGTCGAGATCCTGATTGGAGGCAAACGTCAGGTGCGCCAACACCGAGGCACTCGACAGCACATCGAGTTCAGCCAGGAATTCCCCCGGGCCCTTACCGTAGGTGGACTGACAGTATTCGACTTCTTGCCGTGACTGAGCCACGTGCGTGTGTAGGCCCACTCCGAGACGCCGGGCCTCGGCACACGCCTCCCGGTGTAACACTGCGCTACAGGTGTCTGTCGCATGCGGGCCGAGACGCGCCGAGATCAATCCATCCCCTGCCCCCTGCCATTTCTCGACGAATTCGACACCAAGACGCAGGCGGGCTTCTCCCTGTCCGGATACCCGTTCATAGTGGTTACGATGGAGCGCCTCCAGTCTGACATCAAACACCTTCAAGGCGATCTGGGCGCGTAACCCTGCGTCAACAGCAGCCTGGGCCAATGCTTCCGGTTCGTACCAGATGTCGTTGATCGTGGTGATCCCTGATCTGATCATATCGATCACACCGAGCCGAGCCAGATCGCGCCAGTCGCCGACTGGAATGTCTTTCTCAGTCTGAAACGCAACTGAATAAAGCGCCTGCCCACCCAGGCCGTCGTCGCTCTGGCTTCGAAACAACGCGGAAGCAGCATGACTGTGACAGTTGACGAATCCCGGCAGGACAGCCCTCCCGCAGCCGGGTATCCTTTCTTTCGCCTCCCACTTTTCAGCAGCACAGGCGGGACCGCTGTAAACGATCCGGTTCCCCTTGATCGCCACCTCACCGCTGATGATCACCGGATGCACCTCGTCCAACGTATAAAGCACATCGGCCCCGACCAGCAGATCGACCTTTGTTGGTGTCGACACGTCGTTGCTCTCCATTAGATGCTCCGGGTAGTGGCAATCCCTTTCGATTCTGTTGCTAATATAGCGAACTTGGCGCTTGAAGCCTGCCGATATGCTTTGACGGAGCCGAGTCGACCAACTGAAATAACATGAATTCGCCCTTCAAGGTTCGGCCATTGACTGACTCCGGATTCGGCGTCGAGATAATGGGCATGGATTTGGCGGCGCTGGACGCGGCTTGTGAGCACAAGCTCAGGCGGGCATTCATTGACCACGGTGGACTGATCGTGGTGCGTGATCAGGAACTCAACGACCCGGCCGATCTGTGCCGGTTCGCAGCCCTGTTCGGCGCGCTGGAACAAAACGACAAGTACGACCCCGATTTCCTGCTACCGGGGTTTCCAGAGATCCTGAGGATCGGCAACGTGGTGGAGAATGGGCGCTACAGTGCGCTTTTTATCCGTGCTGACCCACCGCCGCTGCTCTGGCACTGTGACGATTCGTTCCGCGACCCTCAACCGGTCGGTTCCTGCCTGTACTGTCTCAGTGCACCAGCCTCGGGTGGTGAAACCGGTTTCGCCGGCATGACAGCAGCTTACGAGGCGCTGCCGGATCAGGTCAAAACCAGGATCGACAACCTTTACACGATTCACTCCTATCATCACTTGAACGAGTTGCTCCGCATCGGGAATCCCCACCGGCCACCGCTGACTGATAAACTGCGCCGGGATCATCCAGCTGTCAGGCGGCCGCTCGTCGCCCGACACCCCGCGACGGGCCGCAAGTCGCTGTACCTGCCTTTATGCCATATCGAAAGTGTCGAAGGCCTGCCCGATCACGAGGGGCGAGAACTCCTCGAAGAACTTCTAAGCTACGCGACCGGCAACCGTTTTACGCATTTTCAGCACTGGCGACCCGGTGACCTGGTCCTGTGGGACAACCGTTGCACCCTGCACGCACCAACACCGTTCGACGAACAGCAGTACACCCGCCTGATGTACCGGTTGACGGTCACAGGCGCCCAGATCGCTGGCTTTTGACCCTGCCAGCGTGACACCTCGTTGATGAACACGCCGTGAGTTCTTTCGAACAACGTTTCTACCGGACAGACCGTTCCATCTGGTCCCGCCTGCGCCGAAACGCCATGCTCGCCTGGTGGATCGCCGGCCTGATCTGTGCCTGGTTCACCGTCGGCAGTCGCCTGCGCCGTGCCAGCAGGCAGGCGCTGAAGGACAACCAGCTGATGCTGCTCGATGACATGTCGGACCACAGGGACAGTGGCTAAACGTTTCCCCCCGGCCCGGTACCACTACGGCTACCGCACGACACCGCTGTCGGGCAATATCATCAACGGCCTGGGTGAAAGCCAAAAGCGCCGGGCGCGACAGGTCTTTCACGGTTCCGGAGCCCGGCAACTCGAGTGGTCGGCACTGGAGAGTTTTTTTGGGCTTACCATGCCCCTTGGGATCTATCTCCGCAACGCCCTCAACCGGTGGGAGCTGCGCAAGAGCGACGGTCCGGTTGCCCGCTCACGGCTTGCCGTTTCTGACCCGGCAGCAATGGCTGAAGATCTCAAGTCTTTGGCCAGGCGATCTGGTGCCGGCGCGGTTGGGATCACCGCACTGACCGAGAACGCCCTGTTCCAGGGCCAGCAGGCAGACTACAGCACTGCGATCGTCGTCGCTCTCGCCCAGGATTATGAGACTATGCAGGCCGTAACCACCCGTAAGGCGGCGATGGAGACCGTAACGACCTATCGTGACATCTCGCGAATCGTTATTCGGCTGGCGGCCCATATTCGCAGCTTGGGATGGCGGGCCCGAGCCTATGGCGAGAGTGCCGACCTGCTGCACATTCCACTGGCCATCAATGCCGGGCTCGGGCAACTCGGTAAGCACGGCTCGGTAATCGGCACGGCATTCGGGTCGAATTTCAGGCTCGCCAGTGTCCTGACTGATATTCCTCTGGCTCTCGATGGGCCCGTGGATATCGGGGTAGACGACCTGTGCCTGGGCTGTCAGCGCTGTACCATCGACTGCCCGGCTGACGCGATCAGCGATACCAAGTTGATGGTGAGAGGTGAGAAAAAGTGGTATGTCGACTTCGACAAGTGCGTGATGTACTTCGTCAAGACTCTTGGCTGTGGGATCTGCATCGAGGTCTGCCCGTGGAGCAGACCCGACCGGGGGCCGTCACTATCGGCCACACTACTCAGAAAAAGAGCGGCGAGATCCGCTTCAGAAGGCGGACCGAAGGTGTGACCAGGGCCAGCCGACAAACCTGACTGCCAGGTGACTCCGGATCTCAGCACACGACCGGGCCCAGGTGTACCTGTCTGATCCTCAGATTTACTGCTGTAGAAACCGGTTGAACACATTGGACAGCAGTGTTGAGATGTTATTGTCAAAGTCGTTGAATGGCAGGCTGCCGCAGAAGGTGATGGAACCGGTCGAAAAAACGGCACCACCCGAGGGCGTCTCAAAATAGGTCATGTCGGCCCGGATCAACTCCTCGTTCGGGACGCCGGCCCAGTTGGTAATATGCGTGAGTTGCTCTTCCGGCACCAGGACAAACGTGTCGTTGTGGTTTTCCGACGATGCCACGACCACGGCGTCCTCGGGCGATCCCAGGTAGCGGTCGTAGCGATCCAGTTCAAAGCCCGCCGCACCCCCACCGCTGAAACCAAAATCACCGATCAGTTCATCGTCGATTCCGTCAAACATCCAGCTGACATCCGGCTTGTAACTGGCCGCTGTCCGACGGTAATAGGAGCCGAAGAAGCGGCCCTGCGAGGAAAACCCGACCCCGGCTAGGCGCTGCGGGGGGCGTCCGTTTCGACGCCACAGCCCACCATACATTCCGTCAAAAGCGTTGTAGTACTCTCCAGGCTCGGCTGCCCAGGCCCGGATACCGCCTTCAGCCCGCCGGATCTCGATCAACGCCTCGTTCTCCGGATGGATCGCCACCCGCCAGTAGAAACCGTTGCCACCGAGATAGGCAAACTTCCCGCCCTGATCGCGGTAACTCTCCAGTGCATCCAGCGTACGCGAGGTGTGATACTCCGGGTGAGAACCGGTCGTCACAAGAGAGTAGCCCGCCAGCAGCTCTGCGCCTTCCTCGTCGAGTTCCTTGTCCGTCACTACGTCGTACGCGTAGCCTTTGTTGTGCAACCAGGCTGTGAGGTGGCTGTCGGCCTGGAAATGACGGAGCCCCGAGCAGGTATTGGCACCGAAAGTGAGATAACCCGGGCGCAGATTGAACAGAGGCCGACGATAGCTGGCGTGACAGATCCCACTGCGGTCAGAGTGAAAGTTGTAGGTCGAGCACCCGTAGTGAGGATAGGNAGCCGGATTCCAGGGATAAGCATTCCAGGCTTTGCTCTTGTCCTGCCAGGATTCGTCGTAATCCGGGCGTGCGTGGTTGCCGTAGATGGTGTAGGTAAAGGTCGACACCAGCACGCACAACCGCGCGGTCTGCCTGCCCCGGGGCGGGCAGACGAACAATGGGACCGTGTCGGTGTACTCTCCCTGTTCGACCCGGATTCCGTAGACCCCGGACCCTATGTTCTCTGGTACCGTCAGGGTGAAATCGGTCTCCCATTCAAAGTCGTAGATATCGTCTTCGTGAAAATGGATGGCAGCGTACTGCTCCGGTGCGTGGCGCCAGCACATCTCCGACGCATCCCAGTTCGACCCGGTCATCGCCCGGGCTGGAAAATTGATCAATGTCCCGTGGATACCGTTGGCACCGATATCGCGAACTCTGGTACTGGAGATATCTTGTGAGAAATCCCAGCGGGCAAAGAGCATCCCCGGATCTGTAGTCGATGGAGTGGCGAAATCCTCCCAATCCAGCAGAGCCTGGTAGATCGCCGGTCCCTCGATCTTGCCGTTGAAGTGCATCCGCTGCCCGGCCTGATCACAAGCTGCAACCAGAATCCTGCCCATGGTCTCCGTCACCAGGGCAGTTGATCCCTCTATTTGGCTGCTGGCAACCGCCTGATCGTCCCCTGAACCATAGCCAATGATGAGTTCACCGGACGCATGACTGACACTGGCCCACAGCCGGACCCAGCTGCGTTCGCCTACGCTGCGAGGCACAACCGCTTCGGTCCAGCTGCCGTCGGTCATTCGCAGCATCACCCTGGGTCTTGCCGAATNATCAAGGCCGAGTACCAGCGCCGCGCCCTGGTTATC
The DNA here is from genome assembly GCA_002718155.1 of Pseudomonadota bacterium. Classification (GTDB taxonomy): domain Bacteria; phylum Pseudomonadota; class Gammaproteobacteria; order Arenicellales; family UBA868; genus UBA9619. The sequence goes on from PBDS01000063.1 coordinate 24,247, forward strand.
TGACGCGATCGACAGTACTGACTGGGCNCCCGCCTCAAGCCGTGTCGGCCAGATCATTGCTGATACCGAAAGCTCCTCTGGCAGTTGAATGCCACAGGGCAGATCAGCCCTCATGCAGGACCCTGGCGTAAACGGCTGCGCTCGTGCGGGATATGTTCCCAAAAAGCCTCCGTCGACAGCCTCCTCGACGACGCCCGAACCTTCCGGGTTCGGATCGGCACAGATGATGCGCACCAGGCTTGCCTGGTATTCACCGTCCAGCTGGCTGCTGACCTTGACCTGGACCGTCTCACCCGGACGTGCCGAAAGGCGATCGGTGTAACCCAACAGCGGCGGGTGCCGGTCGTCATTCATGATGCATTCGCCTGTGAAGTTGTCGGACCGTCACCGACAATNGTGGTACGGCGGACGTCCCTGGCTTCGGCGGTTTCGTTGAAACGGCGCGCCCGGTGCATGGTTTGTCGGTTGTCCCACATCACCAAGTCATGAACCTGCCACCGGTGCGCGTAGATGAACCGCGGTTCGGTCGCATGCTCGATCAAGTCACGCAGAAAAATCCGAGCCTCGGCCATNGGCCAACCGACGATGGTGCCAGCGTGGGATGCCAGAAACAGAGATTTTCGCCCAGTAACCGGGTGCTCGCGCACCAGCACCTGCCGTACGGGTGCAAAGGTCTGGCGCTCTTCGTCGGTGAAGTCGCTAAAGCCCAACAATCCTCGTGAGTACATCAGCGAGTGCTCACACACCAGATCCTCGACCTCCACCTGGGTTGCGGAATCCAGAACATCATAGGCCGCCCGCATATCGGCGAACTCGGTATCCGGGGCCTGCTCCGGCAGGCTACGGGCCGACAGCAGAGAGTACTTGGCCGGTGTTGCGCGAAAAGAGCTGTCCGAATGCCACAGCTGGTTGGCGAGATTGAACAACCGGCGACGGTCATCGCGGGCATAGATCCGATGGTTCTCATCCAGATTGGACACGTCGGCAAAATCNACGTTNAGTCGGCGCTGGTCGGGCCGGGTGATGTTGCCGCCTATAGACGACTCGACGAGTCCGAAATTCCTGGAGAAAGCGAGTTGCTGTTCATCGCTGATATCCTGGCCCCGAAACACCAGTACAGCATAGCGNTCCATGCCGGCCTCGATGGAGGCGACTGCCTCCGGGCTCAGTGGGTCCTGGAGATCGACACCAGTTACTTCCCCGGCAAAGGAACGGTCCAGCGGACGGATTGAAAAGTTCATGTGTTGATCCTCGTAGCTGGATATCTTGCAGCAGCAACGTTTTCAGTCAAGGGTTCCCACAGCCGCTACGGCGCCGATGAGCCGTCAGAGTGGGTTCTTCATCGGCACCCATTCGGCCACTGACTGCGGCGGTATCGGCGGCAAGAATCGCAGCAAGCTTCCTGTTGGGAACAGTCATAATGGTCACAGGCTGCGGGCAATAAGCTCCTTCATGATCTCGTTGGTACCGCCGTAGATCTTCTGCACGCGGGCATCGGCCCAGGCGCGGGCGATAGGGTATTCCAGCATGTAGCCATAGCCACCGAAAAGCTGCAGGCACTCGTCGATCACCTCGCACTGCATCTGACTGCCCCACCATTTCGCCATCGANGCGGTCGTCGCATCGAGCTGTCCATCACGCAAAAGTTCAATGCAGTGATTGACAAAGGCCCGGGTGACCTCNGCNTTGGTCTTCTGTTCAGCCAGTTTGAACCGCGTGTTCTGAAAGTCGAAAACCGCCCGGCCGAAGGCCTGGCGCTCCTTGACATAAGCCAGTGTCTGGTCAAGGGCAAAGTCCATGTGGCCCAGCGCCCCGATGCCGATCACCAGCCGTTCCCATGGCAACTGGTTCATCAACTGGTAGAACCCCTGGCCTTCCTCGAGACCAAGAAGATTCGCCCGAGGAACCCGCATCTCGTCAAAGAANAGCTCCGAGGTATCCTGNCCCTTGAGGCCGACCTTTTCCAGATTGCGCCCGCGTCGGAAGCCTTCAACCTNNTCGGTTTCGACCATGACCAGCGACACACCCCGGGCACCGGCCTCCTTTTCAGTCTTCACTACCAGGCAGACCAGGTTTGCAGTCTGGCCATTGGTGATAAATGTCTTGGCACCGTTGATCCGTAGACCATCGCCATCAGACACAGCGTAAGTCTCAACGGACTGCAGGTCGGATCCCTGACCGGGCTCGGTCATGGCCAGNGCCGGGACCAGCGTGCCAGCGGCAAGTCGTGGCAGCCAGCGGTGCTTCTGTTCTTCAGTGGCGTAGGCAATGACGTACTGCACCACGATCGTGTGAATGCTGTATCCCCAGCTGAAATCACCGAGGCGCGCCTGTTCGTAGGTCGTGATCGCGTCGAAGGTCGTATCTGCCCCGGAACCACCGTGACTGGTGGGAATCGATGCGCCGAGAATACCGGCCTCTCCGGCTTTTTCCCAGAAATCCGCATCTACAAAACCCTGGTCGCTCCAGCGTTTGAGGTGCGGCATGTAGTCATCGGAGAGAAACCGCCGAATGGAGTCGGCGTAAAGTCGATGCTCTTCACTCATCCACGACGCCGTGGGTGTTTCGAGTGGCATGGGTCCTACCTTCCCTGGAACTTCGGTGAGCGTTTTTCGGCGAAGGCCCGCGGACCTTCCGCAGCATCTTCGGTGCGCATGACCTTGCTGAACAGATCGAGTTCCAGTGCCAGTCCTTGGTCGAAGCTGAGGCTGNCNCCTTCCAGGACAGCCTGCTTGGCAGCGCGTAGCGCCAGGGGACCGCGAGCCAGCAGGGTTTCTGCNAGTGACCGGGCCTCGGCCATCAGACTGTCCGCGCTGACCACCCGATTAACCAGGCCCAACTGATATGCCTCGTCAGCCGTTATGGGATCACCGGTCAGAATCATTTCCATCGCGCGAGCCAGNGGTATGGCGCGGGGCAGACGTTGGGTACCCCCGGCACCTGGAATGATCGCCCACTTGACCTCGGCCAGACCGAGCCGGGCATGGTCTGCGGCAACCCTGAGGTCACAGGCAAGTACCATTTCCAGGCCGCCGGCCAGCGCAACGCCGTTGACAGCGGCGATGATGGGTTTGAAAGTCTTAAACCCCCGGGTGATACCGCCGAAGTTCCAGTCTTCCATCACGCCCTCACCCTGGGCTGGAATCAGCGTTTTCAGGTCAGCACCGGCGGAGAAAGCCTTGTTTCCAGCACCCGTGAGAATCGCCACCCACAGGTCTTGGTCATCGCGAAACTCTGCCCAGACGCGGTTCAGTTCCTCGTTGTGCGCCATGTCCAGCGCATTCATCGCCTCCGGCCGGTCAATCGTGACCCATGCCAGGCGCCCTTCCCTTTCAAATCGGATGCTCATGCTGTCCCGCCTTTTGACACAATTTTGTCTTGATCCTTCGACTGGCGCTAGATTAACCCAATTGCAGAACAGCCAACTACCTGTCACCTTGACCTGGGTCGTCTGAGATCACATCGAGTGATTCAAGATGGCTTCAACGCTGGACGGGATCACGGATTCTCCAGATCACGAACACACCGATCAATGCACACAAAACAGACAGCACGTAAGCAGGCGTGTAGCCACCGCTCAGGTCNTACAGAACCCCCGACAACCANGTGCCGATCATNCCCCCTAGACCCACACCCATGGTCATCGCGCCNTAGATCGCACCCAANCCCCTGCCGGCAAATACCCGCGAGGCCTGTGCTGACACGATGGGGCCCCTCGACCCCTGACTCAAACCCAGCGGTACGATTGCCAGAGCCAGCAGAAGGAGTACCGGAAAAGCCATCAGAGTTGCCAGACCGATAATGCCAGTAATCGTCATCGCATAGGACAACGTCACAATCCGCCGTGAACCGTATTGGCCTGCCAACCATCCGGTTCCTGCGATACCGAACACCGTGAGAAACCCATGTCCGCTGAAGGCCAGTGACGCGGTGGTGGCACCAAATCCGACCGAGACCAGATAAGCCACCATCTGTGGTGAGACCAGGTAAATGGCAACGGCAGTGANAAACAGAATCATGAAAAGGGACCAGAAGACCGGTGTTCGAAGTGCAGACCTAAGGTCGGAGCTACCAGATTTATGACTCCCGGCACCAGCCTTGGAAGTGGTCGACAAACCTGGATCGGTTGGCCGAGACANGCGTTGCCACGGTAACAGGTAGACGACTACAGCCCCCGCAAACAAGATCAGACCGAGCACTCCATAAGCCTGTCGCCAGCCTATCGAATCAATCAGCACCTGGGTGACGGGGATCCACAACATCACGCCAGCACCCATGCCGGCATACGTGATCGAAATCGCCGGAGACAGTTGACCGGCCCTTGGGCCCTGGTACCAGCGCGTGATCAGCACTGTTGCGGTGGTCATGCCGATCGCTGTCATCGCGACACCGGCAATGACACCGGTCGTCAGGTAGAAGTGCCAGGGCGCAGTGCCGAACTGCGCCAGTGAAAAAGCGAGCCCATAAAGCCCCAGACCACCGGTATAAACCGCCCGGGGACCGACTCGATCCACACACCAGCCAACAACGATTCCGGCCAGACCGTGGGCACCCATGTAAAGTGCGTAGATGCCGGCCAGGGTCGCCCGGGTCCAACCCATTTCCGATTCGATCGGCAGCAGAAAGACCGCAAATGTCTCGCCCATTCCCCGCGACATCAGGTTCATGACAAAAGCGAGAATGACCACCATCGTGGCGGCTTCACCGAGACCGTGCCGGGTGGATATATTCAANGCGTCAGAGTAGCGATCGACCAAAAAGGACTCGTGAACCCGNCCCTGTACGTGTCCGCGCTTCGCCTTTTGAGAGGACCTCCTGGACCATTCGGCTCGACAAGGCGTACCAGTCTCTCAACCGAGCGATCAATCGATTTCCAGGGGTTCCAAGGTGCGTAGCGACGCGAGCAGAGCATCGTCCAACGGCGCGTGTGGCACAGCCGGGTGTTCTGATATGGCGTCAAGAACAGACTCGACGTCCTTCTCTACGATGCCAACGGTGTTTGAGGCGGAATATCCTTCCCTGGCCCAGTCAATCTGATCGATGTGGTCAGCAAACCAGTTTGAACCCGAACTCACTTTCATGACCTTCAAAAGGTATCTCTGATCGAGCCCGAGCGCCCGCGCCATGCCGAGTACCCTGTGGGTCGCAACCACCGAGGTGGCCGCACAGTAATTGTTGAGAACTTTGGTCGTCATGCCCATGGAAACCGACCCCATCCGGAAGATGTCCTGCCCCATCACCCTAAACAGCGGGATGAGTCGTTCAAGCACATCGTCCGATCCCCCCAGCATGAACGAGAGCGTGCCACTTCTGGCCCGGTAGGGCGCACCGCTCATCGGCGCATCGACCAGTGCCACACCCTCCGGCAACTCCTCACACAGTTGCCGAACAAAGCGGGGTGACAGCGTAGAACTGATGACCAGAACATCCGGGATCTGCGGCCCTCTTACGATGCCCTGTGAATCACCGAACAGCAAAGCACGAGTCTGGGCAGCATCCCGCACCACTGAGATCACGATGTTGCAGCGACTCGAAAACCCTGCTGCATCTGCAACCATACGGCTGGCAAATCCACCAAATTCGGCCGCCGGCCTCACGTCGTGACCCCAGACCTCATAACCGGCATCGGCCAGACGCAGGGCCATCGGCAGCCCCATTGCGCCACAGCCAGCAATGCCGACAACATCCTTGCCCATGTCCCGCTCTCCTTTTTGTTGCCGAATACCGGCTCTTTCCAGCGGCCTGCGACGGACCNGTGCCGTTGGCCAGACAAACAATTCACTCAAAAAAAGTTGATATTACAGCTTTCAGTCCTGNAACCTTCGGCTGAATGGTATTTAGCGATGACAGAAGGTGCCTCGACAGGGCGGANGCGCCCTCGTAGTATTTCTCTGCCCTGCCTCCAGGGCTTAACATAGCGGGTCAAACATCAGGCCCATTCGGCGACGCTGAGCCCTGCAAGCCCGACTCGAGCACAGGTTCGATCAGTCAAGACGAAGCCCGGCTCTGAAGATCAACCCAATACCAGGAGAAACCTATGGCCGCCAGCCGAAAAGTCATCATCACCTGTGCGAGTACGGGATCGATACACACGCCGAGCATGTCACCCCACCTACCGCTGACGCCCAAGGATATCGCGGAGCAGTCGATCGCGGCCGCCGAAGCCGGCGCCGCGGTGCTCCACCTGCACGCCCGCGATCCTGACGACGGCAGACCGACACCTGACCCGGATGTGTTTATGCAGTTTCTNCCNCCCATCAAGGAAGCTTGCGATGCGGTGATCAATATCACCACCGGCGGCGGTCATGGTATGACCGTCGATGAGCGACTGGCGGCGCCACTCAGGATCAAACCCGAGATGAGTTCACTGAACATGGGCTCGATGAACTTTGGCCTGTTCCCGATGCTGGCCCGGTATGACGAGTTTCGCTTCGAGTGGGAACGTGCTCACCTGGAGAACAGCCGTGATTTCATCTTCCGCAACACCTTCAAGGATATCGAANACATCCTCCAGGANCTGGGTGAAGGCTGCGGAACCCGTTTCGAGTTCGAGTGCTACGACATCGGCCACCTGTATAACCTCGCTCACTTCCTAGACCGGGGCCTGGTCAAACCACCATTATTCGTTCAGTCGATTTTCGGCATTCTGGGCGGCATTGGCGCTGACCCGGAGAACGTCACCCACATGCGCCGGATCGCNGANAAGCTGTTCGGAGANCAGTACATCTGGAGCGTACTGGCCGGTGGCCGCCACCAGATACCACTGGTCACCATGAGTGCCGTGATGGGCGGCAACGTCCGAGTCGGCCTGGAAGACAGTCTTTATGCAGGCAANGGCCGCCTGGCGACGTCAAACGCAGAACAGGTCTCCATCGTTCGTCGGATCCTGGAACGATTGTCTCTGGAGATTGCAACACCGGACGAGGCCAGAGAGATGCTGGCCCTGAAAGGAGCAGACCAGGTGGCGTTCTGAAGGTGAATTAGCCTGTGGCAGGCCCTGGCCGCAACGCGCTTACCCAGCCGGATCCTCGGCGCGTGAGCGACCGGGATTCAAAGGCGGCTGCGCGCCAGCCTGGCACCGGCCACCATGACCTCGAGCTTGCGCCGCGCGACCGCAACGTCCAGTGGCAGCAGGCCGCAGTCCGGAGCGGCCTGGATCCGGTCAGGAGAAAGATACTCCGCGGCCGCCAGCAGACTGTCGGCGACCTGCTCGACAGTCTCGACGCGCTCAAAACCGAGGGCGCCATTATCTATGCAGCCGAACAGCACGGTCTTGGACGGGCAGAGTTCGAGCAGTTGCGGATTCAGACCCGAGGCCTCGAATTCAAGCGCGAGTTGATCGACCTGCGAGCGTTCGAGTTCTGAGAGAATGGCAGGATAACTGTCGACGATCGGCCGTGGAACACCCGGCATCGGGTAGCTGTAGCACACGTGTACGCAGCTTGCCGCTTGAATACCCTCGACACAGCGGTCCAGGGCGTCGACCCCCCACTCGGCGACCTTATCGGGGTAGCGGCTGAATACCGGTTCGTCGAACTGGATGACAGCGGGTCCCAGCGCATCCAGTGCGCGCGCCTCCTTGTTGAGGGCCGTCGCGACAGCGATCGCCAGGGTACGCTCGTCTCCATAGAACTCATCGAGCGTTGAATCCACGACTGTCATCGGTCCGGGCAGTGTGATCTTCACTGGCCTTTGGGTGTGGGCCAGGGCAAAACGCAGGTCATCGACCAGAATGGGCTTCTGCCAGTCTACCTCTCCAGTACAGCGGCCGACCTCGGCCAGCCGGCGATTGTTCCGCACCCACTTTTTGGCCAGTACGCTGTAATCGAAACCCGCAAGCTGCGAGACCACGGTGGTCACGTACGAGGTCCGGCGTTGCTCGCCATCGCTGACTACATCAATACCGGCGAGACCCTGGTCATGCAGGGCAACCCGCACGGCATCGTCCTGGGCAGCGTGCAGCTGNTTACCNTCNAACAGCCAGGCCGCGCCCTTGCCGTGCACCTGCTTGCCGNGGNTGTTAAGCGGTAGTTTCTCCTGCAACCAGGCGGGCTTAGGAAGACTGCCAACCACAGTGGTAACGAAAGGACCTGCAGGCAGTGCCGGGTTTGACATCGTCAATCTCTCAATCCAACCAAAGTGAATTCAGCCGATGACCTCACCCCAGGCGGGCGAGTGGCAAAGCCACAAAGGTCAGTCAGTGATTGACTCCAGTGCCTGGCGAAGTTCAGCAATCCGTTCTTCTTCCCNGTAAGCCTGGGACTGGATAAACCGGTCCACGCTCAGACCCGTCGTCGTATTCGCCTGCTTCAAAGTTTCCGTTGCTTTTTCAGCTTCAGCCATTTTTGAAAGTGTTGCAGCCAGGTAGAACAAGCTGTTACGGGTTGGGACCTTCAGCTTACGGAAGCTTTCAGCAGCTTCACTCAGGTAACCCAACCAGAACTGGCAGATGCCTTCATCTTCAAACAGCAGATCCGGNCAGAAGGGGTCAATGCGCATGGCCAGGTGGATCTCCTCGAGTGCCGGTTCCGGCTGGCCCAGGTAAATNAGCAGTGTCGCGTAGCGGGCCCGNATGTAGGCATCACTGGGGCAGAGTTCACGGGCCTTTTCATGGTGGTACCGGGCCAACTCATAATCGCGGGCCTCCAGCTTGATCGCNCCCATGATCCGGTGACCTTCCGGNTCATTGGGNTCGATCTCCAGGGCCTTGGTCACCGAACCGGTGCAGTCATCGATCCAGTCTTCGTCAAATTCCTCTGGATACCACTCTGCGACGTTGGCCAGTGAACAGGCCCGCCAGGCGTGGGCCCGGGCATAACCGGGTTCGATTTCGATGGCTTTCTCGAACAGATCATAGGCCTTTCTGGCGTTCTCACCAGTAACACCACTTCGCCGGTGATGCTCCAGTCCCTGCAGAACAAGATCGTAAGCAGCCAGATTCTCCGGCCTGGATGTCGACAACTGCTGAGTCGCATCGGCCTCTACCCGTCCCACGATGGTCGAGACAATCGTCTCGACCAGTTCATCCTGTATGTCGAAAATCTCGTCCATCGTAGTATCGAACTTGTTCGACCAGACCGTGTTCTCCCGGTCGGCCGAAATCAGGCTGGTACTGATTCGCATCTTCGGCCCGAGTTTTCTGACGCTCCCCTCGAGGATGTAACGCACCCCGAGTTCGCGGCCGATCTCCTTTGGGCTGCTTGCTTTGTCCCGGTAGGCGAAACTGGCGTTCCCAGAGACCACCAGCAGTTTTCGATACCTGGACAACGCCGAGATCAGATCCTCTGAAAACCCTTCGCAGAAATAAGCCTGCTCCTCGTCTTTGCTCAGGTTCTTAAACAGCATTACCGCCAGAGAGCCTGGCTCGGCTTGTTCCACCGTGACCTGGGGCGCATCGGAGGCACCCCGGGTGTAACGCGTGGCACCTTTACTCTGGATCACGAAATACGCCTGCACGGGATATTCGATATTTTTCAGATCAAGCTCCCCGGCGTCTTCGTAGGAGACCTTGATTTTTTGGCTGACCATATCGAACACTGATTGGGAGATACAGATTCCCGAAGGTTTCGCAGCCGACTCTAGTCGCGCCGCCACATTGACCGCATCCCCGAACAGATTGTCCTGAGCGACCATTACGTCACCGAGATTAATGCCAACACGGAAGATCATTTGCCGCTCTTCTGGAACGTCCTCGTTCATGGCCTGCATCTTGCCTTGCATCTGGACCGCACATTCCGTCGCCTTGATGGGGCTTGGAAACTCGGCGATCACGCTGTCACCGGCACTGCCAAATATACTGCCGCTATATTCGACGATCAGGCCATCAATAACCTGGCGCCTCTGGCGGAGCAGATCAAGCGTCTGTTCCTCGTTAGCGGCCATCATTTTGCTGAAGCCGACCACGTCCGAGGCCAGTATGGTGCTGAGCTTTCTTTCCATTTTCTCTGGAGATGGGAAACCGGTATCAAGAACCGAGAAGGTCTTGTCGCATAGTTTTTTCAGTCAGTCAACCACATCTCAGTGCCGCTCGCCTCCTTAGAACAGTTCGGCTTCGCCCACAGGGCTTGATCTATGTCACGGTTGTCTCCTTGGTTATGGTTCCACCCAGTCAAAGAAACCCGGGTCAGGTTCAGACAACGAGCGGAGCCAGCGCATAGACTTACCCTCCCGGTTTAAGCATGATCTGCTTCTCCGGGGAACCGGGCACAGGACCAAGCCTCAGGGCCATGGAACCTACAGACAGGCACACGATCTGTGTAGCAACTGCGACACAAAGCCTAACTCTGCCGCTGCCGTTTGACTTAGGGGTTTAATGAATGAACCATTATGAATCGGTCTGTCGTTCCCATCGTCTTGACCTGCCGGCAACGTTCAACTTCGGGCGTGACGTTGTCGACTGGTTCGCAAAGGATCCCGACAAAATCGCGCTTATCTGGTGCGACGCGGCCGATTGCGAACGCGTTCTGACATTTGCGGACATCGCCAGGAGCTCAAATCAGGTCGCTAATTGGCTGGCTGGACAAGGAATACGCCAAGGCGATCGTGTGATCGTCATGCTACCGAGAATTCCCGAGTGGCAGATCTGCCTGACGGCGTGCTTCAAACTGGGGGCCGTGCCGATCCCGTGTATCACCATGCTGACGGTCAAAGACATCGCCTACCGGGTGGAACACTCTCAGGCCGTTGCCGTGATCACCATTGCCGAGCAGTGCAGCAAGTTCAAAGATCATCTCCCGGCACTGAAAGCAAAGCTTGTTGTCGACGGATCGATGACCGGCTGGGCCACGCATGACATCACCAGGCAGTGCGCTGAAGATTTCGATGCCTGTGATCTCGGCCTGGAGGAGCCAGCAATCATGTACTACACCTCCGGTTCGACTGGTGACCCCAAGGGGGTCTGTCACCCCGGCCGCAGCCTGTACGCGTGGCGACTTTCAGCCCGGCACTGGCTGTCACTGGGCCCCGACGACACCATGTGGTGTACAGCCGATACCGGCTGGTCCAAGGCTGGCACCAGCATACTGTTCGGGCCGTGGAGCCAGGGCAGCGCAGTGTTGTTCTATGACGGCCCGTTTGAGGCTCGCCGGCGTTTTGAGCTGATCGAGCGCTATGGCGTCACAGTATTTTGCGCAGCGGCGACTGAGCTTAGAAGGTTGATCCACGAAGACATCTCCGGCATCGATATCTCAGCACTGAAACTTACCGTTTCAGCCGGTGAATCGGTCAACCCGGAGATTCTTGATGCCTGGCAGGTACTGACCGGAGTGCCCCTGCTTGATGGCTATGGCCAGACCGAGGTCCTGATGACAGTGCTGAACTACCCCTGGATGCCCGTCAAGCCGGGCTCCATGGGACGGCCTCTGCCCGGCATAGAGACTGGATTGCTTAAGCCCGACGGTTCACTGGGCGGATGTGGAGACCAGGGCGAGCTGTTGATTCGACTGCCCAGCCCGCAGATGATGCTGGGTTACTGGAATGACCCGGAACGTACCGGCCAGGCCCTTTTTAAAAGCGACGACAACCAATGGTTCAGAACCGGGGACAACGTCTACCAGGACGACGACGGATACTTCTTCTATGTCGGCCGGACCGACGACATCATCAATTCGGCGGGCTACAGGATCGGCCCACAAGAGGTCGAAAACGCCCTGATCAGCCACCCGGCGGTTCAAGAGAGCGCTGTCGTCGGTGTGCCGGACCCAGAACGCGGCGAGATCGTGAAAGCATTCGTAGTCCTGGCCGACCCAGGCCTGGAGCGTGGCAGCAACGATCTTGTCAGTGAACTTCAGGACCACGTGAAACAGTACACGGCCCCTTACAAGTATCCCCGGTCAATCGAGTTCGTCGACGAACTGCCGAAAACCGTCAGCGGCAAGATTCAGCGCAATCTGCTGCGCAGCCGCGAAACAACCGCTTGACGGTTCTGGTCGGGTCGGTCAGACCTTGAGCGCCATACCCGCACCGTAGACGATGTCGGCACCGCCGGCTGGTTCGCCGTCCCGGTCAAAGCCGATCGCATGCACGGAGGCGATGTCATAGCTCGAAGCACTGCGGATAAACCGGTAACCGGCATCTTCAAGTTCGGCGTAGCTGTAGCGGGGTATCCGGGCCGTCACGGTAATGGCATCGCTGGTCGCTGAAAAGCGCGGTGCGAGAACGGCCTCCTGAGGGGTCATGCCGAAATCGACCACATTCAGTATGGTCTGCAGTACACCCATCGCAATTTGGGTGGCACCCGGAGCACCCAGCGTCAAAATAGGGCGATCCCCGTCAAACAGGATGGTGGGACAGATTGAACTGAAGCGCGACTTGCCCGGTGCAATGGAGCCGGCCCGGCCTGGTCGGGGGTCGAAGACTCCCATGCAGCCGTTGTACATGAACCCCAGACCCGGGGTGATCACACCGGACATCATGCCCAGGGAATGGGTCATGGAGACGATGTTGCCGGCGCTGTCGGATACACACAGGTGGGTGGTACCGGGCGACTCGCTCAGTCCGAGGCGCTCGACATGGGCCTTCTCGCCGCGCGAGATCGCAGCGGCCTGCTGTATCGCATAGTCCTTGCTGATCAGTCGCTCGACCGGCACCTCGACGAAGCGTGGGTCACCGACGTGATTGTCCTTATCAGCGGTGGCGATTTTCATCGCTTCTGCGACCGTGCGGATATAGTCCGAGGAGTTGTGGCCCATCGCGACAAGATCAAATCGTTCCAGAATATTGAGCATCTCGATGACCATGATGCCGCCACCCGGTGGATGATTGGTCGCCACCTTCAAGCCACGATAGTCACCCCACAACGGTTCGTGTGACTCTGTCGCATAGTCAGCAAGATCACGGGCGTTAAGCAACCCATCGTTGCGCTGCATGTCCGAATCGATCTGCCGGGCGATATCGCCCGTGTAGAAAACATCTGCCCCGTCAGTCGCAAGCCGCTCGTAGGTCTGTGCTAATCCGGGATTGCGTACGATGCTGCCGATCGGCATCACCTGGCCATCTGGGTCAAAGTAGACCTGCCGTCCATCAGCGCAGAAGCCGAGTCGGTCCCGCACACTGACTCTTCCCGGCAGACCGGCACCGGTCCAGTAGCCATATACCCCCGGAGTAACGACGTAGCCATCAGACGCGTAGCGGATCGCTGATTCCAGCAATGCAGGCCAAGGTCTGGAGCCGAATCGCTGATGGGCCTGCCAGAACGCCTTCAATGTTCCAGGCGTAGTGATGGACTGGTAGCCGATATCATTGACCGCGTCTTCAAGGATGAAACCGAAGCCGTCTTCGGTCTCCCCCAGGATGCGGTCCTGCCACATTTCCGGCGTTGCCGCAGCCGGCACACGTCCGTGGAAATCGATGATCTCATGCACACCCTTTCGAGGCAGAAAAAGGTGCATGCTGCCGAATCCGGCGATCCCACACATCATGGGATCTACTACGGTCTGAACAAAAGCCAAGGCCAGCGCCGCATCGACGGCATTGCCGCCAGCCCGAAGCACGTTCGCCCCGGCTTCAACCGCGTCGGGCTGCAGACTGACAACCATTGATCTGGGCAAATTTCGGTCCTTCGAGTGAACGAGTGTCGGCTAATCATACGACCACAAGCGCGCCCCGGAAAGGTGCGCCGCTTTGAGGTGTAGGCGTCACAACCGGGCGTAACTGCCCAAGTGATTAATAGACTCTTTAAACTCCGGTCGTGGAATGCCGGGCCTTAGCCATCAGCCAGGGGATGAACAACGCTGCCACAGAAAGGATCAGCATCAGTTGGAAAACAACCTGGTAACTGCCGAGCGCATCATAAGCAGCACCGCCGGTGTAGGCTCCCAGTCCACCGGCGGCGTGGTGAACCATGACGATGATGCCGGTGAGTGTTCCCAGGTGTGCTGTACCGAAATACTGGCGGACAAAAACGATGGTCAGCGGTGCCGTTATCCAGAACGTAAAGCCGTAGACCAGGGCAAACCCGACGATCGCAAAGACAGATCCCGTCACCATGACCACCCCGAACACCACGATCCGCAGCACAAAGCACACCAGTGTCGGTAGAATCGGACCGACTCGATCGGACGCAAATCCGGCGACGAACACACCGGCAAGCCCAACCAACCCCATCAAGGCAAACAGATTGCCGGACAGAATGGTTCCAACGCCCTGGTCCCGCGCGTAGGCCACCACATGGGTCGCTATGAAGAAGTCCTGGAACCCGCAGATCCCATAGATCACGATCAGCCACCACAGCCTCGGTTCACGCAGAGAGGCCGAGACGGTCGGTCCCGGCCCGGTGCTGGTCGAGGGCTCCTCTCGGTCTCCAGTGCCCTGTGGTGTGGCTTGTGGAATTTTCAGCAACGTGAGCGGCAGGATCAGTATCAGGCCGAGGCCCGCCAACGCCAGAAAAGCACCGCGCCAGCCGATGACCTCAAGTTGGGATGTGAGTAACAGTATGATGGCCAGTTGCCCGACACCCAGTCCTGAGATTGCAATGCTGTTGGCCATTCCGAGGCGCTCAGGAAACCAACGGCTGATCATTACACCAATGGGCGCGGCCGAGGTGCCCGCCGTGGCCAAGCCAAACAACACACCGTAAAGCACCACAGCCTGTAACGGTGTCTGGATCATGCTCATCAGTGCGATACTTGCGCTTGACAACAGAATCGAGGCGAGAAGGACGACTCGAATACTATAACGATCGACAAGTCGCCCTATAAAAGGCAAGACAACTGCTGAGACCACCATGAACACGGTCACCGTCAACGACAGCGTGGCCCGGCTCCAGTTCAGATCGTCGACCATGGGTTTCAACATCAGGCCCATGATGAATCGCGACCCTCCGTTGTAGAGCAGCAGGACAAAGCCCGTGGCGAGGATGAAAGCGGCACTCCAGGCTCTGGTTTTCATTGATCATGGCTCACGATGAAGAGTTCTCTTTTCAGCAGCCCATCTGACAACGCGAGCAACCTCGATCTGCCACCGGCAATACGTTCTTCGACCTCGGTCGCGTTGGTCTGCGCCTCAAGTTTCGACCTTTGCTTCAATTCAGCGGTCAGTCGCTGACGAGTCAAAACTGTGAACTCGCGGGTGATATCCCGCTGCTCGATAACTGTCCAGCCGGCCTCGGCAAGCAGTACCGGGTAACTGGCTTGCGATTCTATAAACTCAGGCCCACTGGTCACAGCCCGCACATGGTCGACCGGTGCCAGACCTGGCACAACCGATATCACCGTAAAAACCATGCGTCCACCGGGGCGCAGGACGCGCCTGCAATCGGACAACACCTCTAGCTTTCTCTTGAGGCAGCATAGAAGGTCTGCGTGGCACAGCGCATCGACGGTGGCCACCCCGAACGGCAATTCTGCAGCATCGGCAACCGCGACCCAGCAGGCACCCGAATTGTTATCCTGCTCCACCCGCGTCCGGGCGATGCGGAGCCCCTCAACGGGCAGATCGACCAGGGCAACATCGCAGCCTGTGATCTTTGCCATGTAAAGAGCGGGCCAACCGGAGCCGGACCCCAGGTCAAGCAGCATCGTCTGGTGTTCGAGCTGTAGCAGCGAAGCGATCTCCTGCGCCTCGGCCTGCGTCGTCCAGCTACTGGCACCGTAGTCACAACCACAGACAGATCGTTCAATCGACAGCATCAGCGGGCTCTGTCCCAACTGATACCAATCGTTCAGGCGGGAGCGTTGAGACTTCTCCTCGGCAGTAAGATTCATCGAGTCATCTTCATTTGAACCCACAGTCTAGCAACGCCACTCGCACCAGATGCCGGTCTTTTTCAGATTGATCAATCACCGTGCCAGGCTCCTGAGCGGGGCTCGCCTGACGACCCCCACGATAACCAGCGCGCCCACTGTGCCGATTCCCACTGCGCCTCCGGCAAAACCGAATACCCAGACAGACCATCCGGGCGTCAGCACAAACCCGAAAACTTCGCTGGCGAGGATCGAAGCCGAAAGGACCGAACAGCCCGCTGCCAGCAGACCGGCAATCCCCCCGAGCAATGTGTACTCGCAAAACTGCACCAACCACAGGCGGCGGGTACTGGATCCAAGTGCCCGCAACACAGCCGCGTCGCGACTGCGTTCGACGGCACCGCCCTGCACCGCAGCAATCAGGGTCGCGACACCAGCCAACAGAGTGAACAGGAAAACGTACTGCACGGCAACACTCACCTGCCGGATGATTGACCTGACCTGGCGCAACAAGGCCTCGACATCGAACATCGTGACCGAAGGAAAACGTTCCAAGAGCCTGCCCGGGGTCTGCGTATTGCCTGGCGGCATGAAGAAACTGGTGATGTAGGTTCTTGGCTGGCCTTCGAGTAACCCAGGAGACGCGATCACAAAGAAATTCACCTCAAAACTGTCCCAGGCNACCTCGCGCAGATTCACNACCCGGCCNGTCACTTCTGTGCCNGCAATACNGAAGGTGAGNTCGTCGCCCAGACGAATGCCCAGTTCGCTGGCAAAATCNCGCTCCANAGACAGCAGTTTCTCCCCGTATTGCNCCTGCATCCACCACGANCCTTCGACAACACGATTGCCGGACGGCAGCGCCNCTGCGGAGGTCAGGTTGAANCCCCGTGTTGCCCGNTCGCCACTCGCNCGCCCCGTAGTGTAGGCCCCGGTATTGACATCGCGGCCGTTATGCCGGATCCAGCGGCCCCGGGTCATGGGAAACATGCCGCGGCTGCTGAGCTTCTCTGCGGTCAGAAACTCATTCACTGCTTTTCCCTCGCCTGGCTGAATGTTGATCAGGAACCGGTTCGGTGTGCCGGGCGGAATCGAACCCATCCAGCTCTCCAGGAGATCGCTACGCATCACCGTGACCATCAGCAGGGCGGTGATACCCAACCCGAATGCCAGAACCTGCACGGTGCCGGTACCTGCACGGCGCGCCAGGCTGGACAGCACATAGCGCTTGGTCGGGCTAGACAGCCTGATCTGTCCGATTGCCCGGAGCGCAGCCCAACCCGCCACGNTCAGGCCAATCACCAGCGCGATGGTGAGACCCAGCACCCACAGGGCCAGTACGGGATCCTTTGCCTCCCAGAGAACGAGTCCGCCAGTGGTCAGAAAAACCAGGCCAATCGACAGCCACGCCGAAGGCGGGGCGACGGTCTGCTCTTGACGCAGAAGACCCAAAACAGAGACCTTTGGCAGTTTCAGCAAGGGAGCGAGGCCAAAACCGGTCGCGGCAATCAGGCCGACCGCAACACCGGTCGCGAGGGGCCAGATCGTGGCCGATGGGAGCGCGAAACCGAGCCTGCTTTCAGCCAGGGAAGCGAGGTAAGTCTGGCCGATATACCCCAGTAAGGCCCCCAGCAACGACGCGACGAACGCGACCAGTGCCATTCTGAAGACGAAGGTCCCGAGGATCCGTCTGTGGCTCGCGCCCAGGCAGCGCATGACGGCCGCGGCGGAAGACTGTTCTCTAGCGTAAAACAGCGCTGCCAGAAAGATTCCGGCGCCGGCCACAATCAGAACCGAGAGGCTGGCGAGACCGAGGTAGCTTGACGCACGATCCAGTGCCGTGCGCACCGCNGGCTGGGCATTCTTTACGGTGCGGCGTTCCAGGCCCTCGCTACCCTCGGCATCCAGCCATCGTGAAAATTCATCGAGATCGTCAGCGGCGCCGGCGACCTGGAGCCGGTAATGCGCGTGACTGGTCGATGAGATCAGGCCCGTCGCCGCGAGATCCGTCAGACGCATCAGCACTCTGGGCGCCGCCATCGCGAAAAACGAAGCGAAGCCGTCGGGCTCCTGCACAAGCACCCTTGTCACACGGAATCGCTGCTCTCCAAGACGGGCCTCGTCGTTGACGCTGATGCCGACCTCGGCAAACAGCCTGGCATGTGCCCACAGTTCCCCCGGTGCAGGCAGTGTGTCTGCTGTTTCAGCCGGNGCGAAGAGTCGNCCGGAGGTTTGAAGCGTGCCACGCAGGGGATAGTGTTCATCAATGGCCTTGACCGATACCAGCCGTGGAATACCGCTATCGGTCAGAATCATGCTGCTGAATTCGATCTGCTGGCTGACTGCAAGCCCTAGGGCCATGGCTTGGTTCCTGATCTTTGAGGGCATCCGGTCATGCGACTGGATCACCAGATCAGCACCCAGCGTNTCGGCCGCCCGCCCCTGCATCGCCCGCCACACGCGGTCATTGAACACACCAACAGAAGTAACGGCACAGACCGCGACAGTCAATGCCAGCGCAATGACCGGCAGACCACCGGCCTGCCAGTCGTGCTTCAGACCACGAAACACAGGATAGATGTGGGTCACGATTGCAACCTTCCACCCGCACCTAGCGTCAGAATCCGATCGCAGCGCCCCGCCAGTGCAGGATCATGGGTCACCAGCAGCAAAGCGCTTCCGTAGCGGCGGCGCAGATCAAAGAACAGATCCGCCACGATCTCACTGTTTGACGCATCAAGGTTACCGGTCGGTTCGTCGGCGAACAGCACACCGGGGTGTACGGCAAAAGCCCGGGCCAGGGCGACGCGCTGCTGCTCACCNCCGGAAAGCTGTGCCGGGTAGTGCTTCAGTCTGGCACCGAGCCCGACCTGCTCCAGTAGTCGCCGGGCGGTCTGCCGCTGCCCGCTCGAGCCGGCCAACTCCAGCGCNAGCTCGACGTTCTCCACAGCAGTCAGACCCTTGATCAGGTGAAAAGCCTGGAACACAAAACCCACGTTGCCCGCCCGCAGCGCCGCTTTCTGATCTTCCGTCAGTAGCGAGAGTTCCTGACCCAGAAGACACACGGAACCGCTGGTCGGTGTCTCCAGGCCCGCAAGCAATCCGATCAGTGTCGACTTACCGGAACCGGACGGTCCGGTGATAGCGACCACTTCCCCGGGCATGATCGCCAGATCCACCTGGTCGAGAATCGTCAGGGGCCCGTCCGGGGTCTGCACTTGCCGGGAGAGCTGCTTCGCTGTGAGAATCGGCATCATGTTCCGTCTGATCCTTGNGCTTGTGTTGTCCTGCCTGCCGGTCAAGCTTTACGCGGGCAACATCCTGATTCTGGGCGACAGTCTCAGTGATGCGTATCAGATCCCACAGGAGAAAAGCTGGCCCGAGCTGCTGGATGCGCGATTATCGCAAAAGCGCCCCCTCTATCGCGTGATCAACAAAAGCGAATCTGGTCGGACCACTGCCGGCGGCCTCGCACAAATCCCTGCCCTCATGGAAGAAGAGCGTCCTGAGATCGTGATTCTCGAACTGGGTGCCAACGATGGCCTTCGAGCGTTCCCCATCCCGGTCATTTTTCGGAATCTCGAGCAAATTATTAACACGATCCAAGCCGGCAATGCGCAGATTCTATTAACCGGTGTACAACTGCCCACAAATTATGAAAAGAATTATAGAAAACGCTTCACACACGTCTTCCAGAGCCTCGCAGATCGATATGAGCTGAGTTTCCTGCCCTTCATTCTCGAAGGTGTACACGATCAGCCCGGCCTGATGCTGCGTGATCGCATACATCCGTCTGTGAAGGGCCAACCGGTCATCCTCGACAATATCTGGCCAGTGCTGGAACCGATGCTTGACTGATCTAGCCCGACCCGACTGATAAACAGTGTTACCGCCCGCCTGACGGACACTATCCGCTGGCCCCGAACGGATTCGACCGCTAGACTCATTTGTAACACAGCCCGGCACCGTCCGGGCAGGACATCGACTTAAGGACCAATCCCCATGTATCAACTCTATGGCGCACTGGGTGCCGCCAGCCTCTCACCACAGTGTGTGCTCGAAGTCGCCGGTGTTCCTTACGAACTGATTGAAGTCGACATCTCTGCCGACACCGAGCGAGACCCCGAATACCTCAAGCTGAATCCACACGGCCGAATCCCGACTTTGGTCTTTGACGACCAAGTGATGATCGAGTCGGCTGCGATCTGTATCTACCTGGCCGACAAGTATCCCGAATCCCGCCTGAGCCCGACAGCCGATCATCCGGACCGGTCCCGCTACCTGCAGTGGATGGTGTATCTCACCAACACGCTGCAGGAGGCCCTGCTGCGTAAATTGTATACCTCCGACTTCACCGATGATCCTGGTAGCGAAGCCGACGTGGCTTCCAGCGCGTCGAGAAAACTCGACCTGATCATGGCGTTCATCGACCGCTCGCTGGGNGAGNNCGAGGGCCCTTTCTTCCTTGGCCACCAGCTCAGCAGTGCCGACATCTACCTGAACATGTTGACGGGCTGGGACCCGGCGATCCANGTCCNNGTGCTTGCGGCGTCCNCCGCNTCAGGGACAACTGCCGCCCCGCATTACCCGAACATAGCGATAAACANCNCCGAGATGCTCAGGCTACCCGCCATCGCCCGGACCTTTCAAGCAAACGGTTCCTGACCCCACAGGAATCGTCAGCGCGGACTCACCTGTTGAGACAGGCACTGGGGCACCATGCCCCGATGCACCAGATTCCCGACACGTTCCTTCTGGCTCACCTCTTTCGACATGCCCCCGGGGAGGTTTTTCGGCACCTTTCAGAAAAAGACATCCGGGTGCTGCGCCACGCTGTCAGGACGGCGATGATGGAGATGCCGCACTACCGCTACAGGGCTCTGTTGGCGGCCTGGCGTGCCGACGCGAAAACGCCCGGCAACGGAGCCGACCGCCAGCCACAGGACCCTGCCTGATCCACCNCTCAANCGGGTTTGGGCCGACGCAGCCACTGCAGCAGCATGACCGCGCCCACTGTGACGAGAGCGCCAGCCACCTCGCGGGAGTTGAGCCACTGCGACAACACGATGAATCCAAGGATCATCGCCCAGACCGGCGAGGTATTGTCGATGATGGCGGTCTGTAGCGAACCCACCAGATCTACGGCCCGGAAGAGTAGAAACGTCGCGCCCACGTAAAGGCCCGCACTGGCACTGAGCGCCAGCCAGCCAGGTGACGATTCCGGCCAGTGGAGGTCGGCCATGGTCATGGAGATGACGAGAACGATACCGGTGGCGCTGAGCAGCATATAGAACATCATCAGGTGGACATGCTGTCTTTGCAGGACTTGCTCACTCAAAATCAACAACGCCGCCAAACACAATGCGGCAAAGGCAGCCAGGCCGATCCCGGCCCGCCCCTGCCAGCCGACCGATAGCAGATCACTGCCGGTCAACGTGATGACCAGGCCGGAGAAAGCCACCAGCATGACCATGAAAACCAGCGGAGAGAACGAACTTTTGCCGACAACCCACGCCCACAAAGCGATCATCAGCGGNTAGCTGTAAAAAACCANGATCGCGAGCGCGACCGGGATAAACAGAATCGACGCCAGCAGCAGGTACATCTCGGCACACAGCAGGACACCGAGCCAAAGACAGCGCAGCATTTCGGCCCGTTTCATCTTTGCACTTGAGCCCGTCGCAAACACCACCACGACAAGGCAGCAAAGAAACGTCAGCGTGCGGACAAGATTCAGCGCATGCAGATTGGCGCCGTAATCATAGGCAACCCTGGAGAAAACCACGTTCGAAGCAAACAAGATCGCAGAAACCAGCGCGGCAATGCTGCCAGCCCAGAACTGCTGGCGGTGCAAAGGAAGCCGATCAGTCACTCAGGGCACTACCCGACAACCCAGCGCCAGTTTTGGGGAGAACAGCTTACTGCTTGCTGTGAAAATTAATGTCATTGCGAAGCAGGTAGCGCGGTCAACGGGTTGATTGGGGCTCTCCTGCTTGAGAACGCAACCACCAGGGCTTACTGCGCCGACGCTGGCCTCGCCCGGTGACCCCTTCGAGTCGGATCAGCCAGCGCCGGGCACCCCTTGCGGCGAGCCAGCGCCACAGCCGGTTGGGCCATTGACTGAAATCCCGGTTCCAGGGACAGACCCGCAGACAGATAGCACAGTCGCTGCGAAGAACTGCCCAGAATCCGAAACATTTCTCGGCATTGGAGGTCCACTTGACGACACCACGCAGAGCGGACCGATTGGGCCTTTCTTCNGTTGGTGGCCCACTGGGCAGTGCCTTNACCGGACAGGCATCGGTGCATCGCGTGCAGACCTCGCAGAATGCCCGCACCCCGAGCATTCGCGGGCCATCGTGTGCCAGCGGCAGGTCGGTAAATACTTTGGAAAAACGGACCCTGGGCCCGAACTCCGGAGTGATCACCAACTGGTTGCGGGCGTACTCCCCGAGACCGGCCTGCAGTGCGTAGGGGATCACCAGTGCCGTATCGTTCATGGAACCGGCTGCCTGCCAGCCGAGATTGCGAATGTACTGAGACAGGCGGATGAGCGTCGATGCCTCTTCGGAATAAGTGTTTCCTGTGGCCGCGCCGGCAATCGCCGAAGGATAGGTTGCAACCATACCGATATCCATTTCGTGGCCCAGCACGACCACGGAGGTCATCCCATCAGGCAACCCGGTTTCCCGGGCCTCAAAGGTTTTCGAGTCCACTCGCCCTGCATAGGTCCAGCGCGGGTCATAAGGCGCAATGCCCACGATTCCGGCACCGAAAAGCTTCGCGATCCGTTTGATCTCGGCCGCCATGGCATCCGGATCATCCACCTCGACCTGTGTCGCGGCCGGTTCGACGGTCGGTTGTAACAGTGCGTTGAAACCCTCCCGGATTCCCTCGTGCTGACCNCGGCTGGAGAACTCATCAGATNGCGCCCATGCTGCGTTGCGCAGCGCGAAATCCTTCTGGGTAAAGCCGTCGCCCCGCCTCGATACAGGCCCCACTCGATAGGAGTCAAAAAACTCCATGGTCTCGGGACCGCGGATGGTATCGTCCCAGAACGCGCGATTAAACATATCATCTCGCTGTGGAAAGCAACGAAAACGCTCGGTGGTCCGGATACCGGCGGCAACGTCGGTATCCACGGAACCGGTGGGGGTTTCTCGAAGCGCGTTGCTATCGGTGTCCATTCGCTAGAGTTTCCCAAGTTAAGCCAAGTCCGGGATGTCGAATGCCTTCACTGCCAGTCAAGCAGGCAGCCAGGATTCAGGATACCTTCAATATTTTCTTGAAACCCAGATGTCCTGCTCACAGTCCGCTGCGCTGGCAACACTGCTCACGATCGACGGTTCGGGTTTTCTTATTCCGATTCCTCGTGATCAGGCCCCAAGGTTCCGCTGGTGACCTTCTTGGTCGTACTGATCGGAGCCTGTTCAGACTCACCCGTCCCGGGCGTTGAGGATGCCTGATACAAATGCACATCGCGTTGTGGAAACGGGATGCTGATCCCGGCAGCATCCAGCCACAGTTTGACGTTGCGGGTCAGGTCAAACCGCAGCGACCAGAAATCCGTCCGGTTGGCCCAACAGCGCAGGGTCAGATCGACGGACGAATCGCCCAGGCCGGTGACCAGTACCTGCGGCTCGGGAACCGGCAGGACCCGCTCGTCCTGACCGAGGTGTTCCAGCAACAGCGCCAGGGCCTGCTCCACGTCATCTTCGTAGGAAATGCCGACCGGGAGATCGAGACGCCGGGTCGGGTTGCGGCTGTAGTTGAGGACATTGCGATTCCACAGTTCTGAATTTGGAACCGAACGGTAAATACCGTCAAAGGTCGTCATGTCCGTAGTGAAGAGGCCAATGACATCGACTGTACCCGCAATGCCTTCTGCATCTATGTAATCGCCGACCCGAAACGGGCGTAACAGCAACAACATGATCCCGGCTGCGATGTTCTGCAGCGTTCCCTGCAGCGCCAGGCCGACGGCGAGTCCCGCAGCGCCCAGGACAGCGATGATTGAGGTGGTCTGAACACCGAACTGGGACAGTACCGCAATCAGCGTGACCGCAATCACAAAATAACGGACCAGTGACGACAGGAACGGTTTTAAGGTGTCATCGACCCGCGGGAGACGGTTGAGTGTCCGAAGAACCAGATCGTGCGCGCGCCCCGAGAACCACTTGCCAATCAGCAAAATGGCAATCGCTCCGACCACTTCCATCCCATAGTCAGTCAGATGTTCTAACAGTGCGGCGAGGTATTCCTGAGTCATGACCTTTATTGTATGCGCTGGAAGACCACGTGGGTCAAGAGGTAGCGTAGTGCGTTAAGGATATCCCTTTTCGACACCCCGGTCAGACTCGGACGATCTCACCCGGAAGGCAGCGGACACTCGCCGAGTTGGCTGCGATAACGGTCCGCACGAGCTGCAACTTTCCCGGCAACCCGAAGCAGCCACGGTTTGGCCAGGTAGGTTCGAATCCGGTAGCCATCGTGGCCCTCATGGTAGGCGAGATACGACGCGCGGGCGTCTTTTTTATCTATCCCAAGACCCGTGAAGGACTGATGGTTGTACCAACCAATAAAATCTGTCGCAGCGGCGAAATCTGCTCTGTCGGCGGATNAATCGCCCACGGCCTCTGCATAACGCTGCCAGGTCGCGTCGATCGCCTGGGCGTAACCGTATGCCGTGCTGGGTCGCTTCCAGGGAATGATCCACAGTAGCTTTTCCCGTGGCGGGCGGGCGTGCGACCTGAATGATGATTCCTGGTACACGAATGAGATCGTGACCTCCGGTGGTACACCCCAGCGCGTCCAGGTCCTGACCACGGCCGCTTGCCATTGGGGACGATCCCGGAAAAGGTGACAGATATTTTCCACCGAGTCAGGCGGGCCCAGGGAACACCCATGCACAAAACCAAGCACGATGATCGTGACTATGGCACCCTGATTCCACCGCCGCTGTCGCCCGCGCATATTCACAAAAACCATCCCAATTAGCAGTGACTGTCCCTATCAGGCCATCTCGGCCAAGAGAACGAATAAGGCCGTTCCTTAACCGCCCATTGCACAGTATATTGTCGCACCCCCACCCAGCACATGGGCTAGAATCCCGCGGCTGGATTCCAGGGCGAATTGATCCCGGGTTCGCCTGAATTGGATTACACCGCACGGGTACCGCACCCTGACAAAGTGCCCAAGGCCATGCAAAGCCAAGATTCCGGTCCCGAAGCCGTTAACCCTAATCAGAGCAGCCCGGGAGGGGTCACCGGAACAGCAGCGGTCCACCGGAGCGGCCGGGCCTGGTTCCTGCTTCTTTTCATGGGCGTTCTCTGGGGACTATCATTTTCGCTTGCCAAAATGGCCACCGAAGGTGGCGCACACCCCATTGGGATCAATTTCTGGTGCTGCCTTATCGGTGCAACTATCCTGGTGACGGGTGGTTTTTTGTTAAAACGCCCTCTCCCCCTGCGACGTGACGTGATCACCATTTCCATAATCTGCGGAATAGTCGGCTCCGTGATCCCCGGCACCGCTTACTTCTACGCCGCATCACGACTGTCGCCGGGTGTACTGTCGATTACCGTCGCAACTGTCCCGCTGATGACCTTTCTGGCTGCTGCTGTCCTTCGCATCGAACGACTTTCGGCAATACGGATGCTGGGTGTCGTGCTCGGTGTCGTCTCCATCGTACTGCTGGTCGCTCCGAGCGAAAGTCTGCCCGACCGTTCAGCTGTACCTTGGGTACTGCTGGCCATTGGGTCTGCGCTGTGCTACACGNTTGAAAACCTGNTCATTGCGGTGCGGATGCCCCCGGATNTCCCTGTGTACAGCATCGTCGGCGGCATGTTTCTTGNNGCCTCGATCATCATGACGCCGCTGGTCCTGATTACCGGCACTTTTGAGCCGCTGATCTTGCCCTGGGGTAGACCACAGTGGGCAATTTTGGGTATGGCCATGATNGGGGTAACNGCTTACGGTCTTTTTCTTTACCTCGTCTCTTACGCGGGCCCCGTATTCGCCAGCCAGACCGCTTACGTGGTGACACTCGCTGGGGTGATGTGGGGCATTCTGATCTTTAACGACAGCCACTCTGTCTGGGTCTGGCTGTCCCTGGTCGTGATGATCATCGCCCTGGCNCTGGTCACACCCGACAGGGAACAAGCGATCAAACTGCGGCGNCGCCGGGCGGATCGGAAAACCGCCTGAAGCGATCTGACCCCTAGCAGGCAGGTCCGGCCTCAGATGGCTGTTTCGGCGTGAAAGTCGGTTTTGAACGAGGCTGGCAGGGCGACCTCCAGGAACTCTAGGTCAGTTGTGCATCCTACCAGGGCATACTTCAAACCACTGGGCAGCACGATAGCATCACCCTGGTGGAGTGCCAACGGCTCAATCCCTTCACGCAGCAGCGTCAGCGAACCCTGTAACACGAACGCGAATAGAAACTCACCGTCGTGACTGCAGGTTTTGGCCTGAGAGCCATGTGCCACGCGGACTACCCGAACGCCGGCAAGATCGTTTGTCGCTGCTGCGATCCCTAGGTCACGGCACTCAAAGCCTTCGATCCGCCAGGGGCCCCAGGTTGCTTTCCCCGCCTCATGCCGGACAAAAACCTGACCATCGAAATCCCGTTCTGGCTTCAGTTCCGGGCTGGGCAGTATCAGGTCGTGGTCGGCATACGTCTCATGCTGGGCTGGACAGCCTATTTCTATGACCTCCATGTTGTTGGAACACTCAAGCACCCGGTGGCGGATCATCGGTGGTTGAAGTACGCAGTCACCGGCATTGAGAACAAACGGCGNACCCTGGTCTTGGTAGACCAGTCGGGCCCAGCCTTTATAGCAGTAGATCATCTGGAAACGNATACGGTGAAAATGGACATAATCCGGCACCGGTCCGCCGTCCGGAATATGGATGTGCGAGGCAATAAACCGGCCACCCTGCCGTCCTGGGATCAGATCACGATAGCGCATACCCGCGCGGCCAACACCCCATTCGGCATGCTCGTCGAGTCGGCTGAAAACNAACGACTGCGCAAGTGGCGGCAGGTCCACAACAGACCTGCTTGAGACCAACTCAATACGGGTCCCGTTGGGGGCTTCCAGGCACAGGTCGCCGTCCCCTACCAGCTGCGGATCCTCACAGTGCAGTCGCAGTACACCGCTCGGTCCTGACGCGTGACNGTCCAGTCTCAAACGCAATCCATGTCCTGAGAGCACTGCGAATGCCGGCGCATCGGCAGGAAAAATCGTATCAAGTCGAAACCCCAGTCGGTCAACGAAAAAACTCAGTGCCGGATCCAGCTCACTGCAGGGCAGCACGACCTCAGCCAGTTGAATCTGGTCCGCAGTCAGCAGTGGTTCGATCGCTTGGGCATTCAAGTTTCAATCACTCTGTTGGCTGGAGCAACGGGTAAACCGATCACAGGTTCGCTATTCTGAATGGTTCCGGGTTCAATTCAACATCAAGCCGCACATGAATTTTACCAACCCTGCCCCCTGGTGAAGACCAGAAACCCAATCACCAGGGTCACGGCC
Source organism: Pseudomonadota bacterium (assembly GCA_002718155.1). Classification (GTDB taxonomy): domain Bacteria; phylum Pseudomonadota; class Gammaproteobacteria; order Arenicellales; family UBA868; genus UBA9619. The sequence goes on from PBDS01000063.1 coordinate 51,461, forward strand.
AGCAGGTAAGTGATACCGCCCACGGCAAACCGCAGGACCTGTCGGCGGCGTCGCCGGGATTCGACCGTCTTGAAGTGGCGCTGTTCAAAAGGCGCCACCAGCGGCACAAACGCACCGTCGGGTCCCTGCGGGCTTTCACCCAGTGAGTCAAACTTCGAGTAAACGCCGTCGTCATACTCGTAACAGGTGTCAAACTGCTCGAGCACATAGGCGAGGGCTTCGGGGGTTATGCCCGGGCAGGCTGAGCGCAGAGTATGTTGGAACCTTTTCCTGAAAACCGACCAGTTCGGATGCAGGTTCGAGTACAAGACATCAGGAAAGCTGTCCATTTCACGTTCAAGGCAGGAAAGGCCCGCTACGACAAGATCATCAAATCGCTGACTTCCTCTCTGAACGAACACTGCAACGACGACGATCCCGGTAACCACCAGGTACCAGAACTGAACTGCCGTACTTGCTATTTCGTACAGGAGTGACACGGGTTTTTTCCTATGGCCTGGGAAAAGAAGAAGCTCGGCCTTCGCGGNGCTGGGATGACTCGCGAACATCACCCGCCGACACGGGGAGACCTGGCCCGCGCCAAAGGGACCATTGATGCAGTTGCCAAACCGCGTCGTACAGCGGACTTACGGCGCGGTCCGAGNTCAGTCGGCGTAGTCGGGTTCCTCGGCGTCCAGAATCGCCAGAAGCTCATTGAAGTGCCTGTCGCCCTGGCCTGGGTAGCTCTCCAGAGCCTGCGCTGTCCGTTCAGCCAACTCATCGGCAAGAATTCTTAATGGCTTCTGCGTCCAAAGCGCCTTGACGTAGGTCTCGGCAGCTCGTTCAAAGTAATACAGACGGTTAAATGTATCCGCAACATCATTGCCAATGGCCATGATCCCGTGGTTACCCATGATCATAACCTTGCACTCGTTTCGGGACAGCAACTCGGCACAGCGCTGACCCTCCTCGGAGAATGCCAGACCACCATAGTTATTGTCGATCACATAGCGATTGAAAAAGATCGCTGTATTCTGGTCGATCGGTGGCANATTNCTGTCTGCGAGACTCGCCAGCACCGTCGAGTAGATCGGATGGGCATGCATGATGCATCGAGCACTCGGGCAGTGGCGGTGAACCGATCCGTGCAGTCCCCACGCGGTCGGGTCAGGCGCATCATCCCGCTCCATGACAGCCATATCGTCCACATCGAGAAGCAGAAGGTCGCTGGCCCGGATTCGTGAGAAGTGNCGCTGATTGGGATTCAAAAGGAAGTGAGTCCCATCGTTGACCGCCAGGGAAAAATGGTTGGCTACACCCTCGTGCAGATTCAGGCGCGCCGCCCAGCGAAAAGATGCCGCGAGCGCCACCCGCTCTCTTCGATGGAGCATCGGTTCATCACGCTGCTCGGAAATTGATACCGCTTTCAATCTGACGCCTCCCAAGATCTCTTACCACNATCGCAGGATTGTTACACAGTTGCCGACCCGGTGCTATTTCACGACAACATGACACGACATGATCTAGCAGAATCGGAGCGCCACCCGTGCATCTGCGTGTATCATTGTGCTGACAAAGATCACCATCACCCACCTGGAGGGCGCCGTGGATCTAGAGACAGTCAACTACCTGCGCGACGGTGCAGTCGCCATCATCAAACTCAACCGGCCCCAGGCGGGTAATGCCCTCTCGGCACAGCTGGCAACCGACCTGAAGACTGCCGCATCTGCAGCCCGGGATGACGAGAGTGTTCGCGCTTGCGTCTTCTCAGCCGAAGGCAATGTCTTCAGCTTCGGCGGCGATCTCAAGGAATTTCGCGCCTTTGAGGGCAAGCCCGAAAAACTCCGCCCGATCGCTGATGAACTACATGCTGCCCTGGATGTGTTCCTGACTATGCCCAAGCCCGTCATNGTGGCGATCAACGGAATGGCCGCCGGAGCGGGTGTGCCCATGTCTTTGGTTGGGGACATCGTACTGGTNGATGAAACCGCCCGGTTCCGGCTGGCTTACACGGCTGCGGGATTGAGCCCTGACGGTGGCTCGACCTGGATTCTCCCGCGCCTCATTGGCTTGCGCCGGACACAGGAACTGGTATTCGAGAACCGTGAACTGTCCGCACAAGAAGCAGTGGACTGGGGACTGGTCACCCGCACGGTGGCCGAAGGCACGGCGCTCGAAGCGGCCCTGAAGCAGGCCCAGGCGATGGCCGAGGGACCGACCATGGCATATGCCTCAGCGCGGAAAATGCTGCAAAGCACCTTCAGCAATGGCTTTATTGACCAGACCAACATCGAAACCGAAGAGATCGCCGCCAACATGTCCGGCCACGACGGGCGGGAAGGAATCGATGCCTTCGTGAACAAACGGAAACCGGAATTCAAGGGCAAGCACTGATCGAAGGCCCGTTTCGGGACCCGGCCGGTGGAAACGAATCCGGCGTCCGGCCGTTTCTGCACGAACACCTTTTACCAGTCAAAGTCATCCTGGAACACAGCCTGATCACCGCTAACTCGAGCTGCCAGCCGAACAGCGCGGCGAAAACTCTTCGAAGCTCAATGAGATTGTCCAGGTTCTGAAAAGCGTGGCGCACTCCTCNAAAAAAGTAGACCCGCGACTGGCAAAGAACTACGCCAACCTGTCCAGCGACGAACAAAAAGAGGTCTACCGTAAGTGGGCCCCGACTTACGATCACGAGTTGATCGAAGAGTTCGGCTATGTTGCTCCCCAGCACGCGGTCAGTCTGTTCAGTCGGTTGGTCGCCGACCGGTCCAAGCCGATTCTGGACATGGGCTGCGGTACCGGACTTGCCGGACAGCTGCTGGCGGAGGCCGGTTATCAGCATATCGACGGTATCGATCTGTCACCGGAAATGCTCGACAAAGCCCGCACACTTGAGATCTACNGGGTGTTGCTGGAAGGGGACCTCTCGACCGATCTCGACATCCCCCGCATATACCAGGCAGTGATCTGCGTCGGAGTCTTCTCACACAAGCCTNACCANCCTGATCAGGCAGCCANNCTGCTGGACTNCCTNCTGCCAGATGGACTGCTGGTGACCACAGTCAACGGCAAAGGCTGGCATGATCTCGGCTGGGACAAACTGCTGGAGGACAGTCGCAGACGCCACGGCTTCAGCATCGAATCAGTGGAGGATATTCCCTATCTTGCCAAGCAGGGTATCGGAGGCAAACTGCTGGTCCTCAAGCCCTGATTACCCCTGCCGCCCGGGCCCGATGAGGCAAATCTTCCAGTTGCGCGAATCTGACGGTGGCACCGTTTCCCGGTTATTCTGCTGTTGCGCAGTCGAGTGCCGCGATGACTGATATTCCTGCCCTCAGGCCAGTTGCGTGATCATCTCCCACAAAGCATCAACGTGNCGTTGTTCGGTCCGGGTCTGTCCGACCGACACCCGAACAAAAGCCTGCCCATCGATGCGCGATGCCGTCAGCATCGCTCTGCCTGAAGCATTGATTTTCTCTGCGATCCGGTTGGTCGCCTGGTCGCCATCGGCATGACGGAAACAGACCAGCGCGAAATCCGTCGGNGNGATNACCTCGAACCTGGGATCGGCTTCGAACCTCGCTGACAACGATTGTGCCATCCGGATGTGTTCACGGATGTGATGCCGGATTCCTTCGGCACCGTAGGAGCGTAACACCCACCACAGCTTCAGTGCGCGAAACCGCCGNCCCAGCGGCACATGCCAGTCCCGGTAATCGACCACCTCTCCGGAGTCAGACGCGGCGTTCCTGAGATAAGGCGGCAGAATGCTCAAGGTCTCAAGCAGTAGTGTGCGATCCGCTACCCAGAACACATTGCAGTCGAAATTAGTGAACATCCACTTGTGCGGATTAAACGTATAGCTGTCGACGTTTGAAAGATCCGGCTGGTGGTGTCGATATTCCGGGCAGATCATGGCGTTGCCGGCCCAGGCCGCATCGACGTGATGCCACAGTCCGTATTTTCTCGCCAGCCGACCGATTTCCCCGATCGGATCCACCGCACCGGTACCTGTAGTGCCCAGTGCGGAGACCACAAAAACCGGTGTGAGACCGCTTTCGAGATCGCGTTCTATTGCCGCCGACAATGCTGCNGGATTCAGGGCGAACTGCCGGTCGACTTCGACCAGCCTAACGTGGGAGAAGCCGGCCACCCGGGCGCCTTTTTCAATAGAGGAATGCGCCTGACTCGAGGCGTAAACCACCTGGCNTTCGATNGGTACATCNNTGTTGTGCCGGGCGACGACCAGTGCCGCATGGGTCGAGTCTGAAGCAGACATCTGGATGACCCCGCCCCCCGGGCCGGACATTTTCCACGTGTGTGGCAGACCCATCAGATCCACCAGCCANTCGAGNACCGCAGATTCGATCTCTGTTGCTGCGGGGCTCGTCGACCACAGCATNCCCTGNACGGCNAGNCCNGCNGCCGCCANTTCGCCNANCACCGCCGGCGGCGACGAATTGGCAGGGAAATAAGCGAACCAGTTGGGCGACTGCCAGTGCGTCACCCCGGGCATCACCACCGAGTCAAGATCTGCCAACAGGGCATCGAACGACTCAGGTATTTCAGGCGCTGACTCCGGGATCTTCTGCCGAATCTCTCCGGGCTCCACCGTGGACTGGACCGGCAGGTTTTCCACCGATTCCATGTAACCGGCAATCCAGTCGATGAGCGCATGGCCGTTCTTTCGGAANGCTTCGGGAGACATGTGATAACTGGTCATGTTTTNTGCTCNCNGGNGNNCCACCCGTCAGCAACAGGTGGTGGATTCAGTCAGTGGAGGCGGAATAGCTGCGGGACCGATTGACCCGCCGCAGAATCAGCTCATATCTTCGCTGAACTGGACCAGTGGCTGCACGCTGGTGTAGTTGGGAATATCCCCCATGACTTCCGGCCCGTGCTCGGTGAGCTTGCTTACCAGTCCGTCCATGCTCTCATAATGTATCAGNGCCGCTGCCTGGTAAGCCGGCGATTCACCTGGCGCCCCTCCGGCGAGTCCTTTGATAACTCTGATATCGAGCAACTCGGGCCCGGCCAGCCGCTCCGCCACGAGTTTCATG
>PBDS01000064.1 GCA_002718155.1 Pseudomonadota bacterium
GCGAGCCCTTTGATGACTCTGATATCGAGCAACTCGGGTCCGGCCAGTCGCTCCGCCACGAGTTTCATGTGGCTGTNCATGTAGTANTCCCAGTCGAACTTCGAGCCTTCCTCATTCGGGTACAACACGGTCATGGTGATAGACATCGTCTCCTCCTTTGGGCTTTGTGCCCCGTTGCATAGGTTAAATATCGTATGGCTTGGATCCCGTAGGATGCACCAAGCGACCGGTAGGGGGCAACCATGGATTCAATCGGCGACGGTTGGCTCTGAACAGGACTGCGCTTCAGACATGGAGCCCATACCAATACACCGATTTCGATTCCTCCGGATAACGCTATAACGTACTATCGGTCCGCCACTGCCCAGCGAGACGTACTCACGGTGTCCAGTATTCCGTCCACCACGCCCAAGACTCCCAGCCGCAAACTGGGGATACCACTGGTACTCACCGCCGGTATCTTCTGGAGCAGTGGTGGCTTGATCTACCGGTTGATCGACGAGGCAACACCTTGGCAGGTGCTGTTTTATCGATCGGGAGCATTGTGGCTCATGCTTTGCCTGTGGCTGGTCATCCGTTATCGACTAAAGACAAAGCAGATCTTCTTCTGGGCGGGCCTGCCGGCGGTCATTGGCGGCCTGTGTCTGGCGGTCGCGTTTACAGGCTTCATCCTGGCACTGGAATTCACGGCCGTCGCCAACGCCTTGTTCATCCTGGCCGCAGCACCATTCTTTACCGCCCTACTGGGTCGAACGTTCCTGGGTGAGCAAATCACGCGCCTCACATGGGCCTGCATGATGGTGGCCGCCGCTGGCCTCGCAGTCATGACCGGTGGGGAACTCGCGCTGGGTCGTGGGCTCGGGGAGNTTTTCGCGCTGATGGCNGCACTGGGATTCTCCGGTCTCGCTGTNTCACTGCGTACGCGACAAGGCACAGATATGCTGCCCGCAATTTTCTTTGGCAGNNTCTTCGCTGTGCTGTTCGCAGCTGTNGGCATCGCCCTGANCGATAGTGGNNTGATCGTGACNCCCATTGACCTTGCCTACAGCAGCAGTATGGGCCTCTTTCAAGTTGGAGTCGGGTTTCTGCTTTTTACAGTCGGGGCGCGTCACCTTCTGGCAGTCGAACTCACCTTGCTGTCACTGACCGAGATCATTGCCGGTCCGATACTGGTCTGGATCGTTATCGGCGAGGTGCCATCTTTGGGCGCATTCGCAGGTGGCTTCCTGATCCTGGGCGCCATTGTCACAATGNCCCTGCTGGGAGCCTCGACACCGGCGGCCAGGTCGCGGCCCGTTTCCTGAGCACATTCTGCGCTGCTGTCAGAGCACCCGTACAGCCCCTGGCTCAACCTGGCATCTTGTCGAACGCCTTGACTTCGGGATCGAGTGGGGTGGACGGCAGCTTGCGAGAGCTGTAGACATTGGCCATGGGTTGAAACCAGCTGGCATCATCAATCACACCGACCCGGATTCCACGACGTTCCGGTTTACCGCTGCCCGAACCGAACATCTGTGATCCACAGTCGGGACAGAAGTACTTGGTCATGATATTGCCCGCATCGCTGGTGTGCTCATAGGTCTGCGTTCGGCCGCTCACACGCAACCCGTCCGCCGGGACAAACACAAAAGAGGCGTGCACACCGCCACCCGAGCGACGGCAATCATCACAATGACAGTTGGCCTGAAAGACCGGTACCTGATCGCACTCAAAACTGACTGAACCGCACAAACATCTTCCACTGATTTTCGAGGTCATCTGCTTTTCCTCAGATTAGTTTTCCACCAGTTTCGTGCATCAACCCGGGTTGATGCACATTCCACAGCACAACACGCTTATAGAATACACTGGGGCGCGACTGATTCCGACCATTGTACGACAGAAACCAGGAGGATCTCATGCAGACGAGCACCCGCAGAAGCGCCTTTTCCTGGGCGATGTACGACTGGGCCAATTCAGCTTTTGCCACCACGGTCATGGCGGGGNTTTTCCCACTGTTTTTCAAGCAATACTGGAGCCAGGGTGTCGAGGTCACCCAGAGCACCTATTACCTTGGCATCGGTAACTCGCTCGCCAGCCTGATCGTGGTGATCCTGGCACCAATCCTCGGTGCCATGGCCGANATNGGCGNCTTACGAAAACGCATGCTGGCGGCATTCGCCTGCGTGGGCGTGCTGGCGACCGGGGCTCTTTATTTGGTGGAAGCTGGAATGTGGCCGTTCGCAATACTGCTGTACGCGATCGCGGTGGTCGGCTTTTCCGGCGCGAATACTTTCTACGATGCGCTACTGGTTGTCGTGTCCCCGNCTGCTACGCGACACCGAATCTCTGCGCTGGGTTTTGCCCTGGGTTATCTGGGCGGGGGGATACTGTTCCTGGTCAATGTCCTGATGACCCTGAAGCCCCAACTTTTCGGGCTTGCGGATGCCGCTGCCGGGGTACGCTGGTCGTTCGTGAGCGTGGCCGTGTGGTGGTCGGTGTTCTCCATCCCACTTCTGCTCTGGGTGGACGAACCTGCCCCCAGGTCTGCTCGACGGGCGAATCTCGCCGAGACTTTTTCTGCCCTGGGGCAGACCGCCCGAAACCTGCGCCAGTACCGCGGTGCATGGCTGTTCCTGCTGGCCTACTGGCTCTATATAGATGGTGTCGATACGATCGTGCGTATGGCGGTGGATTATGGCCTGTCCATCGGCTTGCCCTCCGACAGCCTGATCATCGCCCTGCTGATGGTACAGTTCATCGGTTTTCCAGCCGCCCTTGTGTTCGGCCGACTGGGTGAACGTTATGGGGCCAGGCGAGGCATCTGGATCGCCATCTGGGTCTACGTTGGCGTGACGGTCTTCGCTTTCTTTATGGACTCCCAAGTCGAGATGTATATCCTGGCCGCTATCATTGGCCTGGTCCAGGGCGGCATACAGGCGCTCAGCCGGTCNATGTTCAGCCAGATGATTCCNGCAGAGAAAAGTGCCGAATTTTTTGGCTTCTACAACGTCGTGGGCAAGGCAGCGGCAATCTTTGGACCCTTCCTCATGGGTTGGGTCACCGTGACGACCGGTGATCCGCGGATCGGAATTCTGTCCATTGTGGTGCTGTTCTTTGGCGGGATGATGATCTTCCGGAAAGTAGANGAACCCGATCCTGATCAGCCCGCCTGATGCCACTGGCCACGCTCGATCAACACCGCCTTGAGCACCGCCGGCCGATCGGTCATCAGGCCGTCAACCCCAAGATCGAGCAGTCGGTTCATCTCACCGGGCTCATTGACGGTCCAGACATGGGTCTGCAGACCCTGGCGGTTCATCGAGCGAACGAACCTTGCATCGATGACTTTGATTCCGTTCCACCAGACGGGCACCTGGGCACAGGCTGCTCTCAAGGTGCCGGCAGGCAGGCCCAGGCTACCGATTCTCGCCCGGGTAGTTTCGAGCGGACCCATGGAGGTACAGACCCCCGGCAGCATGGCCCGTACCCGATTCAGGCGGCGGCCGGAAAACGAGCCGATACAGACACGCGCCAGTGCTTTGGCCCTGCGCAGCAGCGTGACCAGGGGCTCGACCACGGCATCAGACTTGGGGTCGATGTTGAAACGAATCTCCGGAAACGCTTCCAGCAGATCCTCCAGCCGCGGAATGGGCTCACGACCTGCGACCCTGGCCGGATGGATCGCAGCATAGTCCAACCGTGCGATCACACCCTGCCGATCCGTCACCCGGTCCAGNCGGTCATCGTGGAACGCGAGCAACTGGCCGTCCCGCGTGCAGTGCACATCGGTCTCCAGATAACCAAACCCCTGTCGAACAGCGCCTTCAAATGCGGCCAGTGTGTTCTCGGGGCCGGCGTCTTGATCACCCCGGTGGGCAAACGCCAGTACCCCGTCATACTCGAGAAAAGCATGCTCAGGCATCAGAGTTTATCTTCTATTGTGACGTACAACTGCCCAGAGACCCGTGTGACAAGGCCTCCCTCAATACAATTCGCGTCGGTTGAATTCTTTGCACAGCTGGGGTCGGGGTCATGGCAGTGCAAGCCATGAACCTCAACCCGTTGGATAGACAAACCAAGAACCAGCAACCCATGCCGCTGGTCCTCATCCCAACCTACAATGAGCGGGACAATCTGATCCCGCTGATTGATGCTGTCCAGTCCAACTTGCCCTCAAGTCACGNNCTCATCATTGATGATAACTCACCNGACGGCACCGGCGAGCTGGCAGCAGCAAGGGCCCGCGACGATCCTTTGGTGAATGTCATGCATCNCCAAACCAAGCAAGGCCTGGGCCGGGCTTATCTTGCCGGTTTCCGATGGGCACTGGAACGGGACTACAGTCACATCTTCGAAATGGACGCCGATTTCAGCCACGACCCGCAAGACCTGCCACGCCTGCTGATGGCAACCCGAACAACGGATATCGCACTCGGCTGTCGTTGGATGCCTGGCGGTAGCGTTTCAGGGTGGTCATTTCGCCGATTAATGCTGAGTCGACTCGGCAATCTTTACGCACGGACTNTTCTTGGGCTTCCGTACCGTGACCTGACCGGTGGCTTTAAGTGCTTCAGGCGACAGGCACTGCAGCACATCGACCTGGACACGGTTCTGTCCGTTGGTTACGGGTTCCAGATTGAAACCACCTGGCGTGCCCTGCAGGCCGGACTATCGGTGAGCGAGGTTCCGATTGTCTTCACCGATCGTGTCAGGGGTGACTCCAAGATGTCGGCTTCGACCTTCAACGAGGCGCTGCTACTGGTGTGGAAATTACGGTTCGGTAGCTGACTCTCCAAGCATGGCCCGACCGGACATCAGCAGACAATAGCTGTACAGCCATATGCCGAGGCCAGCAAGCCCAATGGAATCCTGTGCCAGAGNACCATCAGGCAACAGTTGTACCGAAAACTTCAGCCCCATCAGGCTGGATAAAACTGCCAGAGNGGCGAGTTTCGTCACAGAGCGGGNGAGTACGGCATCCTGCCAGCAGAAAACCAGCAGCGCGTAGAACCCGATGAAATGGGGTTTGGACGACTGCGGGCCNATCAGGATAAACGCCGTGTAGTACAACATGCCGAGAACAAAGAGCTGNCCCCTACATCGCCGGGTCAGTGGAATCAACAACAGCCCGAAAAAAACACACAGGCCCAACAGAACATAATTCGACGGGACAGAACGATCCAGCCTCGATGCCAGGATGCGATACAGCGACTGGTTCTTTTTTGCATATTTGCTGTGCCGGTCATGCCACCAATGGATCTTGGAAGGCGACGCCGAGAGCGTTACTCGGTAGTGCTCTTTGAGATAACCGAATACTTCATCACTGGCAGGNACTGCCTTGAACTGCCCAAGGGGGACAACGCCGTTCTTTGGTAATACGGCCCCCGGGACAGAAAATTCTGAGGCCAAAAAGGTGCCCGTCACTGCGTACTTGAAGGCGTCCGGCATCATCACAAGACCGGCCAGAACTGTCACAAACACTGCAGCAGAACGCCATCGCCCGGTCAGAACAGGCAACAGAAACATAAACAAAGGGTTGGCCTTGAGTCCTGCCGCAACCGCCATCAGCCCGACACCTTTGAATGAGCGAACCGGGAAACAGGCGAGTCCGAAGACTATCAGTCCGAATATGAGAATGTCGGTCTGCTGGTTGTTGAATACAGCCAAGATCGATCGCACGGCAAATATGAGNCTCAAGGTGATCACCACAAACCGCTCACGGCCTGGAGCCAGGAGTTGGTTGTGACAGACTTGGAGCGCGCCGGCGAGTACAACGACATTGGCCAGAAAGAACAAGACCTTGGCCGTGGTATAACCCAGGGGATAGAGCGGCATCAGCAGCAACGCTGCAAATGTCGGGTAAGTAAAAAGGTTCGACTCGGCGACATGCACCTGCAACCCGTGGAGGTAGCGAAAGGTCGCGGCCCAGTAAACGTCGAAATCGCCGTCCTGCAAAAGATAGCGATAAAAAAGCACTGCGATCACAAATGCCACAACGCCCAGGAATAGCCAGCAGCCCAACAGACGAGGGAGAGTTGACCTTGGCTGAGCAGGATCCCGGATCATCGGTACCAGCCAGACACTATGATCAGGCGGGTGTGCCCAACATTAAGGGCCGACCAACTCGCAGTAAAGGTGCCCGGCCACCGTCCAGAATCTCAGGCCGGTTTGTGGCGCAGTTTGGCTGCGACNAAACTTTTCTGCGGGATGTGCAGCAGACGTTGTATTTTGCGCATCAGATGGAGCTCATGGTCATCCAGCCGGCCATCGGCGTAGACCACCTGCCACATTTTCTCGACCAGTGCGATCCGCTGTTCAGACGACCATGTCTGGTTGATCAGGGACGTAAACCCATGCAGGTCAATGGCCTCACGCGCCTGTGACTCAGCCAGGGAGTGCAGTTGTGCGGACTCTTCAGTGGTCAGTTTGAATTGCTCCCGTACCAGAGTCTGGATCAACGCACTCTCGCCATTACTCAGATCGTAGTCCGACAGTGCCGCCTCAAAGAGCAGAGCCGACGCCGCCAGACGCAGTTCGTGATCGGGGTGCACACCGCTGTCGTTGGTCTCAAGTTTTTCGGCAAAGAACTGCCGGATCGCATCAATCATGCCGGCACGTTATGAGAAAGAGTAGCCGGCTGAATGCTATGGATCATCCGGCCGACACCGTACCGGTGCTGCCTTGGAAGCGTGCAGCCATCAAGCAGAGGATCTCCCACAACATCTGGGCACCGTTCAGCGCGGTCGTGTTCGCGCTGTCGAACGGAGGAGACACCTCTACAACATCACCGCCGACAATGTTGATGCCGGTCAACCCACGCAGCATCTGCTGGGCCTCGTAACTGGTAAATCCACCGACCTCCGGCGTACCGGTTCCAGGCGCATAAACCGGGTCCATGCCATCGACGTCGAAACTGACATAGGTCGGGCCATCACCAATGATCTCTCTGGCTCTGGCGATGGCCTCATCGATGCCCATGGCATANAGTTCCTCGATATGGATGACCGTCATACCCGACTCATAGCTGAATCCCCACAATGGTTCCGCTGGACCGCGGATTCCGATCTGGATGGTTCGTTCGGGATCGAGAACACCGTCTTCTACAGCCACTTTGAACGGACCACCATGATGGTGCTTGTGTCCAAACAACTCCGGGCCGGTATCACAATGGGCATCGAAGTGGACCATACCGACCCGCTCGCCCAACTGGTGTGAGATCGCCCGCAGTATCGGCAGGCTGATACAGTGATCCCCACCGGCTGACAATGGCATGACGCCGGCTTTCACAACTTTGTCATAAAACTGCTCGATTTCTTCTATGGCCCGGTCCAGTGCGTAGACGCCTTCAATGGATACATCGCCAAGATCGGCAACCCGAGCCTGGTCATAGGGTTTCACCCCGGTCTGATGGTTGATTCGTCCCATCAGGGTCGATTGCTCGCGTAGGGCGCGGGGTCCGTGACGAGCACCGGGCCGGTTCGTCACGCCGCCGTCAAACGGTACACCGACGAGCCCCACATCAACATCGTGCCAATCGGAATCTGTTTCCCGCAGCGATTGACGCATGAAAGTCGCCACACCAGTGTAGCGCGGCCGGTAGATTTCCCCCCATGCCGCCAGCCGTTCGTCGGGAACCCCGCTCGTTTGGTCGGTTTTATCACTCATGCGCGTTGTTCCCAAGATCTTTCCCTTGACCGGACTCCACCATACTCTATGATGCGCAACGTGGAAAGGGACCACTTTCGAACTCGGGGACAGGCTTCCGCTGTGAAAACATCCCGCGGCACCCCGATCAGGATCGTCGTGACCGGCAGCGAGTGCACTGGCAAGACCACCCTGGCTGCTGACATTGCGACGCGCCTCTTGGTCCCCTGCTCAGAGGAAGGAGCACGGGCTTACCTCGATAGAATCCACCGACCTCTGACGGCTGCCGACATCGAACCGATCGCACACCTGCAGATCGAGTTTGAGGATCGGGCAATACGGGCATCTGACCACTTGGTGATCCTCGACACTGATCTTGTGTCTACCGTAGTCTACAGTCGCCAATACCATCAGCACTGTCCACACTGGATCGNCCGGCAGGCCATCGAACGACAGGCCGACCTTTACTTGTTGTGCAGCACAGACCTTCCTTGGGTCGAAGAAGAGTTGCAACGGGGCCAGGGTACGGCTGAAGAACGGCGCCGGGTACACCANGCATTTGTGTCCGAACTGGATCATGTCCAGGCCCACTACCAGCCNGTCAAAGGTCTTGGCGAAGAAAGGGCAAGGTGCGCTTTGGCATTCATTGCACAGTACTTTGACATTCGCGAACAGTTACACGAGCCAGCCACAGAGCCTTAGGCTTGGTCGTTGCGCTGAACTAACCGGGCCACCCCCCTTGCATTAACAGTTGAAACGTCGGGCCTGGCGCTTCATCATTGGTCAATCACCGCAAGGAAATTCTGTTTTGAAAAAGACCATGCTGTTCACGGTAGCCGCCCTGCTACTGGTGTCATTTGAGACGACAGGCGAATCCAATTGCCCGACCAGTCTCGACTTCACCAANCGTTATCTCGCCAGCGAGACATCCGTACGGTTGTGCGACGAGTATGCCGGTAAGGTCCTGCTGGTCGTCAACACAGCAAGCTTTTGCGGTTTTACCAAACAATACAAGGGTCTTGAATCACTTTACCGCCGCTACCATGAAGCCGGCTTCGCCGTATTGGGATTCCCGTCCAACGACTTTTTTCAGGAACCTCGCTCGGAGAAAAAGGTCAAGGAATTCTGCCAACTCACCTATGACGTCAAATTTCCGATGTTCGAGAAGTCACGAGTCGCCGAAAGCAATGCGGAACCGCTCTACCGCACCCTCGCCAGGGAGGCNGGTCAATATCCCCGCTGGAATTTTCACAAGTACCTNCTNGACCGAAACGGCCGNGTNGTCGGNAGCTATGGCAGTTNGGTGCGCCCCGACNACNAGGGGCTGTTGTCNAAGATTGAATCTCTGCTCTAGAACTGTNNTCCTGTAGTGACGGTCAGCCAGAGCNCCAGNTACTCNTTNCCGGANGAAANACCNTGANCCTNGNNGTGTTTACAGATCTCGATGGCACACTGCTCGGGTCAGATCAGGCTCTCAGCCCGGTCAATCGGCAAGCCCTCGACAGGCTCGGCGCCGAGGGGATCACTCGGGTGGTCATAACCGGACGGTCTCTCTATTCGACCCGTCGGGTACTCGACCGTCATTTCCCGATTGACCTGCTGGTGACTTCGTCCGGAGCGGGCATCTTCAGCTTTCCCGACNTGGANCTGCTGGCCAGCCACGCACTGACACCAGCCGAGGTCACTCGGGCCGCTTCGGTACTGCTGGAGTTCGAGTTGGATTTTATGGTGCATGAGCTGGTACCCGACAACCACCGGTTCCGCTGGCATCGGTGCGGGGCGAGCAATGAAGACTTCGACCGGCGCCTGTCGCTTTACGAAGGCCACCATAGTCCAATGCGCAAACCACTTCACCAGACTCACCGGGCGACCCAGCTACTGGCCATCTGCGCGGCCGACAACAGTGACGAGCTGCACGGGGCTTTGCAGGAAAGGCTGAACGAACTGACGGTCATTCGCACCACCTCACCGCTGGACCATCGGTCAATCTGGTATGAGATTTTTCCTAACAATGTTTCAAAATCAGAGGCTGCGGCCTGGGTCTGCCGCCAGAACAAACTGGATGCGGGCAGCGCCCTCGTGGTCGGCAATGACTACAATGACCTGGACCTGCTGCACTGGGCAACAAACGCCCGGGTCGTTGCCAATGCGCCCGCTGATCTGACCGACCACTTCCAGACCGTAGNCGACCACGACCAGGACGGCTTCAGTGAAGCGGTCTGCGGTTGGCTGGTAAGCGGGTGACCCCTGATCGAACCCGGTCACCGCACGGGCTAATAGAGTAGTTCACCTTTGACGAATGCCCGGGCCTGGGCTGAGCGGGCATCGCCCAGAAAACGCGTTACCGGCGAGTGCTCGATGAGGCGCCCGTTGTGCAGGAAAATCACGTCGTCAGCGAGACGTCGAACCTGGCCCAGGTCATGGCTCACCATNATGATCTTGGCCCCGCTGCCATCGATTCTGAGAATAAGGTCCTCGACCATGCGGGTCGCAGCAGGGTCCAGATGAACGACTGGCTCATCCAGGAACAGCACCCTGGGCTGTAGTGCCCAGGCCCGGGCGAGAGCCAAACGCTGTTGCTCGCCTCCGGACAGGACCCGAGCCGGGCGACTGGCGATACCGTCCAGCCCGGTCGCTTCGAGCACCCGCGTTGTGCGTTCCCGAATCGCGCTCCGGTCAAGACCCTGCACGGACAGAGCAAACTCAACGTTGGCCCGGGCAGACCGGCGCAGGTGGACCGGGTTCTGGAAGACCATCGCCTGTTGCCGGCGTTGCTGGCGGGAAGAGCCTGCGGCCCAGCAGATACTGCCCGCACTGGGCTGCAACAAGCCGTGGCACAAGCGCAACAGGACACTCTTGCCGGCACCGTTGGGGCCCACGATGCAAGTTCGCTTACCGGCTCCGAGAGTGAAACTGACATCTTTCAGGAGCCACTGATCCCTAACGGCGTAACCCAGGCCGTCAACTTCGAGCGGCAGAATATCCGGGTCTGACTTTCCACAATCATCCCGTTTGCCGGCGCCGTGGGGATTTACCATGTCAGCCCTCGACTCGAGTAGCGATCGCTTGGGCCAGCACGGAGAGCCCGTTGATGAGGATCACGATACTGAGCAGCACGATGCCCAGGCCAAGCGCCAGGGCCAGGTTCCCCTTGCTGGTCTCAAGGGCAATGGTCGTCGTCATGACACGAGTCACGTGGTTGATGTTGCCACCGACGATGATCACGGCACCCACTTCGGCGCTGGCACGGCCAAAACCTGCCAGCACCGCAGTCAGCAGGCTGTAGCGGCCATCGCGTAGCAACGTGAAAATGGCTCGATAAGGCCGTACCCCCAGGGAATCCAACTGCTCTCGATATTCCGTGTACAGATCCTCGACAGTCTGACGGGTCAACGCAGCAATGATNGGCGTGACCAGAAGACACTGGGCGATGGCCATGGCGGCCGGGGTATAGAGCAGACCATACTCGCCCAGCGGTCCGGCTCGTGAAAGCAGCAGATAAACCACCAGACCCACGACCACTGGCGGCAGACCCATCATTGCGTTCAACACGACTACCACTGCGGCTCTGCCGGGAAAACGGTAGATCGCAACGGCTGCCCCCAGCGGTAACCCGATCAATGCGGCCAGCGCTACTGCCAACAGGCTGATCTGCAGGGACAGCTGCACGATCTCAACAAGATCCGGATCGAGGCCCGAGATCAGGTCAAGCGCGATCAGGAAAGACTGTGAAAGTTCACTCATCAGTGACTATTCTGAAGGGACCGATTATCCCTATAGCTCCGCGTCTCAACAAAAACATTCCCAAGATCAGTACAGCGTTTCTCTGGCAGAACGTAACGTACGTGTACGACCGACGACGGCCGTACAGNCNTTAAAGTCCAGGCGTAGCTCCGGGACCCTGGTCGGCAGGCGAGTGCCGTAACCAATACTGCCTCAGCGAGGCAACTGATCAGGGTGAAGTGTTCTGCACCTGCCTGGACACACCGATCTGGGTACCGACACCTCGGTTGGTCAGGGTCTCCAGAAGGGTCGCATGCGGTATTCGGCCGTCACTGATTGTCGCCGTCTGCACACCGCCGGCAACAGCATCCAGGGCACACTTCACTTTAGGCAACATGCCATCTCTGATCACCCCATCCGCGATCAGTTGTTCCGCCTCAACTGCGGTCAGCGTCTCCAGCAGTGCNCCCTCGGGGTCAAGTACGCCAGGAGTATTGGTGAGCAGGATCAGCTTCTCGGCATTCAGCGTAANNGCCAGGCNACCTGCCACGGTNTCCGCNTTGATGTTGTAGGCNTGNCCNTCGTCACCGGCCCCGATCGGCGCAATCACNGGAATAAANCTCGCTTGATCAAGCGTATCNACGACCNCNGGGTTGATCTGTTCGATCTCGCCCACATGNCCAATATCAATGCCCTCGTCACCGACNCCGTCGCCGGCCTGCCTGAGCACCAGNTTGCGTGCCCGGATCATGCCACCGTCTTTACCCGACAAGCCGACGGCGCTACCACCCTGAGCATTGATCATGGCAACGATGCTCTTGTTGACCAGACCACCTAGCACCATCTCGACCACATCGATGGTCTCCCGGTCGGTCACCCTCAGCCCCTCAACAAATTCTGACTTCTTGCCGATCCGCTCAAGCAGGCTGCCGATCTGGGGGCCACCTCCGTGGACCACCACAGGATTCATGCCGACCAGCCTCATCAGCACCACGTCTCGTGCGAACCCAAGTTTCAGTTCCTCGTCGACCATCGCGTTGCCACCGTACTTGATGACAATGGTCTTGCCGTGAAAATGCCGTATGTAAGGCAAAGCCTCGGCCAGCACCCGGGCAATATCGGTCGCGTTTTCTCGCTGTTGAGTCATATTGTGTGAAAAACCTACCCGCACGGGTTGTCTGTCAAGTATACAGGCTCACTGTAGCGAATCCCGTTGAACACTTCCTGTTGAATAAGGAGAAGGGCCGGCAAGCCGACCCTCCACAACGTTCTGCAACCGGGTTGTTCAGGCGAACTTGACGTCGACCTTGCGCGGCTGCAGACCGACGGCTTTGGGAATCACCAGAGACAGCACACCGTCCCGGTAGTCACCGGTTACACGCTCTTCGTCGATGTCTTTACCGAGACGGATCGAGCGGGCGAATTTTCCGTAACAGCGTTCCTGACGAATGACCCTGCCCTTTTGCGTTGGCTCGCTTTTGCTGTGCTCAGCGCTGATTGCCAACACACCGTCATGCACCGTCACTGCCAGTTCACCGCTGCGCATCCCCGGCATCTCGGCTTTGACCAAGTAGTTCGAGTCGTCTTCCGTAACATCGATGGCCGGGACACGGGTGTTGCTACCCGTGTGAGTCATCGTAACCGGCGAGCGCAGGAAACCGTTCGCCAAACCATCGAGATCCCCCAAAAGGTCCCAAGCTCGACGTCCGTCTGCAATTCTGACCAAGTTGTTCATAACTGTCTCCACGTTTGTCTGGGGCACCGTACCATTACGATGCCGCACTCTGTTTCTGTATATGGTGCTGAACAGACAGTATTCAAGTGCCATTCGCCTGGCGCTACGATTGTTCTTTGGTTAAAAAGTTTCTGCTTGGTACCGGTCTTAACTGCCTGAGGTGGCCCTTAGTTTGATGAGCGCATAGAATGAGTGTGCCAAGACCAGCGCGGATTCGTCGCAACCCAACACTCGCGACCGGCCAACAGGACACCTCTGACATGGACAACCGATTCGATGCAGTCATCATCGGCGCGGGCATCATCGGCTCAGCGATCGGTTGTGGCCTTGCCCGGCGGGGCTGGCACACCTTGAACGTCGATCGACTGGAAACAGCGGGGCAGGGTTCTACCAGTAGTTCAGTCGCCATAGTGCGCAGCCATTACTCGACCCTGGAAGGCTCGGCTCTGGCCTGGGAGGGGACCCAATGCTGGGAGGACTGGCGGGGCCACATCGGTACCGACGATCCGGCCGGCATGGCCGAATTCAGGCAGACCGGTGTGCTGGTACTCAAGACCGACGGAAACGACAATCTGGGAAAGCAGATTGCTCTGTCTGACGCCCTGCAGATCCCCTACCAGGAATGGTCCACTGAGACGATTCAGGCAAAACTCCCCGGCTGGAAATTCCACCGCTTTGGACCGCCGGTGCTGTCGGATGATCCACAATTCGGCCAGCCGACCGGGTCTGACCTGAATGGCGGGGTGTTCTTTCCGCGCGCCGGATACTGCAATGACCCACGCCTGGCGGCACACAATCTGCAGGCGGCAGCACAGGCTGCCGGTGCTGAGTTTCGATTCAACAGCACGGTAAGCGCCATCCACACCCGTGACGGACGCACCGAAGGGCTCGATCTCAACGGGTCCGAGACGATCAGAACACCGGTGATTGTCAACGCCGCGGGCCCGCATTCAGCCAAGATCAGCGCCCTCGCCGGAATTGCCGACAGCAGCGCCATCAAGACCCGCGTGATTCGACACGAGTATGTTCGGCTGACCCGACCGGATTCACCCGCTAACAAGGGTGCAGAATTTGTGACCTTCGACAACGATGTTTGTAGCTATACCAGGCCTGATCTCGGCGGCACTTTTCTCAGTGGCAGCGAAGGCACTGAAGCGGAGGGGGAGCAGACCCAAGATCCGGATGATTTCGACAGGAATCTCAGCGATGCCGTGATGGAACCGATCTACCGGCTCGCCCAGCGTATCCCTTCTCTGGGCATTCCCAACAACGTGAGCGGCATCGTCGACCTGTGGGACGTGAGTGATGATTGGATTCCCATCTATGACTGTTCCGACCTGGCCGGCTTCTACCTCGCAGTCGGCACCAGCGGTAATCAGTTC
Source organism: Pseudomonadota bacterium (assembly GCA_002718155.1). Classification (GTDB taxonomy): domain Bacteria; phylum Pseudomonadota; class Gammaproteobacteria; order Arenicellales; family UBA868; genus UBA9619. Next base: position 14,467 of record PBDS01000064.1, read on the forward strand.
AAGACCGCACCGGCGGTAGGTGAACTGATGGCCGAGCTGGTGTCGGCCTGTGAGGCCGGCCACGATCATGACCGCGACCCGGTCCAGTTTCACCTGCAGCGAATTGACCGGTCGATCGGGCTGGAGTTTTTCTCTCGAAACCGAAAAATCAACTCAACCAGCAGTTTCTCGGTCATGGCGTAGGGCACGATCCTGGTACCATCATGAACTCCGATGACTGCCTAATCATCATCGATGTTCAGAACGATTTCTGCCCCGGCGGTGCGTTGGCGGTCCCTGAAGGAGATGCCGTGGTCACGGTCATCAACAGTCTCGCCCGGGTCTTCTCGCATCGTATACTGACCCAGGACTGGCACCCTGCAGACCACCGGTCATTCGCTTCGAACCACCCCGGCGCGTCGGTCATGCAGACCGCAGTACTCGATTACGGCCCTCAGGTGTTGTGGCCCGATCACTGCGTGCAAGGCAGTGCAGGAGCAGAATTCCACTCCGGGCTGGAAACGCAGGGTTGCGAGATGATCGTCCGCAAGGGCTTCAGGTCTGAGATCGACTCCTATTCCGCGTTTTATGAGAACGATCAGCACACTTCGACAGGGCTTGCTGGATGCCTCAGAGAGCGGGGTTTCCAAAAGCTCTATCTTGCGGGCCTGGCCACTGACTTCTGTGTGCTCTACTCGGCGCTTGATGGGCGAAAAGAGGGTTTTGAGGTGTACTTGATCGAGGATGCCTGCCGCGCAATCGATCTGGATGGGTCTCTGGCTGTCGCGCTCGATCAGATGAAGCGAGCGGACATCCATCTGGTCCAGTCGGCTGCACTGCTGTCACGCTCGTCCTGAATCGGCCCGATTTCCCTGCCGGCAGTGCCGGTCGCAATGACAAGCTGATCTCACCTGGATAAACACCCCCTGTACCCACCACTGCACTGCGGTCCAGGCAGCAGAGATTTTTTTCCTCACCACAAATGAATAGAATCGGGAACATTCACGGTCCGGGCGTTTGATGACAGCCCTGAACTGAAGACCGCCACCTTTAGACGCCCAAGGTACGCAAACCAGCCACGACCAAAATGTTGAATGACGATCTACACCTGCTGGAACGAGTCCAATCCTGGTTGCAACGTGGCCACCCTGTGGCTCTGGCATTTACCCTGCGCACCTGGGGTTCGGCACCAAGGCCCGTGGGCAGCCTGCTCGCCATTTCCAACTCGGGTGAATTCGAGGGATCGGTCTCCGGCGGCTGTGTCGAGAATGCCGTAATCGAGGAAGCGGAAGAGGTCATCAGCACCGGCACACCGAAAACCCTCAGCTACGGAGTGACGGATGAAACCGCATGGACGCTGGGACTGCCCTGTGGCGGTACGATCGATCTCCTGGTCATCAGGTTGAACGACCACCGTCTGGTGCGGGCTATTCTGGATCATACGCCGGTCGCATTGTTTGCCCGTGTATCGACCGGTGATCTTGCCGTAGGCAACGCCACCCACCGCTCGGGTGAGCTTCTGGTAGACGACACGCACCTGGAAGCTGCTGCTCCCCTGCTGGCACAGGGCAGAACAGCTCTTCAGGAGATCGATGGCCAGGAGGTTTTGATTCGACCATTTGTCCGACCATGGCGGCTCCTGATCGTCGGTGCAGTCCACATTGCACAGCCTCTGTCGACCATGGCACAACTGGCAGGTTTTAACGTCACGGTCATAGATCCCCGCCCACCTTACCTGACGGCTGACAGGTTCCCGGATCTTGAAAGGGTCAACGACTGGCCCGATAGTGCCCTCCAGGGAATGGACCTGGACGCCAGGACCGCCGTCGCGATCCTGTCTCACGATCACAAAATCGACGACCCGGCACTGCGGGCGGCGCTCGATTCACCCGCCTTTTACATCGGGGCCCTCGGCAGCCGCCGTAACCACGAACGACGACTGCAAAGGCTCAGCCAGGACGGGACCACTGCCGAACAGCTCGACCGCATTCAAGCGCCGATCGGACTCGATATCGGTGGCCACAGTGCTGGTGAAATCGCCGTCTCCATCCTCGCCCAGGTGATCGCATCGCGCTCAAGTCACTAACCCGATGAGTGAGCGGATCGATGCTGTGGTACTGGCTGCGGGGCTGTCGAGCCGGGCCGGTTCGCTGAACAAACTGTTGCTGCCTGTAGCCGGCAAACCACTGGCGGCCCACGCTACGGATGCTGCGCTGGCCTCCCGGGCCCGGTACGTTCATGTCGTGACCGGGCACCAGGCCGAGACACTGACCGCAGCACTGGACGACCGGCCGCTGAAATTCGTCCACAATCCTGCTTACCCGACCGGAATGAGCAGTTCGATTGCAACGGGAATTCGAAGCCTTGCCGACGACAGCGAGGGCGTCATTATCTGCCTGGCAGATATGCCGCTGGTCGCATCGAATCACCTCGATCTGCTGATCGAGAACTATGACCCCGGCCGCATATGCGCTCCCTTCTACCGGGGCCGGCGGGGCAATCCGGTGCTCTTCGGGTCGACCTTCTTTGAAGATCTATTACAGCTGACTGGCGATACGGGAGCCCGGCAGCTGCTGGACGGACTTGCGAACAGCATCACCCAGGTCGATGTCGACGACGATGGTATCTTCTACAACGTCAACCGGCCGGCCGACCTTTGACTCTCGAGATCGGCACCCGCCACGAGAATAGCTGACTGGTACCCCGGCCTTGCAAGGGCCAACGTCTGTCAGTACGACTTGGGCAGTCCCATGACATGCTGACCGATGAAAGCCAGAACAAGGTTAGTAGAGACCGGCGCCGTGAGGTACAGACGTGCTTCACGCCACTTGCGTTCGATGTCGTATTCGCGGGCGAAGGCAAACCCACCAAAGGTCTGCATACAGGCCTCCGCAGCGTGCCAAGCGGCGTCGCCGCACAGCAGTTTGGCCATATTGGCTTCGGCACCGCAGGATCTGCCCGCATCGAACAGCGCAGCCGCCTTGCGGGCCATCAACTCTGCCGCCTCTGCCTCAGCGTGGGCGCGGGCCAGCGGAAACTGAATGCCCTGGTTTCTACCGATCGGCCCACCGAAGATCTCGCGTTCACAGGCGTAGTCCGTCGCCCGGCGCAGAAAGTAGCGGGCGTCACCAAGGCTTTCGCCGGCAATCAGCGTGCGCTCAGCATTCATGCCGTCCAGTATGTAGCGGAAGCCTCGACCCTCCTCACCAATCAGCGTATTGGCAGGTATCCTGGCATCGGTAAAGAAGACCTCGGTCGTGTTGTGGTTGATCATGGTCTCGATCGGCCTGATCTCCACACCGTTTCCGTGTAGTTCGCGAAGATCGATCAAGAACACCGACAGGCCTTCAGTGGGGCGGGAAACTTCTTCACGGGATGTAGTCCGTGCGAGCAATAGCATCAGATCAGAGTACAGCGCCCGGCTGGTCCAGACTTTCTGGCCATTGACCACATAGTGATCCCCTTGCCGGACGGCGCGCGTCCTGAGGCTAGTGGTATCTGTACCGGAGGCCGGTTCAGTGACCCCGAACGCCTGGAGTCTCAGTTCGCCGCTCGCAATCTGCGGCAGGCAGGCCTGCTTCTGTTCTTCGCTGCCGTGCCGCAATACGGTGCCCATGGTGTACATCTGCGCATGGCAGGCGGCCGCACTGCCGCCGGATGCGTGAATCGTCTCCAGGATCACTGCAGCCGCGCGAAGTGGAAGACCTGAGCCCCCGTAGACCTCCGGGATCAGAGCCGATAACCAACCGGATTCGGTCAAAGCCTTGACGAATGCTTCCGGGTAAGCGCTTGCTGCATCCATCTCTCGCCAGTATTCCCCGGGGAAGTCATCACAGATACGCCGGACCGCCTCCCGGATCTCCGGGTAATCCTCTCCCAGTTCCATTTGTGTGGTCTGGTCTGCCATGACGCTACTCTCCTTTGAATTGCGGCTTACGTTTCTCATTAAAGGCCAGTATCCCTTCCCGCCGGTCTGCCGTCGGAACCACTTTGCTGTATGCCCCAAGTTCAATCCGATATCCCGCTTTGAGATCGCCGTGAGCCGCATGATTCATTGCCCGTTTTGCCTCACGCACCGCGATCGGCCCATTGCCAGCGATGACAGTGGCCGTCTTGCGAGCTTCTGCCAGCAGATCAGCAGCTTCGCAGACCTCGTTGACCATACCCCAATCGAGCGCCTGCTCGGCACTGAAGGGCCGCCCTGTTAGGATGATCTCCTTGGCACGCCGAATGCCCACGGCCCCGGGCAGATACTGTGTGCCGCACGTTCCGGGAAGGATGCCCAGAGTGGTCTCGGTCAAAGCAAATCTGGCCGTACTGGCGGCGTAGACGAAATCACAAGCGAGCGTCATTTCCATCCCGCCACCGAAGGCTGCACCGTTGATCGCACCGATCAGGGGCGCCTGCAGATCCATCAGGGCCAGAGCGAGTGTCTCGAACAGGGCGTGCTGCTTTAGCCACTCGGCATCGGTCATGCCGTTACGCTCCTTGAGATCGGCACCAGCACAGAACGCTCGGTCACCTGCACCGGTGAGAACCACACAGCGCGCGCTGGCGACAGGTGCGTCGGAACCCGCCAGTACGGCCAGCAGCTCCTCACCCATGTGGGTGTTCATTGCATTCGCAACCTCTGGGCGGTTCAACGTGACGAGCGCCACTTCGTCGCTGATCGAGAGCTCAATGGTCTGAAACTCAGCCACACCGATCATCCCGGACGCACGAGCCCGACCGCTCCCATGACAGAGCAAAAACAGCGGGTTCGATGTGTTCGTCAGGCCTGTTCATCACTCGCGCCCGAGCGGGGGAATTGCTCAACCTCACCCGCCATCGAGTTCGGCAAATACCCGTTTGGCGATACGGTGGCACTCGACTGAAACCGGGACACCGCAGTAGATCGCGATCTGATGCAGTATCGCCTTGAGTTCATCACGGGAAACACCGTTGACAATCGCGCCGCGAAAGTGAAGCTCCCACTCGTGCATCCGGTTAAGGGCCGCCAGCATCACTACGTTCAGCATACTGCGGGTCTTTCGATCCAGCGTTTCATCTCCCCACACCGCACCCCAGCAGTACTCTGTCAACAGCTCCTGGAACCCCTGGGCAAATTCACCGGCGTTGGCAAGGGCATTGTCCACGTATTCCCGTCCGAGCACGTCCCGGCGGGTGGCCAGGCCCTTTTCATACAGCTCCTTGTCCATGCTGATCTCCTTTTCTTGTGTTGAGGTATTGACAGTACCACTCAGCAAGCTGCCGAAGTAATCCCGAGAAATCTGGGTAGTCCCTAGTTTGCTCCAGCGGGATCTTCCTCCGACGCCAGGTGCCGGAGACCCGGCAGCCCCACAACCTCTCGGTGTTGAAGATCCTGACCCATTCGCTGAGCAACATGGGCTAGCCCACGTCAAGCTCACCGGTCATCACCAGGGTGGGGCGGTGTGGCTTCTTCAGTGACGCAGACACCTCCCGGTCCGCCAGCCGAGATAACGGGTTACTTTATGCGGAGCTTGGCCCGGGCTTCGTCCGCACTGCATGGCCGCCCACCCAGTTCACGCACTATCCGAATCGCTTTTTCAACCAGTTCCCCATTGCTGGCAAAGACACCTCTTTCCAGATAAAGGTTGTCCTCCAGGCCGACCCGAACGTTACCTCCCAGCAACATGGCCTGGGCCACCATCGGCATCTGCGCCCGACTGATACCGAACCCCGACCAGAACACATCCGGTGGTAACTGTCCGACCATAGCATTCATGGTTGCCGGGTCAGCACCAGCACCCCAGGGGATACCCAGGCACACCTGGTACATGGCTGGCGCATCGATCAGGCCCTCGCTCAGCATCTGATTGGCAAACCTGAGGTGGCCCAGGTCGAATACCTCCATTTCCGGTTTGACGCCGATCTCCTGGTAGCGTGCCGCCATGCTGCGGAGCATGTTGGGGGTCTGCACATAGATATAGTTACTGTCACTGAAATTGATCGTCCCGCAGTCCAGCGTCGCGATATCCGGGCGCAGCAACTCGACATGCTTAATGCGGGTCTCGGCATTGACCATGTCAGTACCCGGGCCGGCAACTGTAGGGTCGTCATCATCAACCACCAAATCACCACCCATGCCGGCGGTTAGATTGATCAGCACGTCGCGACCACTGTTTCTGATTCTCTCGACCGTGTCCTTGAACAGGTCTACATCTCGACTGCCAATCCCGGTTTCCGGATCACGTGCGTGGATGTGCACGATCGCAGCGCCGGCGTCGGCCGCCTCGATTGCAGCGTTAGCAACTTGTTCCGGTGTCACTGGTACGTTGGGGTGCTTGCCCACCGTGTCTCCTGCTCCTGTCACTGCACAGGTGACGACTACTTCTGTGTTCATCTCCATGTTGTTCTCCCTGTCATTGCTCGTCCATCGGACCAATACAAAACGCTGAACTGCCTCATCATTTTCTCAACTCATCTCGGGCCAACCGTCTTCGCCGGGTGGATACCAGTATTTCTCCAATACCTTCTGAATCTCGACCAGGCACTGGTCACGCCGCTGTTCCAGTTCGTGGAAATCCCGATCGCCTGACTCGGTTTCGCAGCCGTCGACGATCCTGTTTTTCAACTCTTCGGTCAGCTTGGGTGCCTCCATATGTGACCACGGCAACTCCAGTGCCGGACCAAACTGCTCAATGGTGTGGCGCATTCCACCCGGGCCACCACCTAGATGCCAGGCCATAAACGTGCCCATGAACGCCCAACGCAGGCCCGGACCACCGGTGACCGCGGCGTCTATCTCCGGCACAGTTGCGATCCCGTCATTGATCAGATGCAAGGCCTCGCGATAAAGGGACTCCTGAAGCCTGTCAGCAATATACGCCTCGACTTCTTTTCGTACATGCAAGGGGCGCATACCGATGCGACGATAAAACGTGCCGGCAGCTCGAATCGCCTCCGGGCTGGTCTGTTTACCGCCCACAACCTCTACCAGTGGCAACAGGTAGACCGGTGCGAAGGGGTGTCCGATCAGAAGCCGTTCGGGCCGCCGGCAGCGTGATTGAAGACGGCTAGGTAGAAGCCCTGAGGAACTCGAGGCGATGACGGTGTCATCCGTTGCGTGCCGCCCTATCTCCTCGTGAACCGAGATCTTGAGATCCTCTCGCTCGGGCACGTTTTCCTGAACAAAATCTGCCCCGACCACGGCCGCTTCGATGTCGGGAGCAAATTCCAGCTTGTCTCGGCTGGCCTGCTGGTCGAGCCCGGCTTGCTCAAGAACCGGCCAGGCACTATCGATAGTTTTCCTGACGAACTCAGCCGCACCGGGAGCGGGATCCGTCACAACAACCGACAGCCCGTGGGCAAGGCAGCGTGTCGCCCAGCCGCTGCCGATTACACCCCCACCGACCAGCGCAACGCGTTGAATATTTTCACTGTTCATAGATCGCCAACTCCTATTCCCCACGGAAAACCGGTTTTCGTTTCTCAACAAACGCACGCACACCTTCCTTGGCGTCTTCTGATCTCAACATCTTTCGATAGATCGGCAGGTCCCCGGTCCGCATGGTCTGGAAGGCATGTTCAATGGTGTCGCCTTCGATGGAACGCAGCACTTCTTTTACTGTCTGAACCGCAAGCGGTGCCGAGTCGGCGATCTGATCGGCCCAGTCTCGAGCCCTGATCATCAGATCCGCTGCCGGCACGACCAGATTGACCAACCCGTGCCGGGCAGCTTCCTCTGCCGGCATGCGCCTGCCCAGGAGCAACATTTCCATCGCGATGTTGTAGGGCAGACGACGCGGCAGACGTTGTATAGCCCCGGCATCCGGCACGATACCCAGAGGCATCTCAGGCAGGGCAAACTCTACATGATCGGCCGCAATGATCAGGTCGCAGGCCATCGCCAGCTCAAATCCGCCGCCGATAGTGAGTCCGTTCAGAGCCACAATCACAGGCTTGTTGAGATCCCACATTTCCGTAAGGCCCGCAAAGCCCCCCGGCAGATCGACATCGGCCTCCCACCAGTTGTCCAGCTCCTGTTCCCCGCTGTCGACGGCTTTCAGGTCCCAGCCAGCCGAGAACACCCGCTCACCCACCGCGGTCAGCAGGCCGACCCGCAGTTCCGGATCATCACGCAGGATCACGATCGCTTCGTTCAGCATACGGCTGAGTTCAAAATCTATCGCGTTGACCTTGGGCCGGTTCAAGGTGATCTCCAGGACCGCGCCACGGCGTTCTATCTTGAGTTCTTCACTACGTTCGGGCATCTGTTTCCTCACTGCAGTCCGCTTTGTGGTGGCAGGGTTTGGGTTTTCGAGCTGACAACCAACAGCTCAAGTGGAATCGGAATTCCTCCCGCCGGGCAGGTGATTTTAGGCCATAGCCGTGAAACCGTCTCTGTTCTTATGGAAATCCTGGTTGTCCCACAATATGATGACCTATTGAGCAGGAACCAGGAGCGCTGTTGCCCACCAGGCCAGCATCCGTTCCCAACAGCGGAATCGACTCAGGCTGAAAGAATATGGACCTTGAACTCACTGAAGAGCAACGCATGCTGTCCGAATCGGTGCGGGCATTTGTCTCCCGCGAACTGCTACCCCACGAGTCTGATGTGGAAAAACAGGGAGAAGTACCTGCAGAGCTCGGCCAGCAGATTACTCAAAAGGCCCTTGAGGTGGGCTTGTATGCGGCCAACCTGCCTGAATCTGTCGGTGGCGGTGGGCTTGACTGCGCCAGCCTCGCGATCCTCGAACGGGAGCTCGGTAAGGTTTCACACGCACTGCAGGGCTTCGCCTGGCGTCCCACCGAACTGCTGATGGCCTGCGAGGGTGAACAGGTCGAACGCTACCTCCAGCCGTGCGTCAAAGCAGAAAAGACCGAGTGTTTCGCGATCACCGAACCCGGTGCGGGCTCTGACATCATGTCGATGGCCACCCGGGCAGAGCGGGTCGGAGACGACTGGGTGATCAACGGCTCCAAGCATTTCGTCAGTAGCCATATCCTGCCGGACTTTGCCATCGTATTTGCCTCGACAGGAGTCGATGAGTCTGAACGCGGACCACGAAAAAGAGTGACCGCGTTTCTGGTTGACCGCGGACACCCCGGGTTCGACATTGTGCGGGGTCCCCGCTGTGTCAGTCAGAGGGCCTACCTGAACTTTGTGCTCTCGTTCAACGACTGCCGGGTGGGCCCGGGCCAGGTGCTCGGCCAAGAAGGTGAAGGTCTGGTGCTGGCAGACAAGTGGATCAAAATGGGCCGCGTCTGGGTGGGTGCTGGGTGCTGCGGGCGAGCTGAACGTCTGCTGGATTTGTCACTGGAGTGGGCCGCCACTCGCAAACAGTTTGGACAGGCCATCGGTAAATTTCAGGGGACATCCTTCAAACTGGCCGATATGGCCACCGAACTCAAAGCGGCGGATCTGCTGGTCATGCACGCGGCACACAAAGCTGACCGGGGTCAGATGACACCGACCGACGCTGCCATGTGCAAGCTCTTCGCATCGGAGATGCTGCACCGTGTGGCGGAAAACGCGGTGCAGATCTTTGGTGGCATGGGCCTGATGGAGGATCTGCCTGTCGAGCGACTGTGGCGCGACTCACGACTTGAACGCATCTGGGAAGGTACTTCCGAGATTCAACGCCACATCATCAGCCGTTCACTGCTGCGTCCACTTGGCGCATGACGCCCGCACAGGCAGCAAGCCTGCAGCGACTGCTTGCACCCAGGCACATCGCCTTCATTGGTGGTGACGAGGCCCTTTTCGCTGCTCGCCAATGCCAGGCCGGCGGCTTCACAGGCCACATCTGGGGCGTCAATCCAAAACGCAACAGTCTGGATAACCATCCCTGTTTCGCTACTGTTGCCGACCTGCCTGAAGCGCCGGATGCAGCATTCCTTGCAGTACCGGCGATGGCTGTAGCCGACGTAGTGAGGCAGCTTAGCGACTGCGGAGCTGGTGGCGTGGTCTGTTACAGCGCCGGCTTCAGGGAACTGGGTACTGAAGGTGCGGTCCTGGAGCAGGCACTCGTTGAAGCCGCCGGTGATCTTGCCCTGGTCGGGCCAAACGTGTTTGGCATGCTTAATTATGTACAAGGCGCGCACTTGTGGCCCTACAGCCACGGTGGCCAGAGTGTGACCCGGGGGCCGGCGATCATTTCACAGTCTGGGATGCTGTCCGGCTACCTCCTCACCAACCGTAGATCGGTCAATTTTTCCTACGTGATTGGTGCGGGTAACCAGTCGGTCCTGGGTGTGGAAGACTACCTGGAGGCACTTCTTGAACGAGCCGAAGTCACCGCATTCGGTATCTATCTCGAATCGCTCCGCGACATTCCCCAGTTTGTAACGGCCGCCCTTCGAGCGCTGGATCGGAATATACCGTTGGTCGTCCTAAAGGTCGGTCGCTCGGATATCGCTGCGCGGACCACCCTGACCCACACCGGGTCTCTGTCCGGAAGCGACATCCTCTATCAGGCCCTGTTCGACCGATTGGGCGTGATCCGCGTGAGTACGCCCAGCCTGATGCTGGAAACTCTCAATCTGTTGACGATCGCGGGTGCACCGAAAGGCCGTCGACTCGCGGCTTTTACTTGTTCTGGCGGTGATGTTGCGATGCTGGCAGACCGGGGTGTCGAGTGCGGTATCGAGTTCCAGGCCCCGTCATCCTCGGCCAGCGCCGTGCTCAAAGACCTGTTACCCCAGATCGCAACGGTCTCTAATCCACTGGACTACACCACACCGCTCTGGGGACACGAGGAAAGACTCAAGCCAATCTTCAGTGCCCTAGTCGAAGACGGGTACGACGCGGCGCTGCTGGTCCAGGATTACCCACCGCCGCATCTGGACGAGGACCGGCACCTGTACCAGGCCGATGCGAGCGCCTTCATCCGTGCGACACAGCAGGCCGATATTCCAGGCGCGGTGTGCAGCAGCCTACCCGAGAACCTGGATGCCGATATTCAAGCATTTCTGATCGCCCGCCAGACAGCACCCTTACAGGGCATCAGCGAGGCTGTACAGGCGCTTGCCGCAGCGGCCACCTTTGGCAGGCAACGTGCGAAGCATCTGGCGCAACCCGGTTCGATTTCACTGGAGATTACCGGACACCCTGCAAGCACTGTTACGTTGGACGAGTGGCAGGGCAAGAAACTCCTGGCAAAAGCCGGAATTGAAGTCCCTGCCGGTGAACTGACAGACGCCGAGGGGGCCACCGATGCCGCCGACCGCCTGGGCTATCCGGTCGCAGTGAAACTCGTCAGCTCAGACCTTCCACACAAGACTGAGGCCGGTGCGGTGCGGTTGCAACTAGAATCGGCCGCCGCAGTTGCCGAGGCGGTAACATCCATTCAGCACACCGTACAGGGGACTCCTGTCGCAGTACCGGCAAGGTGTTTCCTCGTCGAGCGGATGGTGAGTAACCCGGTCGCCGAACTGCTGGTTGGGGTTCGTAACAACGACCAGTTCGGTCACACGCTGACGCTCGCCAGCGGCGGCACCCTGGTGGAACTGGTTTCAGACAGTGCCACCGTGCTCCTGCCGGCCGCGCGAGAAGAGATTGCTGCAGCTGTGAACTCGCTGCGGGTTGCAGCCCTCATCAGAGGCTACAGGAACCGGCCGGCAGCCAACCTCGACCGACTGCTGGATACTGTGTGTGCTGTCATTTCGTTCACCAGCGAACTTGGCCCACGGCTGGATGAACTCGACATCAATCCACTGATCGCTCACCCTGATGGTTGTTCGGCAGCCGATGTGCTGCTGCGACTCGACGAAAACACCCTTTGAAAGCGGGCAACCGGTTCGAGATCCGGCCACCGTGCCTGGTCTACCCGGCGCTGGCGCCCCACTCAGCGAAGATCAAGACGGCGGCAGCGCGTATCTCAGCCGGCCCGGCCCCAGAAATACCTTCTGACCTCATCACTGTTGAACATGTCTGGTCGCTCACTGAAACACAGCACGGGGACCAGTCTGGCGCGCGGCCCCGCAACCCTGGTGACCCGGTGCAGCGTCTGCTGGCCATTGAAGATCAACAAAGTCCCCTCGGTAAACGGCAGATGCTGTGTCTCACGACAGTCACCGTCAAGTACCCTGGTCAGTACGGCTTCCTCGTCATGGCGATGCCGAATGCCAGCCACGTATTCGAAGTCGCCGCCAGATTCGGGCGCCTGCAACATCAGTGTAACGCTCAATTCAGATTCATCGAAGTGCCAGCCGTGTCTGCCACCGTCGCGGTATACGTTGATGCTACAGGCGCCGAGAGGGTCGGCGAATCGGTGTAGTTCCGCAGTACCGAGTACCGACTGGATAAATGCAATCAACGGATCCCACTGGTAGAGTCTTCTCAGGCGGCTACCGTGTGGCAGGCGATCGTAGGCTACGGAGCCAACGAAGGTATGCTCCCCCTTTGCAGCAGGGCCCTCGCCGGCAAAATCTTCCAGCTGCGTGGCCAGATAAACATTGTGAGTGCTTTCGACAAAATGGGCGTGATGTTCAAGTGCGCGGGCTTCGGCTGCCAGTTCGGCGATCGCGGCCTCGTGCAGGAAACCATTAAGCGCCAGCAGACCCGTGTGCTGGAACTTCAAACGACTGTGCATCCTGAAGGCCTGACCATCCGCCGACACATCGTCGGTGATCGGATAACGGTCCAGATCGATCAAGTCAGCAGGATTCATGGGCAGATGCTCGCCGGGTACTGGCAGGCGGGAAATGGTCAGACTGACCCGGCAACGGGTTGTACGAGGACCTCGTGAGAGTAATGGCCAGGGATTGTAGTCAACCCATCTCGCTATTCAAACTGGACACCGAGAATCTGCGGCCAATACCGGGCAAGGGCCCGCCGGAATGGGATGGGATGCGGAAGTCAAGCCGGTAACCTGGAATTGCGCCCGAATGATTTTTCACCCCAAATGCACAAGTGATGCGACAATTCCGACTCCTGGGTACCGTCCGCCTGACCCTGGCAGTCGGCGTCCCGATCCTGGAGAGAGCTATTGACCACTGCGCAAATTTCCAAGAAACACAACCTGCTCTTGCTGGATTATGACGGCGTGGTGGCGGATTCCCTGACTGCGATTACAGAGCACACAGCCGCGTTCTGCCGGGATCGTGGCCTGGGCCAAGGACTGGCTTCTGCCGCCATCGCCTGCATGCGGTCGGCAACGCTGTCAGGCCTCATTCAGGCCGCGGGGATCACCGGTGAACATGTGCGCGACTATGGGCGGTTTCTTTTCAGGGAACTGAACAAGAACCCCTCCCGCGTACCGCTGTTCGACGGCATCCCGGAATTACTCCGTGACCTGGCCAAGACTTACACGCTCTGTATTGTGTCCGCAAATCACTCGGCTGTAGTTCGGCAGCGACTCGAATCAGCCGGCCTGGTCGATGTGATGACCCATCTTTATGGTAATGAGCAACCGGGCGGCAAGGCCGAACACATCCGCCAGGCGATGTTTTCACATGGAGCCAGCGCCGAATCCACCTGGATGATCGGCGATACCGTCGGCGACATCCGGGCTGCCAAACAGGCTGGAGTGAACGCCGTGGCGGTTACCTGGGGATGGCAGTCCCTCGAAACGCTTGAAAGCGCCAGGCCCAACCTGATTTTTGAGCAACCTGAGGCCTTGCACCGCTATTTCTCTGGCCAGCCGGGCACACTCCCACAATCCGGACCAGTTCCGGTGTGAACTATCTCGCTCACCTGTACCTCTCTGGTGATTCAGAAGACCTCGTGGTCGGGAACTTCATTGGCGACTCAGTCAGGGGAGACTGTTTCAAGGCACTGTCTACCGGTGTTCAGAACGGTGTCAGGCTGCACAGGTGCATCGACAGCTTCACCGACAGTCACCCAATTGTTCGCCGATCGAAACAACGCATGTGGCACCAGTTCGGCCGCTATTCGAGCGTCGTGGCGGATGTCTTTTTCGACCACTTCCTTGCACGGGACTGGCACCGCTACCACCCTATGCCACTGGCGGGCTATTCCAGTCACATCTGCAGGATTCTTAACACCCGCCTGAACGAATTCCCGGAACGGTCCCGGCGGTTTCTGGATTACATGGTAGACAACCAGGTACTGGCCAGCTACGCGACCATTTCTGGCATTGGCAAAGTGCTGGCTCAGATGGCAGCACGGGCTCGGTTTGAGTCGAGAATGGAGTGCGGCGGTAGAGAGCTCGGGCGCTGTTACAGCGGTTACCGCAAAGACTTCAAGGAATTCTTTCCCGATCTACGCCGCCATGCCGAGGCCTCAATCGCAACCCTCGACGAGACTTCGAAACCGCCAGCATAATGCTCACGCGGAGCCGGCATTGGCATCCAGCGGGGTGTGGAAATACTCGCTTTCTTTAGCGAACTGACGGGATTCCCTGACCAGCTCTTGAACCCTTTTTTCAGCTGTATCGATATCCACGCAGTTTTCGCAGTAAGGCTCACCACACGGTTGCCGGGTGTACAGCCAGAAATGCACGGCCCCAGCCAGCAGTCCTGATGCTACTTCCCAGCGATCGGAGTCAGTGTCGGCATCGAGCAGGCGATTACCCAGCTCGATCATTTGCTCGGCAGCATCGTCAAATTCTTTGGGGTCTTGTTCGAGTTCCATGGGTAACTCCGCGGGCCGTGGTGAGATCTAGCGGGAAAAAGCAGTAGGCTGGGCCTGGCCTGGATTGTAAAGGATTCGGACGAGCGCTTAAGTTCGGACTCGATCCCCGGTCGCTTCGCGGATCGCTCATTCTGCAGAGACTTTGTACCTGATAGTCAGATCAGTTGCTGCTTACCGATGGGTAGACGACGGATGCGCTTGCCGGTGGCTGCGAAGATCGCATTGGTCAGCGCAGGTGCCGCAGAAGGCACACCAGGCTCGCCCGCGCCACCGCTTTCTTTGTCGCTCTGCATGACGTGCACGTTGACCAGGGGTGACTCCTTCATTTTCATGATCCGGTAATCATCAAAGTTGCTTTGCACCACGCGCCCGTCTTCGATTGTGATCTCTTCGCGCATCGCGATCGACAAACCAAAAACAGTACCGCCTTGTACCTGTGACTTGACAATGTCGGGATTGACGACCCGGCCGCAGTCAACGACACAGTCCACGCGATGGATCTTCAGCCGGCCACGGTCCGTGACTGAAACTTCGGCGACCTGGGCAACGACAGTGTCGAAACACTCAGTGATCGCGATGCCGCGACCGTGACCCTCAGGCAGGGCAGCACCCCAGTTCGATGCCTTGGCGACACTCTCCAGTACTTTTCTGTAGCGGGGATGTTCTACCAGTAATGCAAGGCGGTACTCAAACGGGTCTGCACCGGCCAGGTGGGCCGCTTCGTCGATGGCGCTCTCCACGTAGAAACCATTATGCAGTGCACCCACTGATCGAAGTGATCCGATCGGCACACCGAATTCGACTCCCGAGTACTCCATGTCGAAATCCGCAACGGCGTAGGGGATCGGCTTGGCCCCCTCGTAGGTGGTCGGATCGAAGTCGAACCACGTCACCGGTGGAAAGAATGTTGCAGCGACCGATGGGCAGGCCAGCTGGTTCGCCCAGCGTTCCAGCTTGCCATCCGCACCGATACTGATCTGAAAACGGCTCATGCTCACCGGACGATAGAAACCATGTCGGGTATCTTCTTCACGGCTCCAAACCACCTGCACCGGTTTGCTCACGGCCCGTGATATTGTCACTGCCTGGGTCACATAGTCTGAATTTAGGCGTCGGCCAAACCCACCCCCGCTCAG
>PBDS01000065.1 GCA_002718155.1 Pseudomonadota bacterium
TCGCTTGATATTGTTTCTGGCGGCCGTTTGGAATTAGGTCTGGGCGCCGGCTGGAATGAACAGGAGACCAAAGCCTACGGCATTGACCTGCGTCCCATGGGGCAGCGCATGGACCGCTTCGAAGAAGCGGTGGAGGTGATTGACAGTCTGCTCGCTCAAGAAATCACGACATTCCACGGAAAATATTTTCAACTGGAGCAAGCCCGCTGCGAGCCCAAAGGCCCCCAGCGGCCCAGGCCGCCTATTGTGATTGGTGGGGGCGGCGAGAAACGAACCCTGCGGATCGCTGCCAGATTTGCACAGCACTGGAATCTTCCCTTCGCGACGCCGGATGTATTTCGCAAGAAAAATGAGATTCTGTTGGCCCATTGTGAAGCGGTGGGTCGAGACTCGTCTTTGATTATGCGCTCGGTGCAGATCGAATCGGCGGCAGATCAGGACCCGGCCGAAGCGGCAGACAACGCAGCTGCGCTCTTCGCGGTGGGTGTGGATCAGGTGATCTTTACCCTGCGCACCCCCTATCGTGCCGAGAAGGTGGCAGCCCTGGCCAGATCCCTCGAGACGATCATTCAATGAAGCGAGTAGGACTGGAGTGAGGTTGAAATGAATATGGAAAAAGGCATTGTTGCTGCCTATAACCAGTGCCGGTATTCTCTAGAAAGGCCCGAAAATGATAATTCCCACCCAAAAGCAATCTACTGCATGTTAGGTACAACAGCAGATTCCACCTTATTACTGCCCTCTCCAACAAGGACTTCCCATGAATGATCCAACCAATCGTACGCTCGCACCACTGGACACGTTTCATCTTAATCCCGCGGAGCTGGTAGTCGAAACGGTACGGGCTGTCGAAGGGGTGGTACAGCAGGGTCAGCTCTCGGTCCAAGTCCTCATGGTGACCGAAGAACTGGTTATGCTGAAAGTGTGGCGAAAAAAGGGGTTGATTGACCCGAGTCACGTGCACCAGGATCACGAATCCGTGGCCACGCTCATCAGTGGGCGCATGCGCAACCGTATTGGTGACGAGGAATTTGTCTCAGAAGCCGGGTCGGTGTGGCGTCACTCCCCGGGTGTTGTTCACTCAAGCGAAGCACTGGAAGATTGCGTACAAATCGAAGTCAAGACTCCAGCTCGAAAGACTTGGGCCTGACGGCAACGTTTGTTGTTGCCGACGATGAGGGATCAGAATCGCGGCGAGAACAGGTATCTTCAGAATTCTGGGCGGAAAGAGCGCTAGAACAAAGAAGTGGAGAGAATCGTGACTCATGGTATTCAAACTACCGAAAAGAAGACTGAGATTCAGACTTCTCGATGGCTTAAACCCAAGGTCGCGCAATAAGTTACGCCAATTTTGTTCTAGATGAACGTCACGAAAGCGGCAAAAAAGTAGGAGGACAGATTGTGGAAACTGTGCTGGACGGTATCCGCGTCCTTGATTTTGGCCGTTATATCGCAGGACCTTTCTGCGGCATGCTATTGGCCGATATGGGGGCTGAAGTTATAAGAATCGAAAAGATCGACGGCAGTGAAGACCGGTATACCATTCCAGTCGGTGAGGGTGCCGAAGGGGAATATAGCGTTGGCGCTATGTTCCTCCAGATAAACCGGAACAAACTTGGTTTAACGCTAAACCCGATGAAGCCCAAGGGTCGTGAAATCGTACGCAAGTTGGTCGCTACGGCTGATGTCGTGATCGCTAACCTACCGGCTCCAGCGCTCAAAACGATGGGGCTGGACTATGAAAGCCTGAGTGCAATCAAGCCCGATATTATCCTAACCACCGTTTCCGCATTTGGCTCGACTGGGCCATACAGCGGACGAGTGGGCTTTGACGGTGTCGCGGCGGCAATGTCCGGTATGATGCATCTGACTGGGCATTCGGATGAGCCAATGAAGGCTTATACGCCTTGGGTCGACTACGGCACTGCGTCGGCTGCTGCTTTCGGTACTCTGGCTGCGTTAATGCACCGTGACAAGACTGGTGAGGGTCAGATTGTTGAGGGCACGCTTCTCGGTACCGCGCTGACATTCAATAACGCGTTATTGGTTGAGCAGGCGATGATCGGGCCGGATCGGATCGGAACAGGTAATCGTGGACAGATAGCTGCGCCGTCGGATGCATTTTGCTGCAGGGATGGCCAATGGATAATTGTGCAAGTCATTGGCCAACCTCTGTTTGAGAGATGGACGCGGCTTATGGGCGAGCAGGAACAATGGCTTTCGGATCCTCGTTTTCAGGATGACATGTCGCGTGGGGATAATGGCGCGGTGATCTCCGAACGAATGCAACGTTGGTGCGCCGAACTGAGCAGGGACGAAGCGATCGCCGCCCTGGAGGAGGCCCGAATCCCGGTTGGCCATGTATATAAACCGTCCGAGACCTTGCAGGATCCTCACGTTCGTGGCGCCGGGTACCTTAAAGAAATCGAATATCCGGGTGCCGCTGCACTTGCTCCGATCGCCGAGACCCACGTGCGTTTATCGCGAACTCCAGGCGAGATTCGCTGTCGTCCACCCACCTTGGGTGAGCACACCGAGCAGATTCTTACTGAACTGGGTTATGGCAAAGCTGCCGTGGCCGAGTTGAAAGCTGACCGTGTCGTGTAAGCGGCACTTGCTTAGGTAAAAGAATACGCAGAGGAGATTCCCCAGCGCTTCCATCTGGTTCCGGCTTCGGTGACCTCAGCGATCAAAGTCAGTCAAATAGATCAGCTTTCTATCTTGCAGTAGACTCATCATACTCTCACACCAAACCGGGCTAGATTGTCGGCCAGACCAAAAACGCGATAAGAAATCTGGATTTGAGCACGATGAGCAACCCAGTGCCGTTGGCGGAGCCGACAAATTTTGGCGAGGGACAGTATCCCTACGCTCTGGTCAACGTGACCAATGTCTGCAACCTGGATTGCCGCCATTGTTTCGTCTTCCGCGCCGACAATCCGCAATCGCCGCGCAACAAAATGAATGATGCCACCATGCTGCACCAGCTCGAAACCCTGCGCGACAAACACGGCATCCGCTCCATGTTGTTCATGGGTGGCGAGCCGATGATTCGCAAGGACATGGTCCTCAAGGCCATCAAACTATTTCCCGAAAGCGCTGTTGTCACCAACGGTACCTATGGCATCCCGTCAATTCCCGGGCATCTGGTCACGGTATCGTTGGACGGTCCGGCTGATCTGAACGATCTGATTCGGGGCAAGGGAGTTTTCGCCAAAGTGAAGGAAGCTGTTTTCGCCCGCGACGCCAGCGATGGCACTACGGTGATGCTGCAAATGGCCGTAACGCGCGAGAATTCGCCTGGTTTGGAGAAATTCCTTGAGCAGGTCGCGGAATGGCCTATCGATGGCGTTGCCTTTAGCTTTTATGTCCCGGTTAAGAATGATGAAACCGGGCTGGGCTGGAAGGACTTGAAAGAACGAGACAAGGTTCTAGAGCGGGTCATTGCACTGAAGAAAAAATATCCCCACGTCATCAAATCGCACACCGCTACGTTGGAGATGATGAAATCGGACCGGGCCATCGAATGGACCGGTGAGCACGGTGAAAAATGCATTCTTCGCCGGGACACCTTACCCTTGTATATGGGCGATGGCGGCCAGTTCGAAAAACCGTTCTGCTGCTATGGCAACGACGTAGATTGCACCCGCTGCGGTGCTTATGCCGTGTTCAATCGGGCTTATCTTGCGTCTCAGGGCCGAGGTAATGCCCCGCGTTATGGACGTGACGGTTCCGCAGATGCAGCGCCCATCGTTAAGGACACAGCAGAGTAAGAATTATCGGGCGGGATTCTTATCAGCCCCACATGCTTGGCGAGTTGAACGAGGACTTTGCGGTAAGGGAAATGAAGAAGACATCGCTAGGCGCTTTCGGTTTTTGAGATGAGCCAAGATGAGACTGCATCTCGGTTTTCATCAACAATCTGTAAAATGGTGACGTTGTTGTAGAGTGCCCTCCTACAAGCCATGATTTTGTCTGGTAGTTCTATTGTTCGTTGCAGCGCAGCAGAGACATCCTGGATCATGAAAAGGGTTGTGGGATAGGTGCAGTCTGCAAGCGACAGGCGATTACCCCGAAGATAGGGCAAAGGATCGATCAGATTTTCCAGTCGCTCCAGGCAATCTTCCGTTGCTCACTGGCAATCGTAAATGTTTGTGATAGGAAAGCTCCTCTCCTACAGCGGGCTGTCAAGGATCATGAGATCGCTTGCCATCGCGATCTTGGCGAACTACAGGAATAATATTAAGTGGTCGAGATAAACGATCTCAGCGGGTCCAGCGCTGAGCGAAGAACTTCTGGAACTCCCGGACCGGCCTCTACTCCCAGAATCAGATATTCGAGCTTTCGTTATAGCAACGGACTGGAGGATCTGACTGCGTAACAGCTGTCAAACTAAAGGGTGACAGATTTCACTTGGCGGGTGACGCTGAGAGTTAGAACTGTTCATCCGGCAACCCGATCAGATCAGATGGCTCTGCGAACAAGATTCCGAGTTCTGGCCACGACTCTAGGCAGCGACGAAGCCCCGAAAATGTATCGGTGCGAAGGCGGCCTTTTTCCCAAAGAATTTTTGCACCGATCGAGACTGTTGGATCCAGTACCATCCAACAGATTTCTCCAGGGGCGTAGTTTCCGCAGGTGTGCAGATGTAGAAAACGGGGGTTGGTAAAAGTTGTATTGGACCAGCGATCAGGATTCTCGGCAGCATCAGCGGTGTACTTACAACCCGGATGAATGCCTGCATGCCAGGAATGAACAACATCACTTTCTATGCTGAATTTGTCAGCGACCATCCTGTAATGTTCGTGGACCTGTCTCACAACGCTTGGTTCTCCGGTAAATGCTACCACTCGTCCCAATTCGACTTCGGCAAATACGGGTGAATCAAGCTTCAGGAAAGCAGGCTCGTAGACTTTGGAACCGGTCGGTGTCAAATAGCGCGTCAGCACTACCCGGCCAGAATAATTGTCCGCAGGTATCGGCTGAGTCACTCCGAGTGGGAAGCGGTGGATAAAAACATCAGTGGAGGTTTCTTCTTTGGTAAGACGACCTGAAAACGCGGTGCCCATGGGGCAGGAAATATCGATTTTGTCAGGTCCCAGCAAGATGTCGTTGACAGCGTTTTTCAGGTCCACAAGCGCCCGATGGTCGGTTTGGCCGTAAGTTGAAGCAAGCATTTCCGCATTGCGCGCATAGCACATGACACTTGTTTTCCCCGGCATGGTGTCAGTAAATCGTTCTTGGTCTCCCAGTCGTGCAAAAAAAATAATGCAGTCGTGGTTGCCGATCTCTTCATCCACGGATGGGTCTGGAAGATTTCCCGGTGCGCCAACCTCGAGAACCGTGGGATGCACGTTCATTTTCTGAGCTTCTGACGCGACTGCCAGAGGCGCTTCAAGATCGTACCATCCGAGGCTCGGATTTTCGCGAAGGATCAGTAGAGTGCTACCCTCTTTAAGACCTGCACAATTGATTAGTAAATTGCGGGCGCCATTTGCAAGATCAGGATCTACTTTCATTGCATGGTCTCTACTGGATCAGATTGGAAGCTTTTGTGTTCTGTTGTCGGCCAGCCTGCCGATCTCTCGCGGGTGGTTCCCGCAGGCCCGAGGGCAAGTATGAATCTGCCATCTTAATAAACTTCAATCGTTCTACCCATCCTGTCCATTTGTGCGATAGGGAAATGCCTTATTGAATCGCCAGACCAAGTAGTTACCGCATGTTATGGATTTTTCCTGGGCGATGTGGTCCAGTCCATACACAGTTCGTGCGTCAATCAGCGTATCGGGATCCGGGTCAAATGCCAGTACCAGTGAAAGCCGTTCCCTCCCAGAGTCATTCACGACCCGGTGTGGGGTCGATCTGTAGGCACCATCCGTCCAGCGTGCGAGGAGATCTCCTACGTTGACTATCAGCGTTCCGTCAATAGGCGGCGCATGGATCCACTCACCGTTGATATTCTTGATTTGCAAGCCGCCAACCGAGTCCTGACATAGAACGGTAAGCACGCCAAAATCGGTATGGGGCCCAACACCAAACTGTTCAATTCCCATGTCTTCGGGTTGCGCTGGGTAGTAAACAAAGGATGCACGACTCAAGGGTCTGGCACGTGAGCGAAGGAAAAAATCTTCGTCGAGATTGAGGCCAAGTGCAAAGCCACGCATCAGATGACAGGCGATCCTGTTTGCATGGCAGAAATAATCTGTCGCATGGGCTTTAAGGCTGGGTAGAAATTCCGGCCACCGATTTGCCCCAAGCAAAGGATGATCGTCGCTCGTGCCTTTATTCTTGTTCGGGTGGCCCCAGATGAAGCTCTCTTTTAGATCCGGTTTCGCACCATCGTGCATTCTCGCCTCCCCGGGGCCAAGATAGCCGCGGTGCTTTGACGACAACCCCACAGTGTTTTTCTTGACTTCGGGACTTCGAAAGAACTCGTAGGCTGAGTTGCGAGCGGCTTCAATAACATTGCTGGGAATATCGTGCCCATTAATGTAGATAAAACCCAGGGTCTGGCTTGCTGCATGCAAAGCCCGACCGACCTTTGCGGGATCCGTACCATCGCGCAAAGGTGTGATATCGATGACCGGAATGACGTCTGTATCTACGATTCCAGCTTGGGTGTAGTTCATCAGAAGAATGTCTTTATGGGTATGTGACGAGCGCGGAACGCGTGGTGAAACCAATTGCTTTGGATGCAGAATGTTAATCGCTCTTGTAGAAACCAACAACATCCCCTTCGGTTGTTACGCCCAGCCCATTTAGGCAACGATTGACATAATTGAAATAACCAATGATTTGGTTGGCTTCAAGGATCTGCCCGTCATTGGCACCCGCGTGTACGAGCGCTTCGACATCAGATTTAACCATTCCACCGGGACTGAGCGTCAGTTTCTCAGCATATTGGAGTAGAGCAAGTTCCAGACCTTCGAATTCATCATCCAGCTTGCGGGCGTAAAGCGCTGTTTCGATTCGGTCAGCACGCGTGTCATCATCTATGAGGTGGCGGGCATTTGCCCAGTGGTTTGCCAGTGAGTACGTGCAATCATTGAGAATCGACACATAGGAGCCGATTGTCTCCTGTAACCACATGGGCAAAGTATTAGCATCGTCATGTAAAACCGCGCGGTAGAGAATGACATGCCCGCGCATGGTGTTTGGTCTTAATGTGTGGGCACGCATGACATTGTCTACCGTGCCATGTGGAGTCCGGACGAGCTTGAGAATGTCGAGCAGTTCCTTATCGGCTTCCTCATCCGAAATCATCTTGATCCAAGCTGACATTGATATTCTCCTTTAGTGATGATCATCTGTTCCCTATTTGTCTCTCCCGCAACTGGAACGAAATTCCTTCCCAGTTCAGCCCGGTTTGAAGATATGGATTGCGGTGTAACTCGTTGCTGGGCTGCCGAGATCGATCTTTTCAGGAAATTCCCCAGATTGATCTATACAAAGATAGCTGTTGAACGTTAATCTAAAACTTGTCGTTTAATGGGTTCACGATATTAAAAGGCAAAGCGCTTTTATGGTGGAATCAATCCCAAGACGCAAGCTCGCAGCTATTCTGGCTGCCGATGTGGTGGGTTTCAGCCACATGATGGGCGAGAACGAAGACCGTACTCTTCGAAACTTAAAGACCTGCCGGAGTGTTACCGATGAGGCCATTGCCAGACACCACGGGCGCATCTTTGGCAGCGCTGGTGATTCGGTAATTGCCGAGTTTGCCAGCCCGGTCGATGCAATTGTGGCAGCAGTGGCGTTTCAAGACAGCCTTCGGGGCCATAACGAAAAGATGGACCCGGAGGAACGGATGCAGTTCCGGGTGGGGCTCAACCTGGGTGATGTGATCGTCGAGGGTGACAATCTTTACGGCGATGGGGTGAACGTGGCGGCGCGGCTTGAGGCGACGGCGGAACCGGGCGGTATTGCCCTATCTGGTAAGTTTCACGAGGAGGTCTGCAGGAAGCTTGATCTGAACTTTGTCAACACGGGCGAGCAGGAGATGAAGAACATCGCCGCCCCGGTACCCACTTTCAAAGTTGAGATGGGCACTGCTGCCGAGGTGCTGGAGGCTTTCGAGAACGCCGTAGCGGCGGCATCTCAGGCTGCTGCCGGGGCAGGGGTGTCTTCTGAATCACCATCCGCGGCGGATACCAAGGTGCCGGCTATTGCGGTGCTGCCCTTTGCCAACATGAGCGGGGATGCCGAGCAGGAGTTTTTCGCTGATGGCATCACCGAGGACATCATAACCAATCTCTCCCTGTGGCGTACCTTTCCGGTGATCTCCAGGAACTCCAGTTTTGCCTACCGGAGTCAGTCTGTGAATCTCAGGGAGGTCGCAACAGAACTTGGTTCGCGCTACATCGTGCAGGGAAGTGTGCGCAAGGGTGGTAACCGGGTGCGCATCACAGCACAGCTAATTGACGGGGAGGAGGACCATCACCTTTGGTCTGAAAAGCTGGACCGCACAATGGAGGACATCTTTGATGTGCAGGACGAGGTCTCCGAAGCGATTGCTCGGCGGGTAGCGCCTTCGGTGACCGGGCACGAACAGAACCGGCTCATCCGCAAGCATCCGGAGAATCTCAGTGCATGGGAGGAGTACTTGCAAGGGTTGCGTTGCTATCATGAACGGCAGCGCACGGATTTTGAGGACCCTGTGCTGGCCAAGGCGCGCCAGCACTTTGAGCAGGCCATTAAACTGGACGCCACTCTTTCAGATGCCCATTCCCATCTCGCGTTTTGCAGCTTTTGGGAACTCGTTCATCGAATTACCAAAGATGGCAAGCAAACGCTGAATTCGATGTTGGATCATGCACACCAGGCCCAAGCACTGAATCCTGAGGATCCGTTAGCGTTGGGAGCAATTGCCAGTTACAACATGTTTCGTGGAGATCATGCGACATCACGGGACTATGCAAAAAAAGCAATAAGGTTCAATCCCAGCTATGCTCTCAACTATTGGCGGCTTTCATTGGCCCAGGCACATTGTGGGGAGTTTCGGGAAGCAGAAAGCAGTGCGCTTAAAACCTTCGAGCTCAGTCCGGTTGATCCTGAACTGGGGGACTTTTATACCGGGCTGTTCTTATCCTATCTAGGCCAAGGTGAGTATGAAAAAGCCTCGGAGGCGATGGAGAAGACCATACAGTATTATCCGGATAGGGGTTCTGTTTTGGGCATACGGGCCGCAATTCTAGGGCATCTGGAACGCGGTTCTGAAGCCAAGGCGGCACTGGACCGTTACCTTGAGTTGCGACCCAACCTCAAGACACGTGATGACTACCGCAATAGTTTTCTCCCGAACTCTGTCCTCGCCGACCCCATCATCGAGGGCCTTATCAAGGCGGGTTGGAACCCTGAAGAGTGACTACTTGAGTTAAGTCCTGCAATGCAGTTATTCAATAAACGCAAACCAATTGATTACTCATCAGACATGAATAATGATTGGAGTACCTCTGAGTGATACTGTTTTCATGGTTTCGTTTTCGACATATTCTTTTGCTAATTTTCGATTTCCCTCTTTGTAGTAACAGTTACCAGCAAAGGAGCTGGATCTGGTTGGGTGGAGCTGGGCTTTTCGGTTTGACTGGATTGTCGATGATCTTCGCGAGTCTTCCTAAAACGCTGAGAAGTGGTTACAGATGACCTTACGATGAATGGGGATAACACTTTTGATTTCATCATTGTCGGCGCTGGTTCGGCCGGCTGTGTACTGGCGAACCGGTTGAGCGCAGATCGACGTTTCACGGTTCTGTTAATCGAAGCGGGGAAGGTGAGTCATCCGCTTACCCCGGTGCCGATGAGTTACAGCAAGCTCATCGTTAATCCAAAAGTCAATTGGTGCTACGCGTCCGAGCCCGAACCGATGATGGCCGAACGGTCAATTCCAGTTCCCCGTGGCCGGCTGCTTGGCGGTTCGAGTGCCATAAATGGTCTGGTCTACGTGCGCGGTCAGCCTATGGATTACGATGCCTGGGCACAATTGGGTAATCGGGGCTGGAGCTTCGATGATATCCTGCCAATCTTCCAGCGTATCGAGAACTATGAGTCGGGCGCGGATGAATGGCGCCGTCAAGGTGGGCCATTACATATTAGCGAGGTTACGGATCAGAACCCGCTGTACGATGCCCTGCTTGGGGCCGGTGAAGAGGTCGGGTTGCCCAACAACCCAGACTACAACGGTGCCGACCAGATGGGAATCTGCAGGACCCAGACCACCATTCGAGATGGCAGACGAATAAGTACAGCGGTGGCCTATCTGGCACCAGCCAGGTCTCGCCCGAACCTGGAGATCGTCACCGACGCATTGGTACATCGTTTGACGTTAGAAGGGAAACGATGCACTGGTATCAGCTATTCGGTAGGAGGTCGTCCTGTCGATGTTCAGGCCCGCACGGAGGTTATCGTGTGTTGCGGGACGATCAATTCTCCGCAGCTTCTGGAACTATCCGGGATTGGGCAACCCGCCTTGTTGGAATCGCATGGCATTGAAGTGCGCCACGCCTTGCCCGGAGTTGGTGAGAGTTTGCGGGATCATATTGCTCCGCGCATGGGTTGGACAGTCAGCGAACGCGGTGTGACGTTCAACGATCGGGCACGTGGTCTCGGGTTACTGTGGCAAGTTATCAGATACGCAATAAGAAAGGACGGCTTTTTGAGTCTTCCGTCGGCTCCGCTCCTGGCATTCATTAAGACCCGCGCCGACCTGGAGAGTCCCGACGCGCAGCTCCATTTGGTCCCGTACACGTTCTCTCCAACCAAGCGTCAGTTGCTTGATGAACCTGGCATGACGATTACTGTTTACCAATTGCGCCCAGAAAGCCTGGGGTCAATTCACATCAAGTCGGCGGATCCAAGTGAAGCACCGGCAATTCGTTTTAGTTTTCTCTCCGACCCGCTCGACCGACAGACGCTGGTAGATGCCATCCGTTTCGCCAGGCATCTGATGCAGGCAGCGGCGATGGATCGCTTTCGCGGCATCGAGTTCAAGCCCGGATCCGACGTACAAAGTGATGCCGACATAATCGAGTGGATTGGAAAGACCGCAGAAACGGCTTACCATCCGGTCGGCACCTGCCGCATGGGCAGTGATGATAATGCAGTCGTCAACGACCAACTACTGGTACACGGAATTGAAGGCTTACGCATCGCCGATGGCTCCATCATGCCGACGCTGATCTCCGGCAACACGAATGCTGCCTGTATCATGATCGGGGAAAAAGCTGCAGATATGGTTCTCGCCGAACATCGGTAATCGTTCGGAATAAAAAAACCGAATATGGCCTGAATGAGTCCGAGTCTTTAAGCGATGGATTATTAGCCGCTCTTATTCTATCGTCGTGACTTATATCGATTCGACTAAACGCCCGTAAAATAGTCGATTGCGATCCGCTCAAGTTGCCGCCTACACCCACCCGCGTATCACAACTTATTCGATTTTAGATCGGCCAACGGATAAAAAGTTTCTCGCCAGTGAATTCCACCGTTGATTATGGTGACAAGCATGGTGCGCCACTGAATGTAGGCCAGAAGCGATATTACTACCGGAAAAAATATGATACTTAATTTTCGGACATTGATTCCAGACGCCACCCTCCAGCCGAGTGATAACAGAACAATAATAATGACCAGATAAAAAATTTGCGTGATGCCAGAGGTAAAACTTACTGCCCCGCACGGTAATAGGAAAAAAAGCAAGGATACAACCGACCAAAACACGTTCTTTGGAATACTGTAATCCATAACTGCAAACATATTCTTCTCCAACCCCACGACAACTTCCCGTACGGACAAATACCAGGGCACGTAAATTAGCCCGACTCCGTTGACGACGCCCTGCCTGTGTTGATGCAGCTTGACGAGTTTTCCCAGCATCACATCGTCATCTGGCCGCATCCTCAACGGCTTATGCCCATCGATTGCCCGATAGGTTTTGGAACGTATTAGATTGAATGCGCCAACACCAATGTATGAATCGCTGTTCGGGTCTCGTGCTTTCCATGGGCGAAAGAACAAACTGAAGCCGACGACAAACAC
This sequence comes from Pseudomonadota bacterium, assembly GCA_002718155.1. GTDB lineage: Bacteria > Pseudomonadota > Gammaproteobacteria > Arenicellales > UBA868 > UBA9619. The sequence continues at coordinate 12,034 of PBDS01000065.1, forward strand.
CGCAACGAACGATTCGAGGAACAGGCTGGGCATGCGGACCTCGGGCATCATGGCCAGGTGATCCAATTTATCGTTGACTGCAAAAGAGACCGCACGCCGAAGAGTCGTCGGACTCATGACAACGTCTGCATCTGTAAAAAGTAGCCATTTACCACTGGCACGGGTTGCACCGTACTGCAGCGCGTGGTTCTTTCCCAGCCATCCGGAAGGAAGCTCATTCAGGTGCATCACCTGCAGTCGACTGTCGTCACCTGCCAACTCATCGAGGATTCTCCCCGTCTTGTCTGTCGACCGATCGTTGATAGCAAGCAATTCCAGATTGCCATATTCCTGTTGCAAAAGCGATTCGATAGCGGGTCGAATGTGTCGTTCTTCATTGCGAGCTGCGACGATGATCGAAACTTTCTGATCAAGGTTCAGGTTTGTCGGGAGATCAACAAGTTTCTCGATTTGCCGCAAACCAGATAATAGGATAACGACCATGCTGACAACGCCGATGAGATTCAATAAAGCGAGGTAGAAGAAAAACTGCGACCAGAATACTGTCCATTCCATGGCCGGACTTTACCCGGCAGACTGCAAATGCACCATCACATCAAACAAGAGTATTGGGCTCAGGCCGGCAAAAAGGTGCTAGCCGAAATCAGGCGAGCATGGCCATTAAATAACCACGAAAGCAATGCCTAGTGTAGAAAAGAATTTTGCCAAGAGGGATTCGAGGTCCGAGGCGGAAAAGAGGACCTTATTCTTGCCAGACCCCAGAGATTCGGGGCCATTTCAATAATGATCAGAGCAAAACCGGGTGTTTACACTTTCTATACCGGGCCCGGTAATCCTACAATAGCCTCTCCTGTCGGTCCGGTCCTCTGTGGTTGTGGGTGACCGCTTCATCATCAAGTTCGAAAGAGAAACTCGGCATGAAAGCTTCCGATCTGTTTGTTCGCTGCCTCGAGCAGGAGGGTGTGGAGTACATCTTTGGTGTGCCCGGGGAAGAGAATGCAGACATCATGATGTCGTTGTTGGATTCATCAATCGAATTCGTTGTCTGTCGACACGAGCAGGGAGCGGCATTCATTGCTGACGTCTACGGCCGCTTGACGGGCAAGCCGGGAGTGTGTCTGGGCACGCTGGGTCCGGGAGCAACTAACCTGTTAACTGGAGTGGCTGATGCCAACATGGACCGAGCCCCTCTGATCGCTTTGACCGGTCAAGGGTCTACCACCCGCTTGCACAAGGAATCCCATCAGGCAATGGACGTCGTGTCGATGTTCCGTCCGATTGTCAAGTGGACAACCACAATCGCCAATGCCGATACAATTCCGGAGATCATTCGCAAGGCCTTTCACCTGGCCCAGGTCGAGAAGCCCGGGGCCGTTCATATCGAGTTGCCCGAGGACATCGCTAAACACCGTTCGCTGATCAGCCCGCTAGTCCCGGCATCGTCGGTTCAACCAGAGCCGAATGCTGGCGAGATCGCTAAGGCGGCCACGTTGCTGAGAGGGGCCGAATTTCCAGTGATCCTGGCTGGTAACGGTGTGCTGAGAGCTCAGGCCACCGATCAGTTGATCGACCTGAGTGAGTCGACCGGGATACCGGTGACCAACACGTTCATGGGTAAGGGTGCGATTCCCGCGTCGCACCCCAATTGCTTGTTCACTGTAGGACTTCAGGCGCGGGATGTGGTGGCGCTGGCAATCGAGGAGGCTGACATTGTACTGGCCGTTGGCTATGACTTGGTCGAGTACCACCCGAAATTATGGAATCGCGGGCGACCCAAACAGGTGATCAATATCGATACAACGGCCGCTGAGGTCGATGCCCATTTTGCGCCGGAGGTCGATATTCCAGGAGATATCACGGCAGCACTTGAGGCCCTCGTGGAAGAGATCGGGGACCAAGTGTTGGTGAAACGCGAGCAGTACCTATCCTATCGTCAAACGATGCAACAGGAGTTCGAACAATACGCCGAGGATACCGGGTTCCCGGTCAAGCCGCAGCGAATCCTTTCAGACGTCCGTAAAGCGCTCGGGCCAGACGACATCCTTCTGTCGGATGTCGGAGCCCATAAAATGTGGATCGGACGTTATTACCAGTGTGAAGGGCCCAACACCTGTCTGATCTCGAACGGTTTCTGTTCGATGGGGTTCGCCCTTCCCGGTGCGATCGGGGCGAAGTTGAGCTTCCCCGATCGCAGAGTATTAGCGATCTGTGGTGACGGCGGCTTCATGATGAACGTTCAGGACCTGGAGACGGCCGTGCGGCTGAAGCTACCCATGGTGATACTGATCTGGACCGACTCTCAGTACGGACTGATTCGCTGGAAGCAGGAGGCCCAGTTTGGGAAGAACTCGCACATCGATTTCCAGAACCCGGACTTCGTGAAGCTTGCCGAAGCCTTCGGTGCGATTGGAAAGAGGATCCAATCGGCCGACCAGTTGCCGGGGGTTCTGAGCGAGGCGCTTGAGGCCGACGACGTGGTCGTTATCGACTGCCCTGTTGATTACGACGAGAACATGAAGTTGTCACGGCGGTTGGGGGAGATTCCCACCACGACACGCTTGAATTGGTTGAAGCAGACCGACCTGTTTTCCGGATGTGGTAGTGACAGCCTGGAGGTTATCTCCAGCTTCATGGAGGAACGATCGTATCTGGCGAGTGAGCTAATCTGCGAGAAAGGAGTTGATAGCAGCGAAGTGTTTTTGCTGGTCGACGGTCAGGCCGTTGTCCACGCGTCGGAGGATGGGCAGATTGACCAGGTCTCACTCGAGCCTGGGGCATGCTTTGGTGAGATGGCAATCCTAGCGGACCAGCCACGATCAGCGACGGTTGTCGCTGGCAAAAATGGAGCCCAGACGCTGGTGCTCGACGGCAGAGTGTTTCGAGAAGCGCTGCTCAAGCAACCGACGATCGGGATGGAACTGCTCAAAACGCTCTCAAAGCGGTTGACCCAACTGGTTTCGTAAGTGTGAGGTTGAGGTGCTGTTTCAGCGGCTCTGATGTGTGTCAGTCAGTGACCGGCTCGATGATTCGGGTATATACAGTCAGCAAGGGCGCCTCACGACTCAAATTCGACCATTCTGATAGATTCGTGAAATAGATTAGAGCCCACAGTAGCTTCGTTATATTCGGCGGGGCATCATAGGCTGCCCGATTTTCGAAGTTGCGGAATCAGATCTGTAGCTATCGTTTCTAACACCCCAAACTGCTCGGGTCGGGGCTGATCGATGATGAACTCGTTGATGCCGGACTCGTGGTACCGGCCTATGACTTCCTCAAATGCACCCACACTCTCCCATGGGTCGGGCAGTCCTTGAGCGGCCATCTTTGACATCCATCCGTACCATGATCGCCGGATCTGAGTTGGGTCGCGCCCTATGGCGGCGCAATGCTCGTTGAGTATCGAGTTACGCTCACGCATCTCGTCGATTGACCCCGACGAGTTCCAGGTGTCGGCGAACTCAGCACAGACACGGAGCATTAGCTTTTTGTGTGCGGCGAGCGTCAGCGGCGGCCTCGGCTTCTGCACCGGGGCTGGCCGCACGTATGCTCCCGCGAGCTGGTAGTAGNGCCCTTGGAAAGTCGTGGTCTCATTGCGNAGCAGGCTGTCAACGATCTGTACTGCCTCGTGAAACGCGCGGCGGCGATCACCGGGNGGTGGAAGCGGTATNCCGAAACGTGCGTGNTCTCCCTCCTGNTAACCAGCNCCAATGCCAAGTTCNAGNCGGCCGTTGGAAATGTGATCGACNGTGAGCGCCTGCTGTGCGAGNAGCGCTGGGTGCCTGAACGTNTTGCANCTNACGAGTACNCCTATGCGAATGCGCTTCGTTTGTNCNGCGAGCCCTGCCAGTAGCGTCCAGCCCTCAAAGTAGGGNCTGTCTGGATCGCTGGTCTGGTTGAAGTGATCGCAGTCCCAGACGCTGTCGAATCCGAGTTCCTCAAAATATTGCCAGCGTTCGACCAGAGTATCAAAACTGAGATTCTGATCAGTGCAGAGACCGAAATATAACTTTTGATTGGTACCGTTCATCGTTCGGCCTCCTATCTTATTTCAATGGCTGGGATACTCGATGCCGGGTGGGCCGCGGCAGAAAGCGGCCATGGACAGAAGTCACTCTCCCGCTGTCGCCAGGGCTGGTTCGTGAACTACTACTCGATCTTAACTTGGGTTGGTCGTGTTCGGGTCATCTTACTGCCACCTCCACAAACTGCTGACGCCCTTTTAGAAAGACTTTTATTCTCCTTGGTGCGTGTCATAATTTTTCGGGATTCATTATGTTTCTCGAATCGAGAACACTCGCGTTTTCCCTGCTCCTCTTGACAGTGGGGAGGAGTATGAACGATAAGCGGCTCATGTGATCGGCGAAAAAACAGGTTCAGCGATACCGGCACAGTAGTGTCCCCCGAAAGCTTAATCGGCCTCGATTACACTCTGGACGTCTTCAGGGTCTACCGCAAGATCGATACCTGCTCTTTCCTGTTGCAAGAGCATGGCAACGCGGGAATCTCGATTACCCCAGCCTCGACCCAGAGCCTCGCTCATTTCCGCGAGGGTGAGGTTGATCAGGCGCATGGGCACATCGAATTCACGCCCCAGTTCTGCTGCCAGGGATACATCCTTGTGGGCCAGGCGCAGGGCAAAATCAGGCGGGTCGTATTGATTGATCAGATAATGTTCTGACAGGCTGTCGAAGGTCCGCTGTCGTCCCCGAGCGCCTTGGCGAACGGCCTCAAACAAAGCCAGAGGTTCGACGCCTGCCTTGACGCCGACAGAGAATACTTCCGCCATGATCGTCTGAATGGCATAGCCAGCGGCATTGTGCACCAGCTTGGCCACGGCGCCGGCGCCGATGGGACCGATATAGCGGACCTGATCTCCCAGGGCGTCCAGGGCCTTGCGGTTTGTGGTAAATACTTCCTTCTCACCACCAACCCAGATTGCCAGTTTGCCTGAGGCCGCACCCTTGGGCCCACCGCTGACCGGAGCATCAAGGCAATGTAGACCCTTGCGGGCAAAGACTTGGTGGATGTGGCGGACGACGGTGGGGGAGTTGGTGGAAAGATCAAACAGCACCGAGTCCGGTGCCATGCCGGCAATCAAGCCGTCGACCTCGTCCAGTGCTACCGCCTCGACCTCCGGCGGCCCGGGCAGCGAGGTCAAGATCACATCCGAAGCTGCTGCGAGCTCCCTTGGTGTATCGGCCCAATGGGCACCCGCCGTCAGATGCGGCTCGGCGATCTGGCGATGAATGTCATGCACGGTGAGTTCGATCCCAGCTTTTAGAAGATTTGTGGCAAAACTGGCACCCATAGTCCCCAGGCCAATCAATCCAATCTTGGTCATCTGCTCGGTCCTCAATTCAGGTCGTCGAATATCCTTAAGGGCGATTCGGATAGTAACAGTAAGCGATGTTCTTACTTGTCAGTCATATCCGGGCCGAGCACGGGCAAAGGTCAGTACCACCCAAACTCTGGCGCAGGTATAGTCGTGGGGCATGAGTGATTACTGATATCAACAGATCCGATATTTAATTTGATGGTTTAACACGTGCTGGGTATAGCGAGGTCCTATTGATGGAGAAAACCACTCGTCAGATTGCGGAGTGGATCGCAGGTTTTGATGCCAGCGGGATTCGCGAAGAAGCTCTCTCCCGGGCCAAGCATGCCGTTCTTGACTGGACCGGAGTTGCCATTGCTGGAGCGCGGGAACCGCTGGTGGATATCCTGGTTGCCGATGCCCTGGATAACGGTGAAACCGGGGAGTGCGCTCTAGTCGGTAGAGCGGAAACGGTCGCTCCAGCCAGCGCTGCTCTTATCAATGGCGCAGCGTCTCACGCGCTGGACTTCGATGATGTCAATCGCCAACTGCACGGCCATCCCAGTGTTGCCGTGTTACCTGCGGTGTTGACCTTGGCCGAACAACACCGAGCCAGCGGCCGCGAACTGCTCGATGCATTCATTGTTGGCTACCAGGTGGCCTGCGCAGTCGGTGAGATGATAGAACCGGATCACTACCTGGCGGGCTGGCATTCGACTGGTACGGCCGGCACCTTCGGAGCGGCTGCAGGTGCAGCGAGATTGCTTGGCCTCGATGCCCGGCAGTGTGCGCATGCTCTGGGCCTTGCGGCGACCCAGGCAGCAGGCCTCAAGGCGATGTTCGGCACCATGGCGAAACCACTGCATGCTGGCAAAGCCGCGATGAATGGTTTGCTGGCAGCACGCTGGGCGGCCCGAGGCTTTAACGCCAATCCGGATGCCATCGAGGCACATCAGGGCTTCGCACATACGCAGACGACGAGCTTTTCGGCTTCCCTGCTCCCAGGCGCCAGCCATGAGCGCCTCGCCGTCGAAGCGGGTTTGTACAAATATCATGCTGCCTGTTACCTTACCCATGCGAGTCTTGAAGCTGTCGGGAGCATCGTCACTGCCAATGGGTTCAGGCCCGATGAGGTCGCCCGCATTGAGGTCAGCGTTCTACCGTCACTGCACGATGTCTGCGACATTGCTGCGCCAGAATCTGGGCTGGAGGTTAAGTTCTCTATTCGACATCTGGTGGCGATGGCGATTGCCGGCGTTGATACGGGAGCTCTGGGTTCCTATTCAGACGAGACGGCACGGCGTAGCGATCTGATCGCTCTTCGTGATCGTGTTGAACTGATCGACGACGATCTGCCCAATCCCAACTGTGCCAGGGTGGTGATCAAGACAGATAAGGGAAAACGCCTCGAAAAATTTGCCGATGTCAGCGAACCTTGTTCGGATACCCCAGTTCAATGGAACAAACTGACTGACAAGTTCCGCCGATTGGTCGGGCCGGTGCTTGGCGATGAGCACGCCCAAGGACAGGCCGATGCGATAGGAAGAATGGATGAAGCGCCGGCCGCATTTAAGCTCGGCACTCTCGACCTAATTCCTGGAGCTTAAGGAGCAGAAACCTGCCTGTTAAGCGACAAGAGGCAAAGGGGTAGGAATAGGCGCTACCTGAGTAGCGTCGCTGTAAGGCCCGTTTCACCCACAGGAGGAAAATGAATGAAGCTGCTGAATTCCTTTGGCCCCAATCCGCGCATGGTGCGCATGTTTATCAGCGAAAAGGGGATCGAGTTGGAATCCCTGGAGCATGATCTCATGGGGGGAGAGAACCGCAAGCCCCCTTATACCGACAAGAATCCGGGTGGGCAGATGCCGGCTCTGGAACTTGATGACGGCTTGGTTTTAGCGGAGACAGTGGTGATTTGCGACTACTTGGAGGAACTGCATCCCAGCCCTGCCCTGGTGGGCAGCACTGCACAGGAGCGAGCAGAAACGCGGATGTGGACACGTCGCATCGAGCAGAAAATTACCGAAAACATGTACAACGGATATCGGTATTCCGAAGGCCTGGAGCGGTTCAAGGACCGGATGCGCTGCCTGCCAGAGGCGGCGGACGGTTTGAAAACAGCCGCTCAGGACGGTCTAGCGTGGTTGGATGCGCTGATGGACGGTAAGCAATACGTGTGCGGTGACCGCGTGACGATAGCTGACCTCGTGCTCTATTGCTGTACGGATTTCACCGCTGGGGTTGGCCAGAGTATCGACCCGAGCTTGCGGAACATCAGCGCGTGGTTCGCACGAATAGATACACGTCCAAGTGCTAAAGCGAGCTTGCATCCGGCTGCAGAGCAGGTGGGAAGAAAGGGCTGACGCGCTCTTCGAAGGTTCCGCTGAACAACTCCCATACAGCGGCGGAATAACTCGAGCAGCAATTCGGCACCCGCGGATGTCGACTACGCGGCTATCGCCTGCGCTATATCGGATCGAGACGTTGCAGCCTTCACCCCGGCCCGAAGTCAGCTGTCTGTAAGTTCGCCGCCTACCCGACTTCGCAAAAAGAGTTTCTCATAGTGGTTTGAAGGCCTGTGCCGGCAACCAGGTCACTAATGCCGGGAAAGCAAACACCAAGACCAGGGCGATTAATTGCAGCACGATAAAAG
>PBDS01000066.1 GCA_002718155.1 Pseudomonadota bacterium
CGTCATCGGGATGGCCTATCGCGGCCACGGAGCCAAGATTGTCTTTGATTTTGATGACCCGATGGGTGACAGCAGTTGCGTCGCCTGCGGCGAGTGTGTGCAGGCCTGTCCGACCGGTGCGTTGATGCCGGCCGGGAATGCCGCGCTGGGGAGCATCGATAAAACGGTCGACTCGGTCTGTCCCTACTGTGGTGTGGGGTGTCTGCTGACGTATCACATCAAAGGCAATCAGATTCGCTATGTGACCGGCCGGGACGGTCCCGCCAACAAGAGCCGGCTGTGCGTTAAGGGCCGCTACGGCTTTGACTACGTCAGTCACCCGGAACGCCTCACGACACCGCTGTTGCGTTTGCCCGGGGTAGCCAAAGGATTGAATGAATACTTCGACCCGGCAGATCCATCCAAAATGTTCCGCGAGGCGACCTGGGAAGAGGCTCTGGAACTCGCTGCGGGCGGGTTCAAGATTATTCGTGACAGCCGCGGTCCTGGCGCTCTGGCGGGTTTCGGTTCGGCCAAGGGCAGTAACGAGGAGGCTTATCTTTTCCAGAAACTGATCCGCACAGGATTCGGGACAAATAACGTCGATCACTGCACTCGCTTGTGTCATGCCTCGTCGGTTGCTGCACTGCTCGAAGGCATAGGTTCGGGTGCAGTCTCGAATCAGGTGGAGGACGCGGCGCTTGCCGAAGTGATCGTGGTGATCGGCGCCAATCCCACTGGCAATCACCCGGTCGCCGCTACCTTTCTCAAGAACGCCGCACGTCGTGGTGCCACTTTGATCGTCATGGATCCACGCCGTACGGAGATTGCTCGCCATGCTGACTACTTTCTTCAATTTCGTGCTGATACCGACGTTGCACTGTTGAACGCGATGATCCACGTCATTATTGATGAGGATCTTGTTGATCAGAACTTCATTTCCCAGCGCACACACAATTTCGAGGCGCTGCGTGAGAACGTGGCTGACTTCAGCCCCGAGGAGATGGCGCCGATTTGTGGGATCGAGGCTGAGATGATTCGTGAGACGGCTCGTATCTATGCCCGCTCGCGCTCTTCAATGATCTTCTGGGGTATGGGGGTCTCGCAGCACGTACACGGCACAGACAACGCCCGTTGCCTGATTGCGCTGTCGCTGATGACTGGAAACATCGGCCGGCCCGGAACCGGGTTGCACCCATTGCGTGGTCAGAACAATGTACAGGGGGCCTCCGACGCAGGGCTGATTCCGATGATGTTGCCCGACTATCGCCGGGTAGATAATGAAGAGGCTGGGCGCTTTTTCTCCGAGTATTGGAACAGCGCGCTTGATAGCACCCCGGGACTGACCGTGGTCGAGATTATCGATGCTGCCTGTGAAGGAAAGATACAGGGCATGTACGTCATGGGGGAGAACCCCGCCATGTCGGACCCGAACCTGAATCATTCCCGCAGAGGGCTGGCGTCGCTGGAGCACCTGGTCGTACAGGATATCTTCTTAACCGAAACCGCTGCTTTTGCGGATGTAGTGCTGCCGGCATCGGCCTTTCCGGAGAAGAGCGGAACCTATTCAAATACCGATCGCCGGGTGCAGATGGGTCGCCAGGCTTTGGACCTGCCTGGCGCCGCCCGCCACGACCTTTGGATAATCCAGGCACTTGCACAGCACCTGGGACTTGACTGGCATTATGAGCATGTCAGCCAGGTATTCGACGAGATGCGGGGCGCGATGCCCAGCATCGCGGGCATGACCTGGGCACGTCTGGAGCGCGAGCACAGCCTGACTTATCCATGTTCTAGCGAAGGTGACCCGGGGCAGGGGGTGGTCTTTCGGGACGATTTCCCAACTGCTGATGGTCGAGGCAGTTTTGTACCTGCGCCACTTGGCTATGCGGACGAGCGGCCCGATGACGAGTATCCGTTTGTACTGATCACTGGCCGGCAACTCGAGCACTGGCACACTGGTTCGATGACGCGTCGCGCAAGCGTACTCGATGCAATTGAACCTGAAGCGGTGGTCAGCGCCCACCCCCATGATCTTGAGGCGCTCGGTGTGATACCGGGCGAAGCGATCCGCCTGGCGTCACGCCGTGGGGAGTTGGTCGCGCTGGCCCGGTCGGACGAGGGCCTGCGACCCGGTGAGGTGTTCGTGCCGTTCTGTTACCAGGAAGCCGCGGCCAATCTATTGACCAACGCTGCGCTGGATCCTTTCGGCAAGATTGCCGAGGTCAAATATTGTGCCGTACGTGTGAGNGCGGCCTGAATCTAGGGAGGATTGATGGCGAAACGGATTGACGGAAAGGCAGTCGCAGCAATGCTGCGCACAAGAGTAGGGCAGGTCGTAACAGTGCTGTCGACCGAGCATGGCCTGGTACCNGGATTGGCGGTCGTGCTGGTCGGNGATGACCCGGCCAGTCAGGTCTACGTGCGTAACAAGGGCAAGCAGACCCTNGAAGTNGGCATGCAGTCCTTTGAGCATCACCTGGCCGACACGACGACGCAAGCCGAGCTTCTGCAACTGATTGGAGACTTGAACCATGACTCAAGCGTGCACGGCATTCTGGTCCAACTGCCATTGCCGGAGCAGATCGATTCTCACGCCGTCATCGATGCCATCGACCCGGATAAGGATGTCGATGGTTTCCACCTGGTGAACGTCGGTCGGCTGGCCACGGGCAGGCCCGGGTTTGTGCCTTGTACGCCGTTGGGATGCATGATGTTGCTTAAAGATCAGATCAGTGATCTCACTGGCAGCAGCGCTGTGGTTGTTGGGCGATCGAATATTGTGGGTAAGCCGATGGGATCATTGCTGCTGGCTGAACACTGCACGGTAACCATTGCCCATTCCCGGACCCGGAANCTGGACGACGTCTGCCGGAAGGCCGACATNCTGATAGCGGCGGTCGGCCGCCCGCAAATGATCCCCGGCGACTGGGTCAAGCCTGGGGCAGTGGTTATNGANGTTGGTATCAACCGCATCGACAGTGAATCCGGCAAAACGCGGCTGGTCGGAGATGTCGACTTTGATTCGGCAAGCGAAGTGGCTGGTGCGATCACGCCAGTGCCGGGGGGCGTGGGGCCGATGACCATTGCGTGCCTTCTGCGGAACACCGTGCAGGCGGCCTGTGCGGCAGGGGGTATTACTTTTCCACTGACATAAAACGCTAGTGGAAATCCCTTGACTGGCTGGTGAACTCACTCAGCATTGCACTGTAATCTTCCAGATGGNCAGCCACCAGGTGCAGGACATCGCCTTCCCGCTGGATCTCGCCTATGGCCCCCAGCAGGCGGGCTCCCAGCAGTATCTGGCGCTGGCGTTCGGCCAGGCGCTTCCAGACTACCAGGTTGATGCTGCCTGCCTCGTCTTCCAGTGTCACAAAGGTGACATTGTTGGCGCTGGCCGGCCGTTGGCGGGCTATGACCAGGCCAGCCACCCGGGCTTTCTGACCGTGGGATCGCCTTTGGGTTTCGGTGCTATTGATCACGCCAAGCCGGTCCAATTGCGGTCGTAACAGGGCTAGAGGGTGGGGCCCCAGAGTGAGACCAGTGCTGGCATAGTCAGCGGCCATTGCCTGTGTGGGAGAGGGGGTACGCAGCATGGGTGTGCCTTCCGCCACCTGCATACTGGCAAAGATCGGGGCTGTGGGCTCCAGGCCTGCGACCTGCCAGAAGGCCATGCGGCGATGGCCCCTGAGTAGATCAGACAGAGCGTTGGCTGCAGCCAGTGCCTTGAGGTCAGACTTGTTGAGTCGGGCGCGTCGTGCCAGGTCATCGGTATCCTGAAAAGGTAACTGCTCCCTGGCTTTTACCAGCCTGTCGCCACCAGTCTGGCTCAATCCATTGACCAGTCTGAGCCCCAGTCGCAGGGCAAGCGACTCNCTTTTTCTTTCCAGTGTGCAGTCCCAGTCGCTGGTGAGCACGTCTACCGGGCGGACCTCGACGCCGTGTCGCCGGACGTCNTGAACCAGTTGTGGGGGTGCATAGAATCCCATGGGCTGGCTGTTCAGCAGGGCGCAGGTAAAAGTGGCCGGTTCGTGGCACTTGAGCCAGGCCGAAACGTACACCAGCAGTGCGAAACTGGCGGCGTGCGATTCGGGAAAGCCGTACTCTCCAAAGCCCAGGATCTGGCGGTATATGCTTCTGGCGAAGGATTCGTCATATCCGCGCTCACGCATGCCGTTCACGAGCTTGTGTTCATAGTGTTCTAGCCCTCCTCGCCGGTGCCAGGCTGCCATGGAACGGCGCAGTCCGTCGGCTTCTCCGGGAGTGAAGCCGGCTGCAACCATTGCCAGTTGTATNACCTGCTCCTGGAAGATGGGCACACCCAGCGTTCTTTCCAGAACCTGTCGAATGGCCTTGCTGGGGTAGGTCACTGGCTCTTCACCACGGCGACGTTTCAGGTAGGGGTGTACCATGTCACCCTGGATCGGGCCAGGCCGCACGATGGCAACCTCAATGACAAGGTCATAAAAACTGGCGGGGCGCAGCCTGGGCAGCATTGCCATTTGTGCCCGTGACTCGATCTGGAACACGCCCACGGTATCTGCGCGACTGATCATCTGGTATACCGCCGGGTCTTCCGAGGGTACGGTGGCCATGGTGAGACTGGTACCCCGGTATTTCTTGATCAAATCAAAGGCGCGGTGGATGGCGCTCAGCATGCCCAACGCCANGCAGTCGACCTTCATCAGNCCGAGCGCGTCGAGATCGTCCTTGTCCCACTGGATCACGGTGCGTTCGGCCATTGTGGCGTTTTCTATCGGCACCAGGTTGTAGAGCGGTTCCCGGGAGATCAGGAAACCGCCGGTGTGCTGCGACAGGTGACGGGGAAATCCGATGAGTTGGTTGGCAAGATCCAGGGCCCGGGAAACGACAGCGTTATCCGGATTCAGGCCAGCCTCACGCGCGCGCGCTGNCATCACTGTTCCGCCATCCCACCAGCTGAGATTTCCCGCTAGACGGTCAATCTGGTCGAGGGACAGTCCGAGTGCCTTGCCGACATCACGGATGGCGCTGCGCGGACGGTAGGTCACCACAGCCGCAGTGAGTGCAGCATGTTCCCGACTGTATTTCCGGTAGATATACTGCATGACCTCTTCTCGCCGTTCGTGCTCGAAGTCCACGTCAATGTCGGGTGGCTCATTGCGCTCACGTGAGATAAATCGCTCGAACAGGATCTCCAACCGCGCCGGGTCGACCTCAGTGATACCCAGGCAGAAGCACACCGCTGAATTGGCAGCAGACCCGCGTCCCTGGCAGAGGATATTGCGCGAGCGGGCAAATCGAACAATGTCGTGCACAGTGAGGAAATAGGCCTCGTAACCAAGTTCCTCGATGAGGGCAAGTTCATGAGTAACCTGTTTCCTGACTTTTGCAGGGATTTGCTCAGGCCAGCGCTTGTGCATGCCTTCTTCAGTCAGTCGGCGCAGGTGAGTTGTCGAATCCTGGAGTCCCGGGCTGGATTCGACCGGGTACTGGTAGTGGAGAGTGTTCAGGGAAAAATGGCATTGATCCGCAATGGTGACGGTTTCGCAGAGTAGTTCTGCAGGGTAGGTTCTTTGCAGCAAGGGCAGGCTGCGCAGGTGATGTTCGGCGTTGGGATGAAAATAATTCCCTCCCTGGGCAACGGTAACACCCTGGCGAATGGCGCTGAGCGTGTCCTGTAGGCACTGACGCTCTCTTGTGTGCATGTGAACGTTGCCTGCGGCAGTCAAGGGTATTCCGGTCCGGTTCGATGCGTTGCGCAAGCGGCTCAAGTGTCGGCTGTCGTAGCCATTGGCGGGTTGTTCTACGCTGATCCAGGCACGGTTGGGCAGGATTTCGCCCAGCCACCCTGCATCCAGGTCCAGTGCTCTGTTGTGCCGGATCAGTTCACCTGCTGGCACAGGGTCCGGGTCACACAGCAGCAGGCCCAGGCAGTCGTTGAGTGGTTGCTCCGAAACATCATCAATCGTGAGCCTGTACTGGCCCTTGGGAGCGGCACAACGGGCCCGGGTGATCAGTCGGACCAGGCAGCGATACCCCGAGTGACTGGTGACCAGCAGGACAAGGCGCGGCCCCTCGGCCAGTGTGAATTCGCTGCCGATGACCAGAGGTAGCCCACACTCCTGTGCGGCAACATGCGCCCTGACGATTCCAGCTACGCTGCACTCATCGGTCAGTGCAAGCGCTCGATAACCAAGCCCCAGGGCCTGCCTGACCAGTTCCTCAGGGTGTGAGGCGCCACGCAGAAAGGTGAAGTTAGACAGACTGTGGAGCTCAGCATATTCGGCCATACTGGGCAGCTTCCGGTATACTGTATAAAAAAACAGTATACCGAAAAAACCTGCTGAAATGCCAATTGAGCTGACCGGCGACCTGCCAAGTGCTGGTCTTGGCGTGCCTCAGGTCACGGCCTGCTGGCGAAGTGCGATACCCGCGGTAATCCCCACGCTGGTAAGCGAGAGACCCGCAGCCAGGATGAAAGCGTATTGAAGGCTGAAATCTGCGACAAGCCCCGCGGCCACTGCCCCCAGGGCGCCAACACCATCCATAAGTACGAAGACAAACCCCAGAGTGGTGGCTTCACGGTGACCGGAATAATCGACAGCCATCGCCAGAATACTGGAGCGAATGACTACCAGGGTGGCCATGGCGATAACCAGAAAGACAGGTGCCAGGTTGTGAGCCGATGGTATCGCAGCCATCACGGCACAACTGCTGGCACAAAGTGAGCCGGTCACGAATACCTGGCGTCGACCTGCTTTATCTGACCACCGACCGACCAACGGTTGACCGGTTGCACCGATCAGCATTGCCAGGGCGAAAAAGATCCCAGTCTGGGTGGTGGAAAAGCCAAGATCCCTTTGCACAAAAAGGGGCGATATGGTCATCAGGCCAATCAGTGCCATGTTGTAGGTTGAAATGCCGGCTATCAGTGCCAGTCCTCGTCCCTGAACCCAGATTCTGACAAGGGCTGATAGGTCGGCCCGGTTGATTCGAGGATGGTGTGATTCGGGAATCCGAGTGGACAGGCCGATAAATACGAGACCCATGACCAGAGGTGGAATTGCGGAGATCTGTAATACAGATCGCCAGTCCAACAGTGACAGCAGTATCCCCACCAGGAGTGGTGAGAGGACCTCGGCCAGGGTGCCCCCGAACGAATGGATTCCCAAGGCCTGTCCTCGACGGCCGGAGAAATGCCGAGCAAGTACACCCGTTGCGATAGGATGCCAGGCCGCATCACCCATCCCGGCGATCGCCAGCATAGCTGCCAGACTCCAGAAGCCGGGCGAGTAGGAGGCCAGTAGGTAGCCGAGCCCTACCCACCAGAAGGTCACTAGCAAAAGACGGCCTTGCCCAGTGATTCGGTCCGATAGGATGCCCGCCGGTAGGTACGCGAGCGCAGCTCCGACAGAGTGTAACGTGATCAGTAGACCGATCTCGGAAGGTTGCAGGTCAAAGGCGATCCCGATAGCGGGTGCCAGCAGCCAGACGGCACTGGGTGCCCAGTCATTGGTCAGATGACCAATGGCCAGGGTTCCTTGGAGCCAGCCCGTGCCGAGAGGCTTCGAGTTCATGTTGCCGAGTGTTTCCGGATGTCAGATTGAGGGGTGTGTGTCAGAATGTCGATTGTGCCAACATGGCTTGCTGCTAGATCGCCTGGCTGGCTGGCTGGCTGGCTGGCGGGCAGTGGCCGAGCGGAGTATACCCATGCCTGTTCTTCATTTCCCCCAGACTGAGTACGATCGTCGCCGCAGAGCTGTGTTGCAGTCGATGGATGCCCAGGGTCTCGATGGTCTCGTTCTGTTTCGCCAGGAAAGCATGTATTACCTGTCTGGATACGACACCAGCGGTTACACCATGTTTCAGGGGATGTACCTGGGTGCCGATGGGCAAATGGCCTTGTTGACCCGTACCGCGGATCGCATTCAGTCACGAAAGACATCCATTATTCCGGATATCAGAATATGGACCGATCGGGACGGTGCAAATCCAGCTGACGATCTGAAGGGGCTGCTGCACGAATACGGCTGTGCTGAAAAGCGCATCGGTGTGGAGTATCACGCCTACGGTCTGACGGGCCAGCGCGCCAGAATGGTTGACGCTGCCTTGGAAGGGTTCTGTGAAACGGTCGATGCCTCCGACGTTGTCCGTCTCATTCGAATGGTCAAAAGCGAAAGCGAGCTGGAATTTGTTCGCAGGGCCGGCTTGCTCTGTGACGGGATGCTAGAGGTTAGTATTGAAAAAACCCGACCTGGTAATCAGGTTAAATCTGTATATGGGTCAATGATGCAGGTATTGATGGCTGGAGGCGGTGACCCCACTGCGAGTCGCTGGCCAATGGGAGCTGGAGAATCCGCTGTCTTCTGCCGCTACCACACCGGTGATGAGACGATTGGCCCCAATGACCAGGTCGTGTTCGAGCCGGCCGCTTCCTACCGGCATTACCACGCCTGCATGATGTACAACATTATTACTGGCAAGCCGCAGCCGGGCCACCTGGCGATGAATGAGGCCTGCGTGGAGGCACTTGAGGCCTGTCAGTCCGTACTGCGTCCCGGGCACACAGTGGGTGACCTGTACGCCGCTCATTCCAGGGCATTTGACAGAGCGGGACTAACCGGCGCGGCGCTTGCGGCTTGTGGTTACAGCGTCGGAATCAGCTATCCACCGACTTGGATGGACTGGCCGATGGTGTGGGCCGACAACCCACAGGTGCTCGAAGCAGGCATGGTCTTTTTTCTGCACATGATTCTGTTGGATGACCAGACCGGACTTAGCATGTGCCTGGGTGAGACCGCTATCGTTACCGAAGGCAGTTGCGAACGGGTCAACCATATGCCGCGTGAAGTCATCCAGGTCTGAGGTGAGGTGCCGGGCAGGCTATTCTGCAGGGTAGAATAGCCCGATAAACATCCATTGGAGGCGGTCAATGACCAAAGCAATACGGGTTCACAAGACTGGCGGTCCTGATGTACTGTCTTTCGAAGACATAGACATCGGTGGGCCAGGCCCTGGTGAGGTGCGGTTGCGGCACACCGCGATTGGACTCAACTATATCGATGTCTATTTCCGTACGGGAGCTTACCCTGCAGAGTTGCCATTTACGCCAGGTTTCGAGGCGGCCGGCGTTGTCGAGGCTGTCGGTGAGGGGGTAACTAGCCTTGCAACAGGTGACAGGGTGGCCTACGCCGCCCAGCCGATCGGTGCCTATGCAGAATCGCGGCTGATCCTTGCAGATCGTGTGGTTAAACTGCCCGACGGCATCGAGGATCAAACTGGGGCTGCTATCATGTTGAAGGGCATGACCACCGAGTACCTGTTGCGTCGCACGTTCCGAATCAATGCCGGTGACACGATCCTGTTCCACGCGGCAGCCGGCGGCGTCGGACTCATGGCCTGCCAGTGGGCCAGCCATCTTGGTGCGACAGTTATCGGCACCGTCGGCTCCGATGAGAAAGCTGGCCTGGCGCAAGCGCACGGCTGTACGCATACGATTGTCTATAGTCGGGACGACTTCGTCGAGCAAGTCAAAGACCTGACCGACGGAAAGGGTGTGGATGTTGTCTACGACGCGGTGGGCAAAGACACGTTCGAGAAAGGATTCGACTGTCTGCGCCCCCTGGGGACTATGGTGCTTTTTGGTGCGGCGTCAGGAAAGCCTGATCCGGTGGACCCGGCGGTTCTGCAGGCCAAGGGGTCGCTCTTTCTGACGCGGCCGTCTTTGTTCAATTACATTGCTGACCGGGAGAGTCTTACCCAGGCGGCAGTTGATCTTTTTGAGGTCATCGAATCCGGAGCTGTTACGGCAGAGGTGAACCAGGAACACGCACTGGCTGATGCCTCACAGGCGCACCGGGATCTTGAAGGGCGCCGCACGACCGGTGCGACCGTGCTGGTACCCTGATTCGGACTCGTCGGATCAACGACCTGAGAAGATACTGTAATGGACATGCAAGATGCGATCCGGGCGGTCTCTGCACCACGCGATCTGGCTGCCGAGGAAATGCAGCAGGTCATGAGAGTGATAATGGAGGGTGCAGCAACCCCCGCGCAGATCGGTGCGTTTCTGACAGCGTTGCACATCAAGGGTGAGACGGTCGATGAGTTGACTGGCGGTGCGACGGTGATGCGCGAGTTTGCAGCACGGGTCGTAGTTGACTCTGACCAGGTAGTGGACACGGTCGGTACCGGCGGAGATGCAGCGGCATTGTTTAATGTGTCAACCGCTGCTGCGTTTGTCGCATCTGCAGCCGGCGCTGTGGTGGCGAAACATGGTAACCGGGCAGCGACCGGAAAGTCCGGAAGTGCCGATGTGCTCGAGTGCGCCGGGCTGAATATTGCATTGACGCCGGAGCAAGTCGGGCAGACCATAGACGCGACTGGCATCGGGTTCATGTTTGCTCCGACCCATCACGGGGCGACACGCCACGCGGTAGGACCTCGTCGGGAAATCGGGGTCAGAACCATTTTCAATCTACTGGGCCCATTGACTAATCCTGCCGGTGCCCGCTGGCAACTTGTTGGTGTCTATGAACAACGCTGGGTGCGGCCACTGGCTGAAGCGTTTGCCAACTTGGGCAGCAAACATACACTCGTGGTCCACTCAGAAGATGGGCTTGACGAAATCAGTATTGCTGCACCCACGACTGTCTGTGAGTTCCGGGATGGGACGCTGAGCGATTACGAGTTTTCCCCGGAAGATCACGGTGTTGAGCGCCAGGCTCTTGATTTGATCAGGGTCGATGATGCTTCTGGCAGCTTGACTCTGATCCGTGAAGCTCTGGGTGGGACAGCAGGACCTGCTTATGACATGGTGGCCCTGAATGCAGGGGCGACCATCTACGTGGCTGATCTCGCTGATTCGCTCGATGCTGGCATAGAACGCGCCCGCGAAGTGCTCGATTCAGGCTCCGGCCTTGCCCGGCTGGAGGAGATGGTTGCCTATTCGCAGCGGTTCGAAGCTGCCTGAACCCGAAGGAGAATTCGGATGCAAACGATTTTCGTACAGGTCAAATGCGAACTGGGCCTGTCGTACCGGGTCGCCGAAGAATTGGCCGATATTGACGGCGTGTCGGAGGTCTACTCGGTATCGGGGCCGTACGATCTACTGGCGAAGTGTTATCTTCCAGATGAAGATGATGTCGGCCACTTTGTCAATCACCGGATTCAGTCCGTCTCTGGAATCCGTGACACTTTGACGATCATCACGTTCAACGCATTCAGCTAGATCTGGTTGGTTGAATCGCGGTCAGTGTGTCGATAAACATCGACCGGAGCTGGACGGATACTGCTGCCGGAGCGAGAAACTCAGCAAAAGTAGCGAACAGCAACTGTTTGCAGTCAGCAGAGATTTCGCGCAAAGCTTGATTTATTGGTTGTCTATCGTTATGGTTCCCATTCTGCCCATCTAATTGTGCAGATGACCGAATGGTGACAGGCGCGAGCCTGAAGATCTGCCTACGCACAAGAACGTATCCCAGCTCTACATCCCGCTCTATTTCCATTCACGCTAAGTGCGTGCTTGTTGTTCCGGTACCGTACAGCGAACACTTTTAACGTTAAAGAGATCTAGACGATAATGAATATCTATGTTGGAAACCTGTCGTACAATCTGACCGAAGATGACCTCCGGGCGTTGTTTGCCGAGTTTGGGGACGTCACCAGTGCGAAGTTGATCATGGACCGCTACACCGGGCAGTCCAAGGGCTTTGGCTTTGTCGAGATGTCCGATGATGGCGCAGCTCAAAAAGCGATCGATGAACTCAACGGGCGTGATGTCAGCGGTCGTTCCTTGACCGTAAACCAGGCCAGGCCTCGAGAGGAACGACCCCGGGGCGGGGGCGGGGGCGGGGGCGGTCGCGGCGGTTATGGTGGTGGAGGCAATCGCTACTGAGAAGTTGTCCGCCCATGGTTCGGGCGGTGATGGTCCACCTGCCAGTGGGATCTAAAGCCCCAGCCGTATTCTTGCCGCTTGGCCAGTGGCTGGGGTGGCCCGGGAGTTTCAAGGGCCTTAGTTTCGGCTGATACTGGATTCGAGCCGGATACAAGGCGTCCCAATGCGACACGACTGCCTCATATTCGACCTGGATGGCACTATTAGTGACCCTGGAACCGGGATCGTCAGGTCGATCAATTATGCCCTGACGGAACATGGGTTTGAGGTCAGGCCCGGGGAGGAGATCGCCCGGCTTATAGGCTTGCCGCTTGACGAGATGTTCGAACGTCTTCTTGGAGAACCGGGCAGGCAGGAAGGCCCGACCCTGGTCCAGAAATACCGAGAACGATATATTGGTGTTGGCTACCGGGAGAATGTGCTATACGAGGGGGTCAGTGAGTTCTTGAGGCAGGCCCATCAGCGAGCCGAACAACGTTTGGGCATCTGCACGTCGAAAAGGGCCGACGTGGCCGAAAAAGTACTCGATATGTTTGAACTGAGGATCTTTTTCGATTTCGTGAGTGGCGGAGATATCGGTATAGAGAAAAGTCAGCAGTTGCAGCAACTTCTCGGATCAGGAACCATCACCGGTCGGTCACTCATGATCGGAGACCGCTTCATAGACCTGGTTGCCGCGCACCGTAACGGGCTCCAGGCGGCAGCAGTACTTTGGGGTTATGGCAGCAGACAGGAACTTGAAGAAGAAAACCCTGAATACGTTCTTGAGTGTCCAACGCAACTCAAGACCTTGGCTGTTCCGCTGGAATCCTGAGTCGTCGCCACAGGCTGGCCATTCGAGAGACCCCTTCCAGGCTCTGGGCCAATCCTGAACCTTCTGGCTTAATCTGACGTGGCGCATTTGTGTTGAAACTAGAATAAGCATCATGGCAGGCCGTGAGATCGATGGCCGCGGCATGGCTGCGGCCATGTTAGAAA
Organism: Pseudomonadota bacterium; assembly: GCA_002718155.1. GTDB lineage: Bacteria > Pseudomonadota > Gammaproteobacteria > Arenicellales > UBA868 > UBA9619. The sequence goes on from PBDS01000066.1 coordinate 12,836, forward strand.
AAGTGGCATCGGATGTGGAAGCGCTCAAACAGGACGGCTGGGCGCCCCGCTTGGTGTCGATGCGTATAGGCGAGAATTCGGCAGTCGACCGTTACGTTCGAAACCAGAAACGAACCGCGTCGAAAGTGGGAATAGAGTTCATCGAGAAACAGTTCGCCGAGGACATCTCCGAGGCAGAGATTCACGCGGCGATCATCAATCTCAATGTTGACCCACAGGTAACCGGGATCATCCTGCAGCGACCGATTCCCGCGAGCCTCCCCATCAAACCCCTGCAGGCGACCATCCATCCGCTAAAAGATGTAGAAGGCATGCATCCAGCGTCGATTGGAAACATTGTCTATCGGGAGCTTGAACTTGGTCCGTGCACAGCCATAGCCGCAGTAGAGTTGTTAAAGGGAACCGGCTTATCCATGGAGGGGCTGGAAGTGACCGTGATTGGGCATTCGGAGATCGTCGGCAAGCCTATTGCGTTCCTGCTGATGGCTGAGGGCGCGACGGTCACTGTCTGCCATCACATGACCCGTGAGGTCGCCTTGCATTCGCGTGCTGCCGAAGCAGTGCTGATTGCAGTTGGAAAGCCCGGACTCCTGAAAGGCAATATGATCCGTCCCGGCTCAGCTGTGATCGATATTGGCATCAACCAGATCGAAGACGACGATGGGGTCAAACTGGTCGGCGACTGTGACTACGCATCCTGCCTGGAGGTCGCGGGTTGGATTACACCGGTACCTGGTGGCGTTGGGCCAGTGACCGTAGCTGTATTGATGCGTAACACGGTGGTGGCTGCAGGCCGGTTACGCACGCAGTACCGAAAACAGATGACCGGCCATCTCTAGTCCAACCTTGATCAATGACGGGTGCCGTGTTGCTACCTATGGACTTTATCAAGTGAGGCTAATGATAGGGCTTAACACCAGTGAGCCGATCTGGGGCCGTTTTCAGTCCCGATCCAGACCGCCACTCATGTTTAATCGTTCTGCGATCATGTAATCCGGAGAATCGAGGGCCAGCCATACGACAGTTCTGGCTACCTCAGAGATCCCGGCGCGTCGGCCAAGGGGAATACGCGCCGTGCGCTCGGCTAGAAATGCCTCAATATCGCTACGCTGACCGATGCGAGCCATAGCCTCTTCCGTAGAGCTTTGCATTTCAGTATCCATCATTCCGGGTGCGAGTGAGTTAACCAGTACCCCAAAGGGAGCGAGTGACACTGCTGCAGCACGGGTAATCGAATCGACCGCCGCTTTGCTTGCGGAATAAGCTGCGTAGTCAGGCAAGGCCATTCGCGAGGCAGGTGAGGTGATGTTGACGATACGACCTCCGCCCGCGGCTTTCATCACCCGCCCGCCAGCGCTTGTCAGAAGCGCAAGGGCAACGACGTTGATCCCGAGGGTCCGTTGCCAAGCGGTTCGGGTCATCTCCAGGAAAGGTTCGACGATGGCGTATCCTGCATTGTTGATCAGGGCATCGAGTTGCCCCCATTCTGAGATGACTGCCTGAATGGTATTCTCAGGAGCATTCTCCCCGGTCAGATCTCCGACCAAGACTAAGGTCTCAGTTTCATGCCCTTGCACCGTTTCGGCAAGGCCATTTCCGTCGACATCGGCCACCGCGGTGCGTATACCGCGAGCTATCAGTATCCTGGCAATCTCCCGCCCCATACCGCCGGCCGCACCTGTGACCAGTGCTGTCTGTTTGTCTGAGTGCTCTGCCATCTCGTCCTCCTTGTCTCTGGTTTGTATGAAATGGTTAACGAGTGATTTCCTGAGATAAAGGATCTGGTTGACATGCCTTGGAAAGCAGGCCAATCTGCCTCCAGTAAACCTTATTCCAGGGACTAGAGAGATGATACCGGTAAAGCCACTCGCCAAGCTGCCCACCCATGAGGTTACCAATATGCCCCCTTACCTTGAGGGCCAAAATCTATGGCAGGACGACATAGCGCTTCGCGAGAGTGTAAAGCGTGAGGGTGGTGGCTGGGCTGAAGATAAGCTGGCCGAATTTGGAGGACTCGCAGGTTCTGCGGAGATTTTTGAGCAAGCCAGGCTCGCCAACCGCTATGTTCCGGAGCTGAAGTCCTTTGACCGCTACGGCATGCGCATTAATCAGGTTGAGTACCATCCTGCCTACCATGATCTCATGGGGATCGCGATCGGTAATGAGCTTCCAAGTTTTGCCTGGAAGTATCCGCAACCGGGGTCGCAGGTCGTTCATGCTGCACTCACTTACATGTTCAACCAGGCCGAGGGGGGCGTACTGTGCCCCATGGCCATGACCTACGCTGCGGTACCTGCGCTGCGCATGACTCCAGCGGTCGGCGATGAATGGATCCCCAGACTGTTGTCCACGTCTTATGATGCGCGGGATATTCCAGTGGCCAAGAAAACCGGTGCCACAATGGGTATGTTCATGACCGAAAAACAGGGTGGCTCCGATGTTCGCTCCAATACGACCCGTGCCACGGCGGTAGGGGCAGGTCAGGGCGAGGGTGCCGAGTACCGTCTGACGGGTCACAAGTATTTCTGCTCAGCACCGATGTCCGACGCCTTCTTGATGCTGGCCTACACTGAAGATGGATTATCGTGTTTTCTGGTGCCGCGCTGGATGCCCGATGGCGAGCGCAACCACCTGTTTATCCAGCAGCTCAAAGACAAGCTTGGCAATCGTTCAAATGCGTCTACCGAGATCGAGTTCCAGGACAGTTGGGCCGTTATGGTGGGTGAAGAGGGTCGTGGCGTGCGCACCATTATCGACATGGTTCAAGGTAATCGCTTTTACTGTTGCTTCAGTTCTGCTGCGTTGATGCGCCAGGGTCTTGTCCAGGCCTTGCACCACACGACTCATCGCACGGCTTTCCATAAGAAACTGATCGAACAGTCCTTGATGCGAAATGTACTGGCTGATCTGGCTGTTGAGGCGGAAGCAGCACTGGTGTTGACGTTGCGCATTGCCCGCGCAATAGACGAGTCTGCGTCGGATGAATCGGCCGCGGCGCTGGCGCGAATCGGTACTGCAGTTGGTAAGTACTGGATCTGCAAGC
>PBDS01000067.1 GCA_002718155.1 Pseudomonadota bacterium
GCCGCAATTCGGCGTCGGTCGGTTTGAACCATGTCCACGTCGATGCCGATGCCGTAGTCGGTGGGATCGACAGGGGTTGGGATGCTCTTCAGAGCGTGCTCGACGCGGGCCGGGCCGGGCTCGCCGCGGAGATGTGTGGTTCCGCCCAGGAGTGCCTCGCACGGACCGTGGATTACCTCAAGACCAGGCGGCAGTTTGATCGGCCGATCGGCGCTTTCCAGGGTTTGCAGCATCGTGCTGCACAGCTTTTTGCTGAGATCGAGATCGGTAGATCGGCTGTGATCAGAGCACTGCGAACACTTGATTCAGCAACCGAGGATGCGCCCATGGTGGTGTCTCTGGCCAAGTCCAAGCTTGGCCGTGTCGCTCAGCTCGCCGCCCAGGAAGCGATCCAGATGCATGGCGGTATCGGGATGACCGACGAATTTGACATTGGTTTTTTCCTTAAGCGGGTGCGTGTGGCCGAAGCGCTGTACGGCGATGCCAACTACCACACCGACCGGTTCGCCCGTATCAGGAACTACTAGGAGGGCCTATGGATTATGCAGACAAGGTTGTCGCGATCACGGGGGGTGCACAGGGTATCGGGTTGGCCATGGCACGGGCGTTCCATCAACGGGGCGGCAAAATCGCGATTGCAGACCTGCAAGGCGCCGAAGCTGCAGCCGAGGCGTTCTCGGGGTTGGGTATGACGGTTGACGTCAGTGTGGAAGACGAGGTGGCCGGTTTTGTTCGCGAGACCGGTGCCCGACTCGGCCCGGTCGATGTTTACGTGTCCAATGCCGGTGTCCTGTTGACGGACGAGCCGAGCTGGGACGCTGCCGGTACAGACGACGGGGTATGGCAAACTGCGTTTGAGATCAACCTTATGGGTGCGGTCCGCGGAGCGCGGCACGCCTGGCCTGTCATGCGCGAGCGGGGCGGGGGCGTATTTGTGATCGTTGCCTCCGCTGCTGGGCTGTTGGCCCAGATTGGAGCGGCACCCTATACCGCGACTAAGCACGCTGCCGTCGCTTTTGCCGAGAGTCTGGCAATTGCGCACGGTGACGAAGGCCTGCAGGTGGTCTGTGTCTGTCCACAGGGGGTACGTACCGCTATGCTGGGTGACAGCGAGGATGGCGGGATCGCGGGGGTTGATGGCATTGTTGAGCCTGAAGCCGTGGCCGAGGTCACTCTTACTGCGATCGAGGAAAAAAGTTTTTTTGCCCTGCCGCATCCAAGGGTCGCCGAGTATGAAGTTATGCGGGCCAGCCAGCGTGATCGCTGGNTGGGNGGTATGCGCAAGTTCCGGCGCAAGATGATCGGTGAGCGTGGTCAGCCCATCTGACGNGGGGAAACGGATGGCCGAGAGGAGACCTGACGCCACGGTTAGCCCGGCCGGGGACAGTGATCCGGGTGTCCACAAGACGCATGTCTTTGATGTGGCCACCGCACTTGAGCCACTGGAAGATAAAGACGGTAGCTGGGTGTTTTCGACCCACGTTCATCCACAGTTTAAGAATATCAACGATCCCTACGGTGGCTGGAGCGCGGCAGTTCTGGCACGGGCAATGCTGCGGTGCGCTAGACCTGGCATGGAGCTGGTTTCGATAACGACCGATTTTCTGTCTGCTGTACCGGATGGGCCACTGCACATCACGGTGCACAGTGACCGATCGGGTCGGGGGACTGAGTTCTGGCGTGCCGGCCTGGCTTCTGAAGGCAGTAACACCCTTACCAATCGTGCCACTGCGGTCCTGGCGCGCCGGCGCGACACAGTGGAGTGGGTCGAGGGTGACTGTCCCGAGGTGCCCTCGCCCGAGGTGTGTGCCCGGATCGAGTTGCCGCTGGCCTGGTCCCGGGTCATCGAAATCAGACCCGCAGTGAATCATCTTTTCTCCGGCAGCTGCGACACGCGCTCGTCAGCCTGGGTGCGTTTCACGCCCGACCGTCCGCTCGACAGTGTTGCGCTGGTTGCACTGGCCGATACCCCGATGCCACGACTGTTCTATGTGATTGACCGGCAGGTGCCCGTCGCGACGGTCTCGATGACCATCTATCTGCACGCGACAATGGCGGACTTCGCCGATAGCGGTTCGGACTACCTGCTGATCGACTGCCGCGGTAGCCGCGGCGGTCGAGGCTTCTACGATCAGCATGCGACAATATGGAGTCGTAACGGGCGTCTGATGGCCACGACCCAGCAGGTCGTCTGGTACCGGACAGACAGTTAACAGGAGAGCAAGCATGCGCGAAGCGGTTATTGTTTCCACCGCAAGAACACCCATCGGTCGGGCCTACCGGGGTGCCTTCAATGACACTTCGGGNCCGGAGCTTGGTGGCCACAGTATCAGTCATGCCATCGACCGGGCCGGTGTGGAGCCCGCTGAAATCGATGATGTAGTCATAGGTGCGGCCCTGCAGCAGGGCACGACAGGGTCGAACATCGCCCGCCAGTCGCTGATGCGCGCTGGGTTGCCGGTCACCGTTTCCGGAATGTCGGTGGATAGGCAGTGCGCATCCGGTATGATGGCCATCGCGACCGCCGCCAAGCAGATCGTTGCCGATGGCATGAGCATCACAGTCGGCGGTGGGCTCGAAAGCATCTCACTCGTTCAGAACNACAATATGAATCGGTTTTGTGCCAATGACAATTGGATCACTGAGAACAAGCCTGATCTTTACATGACTATGCTCGAGACCGCTGAAATTGTCGCCGAGCGTTACCAAATCAGCCGCGAGGGCCAGGATGAATACGCGGTCCAGTCACAGACCCGGACCCACGAGGCCCAGGTGGCGGGCCGGTTCGATGATGAGATCGTGCCGCTNGCCTCGGTGATGAAATCGACTGACCGGCAGAGCGGCAAAGTCAGCGATGTCGAAGTCACGCTTGAACAAGATGAGGGCAATCGACCGGGCACGACNCTCGAANCGCTGGCCGGTTTGCCGCCGGTGTTCGCCGATGGCCTGAAGATCCTCGAGGGTAAATGCATTACGGCTGGTAATGCCTCCCAGCTGTCGGATGGTGCTGCGGCGTCGGTGCTGATGGAGGCGCGAGAGGCCGAAAAACGGGGGCTGCAACCATTGGGCGCCTACCGGGGAATCGCCGTGGCAGGAGTCGAACCGGATGAGATGGGAATTGGCCCGGTCTACGCCGTGCCCAAGCTGCTCAAAGCAAACGGTCTTGGCATGGATGATATCGATCTCTGGGAGTTGAACGAAGCTTTTGCNGTGCAGGTCATTTACTGCAGAGATCAGCTGGGTATCCCGAATGACTGCCTCAATGTCAGTGGGGGTTCGATCTCTATCGGGCACCCTTACGGGATGTCGGGTGCGCGCATGGTCGGACATGCCCTGATCGAGGGGAAACGACGCGGTGCGAAATACGTAGTCTGCACAATGTGTGTCGGCGGTGGGATGGGTGCTGCTGGCCTTTTCGAGGTGCTGTGATGAAAGCACTTTACTGCCGTACATTCGGGCCGGAGACAGATCTGAGACTTGAGAANATTGANAGACCTGTGCCGGCTACCGGAGAGGTCTTGATCGATGTCAGGGCGGCTGGGCTCAACTTTCCAGACCTGCTGTGCGTCCGTGGCCAATACCAGTTCAAGCCGCCGCTGCCGTTCGTGCCCGGCAGCGAAGGCGCCGGTGTCGTGACGGAGCTAGGCGATCAGGCCGAGGGGCTCGCGGTTGGTGACCGGGTCTGCTTCAACGAGCTGACCGGTGCCTTTGCCGAAGCTGTTGCCGTGCCAGCCGGGGCTGCGACTCGGATTCCGGATTCCATGAGTTTTGAGCAGGCAGCCGGCCTGACGATCGTCTATGGCACTTCCTATTACGCACTTAAACAGCGTGCCGCTCTCAAGACCGGTGACACCTTATTGGTGCTGGGTGCTGCAGGCGGTGTCGGGCTTTCCGCAGTTGAAATTGGTGCGGCGATCGGTGCTCGAGTCATTGCGGCAGCCAGCAGTGATCAGAAACTCGATGTTACCCGTGCGCACGGCGCCCACGAATGCATCAACTATGCCAGCGAGGATCTCAAGGCTCGGATCAAGGAACTGACCGACGGTAACGGTGCGAATGTAATCTACGATCCGGTCGGAGGTGATCTGGCCGAGGCGGCCTTCCGCGGGATCGCCTGGGATGGCCGTTACCTGGTCATTGGATTTGCCGCCGGCCCCATTCCCAAGTTGCCGCTGAATCTGCCGTTGCTCAAAGGCGCGTCGGCTGTTGGTGTGTTCTGGGGGTCGTGGACCAAGCGGGAGCCGATTGCCCACGCACAGAATATGCAGGAACTGTTTGAGCTGTTCGAGCAAGGTGCCATCAGGCCGCATGTGGCAGGGGCATACTCACTGGATCAGTTCCTCGAAGCCTTCGACCAGATCTCCGGGCGCAGAGCGATCGGGAAAGTCATCCTGACGCCATGATAGATGGGCTGGATCGCGGGTTGCCCAACCGCTACTACGACAACCGGCAGGATTTTGTCGCTGAGCGGCAGAAGATATTCGCGCCAATGTGGGTTTGCATTGGCTTCGCTTCGGATGCCCCGGCGCCAGGAGACGTGTATCCACTTGAGTTCATGGAACTGCCGCTGCTCCTGGTGCGTGACAACGATGGTGGGCTGCGCGTTTTTCATAACGTTTGCCGTCACCGCGGCCACATCCTGGTGACGAAACCGGGTACGCTCGGCCAGTCGCTCCGCTGCCCTTATCACTCCTGGACCTACGCGCTGGATGGGGCTCTGCTACGCACACCACACATCGGTGGCAGCGGTGTGCACGACGCGTCCGGATTCGAACGTTCGAAATATCCGCTGGTGGCCGTTCGATCAGCCTTGTGGAACGACCTGGTCTTTGTGAACCTCGATGGCGAGGCCGGCCCGTTTGATCAATTCATCGAGCCCCTTGAAAAACGCTGGGCGGATCTGTGGGGCGCAAGCGGTCCCGGAGAGCTGCGCTGTGCACCGGACCATAGCTCGATCACCTTCGAGCTGGATACCAATTGGAAGCTTGCAGTTGAAAACTTCCTGGAGGCCTATCATCTGCCGACGGTACATCCCGACTTGAACACGATCTCACCGCTCAATGCACACGAGACCTATATCTCGCATCACTTCGCCGGGCAGTTGGCTCACAGTTACAACCTGGACATCGGGGCTGGAGAGCACCTGCCGGTCTTTTCGGACTGGCCGCCCCAATCTCTTGGTGAAGCGGAATACCCGGCACTTTTCCCGAACACGCTGCTGGGTTTGCAGGCTGATCACCTGTTCGTCATGGTGGTAATCCCACTGGCCTACGATCGCACCCGGGAAGAAACGCGTCTTTACTGTGCCGGCGACAGCGCTTTGGCAGAAAAATACCGGCCCCGACGGAGCGAGCAGCACGCCTTCTGGACCCGGGTTTTCCAGGAGGACGTCAGCGCTGTGACCGGCATGCAGAAGGGCCGGGCCTCACCTGGCTTCGACGGGGGGGTACTGTCACCGGTCATGGATACTGCAACTGCTGCATTTCACCGCTGGGCCGCTGAGCGGCTGGGTGTGAATCGTACCGTACCGTCGGAGTCCTGATCCCCATCCGGACGGCCTAGGTATTGATGATCGGCTCCAATTGGTGTCCAATAAGGCCGACTGGGATTATCGCCGTAACGGGCTCTGAGGAGGCGGGATGACGTTGTGGGTTTTCATCTGGTACATCGCCTGGCTGCCATTCTGGCTTTATTTCAGTACGCTGTTCCTGCCGCCGGATGTCGTGGGTGAGCAGATCTCATTCGGCAGCGGCATCCAGCAGCACCTTCACTGGCATTGGCTTGGACTGCCAATTCTGTTTGTGGTACCGATGATACTGTCCCGACCGGAAGGCAAGTGATCAGCGGGTGATGATCTTCCAGTAAGTGTCCTTGGATAAGAGCTTGTCGCCGCGAAACGTGTAGATATCGACGGCCCGGACATCAAACGGCCCGCTATCACGAAATTCGCCACTGGCCCTGTAGGTCACGAACACGCTCTGGCCACACTGATATTGCCGTGACTCAGTGAAGACGATCGCTCTGGAGAGGCGACTGGCTCGCTCGACGACCGCAGCGCAGGCGGCTTCCACACCCCTGATCACCCGGCCCTCGGGACGGTCGGGACCCTCATAGTAGATCCAGACAAAGTCATCGGTGACGCATCTCGCAGCTTCAGCGACGTCATTACTGTTGAACGCTCTGCTGAAGCGTGCCAGCTGCCCTGCGATCGTAGGGTCAATGCCGGTCATGGAGTCTCTCGAGGCTGATGAGTGGCAGAAATCAGTTCTTGGACGGGGCCGGATCGGTAACGGTCAGCGCGATGCCGCCGTTGGCCGGTCGCCGGGAAAGACCGGCCTGGCTCAGGCGAGAGAGATATTCCTGCCAGTAGGCGTCGAAATGCGAGCCCAGCTCATACAAGGTCTCCCAGGAATAGATGCCGGTGTGGTGCCCGTCGTCGAAGTGCAGGCGCACCGCATAGGCACCTTGCGGCTCAACCTGGTCGATGCCGACATTTTCCTTGCCGTGCTGCAGGACTTCCTGCCCGGGCCCGTGGCCCCGGACCTCTGCCGAGGGAGAAAACACCCGCAGATACTCACAGGACAGGTCGAAATGACTGCCATCGTCGAAGTCGACTTCCAGTACGCGGGATGCCTTGTGCAGAAGGATCTTTGTCGGGCGTGGATGGCCGGGCATAGCAGAGATTTCCTGTCGAATTCCCTCTCACTGGGGCTGAACCTGCTTTGGTCAATGGTAGCGCGATTACCGGATGTCTGGAAGCACCCAGGCTCATTGCGTTAAGGTTTGACCCAGCCCAATATATAAGGAGGTCGATGATGACAGCATACCTGATCGTGCGGGCCGTGGTGCCCGAGACGGAACGTGAAAAGTTCGAGGCGTGGTATCAGGATGTTCACCTGCCCGAGGCCCTTGAGGCATTCAATGCAGTGAGCGCCTGGCGCGGCTGGAGCCAGGATGACGCCGGTGTGCATCTGGCATTTTATGAATTCGATACACTTGCAGATGCGCTGGCCATCACAGAGTCGGACGCCATGCAGGCAATGCGCGCTGACTTTGACCGCAACTGGCAGGATCGGGTGCCCAGAACCCGTGAGATCGTCGAGGTTGGGCAGTCGCTGCCGGGTTAGGATGAGGATCTGGAATCGATGAATAGAAAAGCATCAGTTGGCCAGCCCTTGGCCGGGCCTGACGGTGAGGCCTTCCTCCGCACTGCCGGCTGGCAGGAGTCGCCGGCATGACAGTTCGAACCGAAGACGATGGTCCGGTCAGGACGATCATTCATGAGCGCTATGAGGCGCGCAACGCGATGGACCCAGAAAGCGCTGAGGCGCTGTACGCAGCGCTGCTGGGTTTTGACGAAGACGCTGCGATGTCGGTCGCCGTGCTCTGGGGTGCGGGCGGCGCTTTCTGTGCGGGTTGGGACCTGAAGTACGCTGCGGAACTTGCCGATACGCCAGATCCATTGGCGCCCTATGCCTATCCGAAACCTGGGGACGACGCCAGTGTGCCGCGAGGCCCGATGGGCCCGACCCGGATGACACTCTCCAAACCGGTGATCGCCGCTATTGAGGGGCCGGCTGTTGCCGGCGGTATGGAGATCGCACTGTGGTGTGACATCCGGGTGATGGCGAGTGATGCCTATATGGGCGTCTACTGCAGGCGCTGGGGTGTTCCGCTGCTGGATGGCGGAACCGTCCGATTGCCCCGCCTGATCGGTCATGGCCGGGCGCTGGAAATCATTCTGACCGGGCGCAAAGTCACCGCCGAGGAGTGCTACCGGATCGGTCTTTGTGAGCGTCTCGTCGAGCCTGGCCAGGCACGACACGCCGCTGAAACACTGGCCGCGGAGATCGCGAGTTTCCCGCAACGTTGTGTGCGTGCCGACCGTGCGTCTGTTTATGCCCAGCACGGCAAGGGTATTGAAGGCGGCATGCGCGGCGAGTTCGCCGGAGGGTTGATGCCGCTGCGCGAGGAGGGGCTTGCCGGGGCAATGCGTTTCTCGTCGGGCAGTGGTCGTCACGGTGAATTTGACGGGAGTTAGCTTGATCGAAAGAGCGTTTCAAGTCGACCGAACATGAGACTCAAACCGAAGGGAGCAGACAGGTGAACATGCAGGCAGAGCAATTGCTGAATGAAGAACCCGCCCACATTGGCTTTGTGGGCACGGTCGATGAAAACGGTTTGCCCCGGACGGTACCGGTCTGGTACCGCTGGGACGGTGAGCACATTCACATAACGGCCTTGCGGACTTCGGTTTGGGTCAACAACCTTGCGCGTGATGAGCGTGCTTGTTTTTGCGTGGCTGAAAACGACTCACCGTACCGGGCCACCATGATCCAGGGTCGGGTCTGGCTGGAGCCGGAAGACAGGGCCGAGGTTCAACGAATATTCACCCGTTACATGAGCCTGTCGGAAGCGGATCGTTATTATGCGGCGATCAAGGACCGGCATCGTACTATGGTGCGACTCGTGCCGGAACAGGTAACCTTCCGCCCAAGTTCGAGATGACAACCCTGGCCGCCCGTAGGCCAGCCGAAGGAGCGAATGATCATGAGTACAAACTATCCTGCAGAAGTCCTGCGCGTCGCTTGTGTTGGCGCGGGTACCATCGGCTCGGCCTGGGCCGCGTATTTTCTCGCGCGAGGATTAGACGTCGTTGCGACGGATCCCGCAGTTGGTGCACGGGAGCGGCTGAACCAGAACGTTGATGACGCCTGGCCGAAGCTCGAGCAGCTGGGGCTCTCGTCCGATGCCAGCCGCGACCGGTTGATATTTGTTGATCAGCTGGAGGATGCCGTCAAGGATGCCGACTTTGTTCAGGAAAGCGCGCCCGACGATGAGCACCTGAAGATAGACCTGATCGCCCGTATCGATGCCGCTTGCCTTCCCGGGACCGTGATCGCCAGCTCGTCATCGAAGTTTCTACCGAGCAGGCTGTCGGCGCAGTGCGCTCGGCCCGAACGGGTGATTGTTGGCCATCCATTCGTGCCGGCCTACCTGGTCCCCCTGGTTGAAGTCGTCGGTGGTGATGCAACCGACCCGGCCGCACTCGACTGGGCCATGGGGTTTTATCGCCGGGTCGGAAAACAGCCGTTGCGACTCAAGAAAGAGATTGAGTCGTATATCGCCAACCGGCTGCAGCATGCCATCTACCTCGAGGCGCTGAGTCTGGTCGAACAGGGTATCTGTGACTACCAGGATATCGACAACGCGGTCACCTGGGGCCCGGGTCTGCGCTGGGCGGTTCAGGGGCCGATCCTGCACCGTCATCTTGGCGGTGGCAAGGGTGGCGTCAGGCACATGATCGATCATTTCGGCTGGAACGGTGTGCCCGGGGGAGAAGTGGCATTCATTGACGCCGTGGAACGCCGTTGGGGTGATTACCCGATCACCGAGCTTGAGAGCTGGCGCGACGACAATCTCCTGGTGATGCTCGAAGGCCTGGAGCCACCGCCGGGTGAGGCCTGAGGACGTGGCTGACGACAGATCTGGTAGCGGTGGGGTTGCCGCTGTCTGGCCTGATGGAGGTCGCCTGGCGCTGTCCGTGGTCGTCAATGTCGAGGAGGGCGCGGAGCGTTCGGTGGCCGATGGTGATTCGACCCCTGAGCCTGTCGACGAGCTGGGCGTGGTGCTCAAGGGCCCGCTCAGGAACTACCCCAATGAGAGCAACTACCAGTACGGAATCAAGGCCGGTGCAGCGCGGATCCTCAGCGCGCTCGAAGCGTACGGTGTTTCAGCGACATTCACCTGTGCGGCACTGAGNCTGGAGAGAGCGCCGGAGCTCGCCAGGCAGATCGTCTCAGCCGGGCACGAGGTTTGTGCACACGGCTGGCGCTGGACCTACCAGCACCGCATGACCGAGGCAGATGAGAGGGTGTTTATCGGGCGGGCCAGGGACTCGATCGAGAAGACCTGCGGCAGCCGGCCACTGGGCTGGCTGTCGCGCTATCTCACTACCGAAAACACACCGCGGTTGCTGGCCGAGGCTGGGTTTATCTACCACATGGACGATTATTCGGACGATCGTCCCTTCTGGGATTGTTCCGGTGTCAACCCAATGCTGGTCCTGCCCTATGCAGTCGATACCAACGACATGAAACTCTGGAATTCACCGGCCTATCAGCCCTCGGACTGGCTGCAGTACGCCATCGATACATTCGACTGCCTGTACGAGGAAGGGCAGATGGAACCAAGGATGATGTCGCTGGGCCTGCACCTTCGGGTGATCGGCAGACCGGGGCGGATCGGGGCATTGAGGCGGTTTCTTGATCACGTGCGCAACCATGAAGGGGTTTGGCTGGCGCGTCGGATCGATATTGCCCGCTGGTGGAAAGACAACCACCCGTGTGAGTCCAGCTGATGAATGCGATCGACGTGCTCGCGCAGCATGTGGCCCGGACGCGCTACGAGGATCTGCCTGAACCGGCCACNGCGGCGGCTCGAAAATTTATCCTGGATACCATTGGAGTCGGGCTCCTTGGCAGTGCCGGGCCTTGGGTCGAGGAGTTGATCACTGTCCAGGGTGCCCAACCGGCGACCGGTGGCGCACGGGTTCTCGGTAGGTCGGTCAGGCTGGGGATGTCATCCGCAGCCCTGTGTAACGCCTACCAGATGCACAACTGTGAATTTGACTGTGTCCACGAGGGTGCGGTGGTTCACGCTGTCACCTGCGTGCTGGCCGTGAGCCTGGCCGAGATCGACCGTCTGCACTTTGAATCCGGTACGGCGGTACCGGGTCACCGCCTGATCCAGGCTGTCACACTCGGGGTGGACGTGGCCTGTTGCCTCGGTGTGGCATGCACCACTGGCCTTCGGTTTTTTCGCCCTGGCACCTGTGGCGCATTTGGTGCGACGGCAGCTCTGGCGGTGCTGCGGGGATTTGATCCTGACCGGCTGGTGAGCGCATTCGGCATCGTCCATGGGCAGTTGTGCGGCACCATGCAGGCCCACACCGAAGGTTCGCCATTGCTCGGCATGCAGATGGGCTTCAGTGCGCGCAACGCCGTAATGGCCTGTGACCTGGCAGGTCTGGGGGTCCCGGGNCCGCGCGATGTATTGGAAGGGCCGTTCGGCTATTTTGCCTTATTCGAAGGCGAACATAATCTTGGCCAAGTACTGTCGGACCTGGGCAGGATTTGGCGTATCACAGAGATCGCCCACAAACCGTTTCCCAGCGGGCGGGCTACCCACGGCATCGTCGATNCCTGCCTGGCACTGCGACGTGAGCACAGCATCGATGTGACCAGGGTCAGCCGGGTGACGGCACGGGTGCCGGCGCTGATCAATCACCTGGTCGGNCGANAGGTTACAGACGACATGGATATCAATTACGCCCGGCTCTGCGCCCGGTTTGCCGCCGCCCGAGTGCTGATTGCAGGCGATCTTGTGTTTGAGGATTTCTCAGAGGCCGGACGACGGAACCGGGATACTCTGGCTGTCGCCCGGCGGGTCCACATAGAGATCGATGACAATCCGGATCCCAATGCCCTGACGCCGTTGACTGTTGAGATCGAGTGTCATGGCGGGGAGTGCTTCGGCAAGCAGATCNACACGGTCTACGGTCACCCATCTAACCCGATGACGCGTTCTGCCTGGTTGGACAAGTTTCGGCACAACTGGTGTTTGGCGGCCAGCACACTGGAGGTGGCCACCTGCGAGAGAGTCATCGAGCGTCTGGAGAATCTCCATGAGGTCAGCGATTCGGCCGTGATCATTGACGATCTGGTCCCGTGAGCGGTTATTCCGAGCAGGCGAATNCGTCGCAGTTACTCCGGGAGTTTCCCGTCGGNGAGGCNTTCAGCGCCGGTCCGGCAGGTCTTGATGCNGANGCACTGCGCGCACTGCAGGAGGTTCGTTTCGCCAAGGTCATGAAAAGGGCCTGGCAGGTCCCCTTTTATCAACGACACTGGGGCGAAGCGGGTCTGGAACCCGGTGATATTGCTGGCCTGGACGATCTTGCCCGTCTGCCGGTCGTGACCAAGGATGACCTCATGGACAGCGTCGAGCGCTTTCCTCCACTCGGCGACTACCACGGCATGGANCNCCCTGAGGGNGGGCAATTCCGNACCGTGCTGCAGACCACCAGCGGTACNACCGGTTCNCCACAGCCGCTGTTCTTCGGCGCCANNGATCGCGAGATNCAGAACATCCTGTTGGCGCGCGCTTACCTGCTCCAGGGGCTGCGGAGCGATGACGTGGTTCACTCGGTGTACGGTTTCGGCATGGTCAACGGTGGTCACTATATTCGCGAAGCCGTGCTGTATTACACCGATGCCCTGCTGCTGCCCGCAGGCACTGGTACCCAGACCCGCAGTCTCCAGCAGGTCGAGCTGATGCAGCGTTTCGGCGCCACCGTGCTGGTTGGGTTTGGTGACTTCCTGCATAANCTGGCACGNACGGCAAACGAGGCCGGCNTGGTNCCGGGTGANGATATCCCNCTGCGNATGATCTCAGGCCATGTNGCCCATGATGCCCGTCAGGCTCTATCGAACGCCTGGGGNGGGGCGGTGGTCTATGACTGGTACGGTGTGGGCGACACCGGCATCGTGGCGGCCGAAGGTCCGGTGTGCGATGGGCTCTACATCTGGGAGGACGCGCATTACGTCGAGATCGTGGCACCCGATTCTGGTGTCCCAGTCGAACCTGGGTGTGACGGTAATCTCTGCGTCACCGTACTGTTCAAGGATTCGGTCTACCCCATCGTGCGATTCGATACCCAGGACGTCTCACGTTTACTGCCGGCTGATTCTGACAGTGGTATCAACTTCCAGCGCATTGCGGGGTTTTCCGGTCGCAGTGACAACATGGTCAAGCTTCGCGGCGTGAATGTTTACCCGACGGCGATCGGCAGTCTCCTGCACGGCTTCAGTGGTGCCACTGGGGAGTACGTCTGCCGTCTGCACAGTATGGATGATCAGGATGAGTTGACGGTAATGCTGGAATATGACGGTGCAGACCCGGATTTTGGGGAACTGATCAGCCGTCACCTGCGGGCGCGTCTGGGTGTGCGTCTGGGTGTAGAAGTCGTGGCTGGCGGCGAAACAGCCGGACTCACTGAACTTGAGGTGCGGCAGAAACCAAGACGCCTGATCGATGAACGCTGAGGATCTGCTGGCCCTGCCGCTGGTTGAGATGGCCGCTATGCTTCGTGATCGTCGACTCGGTGCTGTTGCGCTGACTGAGGCGTGCCTTGATCGGATNATCGCTGCCAACGGCGAGATCAACGCGCTCCTCCACGTAGATCCGGCAGGGGCGCTGGNGGCGGCCCNGGATTCGGACCGGCGGTATGCCAAAGGCTCTCCGGCAGGTCCGCTGGACGGACTGCCGCTGGTCGTCAAGGACAACATCGAGGTGGCGGGTCTACCGGTTACCAACGGCATGGCGGTTGTGCATCAGTCGGTTTGCGATGCCGTTGTGGCTGCTCGCCTCCGCGCGGGTGGAGCCGTGTTACTCGGCAAGGCCAATATGGATGAAGCCGCTCTTGGTGCCGACGGAGTAAATCCTCATCACGGCCGCGTTGAGAACCCTAACCAGAAGGGATTTTCCGTCGGNGGTTCCAGCGGCGGCTCGGCCGCGGCGGTCGCCGCTCGGTTTTGCCCAGCGGCGCTGGGTACCGACACGCTGGGTTCGGTCCGGCTACCTGCAGCCTACTGCGGTCTGACCGGATTCAAGCCGACCGATGGCCTGATTCCGGCGACTGGAGTGGTGGCGCTGTTGCCTGGGTTTGACGCGGTGGGGGCGATCGCCTGCTCTGTCGGCGACGTTATCCACCTGATGAGCGGTCTTGTCGACTGGCAGATGCCANTGGAAAAACAGGCCGAGGAACGCTTCTCCTGGGGTGTGCCGGCCGAGCTTGAAAAGCAACCGATGATGCCGGTTGTTCGCGAGGTNTTCGAGCAGACNGTGTCACGGCTGACCNGGGCTTTTCCTTTCCGCGTACCGGTCCGTCTCCCGAGTTGGNNCCCCGGTCCAGCCCGGCGGGCAGGGCTGCTACTGGCAGAACATNGNGCGNCCCAGCACTGGCCCCAATGGCTGCAGACAGCAGGTGNCGCTGCCTCNGAGCATCTGCAGTCAATGNTGGAATTCGGCCGGTGNGCNNCGCCCNATCGCCTGCNGGNGGCCCGCGAACGNATCGAACAGCCGGCGCAGGACCTGNGGGGNGCTTTTNAAGAANTCGATATTCTTATGCTACCCACGACACCACAAACCACCTTTGCGGTCGACGAACCGGCACCGTCCAGCCAGGCCGACTACACGGCGCTTGCCAATTTCGGCGGCTGCCCCGCAATATCCTTGCCCTGCCCGGTAGTGGCCGACCAGCGACCCGTGGGCCTGCAGTTGATCGGTGCGCCGGGTAGCGACCAGCGGCTGCTGGATTGGGCAAGGATGATTGAGCAATACCTTGTACAGTGACGCACCGGTCAGCCGGTTTCAGAATCGAATCAATCGACATCCACGGCCGATCCGCCGACTGCACTTGCTGATTCTGATAGACTGCAATCTGGCGAATTGCCGTGAGTGTGGGAGTTGAGCGATGGCATCAAGCCCGTCTGAAAAAAAACTTGCCCTCGAAGATGCGTCAACAGCTTACAGCCGCAGGGCCCGCTACCACAGCAGCGAAAACAACTTTGAATTCTCCTGGCCGGCGGTTCCGGTTCATCAGTTTGTTGTCGAGCGTGATCGGGCGCTCGATCCGGCAGCGCCCACGGGGCTGATCGCGCTCGATCTTGGTCGTGAGCTTGGTGTCGCCTATCCTGCGACTACGCCCACCCTGTTGATGCGCTACGCCAGGATCAGGCCTGGCGAGGTGCTGACAAGTGCATTTCAGGCCTCGGGGACGGTGTACTACGTCATCAGGGGGCATGGTGAGTCCGCGACGGATAATGACCGCATCGAGTGGAGTACGGGAGACCTGTTCTGTTTCCCGGGTGGGCAGGACACTCGTCACCAGGCGAAAGACGATGACTGCCTGCTTTTTCTCGCCACCAATGAGCCACTGCTCAGTATTGACCGGCTCGACCCACCGGCGCCTGAGTGGGCGGTCGTCGCGCCGGTTCACTGGCCAGCTGGCGAAATCGCACGGCAGTTCGAGACGGTGTTAAAGCGCCCGATCACTCCCAACACATCCGGTCACGCCGTACTGTTTTCCAGTGAGGCTTTAAGCGGTAGTACTAATGTGCTGTCGACGGTGAACTGCGCGATCAATACGCTTGAAAGCGGTAAAGACCAGCGTCCCCATCGACACAATGGTGTCGCGGTGACGCTGTGTATCCAGGGCCAGGGCGTTTATTCGATGATCGGCGACCAGCGGGTCGATTGGACCCACGATGCTGTTCAGATCACACCCCCGGCCGAACTCCACTCGCACCACAATCGTGGACCACAGCGAATGGAATGCCTGATCTTTCAGGACGAGGCGCTGCACTACTACACGCGGACACCCGGATTCAGCTGGAACTGATCAGGTTTTAAAGGTGAGTGCCGCTGTTTCTTCCCTACGCCGGGACGCCCAGGTCATGAGCCTGGTCGGACTGGCTCACGCATCCAGTCATTTTTTTCATCTGGTGCTGCCTCCGCTGTTTCCGATTCTGAAGTCCGAGTTCGGCGTAAGTTACGCGCAACTTGGTCTGTTGCCTGCTTTGTTCTTTGCAGCGTCCGGCGNCATGCAGATCGTCTGCGGTTTTCTGGTCGATCATTTCGGTGCCCGACGCGTGCTGCTGAGCGGCCTGGCACTGGTTTCAATCAGCATACTGCTGTCCGGATTCGTGTCCGAGTTCTGGATGTTCATCCCGCTCGCTATCATCGGCGGGGTCGGCAACAGTGTGTTCCATCCCGCTGATCTGGCGATCCTAACCGCCAAGGTCAGCGGGCCCAGGCTCGGCCGGGCATACGGAACCCACGCCCTGTCGGGCAACATCGGCTGGGCGCTGGCACCGGTGTTTGTCATGGCCGTCGTCCAGTTCAGTGACTGGCGAACGGCGCTGGTCCTGTCGGGATTTGTTGGCCTGGCGGTGTTACTCGTGCTGATTGTGACGGGCCCTGAACTGACCGACTCCGGGCAGAGCCCTGCGAAGACACAAGCCGAGCGTTCCAGCGACGCCATTCGGGAGAACATCCGCCTGCTGCTGTCGCCCACGGTTTTTTCGTGTTTTCTGTACTTCACGTTTCTTTCCACGGCTCTGATCGGCATTCAGACCTTTGGCGTCACGGCGATGGTGCAGATCTATACGGTGCCATGGGAGTTGGCGACAACCGGGCTCACCGTGTTCCTGATTGCCTCGGGAATTGGCGTGGTCTGTGGTGGATTCGCAGCCGACTGGACTGATCGACATGACCTGATCACCATATCCGGAATGATGTTAGGCGCTCTGGTTTTTCTGGCCGTCGGTTCGGGTGAAATCTCCACGGGGATCCTGATTCCGGCCCTGGCGATCGCGGGTTTCGCGTCCGGCACGACGACCCCATCGCGCGACATGCTGGTCCGCAAGTCCACGCCGCAGGGTGCCTCGGGCAGGGTCTTTGGATTTGTCTATTCCGGACTTGATTTAGGATCCTGCCTGATCCCGTTGGTGCTCGGCTGGGTCCTGGATCGTGGCACACCGAACATTGTGTTCTATATTATTGCGTCAATGCTGATGCTGACCGTACTGACTGTGTTCAGAGTCAGGCGCTTTGCATCGCAGCCGGGTTACACTGCCTGATTCGACCGCAGCGTAGCTTCCGCCAATTGACCTGAGGTGATGTTATGACCCACTACCGGCTCACAGACCTGGTGAAGTCATTGCCTGCAACGGTCCCGTTTGTAGGTCCAGAGACTCAGGAGCGCAGCCGTGGTGGGGNATTTCGGGCCCGGATCGGCGCAAACGAGAACGTCTTTGGCCCGTCTCCTGCAGTAGCCGAAGCGATCGCCCAAGCCGCCAGTGGCGCCTGGATGTACGGGGATCCCGAGAACCATGTGCTTCGTCACGCCATTGCCGAACACCATGGTATCGCGCTGGATAACGTCATGACTGGGGAGGGGATCGACGGTCTTCTGGGCTACGTTGTNCGGATGTTGGTCGANCCGGGCGACCGGGTCGTCACATCAACTGGTGCTTATCCGACTTTCAACTACCACGTCGTTGGTTACGATGGGTCGCTTGTTACGGTGCCGTACCGGGANGACTGTGAAGATNTGGAGGCACTGCTGGAGGCTGCTGCTGNCCAGCAGGCCAAGCTGATCTANCTTGCCAATCCCGACAACCCGATGGGCACTTGGTGGGGTGCCGAGGTGATCAACGAGATGATCGCCCGGGTGCCTGAAGGGACCCTGCTGTTGCTCGATGAGGCTTATGGAGAATTTGCCGAACCCGATACTTTGCCGGAGATCGATGTCTCCAGTGAGAGTGTTCTCCGTTTCAGAACGTTCTCGAAGGCCTATGGGCTCGCTGGAATCCGTGTCGGCTACGTGATCGGTGAAAGCGCTCTGGTTGGAGAGTTCAATAAGGTTCGTAATCACTTCGGGGTCGGTCGGGTCGCCCAGACCGCTGCTTTGGCTGCCCTGGAAGATCAGGACCATCTGGCGCTGGTTATCGATCAGGTCAAAAGGGCGCGCGTGAGGATCACTGAGATCGCGCTGGAGAACGGCCTGNCCTCGCTGGCATCGGCCACCAACTTTGTCACGATTGACTGTGGCCGCGACGGGGACTTTGCAGTTGCGGTGCTGGAGCGGCTCGTCCAGGAAGGCATCTTCGTGCGGATGCCCGGAGTGGCACCGCTCAANCGTTGTATCCGCGTGACGGCGGGATTGGATCACGAACTTGATGCCTTTGCCGAAGCACTGCCGGTGGTGCTTTCCGAAGTCGCTGCCCGGCGCTGAGCGGTCTGATCCGAGATCTAATTGCAGCGATTCCACAGTTGGCAGTCGGCATCAAAAACTCAACCGAGCGACGAGTCCCACGCCCATGACTATCAGCAGGATCAGCACTGACCGTCGGAACCAGTCTGCCGGCAGCCAGCGTCGGGTCCAGCTGCCGAACTTGATGCCGGTCATCACCGCTAAAAGACCGATCGCGGCACCTTGGATCGAGGTTAAGGTAACCAGACCCAGATGGGTGAGCCCCAGCGCCAGGACGAGGCTGGAGAGGGTGAACGAGATGTTGATCGCCTGGATAAACTGATCGCGCGACAGTGGCATGGACAGCAGAAACGGCAGCACCGGCAAGACCTGGGAGCCGGTGAAGCCATTAATCAGCCCGGTTGTAAAGCCGACGGGCATCTCAAGACGCCTGGCATACTGGGCTGGGAGTTGCAGGCCGGGTTGCGCGAGGGCGACCCCGCAATAGAGGATCANCACCAGGCCGAGTACCGCGGATGAGACCCGCGGGTCGAGCCAGTTGAGCAGCGCCAGCCCCAGAATGATTCCTGGCGGTGCAGAGATGTACAGCCAACGGAATCGGGACAGCGTCGAACGGAAGTGCCCAGCNTCGCGCATCACGATGAGGTTGCTGGCGATCGATGGGATGATCAGCATGGGCAGCGTCACCTTGATGCCCAAGGCATAGACCAGGAACGGCATCGCGGTCGTCGAGAAGCCCAGGCCGGTCACTCCTTTGACGAACGCCGCAAAGAAAAATGCGCCGGTGACAATAAGAATATCTGCAGTTTCCAAGGGTTCGTGCCTTTCCGGGTGACTGGTATCGGAGTACGATCTCGATCAGGCCTGAACGCCAGGAANGCATTCGGACTGCCATGAGTTTAAGCGAAAGTTCAATNGGTGATCACACGGTATTTAGCTTATCGGANCGGTTCGTGGANCGGCTCGCNGCGCATCAGCCNATGCTGGCNACCCAGATGGGTGTCGCCGGTCATGACGCCGCGTGGGGAAAGCACGATCCAGAGAGTTGGCAGGACCTCAAGGCGCTGCTTCGGGAGGTGCGCAGTGAGCTTGTCTGCCTGCCACCGTCAGACCGGTACTGGGAGCGACTGGGCCGGCGCGTGCTGGATGACTACCTGGCGGTCCGGCTGGAGCAGATCGAGAGAGGGGAGCCGCTCCGCGACCTGAACAATATCGCCTCACCGCTGCAGGCCTTCCGCGAGACGTTCGACCTGATGCCGCGCGCGAGTGAGGCTGATTGGCTGGCCATTGCAAAGCGTCTTGAAAGTATCGGACAAGCGATCGACGGGTATACCGCTTGCCTGACCGCGGGGCGACAGCGGGGTTTACTGGCTGCCAGGCGTCAAGCCAGAGCCTGTCTTGAACAGTGCCGCGTTCACTCGTCCGATGGCGCATTTTTTGACACTCTCGCACAACAGGTGCTCGATACCGGAACGTCGTCGTCGATNCAGCGACTGGTCGCCACTGGCGTACAGACTGCCAGGGCCGCTTATTCCCGGTTAGGAGATTACCTGCAGAGGGATTATCTGCCCGTGTGTTCTGGCAAGGACGGTGTGGGCCTGGAGCGCTACCGATTCGCCACCCGCAGTTTCCTTCTGACCGAGATCGATCACCATGCGGTCTATCACTGGGGTTGGCAGGAAATCACCAGACTTAAACAGCAGATGGATACCGTGATCCACAGGATTGAGCCGGGCGAGAGTTTCAGGGAGATCGTTCGGCTGCTCAAGACTGACCCGCGCTACGCTGTGGATTCTCCAGAGTCGTTTCTGGAACGAATGAGTGAGATCCAGCGCGATGCACTGGAACGCCTCAACACCCGTGTGTTCGAGGTGCCCGCGCAGGTTCGAACCGTCGAAGTGCGCTTTGCTCCGAAGGGCAGCACACTGGGGGCTTACTATGTCCAGCCTTCGGAGGATTTTTCCAGGCCCGGGTGTGTCTGGTACGCAAAGCCCGCAAACGTCACGGCCTTTCCACTTTATGACGAGGTGACAACGGCCTACCATGAGGGTTTCCCCGGACACCATCTGCAGATTGGTGTGCAGCTTTCCCTGGGTGACCAGCTGACCCGTGCCCACCGCCTGGCTATCTGGCACGACGGCTATGGGGAGGGATGGGCTCTGTATGCCGAACGCCTGATGGGAGAGCTGGGTTTTCTTGACCAGCCTGAATACGAGTTCGGTTTGCTCGCGAGCCAGATGATGCGGGCCTGTCGGGTCGTGATCGACATTGGCATGCACCTTGGCCTCACGATTCCACCAGATGCGCCTTTTCAACCGGGTGCTGGATGGACATTCGAGACAGCAGTGCAACTGCTGATCGACTATGGGTTAATGGATGCAGAAAACGCCTGTTCAGATGTGACCCGCTACCTGGGCTGGCCGGGTCAGGCGATCTCCTACAAGGTCGGTGAGCAGTTCATTTTGGATCTGCGCGAGCAGGCCAAGTGCAAAGACTGGTTCACACTGAAGGAATTTCATCGCCGGGTGCTGGGTTCCGGCCCGGTGGGGCTCGACCACCTGAAGGAACTGATTCTTGCGCAGCCATGAGCCGCAGTTGGATGACTGGCTGTGCCGGGAACTGTAGTAAGAATCGGTTACACTGACAGCAGCCGATGTGCTTGGTAAATGACATCCCGTATGTCGGGGAATGTCCTGTCCGGGGTTGGTCGAGACCCGCCGAGCCCGGGCGCTAGCTCAGAATGGAGGTGCGCATGGTGTTCGAGTTCCTGAAAAGATANCTGTCATCATCGGACGCTGACAAGGACAGCAGCGATCGGACACAGGCTGTCGAACATGAGGGTTGCACGATCGTCCCCATGCCCCGAAAAGGGGAAGGCGGCTGGAGCACTGAAGGTCTGATCGAAAGAACAGTCGACGGCGAGGTNGAATCCCGGCACTTCATCCGGGCTGAGACACACAGTGACAAGGACCAGGCGATCAGTCACTCTATCCTGAAAGGTCGGCGGATCCTCGATGAGGAGATGCGTATGGCACGAAATAGGGGCAGCTGATCGCCAGCTGGACGGATTGAATCAGGCGTCGACGCCGTGGAAAAACACCCGCCCGGTTGCTAGCCGGGACTCAGCAGAGCCGCCATGCACTGCTGGATNTTCTGCATGCCCTNGAGCGGCCGCACCCAGACCTTGAACTCGATGATCTGATCGTTCTCATTCCAGCGGATATGATCCACACCGTTGATCTCGATATCGTCGATGGTCACCTGGAATTCGAGCATTGCCTCGTGGTCACCGATGATTTCCCGCTGGTAGGAAAAGCTTTCGTTCAGCAGGACGAGGGCCGCGGCTGAGAGGTATTTGACGACGATCGATTTGCCCACCTGGGGCGTGTGCACTATCGGCGAGTGAAATACGGCGTCGTCGGCGATCAATTTATCGAGCAGCCTTGCGTCGCNTGTTCGAACGACCTGATGCCAGGTATCCAGTGCNGTCGNCATCNNGNGGGNTTTCTCCAGATTCAGNTCAGATCAGGNNTCANCCAGACGGCTCCAGTGCAGNCAGTACNAGCCNATGGAACTGGTGAACNGCGTGCTCGNCNNTCCCGCTNANNTCAGGGTCGACGATGAACCGCCCCTGATCGTAGGACTGGGACTTAAGTCCTTTCTGGACGGATTCACACAGGGCGACATCCTCGGGTGCCAGGATGTTGTTAACGTACTGTAGCTGTAAGTCAATATTCGGGTCAGCGTCCAGACCATAGCGGTGACCGGCAAAACTTGTGGTTTCATGATCCAGTGGCAGAAAAGACAGGATAGTAAAGCAGGAGTGTCCGGGGAGCATATTGATNGTTGTGGTNGGCCATAGGTACCAGAATGCACTCTCTTGGTTCGGCGTACCCGGATCAAAGGCATAGGCGCTGTTCTCGGGCCGGGTCTTGGGTCCCAGCTGCCGGGACCAGTTATGGAAGGTATCCATGCGGTAGCTCGACATGTCAATCAGTGATGCAAAATCCGGGTGTGCGGGCGTGCAGTGGTAACACTCCAGGTAGTTATCGGCGACCACCTTCCAGTTTGCCGCGATGGTCTCGGGCCCGAATGACATCGTATCAACGGGTTTGAATCCATCCAGATCTGGAATTCGCTTGCGGATATCCTGCGCCAGCCCGGGCGCGAGGCTTTCGAGTGAATCGGCTTCTGGATCGAGATTGAAAAAGACGAATTCACATAACGTATCGACCTGTACCGGCCGCAGGCAGAATTCGGATTTGTCGAATCCTGGGACTTTCTCAGAATGCCGCGCATGGCGCAGTTCCCCGGTCAGGGCATAGGACCAGGCGTGGTAGGGGCAAACCACGTTCGAAGTGTTACCACTACCTTCAAGCAGTCGATGAGCGCGGTGCCTGCAGACGTTGTAAAACCCCCGCAATGTTTCATCTTGGCAACGTACAACAAAAATACTCTCGTCGGCGACAGTGGCAGTCAGGTAGTCACCGGTTTTCCGCAACTGTGAGAGATGGCCCGCGTAGTGCCAGTTGCAATTGAATATTGTGCCTTTCTCTTGCTCATAGATCTCGGGATCAAGGTACAACCGGGACGGCAGGGTATAGGAGTGTTGAGCCTGTTCATGGATCGGCCGTTGTGCGAGTTGTGCAATGGTGGTTTGATTTGTCATAGTGAAGTTGTTCGATGAACAATGTCGTATTCAGAAAGTATATGGAATTTTTGTGAAAAATGTCCCGCCCAGCGGCAGGGATGAACTCGGCACTGGGTTCGGTCAGAATATGACTCTGGCTCAGTCATAGGAATACGTCATGTCGAAGGTTTGTGTGGTGGCCGGGGTCGGTCCCGGGAATGGGGCATCGTTCTCGCGTCGGTTCGCGTCGGAAGGTTATACGGCCGTAATGTTGGCACGAAACGATGCCTACCTAGAAGAACTGAAAAGCGAGATCGATGGGTCGTTGGCTATGGCCTGTGATGTGCGGGACCCCGCAGCCATTGTCGGCGTTTTCGACCGTATTCATCGCGAAGTGGGATCGGTCGACGTGCTCATCTACAACGCGGGGTCCGGCGACTGGAATAACGTGGAAAGTACTACGCTGGACGGCATGGAATCGTCCTGGCGGACCAATGCGCTGGGCTTGTTGGTGGCAGCCCAGCAGGTCATCCCTTCTATGAAGGCGAACCAAACCGGCTGGATCGTGGTGATCGGTGCCACGGCATCGTTGCGTGGTGGCCCGAATACCGCGGCCTTTGCCTCGGCCAAGGCCGCGCAGCGCAGTCTTGCCCAGTCGATGGGTCGTAGTCTGGGCCCGGCCGGGGTGCATGTCAGTTATGTGATCATCGACGGCATTATCGACCTCGAGCGTACTCGTGCATCGAGGCCGGACCTGCCGGATGAGCATTTCATGCAGCCGGACGACATTGCTGAAAGCGTTTACCAATTGACCTGCCAGCATCGTTCGGCCTGGACGTTCGAGTTGGACTTGAGACCCTATGGGGAGAAATGGTAGTGGTCGACGAGACCGGGTTGTCCGGGTAAGAAGCCTCAAGCCTGGGAATTCGGCCGAATCACTGTAACTTTATAGATACGGACCCCCCTATGTCGCGGTCAACACTGAAGCTGACAGATTCGGTTTACAAATACATGCTCGAGCATTCGCTGCGCGAGTCTGACGCCTGTCGGCAATTGCGGGAGGAAACGGCTCCCATGAAGATGGGGATGATGCAGGTCTCTCCGGAGCAGGGTCAGTTTATGGCGTTCCTGGTGCAACTGACGGGCGCCCGCAGGGCGCTTGAGGTCGGGACGTTCACAGGCTACAGCGCCCTGTGTGTCGCCCAGGCGCTGCCAAGTGACGGCCAACTGGTGTGCTGTGATGTCAGCGAGGAATGGACTTCGGTGGGTCGCAGGTACTGGCAGGAGGGCGGCGTCAACGACAGGATCGATCTGAAGATTGGCCCTGCTGTCGACACCCTTCAGGCGCTGCGCGAAGGTGGCGAAGAAGGCACCTATGACTTCGCCTTCATTGATGCCGACAAAGAGAACTATCTTGTTTATTACGAGAGTGTGCTGTCTCTTCTTCGAACGGGTGGCCTGCTGCTCATCGACAACGTGCTGTGGGGCGGCAGTGTGGTGGACCCTGAAAAGAACGACGACGACACTGACGCGATTCGTTCGTTGAATCGGCACCTACTCAAAGACGACCGCGTGGTCCTGAGTATGCTCCCGGTCGGTGATGGTCTTACACTGGTAATGAAAAAACGACCATGAGACCGGCTCGGCTGGCGTTTTTATGAACGTTGCGCAGCACAAACCTCTCGAAGGCCCCTGTGCCTGGCTGGGTTCACAAGTCGATCAGATGTCCGGTTGGGATGTGACACTGGACAGGCCAGACCTGGCCTGTTTGGATCGCGCTCTGGAAGGAGCTGTCAGCCGGAAGTTCACCTGGTCGTTTCTTACTCCGGCCGATTTCCCTTTGCCGGGGCTGTCCGGAAAACTGCGA
>PBDS01000068.1 GCA_002718155.1 Pseudomonadota bacterium
GCTCATCGTCTTCAAGGCAGACGACCGCCATACCGTGTTTGCGCACGTCGTCTTCGGTAACCCAGGGACTCCACCGGTAGCTCAGATGCTGGAGTGTCGAAGGATGGTCCGGAGAATGGTAGGCAATGCTGTCCGCGGTCATCCAACCACCGCCGACGAGCCTTAAGGGACGGTCCTCGGTCTTGTGCCAGAGAGCGGTGACCTCCTCGGCAAGTTCCCGCCCCGGAAAACTGTAACGGGGCTCGACGGCCCCCTGAGCGATGACAAGAAGCATGCTCGCTGGAACAATCACCGCGTAACCCAGTGCCCACAGTGCGATCCGGCCACACTGCACGCTGGTCAGGTTGACTGGATACTGGAGGGCAAGCACCAGGCCGGCTGTAATCAGAATGGGTCCACCCCAGCGGCTGGAGACTTCCACACCCAGAACCACACCGGGCAGGGCTGTCGCCAGCAGCGGGAAAAGCATCACCATGTAGGCGACCCCGGCGCCTTCAGGCAGCTCGGGTGTCCGAAGGGCTGCACGAATCCGGTGCCGAACAAAAGACGACCGGGTGGCAATCAGAAAAACCAGAACAGCCGGTACAGCGTAGGTGACTTGCGCTAGGAAGAACTTGATCGGTGCCCAGCGCGCCATGAGTGACGCCGGGAAAAAATAGTCCCCTGCATGCCTGATCGTCGCGACATTCTGGCTGAGCACATAATCGACGTGCGGATAGAGCACAGCGAGGAAAACCACCACAGCAACATACGGGCCAGGTGACCTGAAAGACCCCCGTCCCCGTGGCGTGAATAATATCCACGCGCCAATCGCACCCACCAGCGTCACAGCATAGTACTTGGTGAGCATAGCCAGTGCCATAAAAAGACCCAGCAGCACCCAGTAGACGAGTCGCTGGCGCTGCACCGCAAGATAGGCAAATAAGGTACCCACTGCCCACAGCGAGATCAGCAAGGAGGTGTGGTTGAGCCGGATACCGAGAAAACTATAGTACGGTACAAACTCGAGCAGGCAGACCGCCGCCAGTGCCTGTGCCGGCCTGAAGAACTGCCGGGCCAGTAACCAGATGGCCGTGAAGGCAACGCAGATATTGATCTGTGACAACAGTACGTAGTTCCAGTTGTTGACGCCGAAGGTCTGCAAAAAGCCGGCGACGATCCACGGCAGCAGTGGGGGGTGAAGGTTGTAGGATCCCATCCACTCCTGCCCCCAGGCAAAGTGCATCATGCTGTCGCTGTCCAGCTCGTGACGGGTCAGACCCGGGAGTAGTGTCCACATCACGAGGTGAACGGCGAGAAACAGGCCGAAAAGACCGCGGGCCTGTCGATCAGTAATGCCGTGGGTCAACATGTTCGGCGGTTCAGTCAGCTGGTCCGTGTGAAACCTTCAGGTCAACAATCCGCCACTACTCGGATGATCGGATACTGGCGGATTAGGGAAAAATTGGCAGCGTGAGTCCGAATCAGGATAGAACTATTTGTATGGGTCAGCCGCATCCCGCAGCCCGTCGCCGAAAAAATTGAAGGCCAGGATAATAACGATCACCGGGACGACCGGTAGCATCAACCAGGGGTAAAGAGCGACTACATTGATGTTCTGTGCCTCGTTCAGTAGCACGCCCCAGCTGGTAATCGGCGGGCGAAGGCCGAGGCCAAGAAAACTCAAAGCGGTTTCACCCAGAATCATCCCGGGAATGGACAGCGAAGCCGATGCAATGAGGTGACTCATAAAGCCCGGCAGCAAGTGCCGGCCGATGATTCGCCCGGGCCTGGCGCCCATCAACTGGGCCGCGGTACAGTAATCTTCCTCTCGCAGGGCCATCAGCTTGGAGCGTACCGCCCGGGCAAGACCAGTCCAGTCCAGCAGCGC
Organism: Pseudomonadota bacterium; assembly: GCA_002718155.1. Classification (GTDB taxonomy): domain Bacteria; phylum Pseudomonadota; class Gammaproteobacteria; order Arenicellales; family UBA868; genus UBA9619. Next base: position 1,871 of record PBDS01000068.1, read on the forward strand.
CAGGATCATGGTGATGCCAAAAAAGATCAGCAGCGGGCTCCAGGTCACCGGGAGAACAGCCGAAAGAGCCATCCACAGGGGAATCTCGGGAAACGACCGCAGGATCTCGATCACCCGCTGGACGATGTTGTCGACCCAGCCTCCGTAGTAGCCGGCCAGCCCGCCGATCACGATGCCGAGAACAAAGCTGAAAGCGATCCCTATTAATCCGATGGTCAGTGAGATCCGTGAGCCGTAGATGATCCGGGAGAGCACATCTCGACCCAGTCGGTCGGTGCCGAAAAAGAAAAGCGTACCGGCCTTTTTGCTGATTTCAGGTTCGGCGTTATCTTTGGAGAACTTAAGAGTCTGATCAGCCGGGCAGAAAAGATGAACATTGGACTCGAAGACACCCCAGAACTGGTAGGCATCACTACGACAGAGGAATCGAATCCGATGGACCTTGTTCTCGTTTACGGTGAATCCACGCTTCAGGGTTTTCATGTCGAGCTTGTAGTCATAGCCATAGACAAACGGTCCAACGAAGCGGTCGTGGTGAAACAGGTGAATGGCCTGCGGCGGGGCATGAATGAATCGGGCATTGCGTGTGTGCAGGTCATAAGGTGCGACGAACTCTGCGAGGATCGCTACCAGGTAGAACAGCACCAGGACAAAGCCCGACACCACGGCCAGGCGGTGGCGTTTGAGTTTCCACCACATCAACTGCCACTGCGAGGCGAGGAAAAGCCTTTCCTGTTCTGGCGTCAGAGCTTCGACCGCCAGGGGGTCGAATGGCTTGTCCGAGACAAAGTGATCCAGTTGACGAGTACTCATTTGGTCGCGCCTCCCTGAAGCCGGATACGCGGGTCAAGGACTGCCAGCAGCAGGTCAGAGACCAACACACCGAGCACGGTCAGGATCGCCAGAAACATGAGGAACGAACCGGCGAGGTACATGTCCTGGCTCTGCAGAGAGGCGATCAGCAGTGGGCCGGTGGTGGGTAGTGAAAGGACCACAGCGGTGACTTCGGCGCCGGAGATGATGCTGGGCAGCAGGTTGCCGATGTCGGAGACGAAGAAGTTGAGCGCCATCCGAAGGGGGTACTTACGGAGCAGTTTACCGGGCGGTAGCCCTTTGGCACGTCCGGTCACCACGTACTGCTTTTCTAATTCATCCAGAAGGTTGGCACGCAGCCTGCGGATCATCGCAGCTGTCCCAGCTGTTCCGATCACGATGACCGGGATCCACAAGTGCTCGAGTACCGATTTTAGTTTTCCGAGTGTCCAGGGTTGATCGATGTACTCGGGGTCCATCAGGCCACCGATGGAGGTGCCGAAGTAGACGTTGGCCAGGTACAGCATGACCAGTGCCAGTAGAAAGTTCGGCGTTGCAAGTCCTATGAAGCCGATGAACGTGAGTCCGTAATCCCCCCAGCTGTACTGGTGCGTCGCCGAGTAGATGCCAATCGGGAAGGCAATCAGCCAGGTGAAGACGATCGTGACCAACGAGATCAGCACAGTCAGGAACATCCGATCTCCGATTACGTCCCTTACCGGTAGATCGTATTCGAAAGAGTACCCCAGGTCGCCGCGCAGGAAACCAGTCGCCCAGACCAGGTACTGTTTCCACATCGGCTGATCCAATCCATACTGTTGACGAAGGAACTCGATCTTCTTGCTGTCAATGGACTCGCCCTGTGCCTGCAGGGTCGCGATGTGGCTCTCCAGATAGTCACCGGGCGGCAGTTGGATAATAAAGAACACAATGATGCTGATCGCGACCAGGGTCGGGATCATGGCCACGAGTCTGCGGGCGCTGTAGTTCAGCATCCTGATGTCCCTTGGTCGAGTAGAGATTCCGTCACGGGGTCAGCCAGAAGGTGTCCGGCCAGTACATACCAAAATACGAACAAGGCGCCCAGGCATAAAGAGCCTCTGGTGGCACGTTGTGCAGCCGGTTGCTCACGACTACGGGTTGGGGTACGCCAGAGACCGTGCCAATGCTGTAGACCTGATCTGCGTGAATCTTCAGGATTTCGTGCCAAGCGTCCTCTTTTCCCGCCGCCGAGCCTGCCAGGCGCCACGCCTCGGCCAGTTCCAGCAACCGCTGTACCGGTGCAAGATCCGGGGTCTCCCCGGTCAGCCCTGACGTTTCATAGTGTTGTCCCCAAACCGGCCACTGGAGCTGGTCCTGGTGCATGGGCACGAATTCATCTGGCGGTGTATCAGCGGTGGGAAGGCCATTGTCGTAGCCATGCCAGACCGCCATCATGGCCTCGCCGGAATAGACCCGCTCCCGGAACACCTCCCGTTGTGAAGGCTTGGTGTGGATCTTGATGCCAAGCTGCAGCCAGGTGTCATGTATCAGTTCAAGAATGTCGCTTTGTTCGGTACTTTCGCCTGCAGACTGGATGACGATCTCGAGTGCCCGGCCATCGGACATCAGCCGCAGGCCGTCAGTGTCCCGCTCAGTCAGGCCGATCTCGTCGAGCAGGGCGTTGGCTGTGTCCAGATCGAATTCAGACCAGGCCTGTTGATAGTCCTCTCTGAACAACGGGCTTTCCGGCAGGACCGTGTTGGCGCTCGCGGCGACCAAACCGAAATAGACGACCTGGTTGATTTCTTCGCGGTCGATCGCAAGAGAAAGTGCTCGCCTGAAACGAATGTCCCTAACCAATGCCCGCCAGGCCGGGTTGACGCTGTTGAGATTAGGGTACAGGGCCATCTGCGAACCTACACCCCGCTTCCACAGATGCACATTAAAGCCATTGCGCTCGCCCCCTTCAACCAGGAAAGGATAGTTATCGAGGCGCAGATAGCGGGCCTGCAGGTCAGACTCTCCGGCACCGGCCTTGGCCGGAATCAGTCCGGCACTGCCGATATTGACCAGCACCCTGTCGATATAGGGTAACTGGAGCCCATTAGTGTCGACACGATGAAAATATGGATTGCGCTCGAACACGAAACGTTCTGATGGTGGGTGGGTGGTGTTGATCCAGGGTTGCAGGGTGGGCAAGTCTGGATTGTCGAATTTGTATTGATGCCCGTAACGTGTGTGCAGTCCGGCCCAGTTGCGTACCCCGGCGAATTCGACCTCTTCACTGAGTTTGGCTTGGTCCTGGTAGCTGGCATGGAACTGTTTGAGGTAGTGGGCCGGTGCGTAGATGTAGAGTGGCCGGGCACCGGCCAGTGCCGGGAGGAAATAGGGGTTCGGTTCATCCCAGCTGTAGCGCACAGTCAACTCATCAAGGATCTCGACCCTGGCTGGTTTGCCGTTCACGACCAGTTTCTCTGGCGGCCCAAAAGGCGAGAGCATTTCGTTCAACGCCATGTCTTCCCAGAAATATCGAAAGTCGGCGCTGGTGAACGGGTGACCGTCTGACCAGCGGTGNCCGGCACGCAGGTGTAGCGTGAAAGCTTTGTTCTCCTTGTTTTCGACGCTGCCGAGAATATCGGGTTGCAGCGCCATGTTCGGGTTGTAACCGATGAGCCTGGCATACCCGTAGACCGTCATCAGCCGGGTGTCTTTGCCCCGCGCCATCAGAATGTCGATCTCTCCGCCGTGCTGGCCGGGNTCCCGACCNAGAGCCGCAAGGTCCACAGTGAGTGGTTGTTGAGGGATTCGATCGGCAACCGGTGGCAGCGTTCCGGCGCTTACGTGCTCAACGAGAAACGGGACCTCCGGCAAGGCCCGGGCTAGCGGGGAGAGCAAGAGCCATGATGCAGCGAAAGCTACCGCGATGCGGTGGTTGAGGTTCATTTTGNGATCTCCGTGNGCNCGGTGCCAGAAACAGTGCGGACGAAATGCCCCTCACCCAACTCAAGCATCTGGGTCCCTTTCCTGGGGGTGTCGCCGAAAGGGGCTTGCCAGCTGCCAGGATCTGAGACGCTGTCCGAGACGATATTTTGAAAGTCGAGTTGCCGTTCTAGATCGGGGTAGGGCACGGCCCGTAGAAGAGCCTGGGTGTACGGGTGGGTTGGTCTGTTAAAGAGTTGACTACGGGGGGCGATTTCAACCAGTCGCCCCCTGCACATCACGGCGATTCGATCGGCAACGTAGTCGATCACTGCCAGATTGTGCGAGATAAACAGATAAGTCAGGCCCAGTTCTTTCTGAAGGTCTTTCAAAAGGTTCAGCACTTGTGCCTGAATCGAGACATCCAGGGCAGAAACAGGNTCGTCACAGATCAAGAATTCCGGCTGCAGTGCAAGTGCCCGTGCGATCCCGATCCTCTGGCGCTGACCNCCTGAAAAACTATGGGGATAGCGACTGAGAAAGCGGGGGTCGAGCCCGACCAGTCGCATCAACTCCTTGACCAGTTCGGCCTGTGACTCCCGGTCCCCGATCTNGTGAATGACCAGCGGTTCCCGCACGATGTCGAACACGGTCATGCGNGGGCTGAGTGAACTGAAGGGGTCCTGGAAAATAAACTGCATCCTGTTGCGAAAAGACAATAATTCGTTACCTTCCAGGCGAAGCACATCAATAGGTTCAGTGCCGTTGTTATAACGGACCGACCCTGAATCCGCCTCGATTGCACGCATCAGAATCTTGCTGAGTGTGGTCTTGCCGCAACCGCTTTCACCGACCAGGCCCAGGCATTCGCCCCGCATGATCTCGAAACTGACGTCATCGACTGCCCGAATGGTGTTNGTCTGGCCGCTCTTGAACCAGCTTTCTTTGCGGATCGTGAACGACCTGGAGNNGTTTTGCACTTCAAGCTGAACGGGATGGCAGGCGGCCGAATCACGNCGCGCAGTGAAATGTTCTCCCAGTTGGTGTTCCACTGGCCTGACAGGAGTCAGGCGTTCACCTGGTTTCATGTCGAAGTGGGGNACGGCTTTGAAAAGAGCACGCAGGTAGGGGTGTTCGGGCCGGGCATAGATATCATTGACGTCACCNCGNTCGACGACTTCACCGTTGTACATGACGACAACTTCCTGGGCCACGTTNGCGACTACGCCGAGGTCGTGGGTGATNAGCAACAGTGCCATTCCAAGTTCGCTCTGGAGCGTCCTGACCAAGTGCAGGATCTGTGCCTGGACCGTTACATCCAGNGCCGTCGTGGGTTCATCGGCAATCAGGAGGCTTGGTCTACAGACCAGGGCGATCGCGATCATGACCCTTTGGCGAAGGCCGCCGGAAAGCTCAAAGGGATAGGTCTTCAGTGCCTGTACAGGGTCGGGAAAGCCGACCATACCGAGCATTTCCTGCGTCAGGCGAAAGCCTTCAGACCGACTCACATCCCGATGAAGAAAAAGAGCTTCACTAACCTGGTCACCGACGGTGTGTAGCATCGACAATGACACCATGGGCTCCTGGAAGATGATCGATACGCGACCTCCCCGAATGGCGCGCATTTGTCTGCTATCCGGGTCCAGAGCCGCAATGTCTATCGTCTGGTCGGTGTCGGGATCATTGAGCAGAATGCGACCGCTGCCGATGCTGGCATTTTTCGGCAGAATGCCCATGACAGCCTGGGCGGTGACGGATTTCCCCGAACCTGATTCGCCCACCAAAGCAACTGTGGCGCCGGGCATGACCTCGAGGCTGACGTCACGCACGGCCTCCACCCGCCCACCGTGCGTGTCAAAGGCGATGCTCAGGTCCTTGATCTGCAACAACGGGTTCATGGATCAATCAGGTCTGGTTGTGATTCGATGACTGGTACGGGCGGTCGCAGCGCTGTGCCCGGTAAGACGCATGGCCCGCTCGGGAAAATCTGTGGTTAACCCATCTACACCTAAGTCCATGACTTCCTTGATGTCGTGCTCTTCGTTGACCGTCCAGCAGTGTACGCGAATCCCAGCTGAACGTGCCTGTTTGATCGCCTGGTCGTCCAGGTCGCGGAAAGCTGGCCCCCAGAAACGTCCGCCTGCCGCGCAGATGGCAGTGGCAATATTACCGCCGAACCGATCCGGATCGAACCCAGCCAGCCACGGGGACGTTCGGTGTGGCTCAATGTTACCGCCATTACCCTGGCTGGAGGAAAGATAGCCTGTGACCAGATCAGGTTCCAGCAGTTGAACCTCACGCAACACCCGCCAGTCGAACGATTGAACCCAGCAGCGGTCCAGCAGATCATAGGTGTGCAGCTCCCTGACCAGCAGCGCTGCGTATTGACTCGGTTCGGGGGTCATCTCCGGGCGATAAGGATTTGATTTGACCTCGATATTGAGTAAGGGTGGTGCCGTGCCGTGTTTTAGTTGCAGGTTCGCTACTTGAGTCAGGGTTGGTGGACTCTCGCCGTCAGCCGGCACTTGGTTTGGGAACAAGTGGGCCGTCTGAGAACCCGGCCGGGCACGCCCGACATCAAAACACTGGAGCTCAGTCACCGTAAGTTCCCGCACCAGAGGGAATGGAGGTGTTAGCCAATCTCCGGACTTGGTTCGCGTTAACTCGGGATTGAGACAGTCATCGTGATGGACGACGATACGTTGATCGGCCGAGACCAGGACGTCCATTTCCAGGCCATCGACCCCAATCTCTGCGCCCAACCTGAAGCCTGAGAGAGTGTTCTCCGGTGCATCACCGCGGGCGCCACGGTGGCCATGAATGGAAAGTGTTTTCAATCGGGCGATTTGAGGTTATCGTTACCGGTAGCGGTCGGCCTTTGTTGGGCCGTCATTGTGCAATCACTATAGCAAGGCACGCAAAGGGGTACGATACTGCTACTCGACTGTTTCAGAGGAGAAGGCCATGAAGGACCAGGGAGTGAGAGAAAAAGCCGGGCATGAATGGCTGGACAGCCTGGGATTCCAAATCAGGGCAGTTCTGGACCCGGGTTGCTCTCCATCAGCCCTCTGGGATGAGTTTGGGAGACTCGGCATTGATCTCACCTCCAACGCCCGGCTTGTTCTTCTCGCTATGGGGGGTACGCGGTTGTGGAACAGGATCCAGAAACGTGTCAAGACAGGAGCAGATCCGTTTGATACCTTTGCGATTTATGCTGCAAATCAGGTCTCCAGCGAGTATTGGGGCTGTGATCAGATTGAACTGTTGTACCCCGGTTCATTGGCTGTGCCGCTACAGAGGCTGGGTCGGTTCGCGGGCTGCAGCTATCCATCGCCTATCGGGGTCGACCTTCACCCAGTCTATGGGCCGTGGTTTGCCTATCGTGCGGTATTCTTGATCCATGCCGAGTTGCAGTTGACTGAGCTTGAATCCGGCGGGTCACCTTGTGAGAGCTGTGCCGACAAACCCTGTGTCGCAGGCTGCCCAGTCGGCGCTGTCAGCTTGGCCGACGGAATAGATCTTGGGCGCTGTATCGAACATCGCCTGTTACCTCGCTCTGGATGCGCAGATCGTTGCCGCTCACGTCTGATGTGCCCGGTGGGTAAAAAGTGGCAGTACGGCGAATCGCAGCTTGCCTATCATGGAAATCGTTCGCTGGTAAGTCTCACCCGTTGGGCTCAGTCGCCCGCCAGTCGGGATCAGACAACCGTATAATCTGTGTCCCCGCAAGGCACTCACTCGGTGTCAAATCTTTCTGTTGAGCCGTACCGACTGATCGTGCAGCTCGTTGAACTTAAGGCAGCTGATCACTTTGTCTCGAATCTGTAGGTACGCATTCCTGATATTGTTGTGCTTCGCTGTAACAGATGTTTCAGCGGAACGCTCAGCCGAGGCGATGTCGGCCTATCGTTCAGGGCAATACCAGAAAGCTCTGGAGATCTGGATGTTGCTCGCTTATGAAGGCCAGGCGCAGGCCCAGTACCAGCTCGGTCTGATGTTCTCCCAAGGGGCCGGGATGATTCCGAGTCCGGAAGAGGCGACCTACTGGTTCAATCGGGCGGCAGAGCAGAACCACGCGGGAGCCCAGTACCAGCTCGGCGCAACCTACTTGAACGGCAAGGGTCTGAGAGCCGATCGTGAAAGAGGGATGGAGTGGTGGCGGGCGGCAGCCAAGGGCGGCAGTACAGCAGCTCAGTACGGGCTGGGCCGGGCCTATCTTTACGGGGCCGGTGTCAGGCCGGACCGCGAGGTTGCAATACGATGGCTGGACAAGGCCAGCCAGGGCGGTCATGTAGAAGCGCGAGAACTGCTTGTGAATCTGGACAACTACGAAAGGTCCGGCACTTTGCCTGGAGATCGCGGGCGCTATGGCCGTGTCGGCCCGGGTGGGGTCTGGATCTACACTCGTTTCAACCGGTTGTCGCTGATCATCGCGGAAGCCGAAGCGGGTGGCCTGGTCAGAGTTCTTGAACGTCAGGCCGACTGGTACCTGGTCGAGCTGCCCCAGCCGATTGAAGGCTGGCTATCTACGGACCTCGTGGCTCACCGGGCCGGTGATCAGGTCGTTGCACAATCGGGCGCAACATTGAAGGTGCAGCTATCCACAGAAACAGCCGAACCAGTGCTTGAGGTCCCAGATGATCGGCCCTTGACTGTACTCGAGAGTCGAAAACACTGGCTCCGGGTTAGGTCCCCTGGCCTGATTACGGGCTGGATTCCTATATTGGGTCTGGCGAGTGAGTACGGTTCGACTCCCGTTCTTGAGACGGAATGGAGTGTAGTACTCCAGCTGTTGGAAAGGTCCGGTGATTCTAAAGAGGCTCCAGAGCAGACCAGTGGGATCGGATCTGTGGGTACGGCGGGATCCAGGGCGGTTCTTGAGGTGCCGCCGTCGGATGACCGACAAACAGCCGACGATTCGCCGCCTGTGCAGGGCAGTATCGCGTTACAGAGTAAAGCAATCCACGCTGCAGACCCAGTTTCCGCTAGGCTCCCACCGTCAGAAACGCCGATCGTCCGGCGCGACGCTGCTCTTCAGAACCTGCTGAATGATGATACGCACGAGCAAAGCGGTCGGTTGATGCCCAATGAGTACGACTGGCTGTTCAGCCGGGACCCCAACGGGTTTACCCTGGAACTGTTCGGTTCGACCAGCGAAGTGCTGATTCGAAGATTTATTGGAGACTATGACTTTCAGGACCGCATTGCTTACTTCAGCAGTGCCCTGGCGGGCCGGCGGTGGTTCACCGTCCTGCAGGGCGCCTACCCTGATCTAGCCAGTGTCCGGAAGGCACTGTCCGAGCTGCCGGTCAAGCTGGATACGGTCCGTGTTCGACGATTGAGTGCGGTTGTAGGAGAGCTCTGCCGAAACTTTGATGGAGTGTCGGCCGCGGTGCTAACAGACCTCGAACAGCACTGCGGGAACATTCCGGGGCGCTGACACAGATCACCGGCAAGGTGCTGAGCAAGACGGCTGAGTGACACATTCACCTTGGGCACAGGCCAACTGTCTACTACAATCCGATTCTCCGGGTCTTGGGAGGTCCTGAGATCTGAGTGCTACGTTGATTGCCGAGGGCGAAGGTGTTCGCTGACGGGTGAGATGTATTCTGCCGATGTGACTGGCGGGTTGATACAGGCCTAGGATCGCACCGGCAGAACTCGAAGGTACCCCGGGAGGGTTTGTGATGTTCAGATTGACAGATCGTATAGCCGGTTTTGATGACGAGTTGTGGGATGCCATTGAGAAAGAGGGCCGGCGACAGGAAGAGCACATCGAACTGATTGCATCAGAGAACTACACCAGTCCGCGGGTGCTTGAGGCTCAAGGGTCGGTACTCACCAACAAGTATGCAGAGGGATACCCGGGAAAACGTTACTACGGTGGCTGCGCCCACGTCGATGTAGCGGAGCAGCTGGCCATTGACCGCGCCAAAGCGCTGTTTGGTGCAGCGTATGTCAACGTTCAACCTCACTCCGGTTCCAGTGCCAACGCGGCTGTGTATATGGCGCTTATGGACCCGGGCGACACCGTGCTCGGAATGAGCCTTGCTCATGGCGGCCATCTGACCCATGGAGCAGCAGTCAATTTTTCCGGCAAACTGTACAACGCGGTGCAGTATGGGCTCAACGAGAGCCATGGTGAGATAGATTATGATCAGGTCGCCAGCCTGGCGCAGCAACATCGGCCCAGGATGATTATGGCGGGCTTCTCGGCCTACAGTAGGATTGTTGACTGGGCAAGGTTCCGGGAGATCGCCGACTCGGTGGATGCCTATCTGGTCGTTGACATGGCCCACGTGGCTGGGCTTGTGGCTGTTGATCTTTACCCTAGCCCGGTTTCGATCGCCGACGTGACGACGACCACGACCCACAAGACTCTGCGTGGCGCGAGGGGCGGGATGATCCTTGCTCGTTCGAACGAGGCCGTTGAAAAGAAATTGAGCTCGCTGGTTTTTCCAGGCACACAAGGTGGGCCGCTTATGCATGCCATTGCCGGCAAGGCAGTGGCGTTGAAAGAAGCGCTTGAACCCGGATTCAAGATCTACCAGGAGCAGGTTGTTCGTAATGCGCGTGCTATGGCTGACACCTTCACGCGTCGTGATTACCAGATCGTCTCGGGAGGGACCGACAATCATTTGTTCCTGCTCGATTTGATCGATAAAGACATCACGGGCAAAGACGCCGACGCTGCTCTTGGCAGTGCGCACATCACCGTCAACAAGAATACCGTACCAAATGATCCTCGTTCGCCGTTTGTGACCAGTGGTTTGAGGATCGGAACACCGGCGAGCACAACTCGAGGTTTTGGTGTAGACGAGATGTCCGATGTCGCTCACTGGATCTGCGACATACTGGATCAAATGGGCGATCAGGAAGTATTGGACAGGGTCCGAGAGCAGGTCGTCGAGTTGTGTGGCCGCTTCCCGGTCTATCGTTCAGGTTGAGCCGGAGCCTTTTTCTGGGACTGGACTCAGTATGAGGAACAAGTACTCGATCTTCAATCTGTTGCGCCATTCGGTCACCGGTCACAGCAACTGGCCGGAGGCCTGGCGTAGCCCGGATCCTCGCCCGGAATATGACGTGATCATTGTGGGCGGAGGTGGTCATGGATTGGCGAGCGCGTATTACCTGGCCCGCGAACACTCAGTAGGGCGAATCGCAGTCCTGGAGAAAGGCTGGATCGGCGGCGGCAATACTGGACGCAACACGACAATCGTTCGATCTAACTACCTGTGGGATGAAGCGGCACACCTTTACGAGAAATCGCTGAAGTTATGGGAGGGACTGAGCCAGGAACTCAATTACAACGTCATGTTCAGCCAGCGGGGCGTGATGAATCTCGGGCACACCCTGCAGGATATGCGGGATATTGTTCGGCGCTCGAACGCTAATTGCCTAAATGGAATAGACAGCGAGGTCCTGACCCCGGCGGATATCAAGCAGATGGTGCCATTGATTGATGTGTCGGACCGGGCCCGATACCCGATCCTGGGTGCGTCGTTCCAGCCGCGCGGTGGGGTGGCCCGCCACGATGCACTCGCCTGGGGTTTCGCTCGTGCAGCTGACCGGCACGGTGTCGACATTATCCAGAACTGCGAAGTGACCGGTATCCGGCGAAAGAACGGAGCCGTTACTGGGGTCGAAACCAGTCGTGGATTCATCGCGGCACCGAAGGTCGGGGTGGTGGCTGCGGGCCACTCCAGCGTGCTGGCGACGATGGCCGGCCTGAGGATGCCGATTGAAAGCCATCCGTTGCAAGCGCTGGTTTCGGAGCCCCTGAAACCGGTGTTGGATACGGTCATCATGTCTAACGCAGTTCATGGTTACATCAGTCAGTCTGACAAAGGTGAACTGGTGATCGGTGCGGGAATCGATGCCTACACTGGGTATGGTCAGCGGGGCAGCTTTTCCATCATCGAAGGCAATGTGTCCGCCATTGTCGAACTCTTTCCGGCCTTCAGCCGCGTGAGGATGCTGCGTCAGTGGGGGGGTATCGTGGACGTGTGTCCGGATGCCTGTCCGATCATCTCGAGAACGCCGGTAAAAGGGCTTTACTTCAACTGTGGCTGGGGCACCGGCGGCTTCAAGGCGACGCCGGGTTCGGGCTGGGTGTTTGCCTATACGATTGCCCGGGACGCTCCGCATCGATTGAATGCGGCATTCGACCTTGAGCGCTTTTACAGCGGTGCCCTGATTGACGAACACGGAGCAGCCGGTGTCGCTCACTAACGGCGTGAGGCTCATGAGCGATGCTTGAAATCAGATGCCCGTGGTGTGGACCGAGAGATCAGAGTGAGTATTCATTCGGTGGTGAGGCGCATATTACTCGGCCCCTGGAACCGGAATCGTTGTCAGATCAGCAGTGGGGAGATTATCTTTTCAATCGCAAGAACCCCAAAGGCCGGCACGCCGAGCAGTGGTGCCATTCTGCCGGTTGCGGCCGCTGGTTCAATGTTCTGCGGGACACGGTCACCTACCGAATCGAAAAGATCTACAAAGTCGGGCAGGCACCAGGGACCGGAGACCGGGAGGGATGAATACCCGACGACGCCCTTCAGGTGGCCGGATCGATCGCTCTCGACCGATTTCCTTTTCATTCAACGGACGTCGCTATCTCGGCTATCAAGGAGATACCCTGGCCTCGGCTCTGGTGGCGAATGGAGTGCGACTCATCGGACGCAGTTTCAAATATCACCGACCGCGTGGGATTTTTGGCAGCGGTGCTGAGGAGCCTAACGCTCTGGTCCAGGTCGGAGAAGGGGCCCGCACGGTTCCAAACCTCAAGGCAACACAGGTTGAACTGTTCGAGGGGTTGACGGCAAGGACCATAAACGGCTGGCCGAGCCTTCGTCTAGACCTCTATGGAATAAGCGACAAGCTAGGCGGATTATTGCCGGCGGGGTTCTACTACAAGACCTTCATGTGGCCGCGTGGATGGTGGGCGCGGTATGAACGTCATATACGAAAGGCAGCTGGATTGGGCCGGGCACCGATTGACGCCGACCCTGATCACTACGACAAACGTGATGTGCATTGTGACGTGATGGTGGTCGGGGCGGGGCCGGCCGGATTGATGGCGGCACTGAGCGCGGGAAGGTCGGGCGCCACGGTGATCATCGCGGACGAACAAAGCGAGTTCGGAGGGAGTCTGCTGTCGGGAACTGGTACGGTTTCGAGCCAGCCAATGTCAAGCTGGCTGGCGGGAATGGTTGAGGCATTGTCGGCAATGCCGGAAGTGCGTTTGTTATCGAGAAGCACCGTTACGGGGTACTACGATCACAATTTTCTGATCATCGATGAAAGACGCACCGATCACCTGGCTCGGCCGGACCCACGGGTCAGCCGTGAACGCCTGTGGCGGGTGCGGGCCGGGCAGGTCGTCCTTGCTACTGGAGCGATTGAACGCGGCCTGGTCTTCGCCGACAACGACCGACCGGGCGTGATGTTGGCTTCGGCTGTCCGCACCTATCTTAACCGGTACGCCGCGCTGCCCGGGCGTCATGGTGCGGTGCTGACCAACAATGATTCGGCCTACGAGGCGGCCCTGGATATGCAGGCGGCTGGACTTGACGTCACCGCCCTTATCGATATCCGGCAGCGGCCCGCCGAGGGGTTGCTTGAGCGAGCCCGGGAGGCCGGCATCCCGGTCTATCCCGGACATGCAGTCTGTGGTGTGCGCAGCGGCTTCAGTGGTATGACCGACGTCGAGCTGTGTCGACTGACGGCATCTGGGGATGACGTTCTGGCCTACAAGGGCAGTGTCCCGTGTCAGGTGCTCGCCATGTCAGGCGGCTGGAACCCGACAGTGCACCTGCACTGCCAGTCGGGTGCCGAGGCCAGGTTCGACGAGAAATTGGGCTGCTTTGTTCCGGGTGATTCTGTGCAGCGGGCGCGATCAGCCGGTGCGGCCAAGGGGATCTTTGACCTGGGAGGGTGTCTTGCCGATGGCGTTGAGGCCGGCCGGATGGCTGCGTCGGCGGCGGGGATCGCACCGGCCGCGACCGATATCCCCTTTGCGAAAATGCAAGAGGCGATGTCGATTGAGCCCTGCTGGGAGTTGCCGGATGGATTACCCGAAGGCCGCGGCGGCAAGAAATTCGTGGATTATCAAAACGATACCCTGGCATCGGACATCCGCTTGGCGGCCCGGGAGGGCTACCGTTCGATCGAGCATGTCAAGCGTTATACCGCGCTGGGGTTCGGCACAGACCAGGGCAAGACCGGAAATATCAACGGTATGGCGATCCTTGCCAGAGAACTGGATCAGAGCATAGCGGCGACCGGAACCACCACTTTCCGCCCGAATTACACGCCCGTTACTTTCGGTGCACTGGCCGGCAGGGGTATCGGTACAGAGTTTTTTGACCCTGTCAGGCGGACCGCAATGCATACCTGGCATGTCGAAAACGGCGCCCGGTTCGAAGATGTCGGTCAATGGAAACGCCCCTGGTACTACCCTTTAGTCGGCGAAGACATGGCGGGCGCCGTTGCTCGTGAATGCCTGGCGACACGCAAAGGAGTCGGGGTGCTTGACGCATCGACCCTTGGAAAGATCGACATCCAGGGGGCAGATGCGGCTGAGTTCCTCAATCGGGTCTATACCAACAACTGGGCCAAACTCGGGATAGGCCGGTGCCGTTATGGATTGATGCTCGGCGAGGACGGTATGGTGATGGATGACGGTGTTACCGCCCGGTTGGGAGAGCAGCATTACCTGATGACGACAACGACTGGGGGTGCGGCGCATGTGCTCGGCTGGCTGGAACGCTGGCAGCAGACGGAATGGCCCGATCTGAAAGTGTATTTCACATCAGTGACCGACCGCTGGGCTGTGGTAAGTATGGCCGGCCCCAACAGTCGCCGGCTGCTGCAAACGTTGTGCGACGACATCGATCTATCAGCCGAGGCCTTGCCGTTCATGAGCTGTCGCCAAGGCACTGTGGCCGGTATCGCGGCTCGCGTGTTCCGGATCAGCTTCAGCGGTGAACTCGCTTTCGAGGTGAACGTGTGTGCCGACTTTGGCGCACACCTCTGGACCACGATCATGGAAGCCGGTCGGGAATATGGCGCAACGCCGTATGGGACCGAGGCCATGCACGTTCTGCGTGCCGAAAAAGGCTACATCATCGTCGGTCAGGACACCGATGGTTCGGTGACCCCAGGCGATCTGGGTATGGACTGGATAGTTTCAAAAGACAAAGATTTTATCGGTAAACGTTCGCTTTACCGTCCTGACACAATCCGAGGTAATCGCAAACAACTGGTCGGGCTGTTGACCGACGATCCGGAAGTGCGGTTACCCGAAGGTGCCCAGCTGGTGAATGAAGCCTCGACGGATTACCCGGTCGCGATGGTTGGCCACGTGACATCCAGCTATCAAAGTGCCTGCCTGGGCCATTCGATAGCGCTTGCACTTGTCAAAGGTGGACGCAGCCGGAAGGGTGGTGAGGTTTACGCCCAGTTGATGAGTGGTGAAGTGATCAGGGCGACGATCACCGACCCGCTGTTCTACGACCCTGACAACGCGTTGCAGAAGACCTGAGATTGATATGCAAGTCTCCCGGAGACAGTCAGCGCTGAGTCGGATAGACGCCCAAAACACGTCCGCCGACGTGTCGGGAGAATTTGGCTGCTGGTTGGGCGAGTGCCAGTCGCTACAGTTGGTCAATCTGCGTGGCGATCCAGATGATCAGCTTTTCCAACAGCAGGTCAACGAGGCATTGGGTATTCGATTGCCGATCCGACCAAATACCGTTACCCAGGATGGCCCGTTGAGAGTCTGCTGGTTGGGGCCGGACTGGTGGCTGGTTATGGCCCCAGCATCAGACGAGACGCTCCAGGAACGCTTGGGTGCGGCTCTTGCTCATCAACATACCTCGCTCAGTGATCTCACCGGTGGGCAGACGCTGATCGAGATCGGGGGGCGTACGGCAAGAGATGTCCTCGCATCGGCATGTACGCTGGACCTGCACCCCACCCAATTGCCGGTTGGATGCTGTGCCCAGACACAACTGGCGCACACAGTGGTGCTGATCGTTCCAACAATCCAGGAGCCCGAGCAAGCAGTAGTCGATATTGTGGTGCGCCGCAGTTTTGCCGAACATCTGGTGCGCTGGCTAATGGACGCCGCTGGTGAGGATGGCTACGCGTTCCGACAGTCAGTCTAAGCGGCGGGCTCGGTGACTTCTGTAGATAGCNTGGAAGGACGGCGAGTGCTGGTGACNGCNGCGGCATCAGGGATCGGTCTGACAATCGCCCGGCAGTTCAGCGAGACGGGNGCCCGGGTGATGATCTGCGATATAGACCGCGACAGCATCAACGTACTCGATCGATTCGAAACCTGTATTTGCGATGTCTCAAGCATTGCAGATGTCGATGAGTTGTTCGATAAGTTGGAGACGGTTTTTGGTGGGCTCGATATACTGGTCAACAATGCGGGTGTCGGCGGGCCTATCGGGCCTCTGGAGAGTCTCACCGTGTCTGAATGGCAACACACGCTNGAGGTCAATCTGTACGGTGCCTATTACTGCTGTCGGAGGGCGATACCCCTGTTGAAGAAGGCGGGCGGGGGATCAATTGTTAACCTGTCGTCAACGGCGGGATTCTACGGTGTGCCCAACCGGACACCGTATGTGGCCTCTAAATGGGNGCTGATCGGGTTGACGAAGTCNCTGGCGGGTGAACTGGGCAGCGCCGGGATAAGGGTCAATGCAATCTGCCCCGGTTCGGTCGAGGGTGAACGAATCGATCAGGTCATCACCGCTGAATCGAGAATTCGCGGTTTACCTGAGGAGATGGTACGTACGGAGTTTGTCCAGAGCAGTTCGATGACGACCTTTATCAGTGCCGATGATGTTGCGGCTCTTGCTCTTTTCCTGTGCTCGAGCCAAGGCAGGTATATATCCGGCCAGGCGATAGGCCTTGATGGAAACACCGAGGTGAAATGGTAACCGCGAGAATATCTCCAAGTGCTGAAGGCCGCACCGTGATGATAAAATCCCGGCTACAAAACTGTGATATCCCAGGGGTAATACACCATGCGTGAATATCTTCACATCGATCTTCAAGAACAATCTGTACGGCGAGAAGAACTTCATGGGGAAGCCATNGCCCGTGCCGGAAGGTATTTAATAGCCAAGAGNCTGGTAGAGTCTGGCGCCGCCGCAGTTGATCCCCTGGCGCCGGAAAACCCGCTGATCTTCTCCGCCGGGCCATTTGCC
Source organism: Pseudomonadota bacterium (assembly GCA_002718155.1). GTDB lineage: Bacteria > Pseudomonadota > Gammaproteobacteria > Arenicellales > UBA868 > UBA9619. The sequence continues at coordinate 18,808 of PBDS01000068.1, forward strand.
GGAACTAATTTCTCCAATGCAAATCGCCTTAGCGTCGGCTGTAAGAGCCCTCTGACCGGTGGGGTCAAGGAGGCCAACGCCGGCGGTACATTCGGTTTTGCACTGGGTCAGATCGGGCTGGCGGGNTTTACTCTGAATGGGGCCTCGCCTGACTGGACCGTCATCCACATTGCCAAGGATGGCCAGGTGACCTTTGACCCGGCAGAACCATATCTTGGTCTTGGTAATTTTGAGGCGGCGGCGTTGTTGCACNAGAAGTACGGCAAGAAAGTGAGCATCGGACTGTGCAGTCCGGTCGGTGAATACCAGGGNCTGATTTCAGGGATCTCTTTCAGCGATACCGATCTGCGGCCGTCCCGGCTGGCTGCCCGCGGCGGCGTTGGCGCGGTCATGGGTAGCAAAAGGGTCAAGGCAGTAGTCGCTGAACTGAACCGCATGCCGCAGCTTCATGATCGTAAAAAGGTGATCAGTGCGGTCAAGGCCTACAACGCAAANCTGGATGAAGACGAGATCGCCCAGAACCAGAAGACTTATGGCACGGCGCTCATGGCCGACGTCCAGAATTATCTTGGCGGCCTGCCGGTGCGNAANTTCAGTGATGGCCGGATTACGACCGACGATGACGAAACNATGACGATGGGNGGGCAGNACATNCGGGAACAGCAGTTGGAACGAGGNGGNCAGACTGCGCATNNGTGCATGCCNGGCTGCACCATTGAATGCAGCAATGTCTACGTCGATAANGATGGANCTGAGATCACCTCACCGGTGGANTACGAGACTTTGGGNCTCATGGGAACCAACTGTGGCCTGACGGAACCCGACGAGTTGGCCGAGGTTAATCAAGTCGCTAATGATCTTGGCATAGATACCATCGAGACCGGCGCCATGATCGCGGTACTGATGGACGCGGGTCTAGGCGCGTTTGGCGACGTAGACTTCATGAAGGAAGTGTTGAAAGAGATCGGTGGAGCCACCGAGAAAGGAAAATTGTGGGCGCAAGGAACAGCCCGAGTAGGAGACCACTACAATGTATCCCGGGTTCCGGTGATCAAAGGCCAGGCGATCAGTGCCTACGACCCCCGCGTGGTTGAGGCTACCGGAATTACCATGATGGTGAGTGCCCAGGGTGCGGACCACACAGCCGGCAACGTGCCGAAGCTTGATTGCACGAATATGAGTGTCGAAGAGGTCGTGGCCGCCAGCCTGGAATCCCAACGGGTGATGGCCAGTTCAGACGCTCTAGGACTGTGTATTTTTGGTCGGGGTGTGACGGACACGAATGTGGCGTTTGTGGTCAACGCCATCAATGATGCGCACGGTACTGATCTAAAGGAGAGTTTCTACAGTGAACTGGGAGATGAGACGCTTGCATTGGAGCGTCAGTTCAACCTGGATGCAGGATTTACCGTAGCCGACGATGAGTTACCCGAATTCTTCTACTCAGACCCGCTGGCGCCCACCGGCAAAGTAGCACGCTTCCACGGTCCGGAGGTAAATAAAGCGCTGGGTCACTGATCGGGATTCAATCCAGCGGGTCTGGCGGTACTTTAGCCGGCTAGATCCCAATGATTGGCTCTATCCTGGAACCGTCGGTGAACCGCGAGTAGCGAAATGGAGCGGGATCGACCAGCGGTTCCGCGCCGATCGCGACGTCGGCTGCGAGTTGTCCGGCGGCTGGGCCTATGCCGAATCCATGCCCCGAAAGACCGCTCGCGAGGAAAAATCCGGGCACAGTTTCTACTGGTGAAATCACCGGTATGGCATCGGGTGTCGCATCGATCAGACCGCCCCAGCTTTCCAGAATCTCGACGTCTTTAAAAGCCGGAAACGCAGCAGCCAGGTTCCGTCGAGCTTTATCCAAGGTGCCTTTTATAGGTCGGGGGTCAAGTGTCCGAATGGCTTCAAAAGGTGAGACCTGGTCCAAGGGCCATGACGATTTCTGTCTCCACTCGGTGAGGAACCGCTCTGTCAGGCAGGGTCTCAAGCTCTTTCTCGCCATCCAGGTCAGCTGTAGGAAATCAGTGAAAAAACGGAATGAATCCGGAACAATATCGAAATTCGTGATGCCGCCGTGGGATACCGAGTAACCGCCATCCAGGCGTTTACGGATGGCAAAGCCTGCCCCGCTGACGGATCGCTCGGGGGCGTCCAGAACAGGGGCCGTACGGTAGACAGATCCGATGGTGGACAGCAGGGGAAGCCGTATACCGAGGTTGCGGCAAAACACGCCAGACCAGGCTCCGCCTGCAAGAATAACCGTGCTGCATCGGATGGTGCCGTGTTCTGTAACCACCGCCGATACGGCACCGGCAGTTGTCTCAATCCCACGGACCGCCGTCTGAGTGAATACTTTAGCGCCGCGCCTTTGAGCAGCGCGGGCCATTTCAGGGGCCGCGATCGCGGGTTCCGCCCGCCCGTCGGTCGGGGTGTACAGACCGCCAGGCCATTCTTGGTTTGATCCTGGAAGCAACTCGTGTCATTCCATTTGTCAGCCATAATGCCTGTGGTCCAAGCGAGTGCAAATCTGCCTTCCTTTTTGTTAGTTCCTGATTGCCAAGAGATAAATGTCAT
>PBDS01000069.1 GCA_002718155.1 Pseudomonadota bacterium
ACCTTTGAGAATACGCAGGTGGCCCGTTTCCTTGATCGGATCTGACAACGAATGGAACACCTGCTGGCCAGATTCAAGATCGGGAACTGTTTCCAGGTTCTCGGCAATGGTCTGCCCAGTTACCGTCATGCATTCGCCATTGATCAATCCTTCCTGGAGCAGGTACTTCATCACACCCGGTATTCCACCGGCTTTGTGCAGATCCTCCATTACGAAACGTCCACTGGGTTTCAGATCTGCAAGAAACGGAATCCGGTCACTGACACTCTGGAAGTCATCGATAGTGAGATCAACGTCGACGGCTCTGGCCATTGCGATCAAATGCAGCACGGCATTGGTTGAACCTCCAAGCGATGACACGATCACCATCGCATTCTCAAATGCGGTTCTGGTCATTATGTCGCGAGGCCGAAGATCCAGTTCCATAAGCTTGTGTATGGCAGAGCCTACCCGAAGACACTCTTCGGTTTTCCGGGAGTCGACGGCTGGATTGGACGAACTGTACGGCAGCGACATTCCCATCGCCTCTATAGCGCTCGACATGGTATTGGCGGTATACATCCCACCACAGGCACCGGCGCCGGGGCAGGCATTCCGAACGATCGCCTGCCGCTCTTCGTCGCTGATCTTGTCTACGATGTACTCACCGTAACTCTGAAAAGCAGAGACCAGATCGATGACTTGTTTACCGGAATACCCAGGCTTGATAGTGCCACCGTAGACCATCAACGACGGTCGGTTGATCCGACCCATGGCCATCATGACACCCGGCATGTTTTTGTCGCACCCCGGCACGGTCACCAACGCGTCGTACCACTGCCCACCCATCACAGTTTCGATGGAATCAGCGATAAGGTCTCTCGACTGTAACGAGTAGCACATGCCTTCGGTTCCCATCGATATGCCATCGCTTACCCCGATAGTATTGAACCGCATACCGATCAGTCCGGCGTCCTGCACACCTTGTTTGATTTTGGCCGACAGGTCGTTGAGATGCATGTTGCAGGGATTGCCCTCCCACCAGACACTGGCGATTCCGACCTGAGCCTTGTCCATGTCCTGTTCAGTCATTCCCGTCGCGTACAGCATTGCCTGGGATGCGCCCTGGGAAGGCGGCTGCGTGATCCTGGAACTCACCTTGTTCAGCTTCTCACCACTCATAACACCCTCCATTCACTATTCAAATCACCATCGGTACACTACTGGCACCGATTAGAACCCGACCACAATAGAGCGTGGAGCATACCAGAAACCCCGCCCCTCAGATCCTGGACGCGGTGCACAAACACCACCCGGACAGCGTGCTCCCTGACAAGGATCAATTAAGGCTCGAGTTCCAGTAGCGCTCTTTGCATCTGCTGCCGCAATCGCCGCTGAAACCGAACTGACCGGCTGTCGGTGGCGGGTTCGGTTCGCTGGGGCTGCAGGCCTGTAACCTCAGTTTCGATTTTGCGCCGAATCAACTCGGCCACGTCGATCGTCAAGCGGGGGCTTGCCAATGGACCGCTCAAGCGCAACGGCAAGAAACGATCAACCACTCGGGGCTCTTGTTCCTTGCTACTCCCCTTTGCGGACTCCAATCCGATCGTCAGCAGGTAGTCGATGGTCTGATCCTTCAATGACACCTTACCCTGACCATCGGCCCAGAGACCTGGCCCAGAGATTCTAAGATCAGTGTTTCGAGCCACACCCTTGTCTATGACGACTGTGGCCGATGACTCTGGGGCAACCATGATGAGATCAGGCATCACTGCCCCGGCACCACGGAGAACTCTGATCAGCCCATTGAGCGCTGCTCCGTGAAGCCCCGCGTTGTTAAGTTCAGCTTGGGCTACGCCGATGGCACGATTGACAGGATCAGGCCCACCGGGTTGTGTCACTGCCAGATCCATTGAGACATTTGCCTGGCCCGACATCACGTCCATCTGGGTGAGATCGCGAACCACGCCACCAGGGTCGAAGCCGGTAAGTATTGCCTGGACGAGTAAAACCGGGGCTTCTTTTTGGCGATCCAGCACCAATTCCACCCGGGCCTCGCCGTCATAGAACTGCGCTGTCAGCGGAGACACAGCCAGGAGGCGGCCTACCGAGTGGACCTTTGCTTCGACCCGACGGGCAGTCAGGTCGCCAACCCTTAGTTCGCCGATGTCGAGGCTGCCCCTTGCATCAACTTTCCCGGGAAACCCAAGCGGCAGACTGAGCAGCAGGGCTACAGGAGAGCCATCCGGTGCCAGGATGCGAGCCGAAGGTCTCAAATAAAGGTGCTCGCTCCGAAGATCGAATGACCAGGCTGGCTCGGGCCGGAGGTCCAGTCGTACCCGACCATTAACGTGATGCTCATCGATCGATAGATCAAGTTTGTCAATTGATACACCTTCTGAGTCAGCCATGAATTGCGCAGAGACAGACAGAATAGCTGGCGGGCTGCCGACTGGTTTTTCCCATTCAAGACCAGACCATTGCAGAATTTTCTCCAGTTTCAATTCCGATGCTCTGATTCGACCCTGGATACGGGGCGCGCCGTACAATGTTCGGCCCTTGAGGTCCAGCACAGCCTGGTTGCCCAGCCAGCGAACATCCAGAACCGGTATCTCGAAAGCACCATGAACCAGGTCGAACTGAGCAGTAGCTGCTGAAAACAACGGCGCAAGCCGACCGACATACCCCTCTCCCGAGAGACCTGCCATCCGCACGACGCCCTGATCAAGACGGTATTCCAGGTCTTGGGATTGAAACCTTGCCTCGGCACCGGGCACGGCCAGAGTGAATTCGGATGTGGCTGCACCGAAAAGACCCCCGGTAAGATCTATGGTGCCGTCGAGCAACTGCACAGTAGCAACCAAGCCAGATCCAGCAAAATCAGCCGCTAGTCGCTGGAATGGAAAGATCGCTCCGGCGTCCCGGGCTCTTGGAATTCGGGCAGCCAGGCGAACCGAAAGTGGTCGACCCACCACGCTGCTTGGCGTTCGGAGCGTCACCTCGATATCGGTGGTTTTACCGTTGGAAACGGGTTTGACCTGCCAGTCGATTCCGGTCAGTGTCACTGTCCGTTCCGGCAACCGATCGGTCCAAGTCAAGCGACCGCCATAGCCCTGCACATGGTCCACAGGCAACAACCCAAGTAATGCCAGGTCTTCCCAGTTTGATCGACCGTTCGCAAGACGAACAAGATTGATCTGCGGGCGCTCTACAACAGCATTGGCAATAGACCAGTGTCCATTCAGAAGTGGCCACAGCCGTATCTCCAGCTCCAGCCAGCCAGCCGTTACAATCGGCCCGTCTGGGAGATAAGCCCGATTGAACAGCTTTAGTCTTTCAGCAGCGATTTGGATCTGGAGACGACCATCTGCTCCCCACCCCAAGCCAAATCTAACCTCACCGTTAATGGTCAACTCGCGGCCGGTCTGCCGATAGACATAGTTACTGAAAACATCCCGGTAATCGTTGGGTTGGAAAAACAAAGCCAGCCACAGGCCGGCACTTCCGACAACAACAAGCAAGACCGCTGCAACAACAAGCAGTGCTTTCCTGAGCGGTTTCACTGGATGGCAGACCCGCCGGATTGGGCGCGGGGCAATGCCCAGGCGGTATGAATCAGGCGGCCCATCGCATCTGCTGACGAATACCCTCCTCAGCCACCTCCAACACTTCAAGGCCTGCTTTGCTATCTACCACCTGCTCGCTCAGGTAACGCCGCCAGGCACGAGCCCCCGGCTGACCGTGGAATAGCCCCAGAATATGTCGGGTCATATGTTTAAGATAAACCCCGGATTGCAGCTGCTCCGCAATATAGGCCTTGTATTGATCGAGAACCTGGAACCGGGAGGGTTCTGCAGCCGCTACACCAAACAACCGCCGGTCAATANCAGCNAACGAGAACGGGTTATGGTANGCCTCGCGCCCGACCATCACACCATCCACGNCTTGCAGGTGGGCCTCGGCAGCATCGANTGAACGAATTCCACCNNTNATGANGATTTCCAGCTCCGGGTGTTCTTTTTTGAGGCGGTAGACGGTATCGTAGTGCAATGGTGGAATCTCGCGATTCTGCTTCGGACTCAGTCCACTTAGCCAGGCCTTCCGGGCATGGACCAGGAAAGTACGGCAGCCACTGGCAGCGAGAGTTTCGACAAAGGCCAGCAAGTCTTCATATCGATCACGTTCGTCGACGCCAATTCGACATTTGACCGTTACAGGAATCCCGACGCGATTGACCATGCGCCTGAAACAGGCCGAGACTAGATCTGGCTCGGCCATCAGGCAGGCGCCAAACCGACCGGATTGCACCTTGGCGCTTGGGCACCCGACATTGATATTGATCTCATCAAAGCCCGCTGCTTCCCCGAGTTCGGCNCATTGAGCCAGATCTTCGGGTTCACAACCGCCAACCTGCAGGCCNAGCGGAGACTCTTCGGCGCTGTGAGCGAGAAACCGGCCTGGNCTGCCCGCCAGCAGCGCCGCGGCTGGAATCATCTCGGTATACAGCATAGCCCGGCCAGAGATAAGTCGCAGGAAATAGCGCTCATGACGATCTGTCCAGCCCATCATCGGCGCAATGCAGAACCGTCGGTCAGGATACATAAAACGTANTTACGCCTGACCGTCAGCTGGATCGTTCACCAGCACACATCCCGTAGACGGTAACCACCAGGCGCCGGACCGGCCCACGGTAACGGTGCTCCCAGAGATAGACACCCTGCCAAGTGCCTAACCCGAGACGCTGTTCAATGACCGGTACTGTCAGCGAGCTACTCGTGATCACTGACCTCAGATGTGCCGGCATATCGTCAGGTCCCTCACTGTGGTGCATATACCGTTGCCTGCCNTCAGGTATGATTCGCTGCATGAAGTTCTCCAGGTCCTGGTGCACGGCAGGGTCGGCATTCTCGGTCAGTAACAGTGAAGCACTGGTGTGCTGTATGAAAATATGGCATAACCCGGTCTGGATGCCTGAACGGGCGACCGCCTTGTCGACCACACAGGTGATGTCGCGAATTTCCCGTCGGCCAGCACTGACCTCAACGATCTCCTGGCGCCACTGCTCTACCTGCTGACCCGCCTGCACACCCTTCGGGGGACAATCATTCATGGCCGAAAACCTAACACGGACTCTGGAAAAAATCGAACTCGCCGGTGCTACTGCCGAACTGCTCGACATCCGCAGGGGGCTAGAGAAAGAGAGTCTGCGCATTGATCGGTGCGGCACCATCTCGCAGAAACCGCACCCCGCCGTTCTCGGTTCAACACTGACGCACCCCTACATCACGACAGACTACGCCGAAGCCCTGCTGGAATTTATCACTCCTGTTGAGTCCAATGTCACCGAACTACTGGACTTCATGAAGCGTGTGCACCAGTACGTTTACCACAACCTCGAACAAGAAAACCTGTGGGTGAACAGCATGCCATGCATTCTGCACGGCGATGATAGCATCCAGATCGCCCGCTACGGCAGTTCAAACGTGGGCACGATGAAATCTGTTTACCGCAAGGGTCTGGCCTGGCGTTACGGCAAGCTGATGCAGACCATAGCAGGCATCCACTTCAACTTCTCTCTGGGAGACGGATTCTGGCGGGCCTGGCGGGACATCTGCGGCTCGACTCTGCCGCTGCGGGATTTCAAATCTGAGGGCTCCCTCGGGTTGGTGCGAAACGCATACCGGTACGGTTGGCTCATTCCCTACCTGTTCGGAGCCTCACCGGCCGTNTGCAGNACCTTTCTCGAAGGCCGGCGGCACCACCTGGAACTGCTCGGTCAGTCCAGCTACTACNTGCCCTTTGCAACCAGCCTGAGGCTCGGTGATTTGGGCTACCAGAGCACCGTACAGGCCGGTATCAACGTCGGTCTCAACAGTATCAGCGAGTATATCGATTCACTTGTCCATGCCACGACCACCCCCTACCCTGCTTACGAGGAGATAGGTGTCCTGGTGGGTGGAGAATACCGGCAGCTGAACACCAGCCTGCTTCAGATCGAAAACGAATACTATGCGCCAATTCGGCCAAAGCGAACAGCACGTTCCGGGGAGAAACCATCCCATGCTTTACGGGAACGCGGAGTAGAGTACATCGAACTTCGCAGCCTGGATCTGAACCCATTCATTCCAATTGGAATTGGGCCAGACGAAGTCCACTTCCTTGATGTATTCCTGATTTTCTGCCTTCTGTCACCCAGCCCACCAATGGATGACCGGGAATATGAGAGCAGACGAGCGACCCTCAAACTTGTCGCTGAACGCGGGCGTGAGCCCGGCCTGATACTGAACGAGGGCGACAGCAATGTGAGCTTGACTGAACTAGGGCTTAACCTACTGTCGCAGATGGAAGGGCTGGTCGAGACTCTGGATGGCCAAATCTCCACAGGTTACCGGCATTCCCATGACATTCAGAAGGCCAAGTTTCTTGACCCTGATCTCACGCCTTCTTCGCAGGTCCTCGAAGCCATGCATAGCCATGATGACAACTTCTTCAACTTTGCGCTCGAGCGATCTGCAGACATCGAATCTCACTTCAAGGAGCGGACCCTCTCCACTACCGATCGCGACAGCCTAATCCGGCAAGCCCGGGATTCTCTGGGTCAACAGCGCGACCTCGAAGCCGCAGATTCGATTTCTTTCGCAGAGTTTCTTGATGACTATTTCTCTTAATAAGCGAACTGGGCCGGCCAGTGCCTTAGAACTCACCTGGTGACTACCCACCAGAAATGGCCTCTGTAGCGTTCTTTGTCACCGCACACGGCTTTGGCCACGCCTCGCGGGCCTGTGCGGTGGCCCAGACTCTGGCCCGAATCGCGCCGGACACCCGGGTGGAACTGTTTACTGGTATACCACAGTGGTACTTCAGTCAATCGCTGAAGGAATTCGGCTACCACCGCATGGACTGCGATACAGGGCCGATCCAGAAAGACGCCCTGACCACAGATCTTGCCGCGACACTGAAAAAACTGGATGAAGATATTCCTTTCTCTCGCAAGCGGCTAGACAGCCTGGTCTCGAAACTCCAGAGACTTCACTGCGCGATGGTGGTTTGCGACATTGCACCATTGGGTATCGCGGCAGCCCGAGACGCCGGGCTTCCCTGTATCTTGATCGAGAACTTTACCTGGGATTGGATCTACGCCGAACTCGCAGCGCGTGATCCGAATTTTGAACGGTTTTCCAGTTTCCTGAAACCGTTATTCGCATCGGTCGACCTGCACATCCAGTCTACACCTGTCTGCCGACCCTCCACATCCGCAAAACAAGTCAACCCCATATCTCGGAGCCCCCGCCACTCTGCCCCGGACACCCGTAAAGCCCTTGCACTCGATCCGGGCCGGCCACTGGTCTTCATCACCATGGGCGGTGTACCGCAAGGTCACCCCTACGTTGGAAGCCTTGAAACGAAGTTCAGCGGAATTGATTTTGTCATTGCCGGGGCATCACGAACAGAACACCGCGCTGCCCGAAATGTCCTGATGTTGCCACCTGATTCGATTCACTACCACCCCGACCTGGTCCGCGCGGCGGATGTTGTGATTGGAAAAGCAGGTTACAGCACCATCGCGGAAGTGTTCCACGCAGGCTCCCCTTTTGGGTATTTTGTCAGGGACGACTCTCCCGAGATGCCACCGCTGGTGGAATTCTTGCGCGATAACGTCAAGGGCCTAGCCCTCCAGGCGACTGGCTATCCTTCCGGTGACTGGTTGGCTCACCTTCAGGGTCTGTTATCTGAAGGGAAAGACGCCCGACAAGAAGTTGAAAATGGCGCAATCCAGTGTGCACGCATGATCGTTGAGAGACTGTCCTCATGAAGAATCGGATCAGCTGGCGAGTTCCTCGATCACGCTGCGCAGGAACTTCTCTCCCGCAGTAACCTGTTCCAGACTGATGAACTCGTTTGGTTGATGGGCCTGGTCAATAGAACCCGGACCACACATAACAGTTGGGAACCCGGCAGCCTGGAACAACCCTGCCTCGGCAACATAGGCGCCCCGGCCTGTTTCTGCCACGCCCGTGAGCTGCTGTACCAACTCAAGTGCTGCGGACTCCGCCGGTGCGAATTCGGGGGCTCTGGCAATCACTTCAGTACAAATGAAACAATCCGACCAGCGACTACGCATCCCTGGCAGAATCTCGTCACGGCAAAAAACCTCAAACTCGTCAATCAACTGCTGTGGCTCATCACCTGGAATGTTGCGGATGTCCCAGACGAATTCACAGTGCCTGGAAACTATGTTCATTGCCGTACCACCATTGATGACACCGACATGGACCGTACTGTGATGTGGGTTGAACCCGTTGTCCGAAGGCGTCTCTTTTTCCAGCCGTTCAGCCATCGCGCCGAGATAGCTGACCAGGCGAGCCGCATTCATGACCGCGCTAACACCGCGGTTAGTCTGGCTGGAATGCGTCTCATAGCCTCTGACTGTCGTCTTCAGAGCAACGATGCCCTTGTGCCCCGTCACCGCGGTCATGCTGGTCGGCTCACCGACAATCACTGCCCGCGGAGCTGGCAGCTCGGTTGCCAACTGGTTGATCATTGCCGGCGCACCGCGGCAGCCGATTTCCTCGTCGTAAGAAAGTGCGAAGTGAACCGGCCGTCTGAGCATTTTCATTTCAGGCACCAGTGCTAGCGCGATGCCAATGAAACCCTTCATGTCACAGGTTCCACGCCCATGCAGGCGACCTCCCTGCTGGGTCAAGGCAAAAGGGTCGGTGGCCCAGTCCTGGCCGTCAACTGGCACAACATCAGTATGGCCTGACAGAACCACGCCGCCTTCCTCTTCCGGACCCACAGTGGCATAAAGGTTTGATTTGAGGCCGTCCTCGTTGGCTACCCGCCTAGACTGTACCCCCAGGTCATCGAGATAGCTTTCCACGTATTCGATCAGTGGAAGATTGCTTTCCCGGGACACCGTGTCAAACTCGACCAGTCGCTTGATCATCTGCTCAGCTGTCATGATCCTCCCCCTTTGCGTGTCGTGTGAGTGTATATCTACAGTTGGATCGCCGACACCCCGGGCGATTGGCTTGGCCGGCTGTTTAGGTTAGCCTTGCCGACCTTGTCTCGATCATAGCCGGACATCACGGAGCAAACATCATGAAGATCAACAAAATCGGTGTTGTTGGCGCCGGTACCATGGGCAGCGGAATCTCCCAGGTCTGTGCGTTGAACGGATTCCACGTGACCATGCAGGATATCTCAGAGCCACTGGTAGAGCGTGGTCTTGCCGTAATTGAAAAAAGCCTGGCCCGCCTGTTGGATAGGGAGAAAATCAGCGCAGAGGAAAAAGATGCCTCGGCTGATCGAATTAAGGCGACGACCGATCTTGCCATGTTGTCAGATTGCGATCTGGTGGTCGAGGCCGCAACTGAAAACATGGATCTGAAGATCGAAATTTTCGAGCAATTGAACAACATCTGTGCTCCAACTGCGATCCTGGCCTCGAACACGTCTTCCCTGTCCCTGACCCGATTGGCTTCGTCCAGTGGCCGACCCGACAAGGTGATCGGAATGCATTTCTTCAACCCNGTTCCTATGATGGCCCTGGTTGAGATTATCCGAGCACTCCAGACCTCAGACGAGACCTTCAGATCAACCGATGAATTCACCCGCAGCCTGGGGAAAACTCCTGTCAGCGTCAAGGACAGTCCGGGATTTGTCGTCAACCGCATGCTGGTCCCNATGATCAACGAGGCTACGTTCATACTGTATGAAGGACTGGCGACNGCCGAAGAAATCGATGCTGCGATGAAACTGGGCGCTGGCCATCCAATGGGCCCACTGGCGCTGGCGGACATGATCGGCATCGANGTCTGCCTTTACGTTATGAATATTCTGCTGGACGAGTTCGGCGATTCGAAGTTCCGGCCGTGTCCATTGCTGAAGCAGATGGTCGCTGCGGGCTATCTGGGCAGGAAAAGCGGCAAGGGCTTCTTCGATTACGCCAAGTGATCCCATGATACAAGGCGACCCAGCGGAGNGTGGACTTCGCCTTGGAATCGACACGGGAGGCACATACACCGATGCCGCCCTGGTCAGCGATACACAGGAACTGGCAGCCAGTGCCAAATCGCTGACCACTCACAGTGATCTGTCCGTTGGNATCTGTGANGTCATAAATGCTCTGCCACAGGACAAGTTGTCTCGCGTAGGTCTGGTCTCTCTTTCGACCACTCTCGCCACCAATGCTGTGGTCGAAGGNCGGGGCACACCAGTCTGCCTGCTGCTCGCCGGCTACAAGACACACCAGATCGAAAGATCGCGTCTGGACCTGGCTGTACGCGGGGGCCACTGTGTTTTGCTCTCTGGCAGCCATGACGCTGGAGGTCGAGAAGAACAGCCCCTCGACACGAAAGAAGCTGTCGCAAGCATCGAGAAATACCGAGACCACGTTTCCGCGTTCGGTATCTCCGGGTTGTTCAGTGTCCGCAACCCGGCGCACGAGATCGCGCTGCGGGANCTGGTCCAGACCCTCAGTGGCAAACCGGTGACCTGCGGGTATGAACTGGCGACTTCTCTGGATGCACCGCGCCGAGCAGTCACTGTGGCCTTTAACGCGTCACTGGTACCTTTCATCCATCAGTTGATCCGGGCGATCCAGAGGATACTTGTGGAGCATGGCATTCACGCCCCACTGATGGTCGTCAAGGGTGATGGTTCCCTGGTTGCGGCCGAGGTTGCGCTGCAGAAGCCGGTAGAGACAGTGCTTTCCGGACCTGCCGCCAGCGTNGTTGGTGCGTCATTCCTGAGTGGCGCGAGGTCTGCTATTGTCGCCGATATGGGTGGCACCACCACCGATATCGCTATCGTCANCCGGGGCCAGCCTGCGATTAGCACAGACGCAACGCTGATCGGTGACTGGCGNCCCATGATTGAGGCGATTCGGGTTTTCTCTGTCGGACTGGGCGGCGACAGCGAGGTTCGATTCAGTGGTGGTGAAGGGCTCGGAATCGGACCACGCCGGGTCATCCCCATGAGCCTGCTGGCTGTTTCTTATCCCGAGGTTCTCGATGCGCTCAAGCGACAACGGCATGGCGTCGCCACGCCGCGCAGCAATCGGTTTGCTCTGCAGCTTTTTACCGATGACAGCCAACTGTCCGAACTGAGCTCACTGCAAAGAACCACCTGGGAACAACTTTCCGTAGCACCGCTTGAACTCGACACACTGACAGCGACAGCACCGGACAAGGCGCGAGCGGTTGCCGCACTGGTTCGAAACGGCATGGCGATCTACAGCGGCTTCACTCCCTCTGACGCTGCTCACGTGATGGGTATTGCTGACCATTGGTCGACCGAGGCTGCGCAACTGGCGACCGTGATCTGGGCCAGACANATGCGGCATGTCTATGGCTGGGGCAACTTTGATCCCGAAGACACCGTCACCGCAAGCCGCAGGGTTCACAAGAAAGTCATCAGCATTATCTGCCGAACGATTCTCCGAGCCTGCCTCGCCACTGACTCTAGCCATCAGAATCGTGCCCAGCTGGAAAAAGTGAGCCGCTTGTTCGCCGATTGGATCACCGGCGGCGGACAGATCGACGATGGCCTGCTCTCTATCAATTTCAATCCGGAACAATCACTGGTCGCGGTCGGTGCGCCGGCCTGTCTCTATTATCCCGATGCCAGCCGTTTGCTCGGTATCAATCTCTTATTGCCTGAACACAGCGAGGTAGCAAACGCGATCGGCGCGGTCGTCGGCAGTGTCGTTCAAAGAGAACACATTACGATAACTCAACCGGCCCAGGGCGTTTTCCGGGCTCATACTCGGGATGCGCCTCGGGACTTTACTGATCTCAAGAGCGCATGCTCCTGGGCAGAAACCATAGCTCTAGAACGCGCACGCGACCGGGCCGCCAGGTCCGGCGCCGTGGCGATCAACACCACAGTAAGCAGAGACACTAATGCCGTCGAATCCGATGACCAGCATAATGAAGTTTTCTTTGAAGCACGCGTTACCGCCACCGCGAGCGGACGACCCGCATTCGCCAGAATTCCGAGACAAGCGCCAGAACAGCAATACCATTGCTCGCATACCGGGACGGCTAGTCCCTGAAAAGACCCGCTCCAGACCTGCTGCCCNCAGGGCCGGTCGGGAACCGGACGGCGGTGTTGCCTTTCCAGCCGCGGAGCGTAGAATTCGGCCTCGTCCTGTGCCAACCCTGCTCCTGGTTCGAGTGAAGCTAAATAGCCCACACCCCAATCCCGATTCAGTGATGGAACCTCGACCCANGNGTGTAGAATCGCCGCGCTTTGTAACTGTTTCCTGACGCGACAACACATCGGNCAAACAGATGAGTGACAGTACTGAGAACGGATCTCGAAAAGAGATCAACGGCAAGCCCCACATCTTTTANGATGGTTACTGGATACGCTACTACGCACCTCCNCCGGAGAGCCTGACTGCAAAGCGCGACCTGCTCTACTCACTGACCCGGCGCACATTTCACCATACCGAAGGTGGAATCAACACACCTGGCAGCAAAGTAGAGGCCGCCAGANAGGCTTACGAGAACGAAACCAATGCGCCCCGAAAACGGGTCAACGCCGCGATGCTTGCAGGGGGCCTTTTCAACCGGGCCACTGATCTTTTCACAAGTATCGTTGAACTCGAGGCTCACGGCATTCACGTCAACACCGACAATGAATTGATGCGCGAATGCAGTGCCTGCTTTGAAGAAGCACTGGAGCTTGGCAAACAGGTCAGACACTCGAGTGGACAGGAAGGAGTAGATGAGCTTTGGGGCGAGCCTTTCAAGGTTTTTACCCAACCTATTCGCAGCTACTACGAGAGTCGCTATGTCAAGATCGCGCAGACCATGAAATCCATTGATGGCATCGCCAGTCGAATGGTCGAAGTTTTGGACTCCACACCCCAACTCCAAGGTATCGGGGAGGAGATTCTGGCATACGCAGAAACCGCCAGGGAGGAGAGTGAAATAATGAAAAGTGATCCCGATTTTTTTTACAGCTGGCCAAGATTTGTCACACTGGCAGAGCAACTCAGGAGCCAAAATACACCCGCCAACCCCAGCGGCAGTGAACGAGACCAGCGCATTGCGGTCAGAGCCGGGCAACTGTTGTCCGAGGGTATTGACCTGATCTCCTACATCGCGAGCGTCCGCGTGCCCATGCCCAAAAGCGCCAGGGAATACCTCGAAGACCTGAGCCTGTTTGAAACAGAACTGACTAACATCAGCCTCAAGACAGCTTCCGGCTAACAGAAGGTTCTTAACCGGCCACCCATACCACAGCTGGCGTCTAATTCAGTAATTGACGGATCACGTATTGGAGAATGCCGCCATGCTGGTAGTAGTCCCATTCCTTGGGAGTATCGATCCTCACTATTACTGAGAAAGTCTTGACGGTGCCGTCGGTGCTGGTGGCGTGAACCTCAATCTCTGAAGCACCAGGCGTCAGGTCGCCCAGATCATACCGCTCGAAACCTGTCAGCTCGAGCATCGAGCGGCCCTGGCCCTCCTGGAACTGGAGCGGGAGAACACCCATTCCTACGAGATTGGAACGGTGAATTTTTTCAAAACTCTCCACCAGAACAGCCCTGACCCCAAGAAGTGCAGGGCCTTTGGCTGCCCAATCTCGTGAAGAGCCGGTACCGTACTCTTTACCCCCAATCACGATCAGCGAAGTGCCTTCTTCCATATAGTGCACAGCTGCATCATAGATCGGCAAGGCTTCACCACCCGCCTGGAGACAGGTCCAGCCCCCCTCGGTCCCCGGAGCAAGTTCGTTGCGTAATCGAATATTGGCGAACGTCCCTCGCATCATCACCTCGTGGTTGCCTCTGCGCGAACCATAGGAGTTGAAATCCGCATCGTCCACACCCTGGGCACGAAGATATTTGCCGGCGGGACTGTCCGCCTTGATCGCTCCGGCTGGAGAGATATGGTCGGTCGTAACACTGTCCCCCAGCATAGCGAGGACACTGGCGTTTCTGAACCCGCTTATCCCCGGTATCTCGGCCGTCATCCCTTCGAAGTACGGCGGTCGCCTGACGTAGGTTGATGTCTCGTCCCACTGAAACAAGGTGGAACCATCGACGCTGATATCAGACCAGCGCTGGTCGCCACGGAACACATCGGAATAACGCGCCTGAAACACTTCACGCGTCAAACTAGCACCAATCACCTCGATCACCTCAGAGGATCTGGGCCAGATGTCACGGAGGTAAACAGGCTCACCCTTCGAGTCGGTCCCAAGCGGGTCTGACTGGAAATCGATGGCCATCGTCCCGGCCAGTGCATAAGCGACTACCAGTGGCGGCGACGCCAGAAAGTTCATCCGGATCTCGGCGTGAACCCTGCCCTCAAAGTTGCGATTTCCGGAAAGAACGGAACAGGCCACCAGATCGCCCTGCCCGATTGCTGCACTCACAGGTAGGGGCAGCGGACCGGAATTTCCGATACACGTGGTGCACCCGTAGCCCACTACCGCGAATCCGATCTGAGCCAGCGCCTGGAGAAGACCGGCTTCGTCAAGATAATCGGTAACCACCTGGGATCCCGGCGCCAGGGATGTCTTCACCCATGGCCTGACGCTCAACCCGCGGGCGAGTGCATTTCTAGCAACCAGACCGGCGCTGACGATCACACCGGGATTGGAGGTATTAGTACAGCTCGTGATGGCCGCAATCACGAGATCCTGGTCCTTTAGCTCCACGCTTTCCCCGTTCAGTTCGAACTGCTGGGGAACTCCCGACACACCACCAGAGACGCTTGCGCAGGCATCGGCAACAGCCTGTTTTGCGACTGACAAGGATATCCGGTCCTGGGGCCTCTTGGGCCCGGCGATGCTGGGTACCACTTCGGCCAGATCCAGCGACAGGCTATCCGTGTAACGCGCTGGCTCAGTAGTATGGTCACGAAACATTCCCTGGCGACGGGCGTAGGCCTCCACCAGGTCTATCTGATGTTCGTCCCGCCCGGTGAGCCTCAAGTAATTGAGGGTTTCAGTATCTATGGGACATAGGCCACAGGTTGCACCATATTCCGGTGCCATATTGGCGAGCGTGGCCTGATCTGCAAGCGAAAGGTGATCAAGGCCATCGCCAAAGAACTCGACGAATTTTCCAACAACGCCATGACGCCGCAACATCTGGACAACCGTCAAAACCAGGTCAGTCGCAGTCGCACCTTCATNGAGAGAGCCTTGAAGTTCAAACCCGACGACCTCTGGCACTAGCATGGTCACGGGCTGCCCCAGCATTGCGGCCTCCGCCTCAATGCCGCCAACGCCCCAGCCAAGTACCCCGAGTCCATTGACCATAGTAGTGTGCGAATCAGTCCCTACTACTGTGTCAGGGTAGGCGCTGAGGACACCGTCCATCTCTCGCGTGAACACGACGCTTGAAAGGTATTCAATGTTGACCTGATGGACGATTCCCGTGGCCGGTGGAACCACTCGAAANTTGTCAAATGCTTTCTGCCCCCAACGCAGAAACGAGTACCTTTCCCGGTTGCGCACGTATTCCAGTTNAGTGTTCAGGTCCAATGCACTGCTCGTCCCNTAGTGATCCACCGCCAGAGAGTGATCAATCACCATGTCCNCCGGAGACAACGGGTTGATACGTGCGGGATCACCACCGAGCGCCTGGACCGCTTCGCGCATGGCAGCCAGGTCGACAATCGACGGGACCCCGGTGAAGTCCTGCATCAGCACCCGGGCCGGGGTGTAAGCGATTTCGCGCGATTCACCTGCTTGTACATCCCAGCCAGCTAATGCTGTGATGTCATCGGCTCTTACACTGATACCATCTTCGTGGCGCAACAGGTTTTCGAGCAGGATCTTCAGAGAATACGGTAGGCGAGAAAGCTCCGGCTGTCCCGCCAGGGAATCCAGTGCAAAAATCTCGTAGGACCTCCCGTTTACAACCAACATCTCACGGGCGCCAAATGAGTCAGTCATGGAATCTCCTGCGGTGCTCCGCATCCGTGAATATCTGGAAGCGAAGATTGATTAACACGATGTNTAGTACGGATGTGCCGGGAGTTTAACCCAGGCCCTGCAGGGTCAGGAACACTCTGCTAGCAGAGTCAGAAGAGTGTTCTCATCCAGCACCGTGATCCCCAACTGCTCCGCCCTTACCAGTTTTGAACCCGGATCCATCCCGGCCACCAGGTAATCGGTCTTTCGAGAAACGCTGCCCGTTACCCTGGCACCAAGGGCAGTGAGTTGCTCGGCCACCTGCTGACGGTTGAGCGCGGTCAGTGTCCCGGTTAAAACAAAGGTCCGGCCGGCCAACGGGCCGGAACTTAACTGGGGCGCTGCCTGCTCCGCCCAGGTCACGCCACGACGGCGCAAGCGCTGGATGACTGCCTGGTTGTGTTTTTCTCTGAAAAATCCAAGCAGGCCCTCGGCCACAACCGGCCCTATGTCCGGCACGGCCTGAAGCTGTTCCAGAGTGGCTGCTTGCACGCTATCCAGGCTGCCGAAATGATCGGCCAGCAATCGGGCCGTGGTTTCACCTACCTGCGGTATTCCCAGCGCGAACAGGAAACGAGCCAAACTCGTCTCACGACTTCGAACCAGCGCCGCGACCAGGTTGCTGGCCGACTTGTCTCCCATTCGTTCCAGGCTGGAGATGATTTTCTCGTCAAGAGCATACAGATCGCCAACATCGGTAACGTGCCCAGCATCCACGAGCTGTTCGACCAGTTTGTTGCCAAGGCCTTCTATGTCCATTGCCCGGCGTGAGGCAAAGTGCTTTATCGACTCCTTGATCTGGGCATTGCAGTAGAGCCCGCCACTACAACGCAGAATCACTCCGTCCTCATCGCTGATAACGCTCGATCCGCATACCGGACAGCTGTCCGGAAAACGGTAACGGCGGGTACCGGGGGGTCGCTGCTTATGGACCACCGACACTATTTCTGGAATGACGTCGCCTGCTCTGCGAACGAAAACCGTGTCCCCGATTCTGACATCTAGGCGCTGAATCTCTGATCGATTATGCAAGGTTGCGTTGGAGACCGTTACCCCCCCAACGAATACGGGTTTGAGGCGGGCCACCGGAGTCACCGCCCCGGTTCGCCCCACCTGCACTTCGATGCCCTGAACAACCGTAAGTTCCTCCTGAGCAGGAAACTTGTGCGCAAGCGCCCACCTCGGCGCCCGGGAAACAGACCCCAGCCGCTGTTGTTCGGGAATGCCGTCGACCTTATACACCACACCATCAATTTCATAATCCAGGTCATCACGGATCTCGAGAAGGTTTCGATAGTAGTCAAGGCACTCGGCGACACCCGTCACGGACTGCACTCGAGGATTTACTCGNAGGCCCCAGGTCCGCAATCTAGCCAAGTTGGCACTGTGGGATCTTTCCAGCAGTCCGNCGTCTACCTGCCCGATCCCATAACAGAAGAACGCCAGCGGGCGGCTCGCTGACACTCTGGGATCCAATTGCCGTAAGCTCCCCGCCGCTGCGTTTCTGGGATTGACATAGGGTTTGGCTTGCGCAGATCTTTGCTGTTCATTGAGGCGGGTAAATCCTGCCCGCGGCATATAGACCTCACCACGGACTTCAAGCAAACCAGGGAATCCATCACCGGACAGGGCAAGTGGAATCGAGCGAATCGTGCGCGCATTGTGCGTAACGTCTTCACCGCGACTGCCATCGCCACGGGTCGCTGCTCTGACCATACGCCCTTTTTCATAAATCAGACTGATTGCCAGACCATCGAGCTTTGGTTCTGCAACATACAGAATCGATTCTGTTTGAAGGAGCTCGCGGCACCGTCGGTCAAATTCAGTAACCTGATCGTCATCAAAACCATTATTCAAAGACAACATCGGCAGGCCATGATGCACCTCACCCAAGCTCTCAAGCGGTGTGT
Source organism: Pseudomonadota bacterium (assembly GCA_002718155.1). Classification (GTDB taxonomy): domain Bacteria; phylum Pseudomonadota; class Gammaproteobacteria; order Arenicellales; family UBA868; genus UBA9619. The sequence continues at coordinate 17,832 of PBDS01000069.1, forward strand.
CACCGACTCTGCGAGTTGGTGAATCGGCTGAAACCAGGTCTGGGTAAGCCTGCTCTAGGTCAATCAGCTTTTTGAGAAGCCGATCGTACGCTGCATCGGGGATTTCAGGATCGTCCAGGACATAGTAAAGATGGTTATGGTGTTCGATCTCGCGATACAGGCTGGTGAGAGCGGCTTTGGGTCGGTTTTTCATCAATACATCAAAACAGCCGCAGTGCCTCCTCGCTACCTGGCACGATCCCCAATCGCCTCATCGCCTCACCGACACCGTTCACCTGTCGCTGTATGAGAGAAAGATGAGCCGGTGACAGGCGACTGCCATCCGGGTCGGTCACTGATCCGTTCAGTTCAGCTGAAATGTATTCTGCTACGGATATCATTTTGCCGAATGTACCGGACGGATTGGCCGCACGCGGGATACTCATAAACATCGTCAACCCCCTGAAGGCTCCGCCCTCAAGGTCTGGATAATCAAATTGACCAGGNTGATGACGATTCGCTAGGCTGAACTGGCTGGCGCCAGTCCGAGGGTCATAGAAATGAAANATATTTCGATCACCTAGGCGCATACTAGATCTTTGCATCACCCGCTCCAGTTCCCGACCGGCGAAACTCGAATCCCCAAGCGGTTCAATGTTCAGTATTGCCAACATATCATAGGCCCGGCAAAAACGGTCCAGTCGTTGCGCTTGGGGGAGTGAATCCTCTACCGATTCTTCAAGCTGGCAGCGCCGGTTCAAACCCTCTGCTAAACCGTAGACCAGGGTGTTGAAGCGGGTCAACTCTGCCTCGTCAACCGGCCCACGATGATCTGCTAATTGCAGGCTGACGACCAGGTCCGTGAACAATTCGTCACTACCAGCCTGCTCCAGGTCCAGCCAGACATTGCCGGGGTGGCTCCGCCCATGCACTGCCCTGGGGTGTTCCAATCGGATTTCGTGCTCACGATAAAGAACCAGAACTACATCTCGACTAACGGGATCCTGACCAGGAAGTCGTGCCCAGTAATCGATGCGCAGTGGGCCAGAGCCTATCCCGTCCTGGGGCGCGAGGCCGGCAATGTCTCGAGGAATACCGGACCCGGCGTCCTGACCTGCTCTTGCATCCTCCTGCGCTGGAGGGCTGCCAGTCCTGCCGGGCTCCTTTCCAAGCTCAAAATCATCCGATGGCACCAGTGACGGTTCGCGTTGCCCCGCCGGATCGAACTGGCGCAGATGGAGCACAGAGCCCAACTTGTCGATCAGCACCTCGACCGACGGAAACCCATTCATCCACTCGGTCGCGATCCTTCTCAGGCTAAAGCGGCCACGGGCATAAGACAAGACAACCACAAACGTCAGCGCGAGCGCCCCCAGGATTATGAGTGCCAGCTGCAAGTTCATGTCACTGTGCAGCCATCTCCACCGCCTGGTCGATGTCGACCGAAACAATAGCCGATACTCCGGGCTCTCCCATGGTCACACCAAGTAGCACGTCAGCGGACTCCATAGTGATCTTGTTGTGCGTAATAACGATCAACTGGGAACGCTCGGACAGAGCCCTGAGTGTCTCGCAATAACGCACCACGTTGGCGTCATCCAGCGGTGCATCGACTTCATCCAGGATACAAAAGGGTGCAGGGTTAAGGCGAAACAGAGCAAAAAGAAGTGCCACAGCTGTCAGAGCTTTCTCACCACCAGAGAGCAGGTGAATCGAACTATTGCGCTTCCCGGGCGGGCGCGCCATGACCGTGACTCCGGCAGTCAGAAGATCATCACCGGTGAGTTCCAGAACAGCGGTACCGCCACCGAACAATCTTGGAAAAAACTCGGTAAACCCCTCATTTAACTGATCGAATGTATTCCGAAAACGTTCCCGGGTCTCACGATCAATCTTGTGAATCGCAGCTTCAAGGGTCTCGAGAGATTCGACCAGATCGGCATGTTGCGCATCCAGGTAGGTCTTACGTTCTGACTGCTCCTCGAACTCCTCAATCGCAACCAGATTTACGGGGCCGATCCGGGAGATTTTCTCCCCCAGCTGCTGAGATTTCTCAGCCCAGATCTCCTCATCAGCTTCCTCCGGAAGATCACGCATCAACTCGTCCAGATCGAAATCGTCGGCCGTGATCTGATCAACGAGTGTCTCAGCCCGAACATTCAGCTCCTGGCCCAGCAATCGCTGTTCCTCCAGGACATCCCGTGCCACAGCGACTCGCTGCTCGCACTCAGACAAAAGCCCCTGGTTCGCACGCAGTTTTTCATCCAATAGCCCATGTCGGCTTCGGGCTGAAGCAAGCTGAGCGTCGACTTCAATCCTTCTGTCGAGTAATTTCTGCAAGCGTTGCTGAAGAACCTGTTCAGGCTCACTCCCTTGAGCAAGTATGTTCTCCAGTTCGCTGCGACGCTCCTGGTTACCTTGGCTCTGAGACACCAGCCGTTCTCGCCCGGCCTGTAGTGACTCAAGGGAAGCCCGCAGCACCTGCAGGTTCAGCTCGGTCTGGTGCAACTGGTCGCGGCCCTCCTGGACGGCACGTCTGGCTTGAATCAGATCGGCCGATATTGTTTGTTTTTGTTCCAGCAACGTCTCCCGCGCGTCGTCGACGGAACCGGTCTCATCCTGTGCCAGTGCCAGGCTTCGGCCTGCCTGGTCGAGTTCCTGACCAGTTCCATCCAACTCAGAGATCACCTCATCGATCTCGTTTAGTAACTGCTGCCGGCGAGCCTCGATTTGGACGAAACGTGCTTCTTTGCCAGCGAGCACTTGTCGAAACTCATCCCGTACAACTTGAATGTTGCCGAACTCATGCTGCAGAGTCTGTTGCTGCTGTTCGGCAAAACGCACCATTTCGCGGGCCTGGTTCAGTTCCTGTTCCAGTTCGGCTGTAGCTATCACCAGCCGGGAAACCTCGGATCGCAATTGTTCGATCTCTTCTTCGCGAGCAAGTAGGCCTGCCTGGTCAGCGTGTCCGCGCGGTGCCCGAATCCAGTTTTGCCCAATGACAGTACCGCAGCGGGTCACGACACACTCATATGTCGCCAGCTCAGGCCTCCGGGCCATGGCCTGAGAGAGAGTCTCTGCAACATAAATACCAGCCAGAAGAGGCTGGAAGTCGTAGCGTTTACAGTGCAATTTGCTCAACAGTGTATCGTTCGCTGGGGTCACCGGGACCGAAGGTCCTCTTGATTCGATGAAGAAAAGGTCACTGGTCGGTAGAGCCGTCTCGTCAGCCACTGTGTTCTCGAGGCTACCGACCCCAAGCCCTGCCAGCCGGTTGCCCAGGACAGCGTCAGCGGCGATCTCCCAGCCATCGGCCACGTTGATTTCAGCTGTCAAGCGTGGTGCATGGGAGAGCCCACGCTTTTCCAACCAGCTCCGGTAATCGTCATCCTGCCGCAGCGCGGTCTCCTGGAGATCCTCGAGAGTCTCCAGCCGACTGGTCTTGGCATGCATACCCTGCCGGCCTGTATCGACGGTATGTACCAGTTCTTCCTCAGCCTTTCGGCCATTGGCCAGTTCATCTACCAGACGCTGCAACTCGCTGCTCTTTTGACGGGCAATCTCATCCTGTTGTCGGACAGCGCCACGGGCACTCTCGACATCCAGGGTTTCCTCCTCCTCGAGTAGCTTCATGTTCTCATCATCCAGGCGCGCTAGCCGCTCCTGAAGTTTAAGATCCACCGATTCGAGTTGGCCTATACGCGTTTGTTGAACCTCCTGGTCCCGGGCTGGTTCTGCAGCCCGCTGGGTGAACTCATGCCAGCGCTCCTGCCAGTCTTCCAAGCGTTGCTCGTGCTCGGCCAGTCGCTCCTGAATGTCACGAAGCCGAGCAGCGCTTTCAGTTCGCAGTACATCACTGTGGCCAAGTTTCTCTTCGAGCTCACGACACTCCAAA
>PBDS01000070.1 GCA_002718155.1 Pseudomonadota bacterium
CACAGCTAAACAGATAATTTCAGGTAACCAGTAACGACGATAAATCACAATGGATAGCTTGTCGGCTGAGTGGCGCGCCCGGAGAGATTCGAACTCCCGACCTCGTGGTTCGTAGCCACGCACTCTATCCAACTGAGCTACGGGCGCCGGTGGGTACAACTGAAGATTCACATTTTACCACGCAGCTATCGAGAGTCCTGGTCACGATAGACGGCCTGGTGTGTGGCGCGATCCACCTCCCTCTATCAGAGCTCGATGCGCCTGGGAAGTGGCGGAGAGGGTGGGATTCGAACCCACGATGGAGCTATCAACCCCATACTCCCTTAGCAGGGGAGCGCCTTCAGCCGCTCGGCCACCTCTCCGTTGGGAATGATGGGTTAATTATAGGTCACGCCCAGTCTCGTTGGTTGGTCAGCACAGCCGGATACATGAGTCAGTCTTTATCCTCAGGACCTGGAATGGTTGCGCATTCGCGAAAAATTCTGCGTTCGCATATCTTGCAGAACGAATGATTCAGTTTTGGAAAGATAGTGGCAATGGCATGGTGCTTCTTCTGGAATTGATGATCCTCACCGATATCCTGCATGTAACTGCCACGGCGCAGAATTACCAGAGCGTCGGCTTTGATACGATACAAATACAAACCACCCCCTTCAGCCGTCCGCCGTTGCGCCTCCAGAGCAAGAAACTCCGCGCCAGACACATCGATCTCGTTGACCCCCGAACAGATCAACAATAAATGCGTCTGCCTCGGCTCACGTTGCCGGTAGATACGCAGCATTCTCTCCACATAATGTGTCGACCCGAAATAAAGCGAACCATCCACCCGGAGTATCTTGAGTTGCGGGCACTCGTCCAGGTTAGGGTCAGTGACAAATCCCCGGTCCGGCTGATTGACATCCGGCACCCGCGAAAACATCCGAGGTCGAGAGGTATCCATAACATATAGCAACAACCCGAATACAACTCCCAACAAAATCGCAAACTCAAGGCCGACGAACAACGCAGTACTAATTGTCAACACCAGGACAACCGCTTCCATCCGGCTTGCACGAATAATTCTCGCGATGCGAGGTACGTCAATTAACTTCCAGGCAACCAGGAACAACACGCTCGCCATCACGGCATTTGGCAGGTAAGCTGTCAGCGGTGCGACTAAAACAACGCACACCATCAGAAATAGACCTGCAAAAACAGCAGCAAGCGGAGTACGGGCTCCAGCTTCGTAATTGACAGCGCTGCGATTAAACGAACCAGTCGCGACGTAGCCCGAGAAGAATCCGGCTGCCACATTCGATAAGCCTTGGCCGACAAATTCTTGGTTGCTATCCAGATTCTGGCCTGAGCGTAACGCAAGAGAGCGCCCGATTGTAACGGCTTCGGTCAGTGCCAAAAGGGTGATCGCGGCTGCTGCTGGAGCCAACTTCTGAATAACTTCAAACGAGATTCCCGGTCTGGACAATGGCGGCAGACCCGCTGGCAACGCACCGACTGACTCAATTCCCGTAGAACCCTGGCCAAGAATCAGATTCAACAGATAGGCAAGTATTCCCCCAGCAATCATCGAGACAAGCATATAGGGTATGCGTGGGAACCAGCGTAGCGAGGCAATTCCGGCCAGTAATGCAGTGAGCCCTACGGTCAAATCGTAAGGGTTAACCTTTCCAATGTTCTGAGCAAGGCGCACAAGAATCTGGTAGAGATGCCCCCCACCGGAGATATCCAGGCCGAGAAAGTGCTGAACCTGACTCAACATGATCAGGATCGCAGCGCCGGAAATAAAACCAACGACCACCGTGTGAGAAATAAAGTCAACGACGGCACCCAGTCGCAACATCCCCAGTACCAACTGAAAAATGCCAACCATCAAGGTCAGTGTCAAAGCAAGCTTGACGTACTCTTCACTACCAGGCAGTGCATAGGGGCTAAGGGTCGAAAACAACACCACTGATGCGGCAGTCGTGGGACCTGATACCAGGTGCCAGGAAGAACCGAACAACGCAGCCACAATAGCCGGCACTATTCCTGCATATAAACCGTACTCCGGTGGCATTCCAGCGATCGTTGCGAAAGCAACTCCCTGGGGTAAAACGACGATCGCACCGGTAAGCCCGGCAATCAGATCATGTTGAAATGACTCTCGGTTGATGCGCGAGCGCCAGCGCAGGAAGGGGAAAAGACTTCTCAGCAATGCCCTAGTGCAACCATTGACGTGTGTAGTGTGAAATCGGTGGGATGAGTATTCCCGATGCCAAAATCTCTTTGGGGATTCTGGGCGCCTTGCTGGCCCGGATTGGATTCGCCACGACCGCGATCATCTTACCGGTGCGCGATAATGGCTCTGTCAAAAACGGCCTCGCTGTCAAAGAATTGGGGCAGGATTTCCTGCCAACGGGACGACTGAACTCAACCGTGTAAATATATCACAGCTCTGATATTACGCTGCCGAGGCAATGATCAGGGCTCATCGTTCTCTTCATCGTGCGCTCCCGAATCATCCGCAGCTTGGATTCGGTCGTAAACCTCCTCCCGGTGAATTGCAATGTCACGGGGGGCTTCTATTCCAATTCGAATCTGATTACCCCGAACACCGAGAACGGTCACTGTGATTTCGTCACCAATGTTCAGCGCCTCTCCGATTCTGCGTGTCAATATCAGCATCCAGCCCTCCTTGGGCTATGGGACCTCTTCCGGCCGCTGAGGTTTCCCCTTGACCAGGCCCACAACATAACCGGGTTCCAGGTGAGAGATACAAACCTAATGAATATTTTGATTCACCTGTCAGTCTGCGCGGCCTGAACTGCTATCGCCGAATCAAGGCTCTCTTCGGTGGTGTTAACTTCCAGGCCGAAAGCCTTGTGCAGCGCCCGTACGGCGAGTTCCACGTAGCGGTCCGCAACGCCAATAGAGATCTTAATCTCAGACGTCGAGATCAGCTCGATGTTGATACCTTCAGTGGCCATAGCCTCGAACATGGTCGTCGCGATACCAGCGTGGGAGCGCATGCCGACGCCGACAACTGAAATCTTTGCCAGCTGGTCATCTCCTGCAACCTCCCGCGCACCCAGATCGACGGCGACTGAATCCAGGATCTTCCGGGCATCCGCGTATTCGCTCCGATTAACGGTGAATGTCAGGTCCGTCGTGTCATCCTGGGCGACGTTCTGGATAATCATGTCAACATTGAGATGGGCTTGAGAGATACGACCGAAGATTTTGGACGCCACCCCGGGTTGGTCCGGAATCCCGCGAATGGTCAGTTTCGCTTCGTTACGGTTATAGGCAATTCCTGCAATCAGTGGCTGTTCCATGTCTTTTACCTCGTGAGTAATCAGGGTACCTGGCCCGTCCTCAAAGGACGACACCACCCGCAGCGGAACCTTGTACTTCCCCGCAAATTCCACCGACCGTGTCTGCAGAACCTTGGCACCAAGGCTTGAGAGCTCGAGCATTTCCTCGACAGTGATGTGGTCGAGGCGGCGTGCCTCCGGAACGATAGCCGGATCGGCCGTATAGACACCGTCAACATCGGTGTAGATCCGGCACTCATCGGCCTGCAAGGCAGCGGCCATGGCCACAGCCGTCGTGTCGGACCCGCCACGCCCCAGGGTCGTGATGTTCCCGGACTCATCCACACCCTGAAAACCTGCAATGACCACCACGTTGCGCTGCGCAATATCGGCTCGAACAGAGTCCGCGTCAATATCCAGGATCCGGGCTTTTCCGTGAACATTGTCGGTCAGGATTCTGACCTGTCCACCGGTATAGGAACGCGCTTCGATCTGCCGGTTATGCAGCGCCATCGTCAACAGGGCGATCGTGACCTGTTCCCCGGTCGATACGAGCACGTCGATCTCCCGTGCATCTGCTTTGGGGTCAATCGCCCGGGCGAGATCAAGCAGGCGGTTGGTTTCACCTGCCATTGCGGAGACCACCACCACCAGGTCCTCACCGGCCTGGTGTGCCCGCGTGACCCGATCTGCAACCGCGTGAATGCGCTCGGTAGTCCCGACAGACGTACCACCGTATTTTTCAACGATCAACGGCATAAGCTGACACTGGTCCAGAGATTGTAGTGGGGCGCGAATTAAAGCCCTTTTGCGGCACAAGGTAAAGCCCTGAGCGTATCCACGGATGTTCCGATTGCACCTCGGCAAACAGGGTGCTCGATGTGCCTGGAATTAACGAATGGTTCTAAAGTGCACTTTCCCTGACCGTGCGCTCTTCAAGTACGAAGCTCGGGGAATAGCGTCGGCTATCGGGCGTCGGTTAATTTTTCAGTGGCCGCTGCCAGCGCTTGGTCAAGCGAATTTATATCCGTTCCACCGCCCTGCGCCATATCTGCTTTACCACCGCCTTTCCCACCGACTATTGGCGCCAGTGCCGCAACGAGCTTACCCGCGTGGCAGGTCTCTACCAGATCCGAAGTGACCCCGGCAAGTATGCTGGCCTTGCCTTTATGCACGCCTCCAACCACAACAACACCAGAGCCAAGCTTATCGCGCAAGCGATCGAGCATCACCCGCAAGCCTTTGACCTCCACGCCGTCATGCCGGGTTGTCAGCAGTCGAACATCCCCGACCAGCTGAATCTTCTGCTCAGGGCCCTCGCCATTGCCCCCGGAAGCAAGTTCCCCCTGAAGCTGTTCGATCTTGTTCTCCAGAGCTTTAAGCCGGGACCGCATACTCCCAGCTTTGCTTTCCAGGTCACCGACACCGGTCCGAAAGAGCCCCGCGAGCCGGTCCAGCATCGCGCCTTGCTGCATGGCGTGCCTGCGCGCGGTATCCCCGGTCAACGCCTCGATGCGCCTTACCCCGGCTGCAATACCGGATTCCGATACGATCCGGAAAAATCCGATATCACCAGTGCGTTGAACGTGCGTGCCTCCACAAAGTTCCAGGGAAAACTCACCCATGCCAACTACTCTTACCTGGTCGTCATATTTCTCACCAAAAAGAGCCGCAGCACCCTGCTCCCGCGCCTCCTCCAACGCCATGACTTCGGTCGCTACGGAGTCGTTGGCACGGACCTGGTCATTGACGATCGCTTCGATCTTGTCCAGCTGATGAGCGCCGACTGCTTCCGAATGTGAGAAGTCGAACCGTAGCCGCTGCGGTTCGACCAGCGAACCCTTCTGCTGAACATGTTCACCCAGGACCTGGCGCAAAGCTGCGTGCAGCAGATGTGTCGCCGAGTGGTTAGCAGCCGTCTCCAGTCGCTGATCAGTATCCACCAACACCGAGACACGCTGCCCGACCTTCAGCCGGCCACTGGTCAGTTGCCCGTGGTGAGCAATGACACGCTGTGCCAGGTATTGGGCACCAGTGACTTCGAACAACTCATCGTCTCCACCGACAATGCGAGCGGTATCGCCGACCTGCCCGCCGCTTTCAGCATAGACGGGCGTGCGGTCGAGTATGACCAGAGCCGCCTGGCCGTTCTCAATCGAGCCGACCTCCTCGCCGTCATAAACAATGGAAAGGACCGTGGCTGAATCAGCCAGCGACTGGTAGCCCGTGAACACGGTACTCTCCTCGATGCTGACTTTGGTCGCGTCGACCATCTGGAATTGGCTGGCCGCACGCGCCCGTTCACGCTGTTCGGACATGGCGTGCTCAAACCCGTCCATATCCACCGTCAGACCCTGCTCCCTGGCGTAATCTGCGGTTAGATCCGCGGGAAAACCATAGGTGTCGTAGAGCCGGAAGGTAAGCTCCCCGGGGATCACCCGGCCGGAGAGGTTGCCGATCTCCTGCTCGAGGATGCGAATTCCCTGCTCAAGGGTGTCAGCGAACCGCTCCCCTTCCAGTTTCAGTGTCTGTTCGACCCGGGCCTGATCGGCTGCCAGTTCCGGGCAGGCCTCGCCCATCTGCTCTACCAGGGGTTCCACCAGTTCGTGCAGAAACGGTTCGGTCGCCCCGAGTTGATGACCATGCCGGATCGCCCGCCGGATGATCCGGCGAAGCACATAGCCTCTGCCCTCGTTGGAAGGCGTGACACCATCGGTAATGAGAAAAGACGTCGATCGGATGTGATCAGCAATGACCTTCAGTGAATTGTTCTTGAGATCATCACAGCCCACCACACGCGATGCAGCAGCAATCAGCGCCTGAAACAGGTCCGTATCGTAGTTACTGTGAACACCCTGCAACACCGCCGCCAGCCGNTCCAGNCCCAGGCCCGTGTCGACCGACGGTTTCGGCAGGGGAACGTCTGTGCCATCCGATCCACGATTGAACTGCATAAAGACGAGGTTCCAGATCTCAACGTATCGATCACCGTCCGCATCCGGCGAGCCCGGCGGACCGCCGGCCACCGCAGGCCCGTGATCGAAAAAGATCTCACTACAGGGGCCGCAGGGGCCCGTGTCACCCATGGCCCAGAAATTATCGCTGACGCCGATTCTCGCAAACCGCTCGCCGGGCACGCCGATCTCGCGCAACCAGATATCCTCCGCCTCATCGTCCTTCTCATAGACTGTGACCCAGAGTTTTTCCTCGGGTAACCCATAACCGGTGGTCAGCAACTCCCAGGCGAAACCGATCGCTTCGCGCTTGAAGTAGTCGCCAAAAGAAAAATTACCCAGCATTTCAAAGAACGTGTGATGCCGGGCCGTGTAACCCACGTTCTCGAGGTCGTTGTGCTTGCCACCNGCACGGACACAGCGTTGCGCGGTCACTGCGCGGTTGTAGGGCCTCTTGTCCTGACCCAGGAAAACATCCTTGAACTGGACCATGCCGGCATTGGTGAACAATAGTGTCGGGTCATTGTGTGGCACGAGCGGACTGCTGGCGACTGTTTGATGGCCGCTCTGGTTGAAGTAATCCAGGAATTTCTGCCGAATGGCCGTGGTCTTCATGTGCTCGCCCCNGGCTCGGGATGGTCTTCGGACTGCGCATCGAGCGCTGCTGAGCCCCATGAGCCCATAACTCGCTTAATGGCATCGGCACCAAAACCACGCCGCTGCAGGTGTTGTGCACGACGAGCCCACTCTTTGAAANTCTTGATGGGCGAACAGCCGAATTTTCGGTCATACACCATCGTCAGAACCCGGTCCCANTCCGTTTCAGCACTCGCCAGGGCCTGGTCGACGAGTTCGCTGTCGACACCTTTCTCCTTGAGTTCCATCCTGATACGAAGCGGCCCATAACCCGCACGGAGACGGCTGGACAATAAGGATTCGGCAAAACGCTGGTCTGATTGGGCGCGTTCGTCCTGCAGGCTCTCAAGCAGTGTCTCGATGAGCTCCTCCGCGAAACCTCGAGCGGACAGCTTGGAGCGCAGCTCGACCCGGCTATGCTCCCGCCGGGCCAGCATCCGAAACGCAGATTCCCGGGCGCGGCTTGCCGGGTCCGCTTTCAGAGGCGTCATCAGGCTTCGGCGGTTTCCGCCTGGGCCTGTTCGACCGGCTCGAAGGGCGTGGCATCGGCCGGCAGAAGCCCCATGTTGGTTCGGACCGTATTTTCGATCGCGTCGGCGATATCCGGGTTTTGCCGAAGGAACTCGCGAACGTTGTCCCGCCCCTGGCCTATTCGATCTCCGCCATGAGANTACCAGGCGCCTGACTTCTCGACCACGCCATGATCGACACCCATGTCGATCAACTCACCCTCCTTGGAGATNCCTTCGTTGTAAAGGATATCGAACTCACACTGCCTGAACGGCGGCGCAACCTTGTTCTTAACGACCTTGACCCGGGTCTGGTTGCCCAGGACCTCGTCGCCTTTCTTGACCGCACCAATTCGCCGGATATCCAGCCGCACCGAGGAATAGAATTTGAGCGCATTGCCGCCGGTCGTGGTTTCGGGATTACCGAACATCACGCCGATCTTCATACGGATCTGGTTGATAAACACAACCATTGTGTTGGAGCGTTTGATGTTGGCAGTCAGCTTGCGCAGCGCCTGTGACATCAGCCGGGCTTGCAGTCCGACGTGATGGTCACCCATCTCACCTTCGATTTCAGCTTTGGGAGTCAGCGCCGCTACTGAATCGACNACGATGACATCGACGGCCGCGGACCGGACCAGCATGTCGGCGATCTCCAACGCCTGTTCACCAGTGTCGGGCTGAGAGATCAACAGATCGTTCACGTTGACTCCGAGCCGCCCTGCATAGGCGGGATCGAGCGCGTGTTCTGCATCGATAAACGCACAGGTCCCGCCGAGCTTCTGAGCCTGTGCAACCACTGAAAGTGTCAGCGTGGTCTTGCCGGACGATTCTGGGCCGTAAATCTCGACGACGCGGCCCCTGGGCAAACCGCCGATACCGAGCGCAATGTCCAGGCCCAGCGAACCGGTAGAGACCGCCTGAATGTCCTTTCCAATCTCAGCATCTCCGAGCCGCATGACAGATCCCTTGCCGAACTGCCGCTCTATCTGCCCCAGCGCAGCCGCCAGGGCTTTCTCTTTGTTTTCGTCCATTGTTGGAACGCTCCTTGAGTTGAGTTCACCTCGGTTTCACCACAGCTCTCTGCCTTCCTGGCTGAGGCCCTGGCGCTCCCGGCATAACGGATTCGATGGACCGATTCCGGTGCACAAAACGCCGATCCGGGAATCAAACTGATTATTTCACAATCGCCTCGACGGGCCTAGCGAAACCCGTCACAAAATAGTCCCAAAGTGCCCGTGTACAGCGGGACCCGATTGAGGATCCCGGGCCGAGGAGTATTTCAGGACAAGACTTGATGTTCAGCCCGTCTCTTCCCTGAGGAAACGTGCCAGGCCACCGAGTGCCTCGAGGACACTCTGACGACGCACCGCTTCACGATCGCCATCGAACAGGAACTGTTCGGTACGCACACGATCCGGCCTCGCTGCCCAGCAGATAAACACCGTACCAACGGGCTTCTCCTCGCTGCCACCACCTGGACCAGCAATTCCAGTGACCGACAGCGCTACATCGGCCAGGCTGCGATCGAGCCCACCACGAGCCATAGCGCGAGCGACCGGTGCGCTGACCGCGCCGCGCTCGGCGATCAGAGCCTCGGGTACACCCACCTGCTCATGCTTGGCTTCATTACTGTAAGTGACAAGACCGCACTCGAACCATTCCGAACTCCCTGAAACTGATGTGATGCTTTGAGCGATCCAGCCACCAGTGCACGACTCGACGGTCACCAGTTTCAAGCCGTGGCTGCGCAGAATCGATCCGACGTTCTGGGCGACCCCANTCAGNTCATCCTGGCGGGTCATTGTTCTATCTTTTGGTCGTCTGGAAAAGGGNCGGCACTTCTCTGGTGGCCCTGTCCTTCCCCGCATAGTCGAATACTCATCAGTTTCTCCCCGCACTTCGATANCGCAGGGCCTATTGTGCCTGCTGTGANGGCTCACTGCGTGAGCCTGGGAAAACAGCCCTCGCCCGGCCCTAAAACACCGGGGTGGCTGCCTGTGATTATGATATCTTGAAGACCCAGATGGCCGCCCCCTGAGGACAACGGCACNAATGGTATCTACCCGCATCCGCTCTGCCAGCATCATCCTGCTGCTCCTTTTAACTACCGGGGAGAGTGCGCATGCCGCCGATGCTGAACGGGAGCGGCGTCTTGTGGAAGAGATCGACGCTAATCTCTTTGACGGCGAATTGATCCGACTCGAATCCGGCGACCTGAGATTTGCCGCGGTCGAACTTCGACCGGAGACAGAGAATCCGCGGGGCGCCGTCATCCTGCTGCACGGCCGCGGCTTTCACGCCGACTGGCCGGACACCATCAACCCCCTGCGGACNGCGCTTTCCGAACAGGGTTGGCACACCCTGTCGCTGCAGATGCCGGTCCTTGAGAAAGATGCCAAGTATTTCGATTACCTGCCCGTGCTGCCGGAGGCGTTTCCCAGAATNGAGGCCGCCATCCATCACCTGGTAGAGAGCAACCTGCAGCCCATTGTGCTGGTGGCGCACAGCTGTGGCGCACACATGGCCATGGCCTGGCTCGAAGTAACCGGGGATGACCGGATTGACGCCTTCGTCGGGATCGGAATGGGCGCCACCGACTACAAACAGCCGATGCAGCGACCGTTGCCGTTCGCTGCAATGACTGTGCCGATCCTGGATGTTTATGGCGGCGACGACTATCCAGCGGTTCTGCGGATGGCCCCTGATCGCCTGGCGCTGATTCGGCAAGGGGGCCACTCACGATCGAGCCAAATCGAGGTGCCCGAGGCGGACCATTATTTCAAGGGTGCGGCTGAGGCTCTGATCTCAAGTATCACTACCTGGATCGATGCTCTGTCCTTCTGAGCCGCTCAGTCAAACCACTGCCGGTTGTCCCTGAACGACGCCGCTGAGGTGATCTCCTTGATTTTTGGCCCTGTGCTCTGCTCGCCACTNCCCGGCCGATTCTTATCTGTCCCGAAGGTCCGGACGACCATCATCCGCCGCGCACTCGATAACACGTTGTCGGTGAAAAACTGACGCAGCGTTTTCAACGTCTGCGCCAGTATCGCCGCTGACAGCCTCTCCCGACTGTCAAAGGNATAGGCCTTGCGGTCTATCTCATGCCAGTATCGTGCCGAACGCTCGCCCAGACGCTGGTCCGGGATGTTAATCCGCATCAGTATGCTCTGACGGTGCTGCTCGAAGACGTCCGAGGGCATATGCTCGAGCGTTTCCGAGAAGNCTCTCAGAAAAATCTCGATCGCCGATCGGATCTCATCCGGCNTTCTGTCGGGGGACTGAACCAGAAAGACCAGCCCCGGGACGCGCCGCAGCGGCATGAAGCCCGCGACCACCACATAGCCCATCTTCTGCCGCGTACGCAGAGCCTTGTAGAATGGTGATTCCAGGAGCTGGCCGATGAGAAGGTACGCTGCCCGCTCCTCGAGTTGCCGGCTCTGCCCCTGGAAATAGCCTACAAACGCAGAATCCAGATGGTCGGCATCGCTGGTCAGACGGGCGACAGTTCCTTTATCGAGCTTCAATACCCGGCTGCTNTCAACGATCTCAACCTGCCTGTGTTCGAGCAGCTCACGCCTCACGGTCTTGGCCAGATCGGTGGCGTCATCCTGCAGATAATTGCCATGNGCCAGGGCCACGGCGACCCCCTGCCCCAGAAAACGAGGAACGAATGCCTCCAGATCCTCTGGGTCCAAGTCCTCCACAGCTGCNGCCAACTCATCCGGCCACCAGGCCGGGGCCACCAAAAGTCTGTTGAGATCCGACATGATTCGTCCGGCCGGGTCCTGGTGCGCATCGTTTTTCAGCGCTCTCAGCAACTGCGTACGCACCCGGGCGAATCGCTCAGGACTGACCTCNGGNGCTTTAAGCGCCGCAAGAACGATAGACAGCAGTTCGCCCTGGCGGGCACTGTAACCCCTTAGTTTGAGCGAGATGCCACGGCCATGGTCGTACACCTCGAAACCCAGACCCGCCAGCAAAGCCGAATAGGTCACGTCGTTGAGCTGGTCAAGCACCGTGGCCACATACAATTGCGTGAGTCCTGCGTTGCGTGGGCTATCGTTGGCGAACGGCGAGCGGATACTGACAAAGAAATTACCTTTCGGGAACCCGAACGAGGTGTCGTTCTGGAACCAAAGGCTAAATCCCGGGCCGATCTCGATCCGTTCCGGCACTTTGCTGACAGCGCTTGCCATGCGCAGCTCGAGGTCGGTTGAGATGAACGGATTGGGCAACGGCAGACGCAATGAGGGGCTCTGCGGTGGGTCAGTCCATGCCGTTAAGATCGATAGTGGTAGCGGCCCGAGAGAATAATCCACCTGGTAATGTTCTTCTGTCGCGTCGGTTTCCAGCTCGGGCCCGACCAACAGCAGATGAAGGTTCTGTGGTACCAACCGNCCCAGAAAGTCCCGTATGAGTCCTGGATCAAATCGGTCATAACGGTAAGGCCCGTAAAGAAGGTCGGCGACCGGATAATCGTGCATCCGCCGTGCCAGGGCACGGACCAGGTCCATCGGTTCGGTGCGTTCCTGGAACCGAAAATCTATCTCGGCGAGGGTCTTCTGTTCCTGATAAACCCATGGCTTAAGCCCCTCATTCCGGATCTGCTGAATCGCCTGAAACAGCAACCGGCCAACCTCGTCGTAAGCGCCAAGACCCGCTTCGGTCAGGCTGATGGAGATCTCGAAGGTACTCTCGTTGTCATTGCTCATGCCCGTACCGGCTGACAGCGCTTCTGCCCAGCCTTGTGCTTTGAGGACCGACAGCAGTGACCCCGGCCCTTCGTGTCCGAGTAGNTGTCCAAGGTAGGCCAAGGGTTTTTCCCGGTAGTGGGCAATCCGTGCAGGCAAGGGAAAGGTAAACANGCCGTAGCGCATCTCCGCGATCGGCACGACTTTCTGCTGCAGGGGCAGTTTGTTCTCGCCGTAGAGGCCAGGGACTTCGTCACCGGGTGACTCTCCGCCTGCTGGCAGATCAGCGAATCGGGTCACAACCCAGTTCTCAAGGACCTCCAGATCCTCANGCCCCAGCACAACCAGCGTCATGTTGGGTGCTGTGTAGAAACGGCGGTAGAACCCAAGCAGATCCTGTCGAACCAGATCGCCTGGTCGGTCGGCGAGAGTCTGGAGACTGCCAACCGCAAATCCAGATCGTGGGTGCCTGCGATCGAAGGCCAACTGCCTGACCGCCCGAATCCGTCGCCCGTCTTTCTTCAGGCCGGAGGTGTACTCCGAGTGGACGACTGCCCGTTCGCGCTCAACGAATTCGGGATTGAACAAGGGACTGGTGAAGAACCCCGCAAACCGATCCAGCGCGCCTTCCAGGTAGTCGGCATCGATATCGAAATAATAGTTGGTGTGTGCGTAAGAGGTGTACGCATTCTCGGAGCCGCCATGCCGGGTGATAAANCCCTGATATTCACCCGCCTCGGGATATGCCTCGGTGCCCAGAAACAGCATGTGCTCGAGGAAATGAGCCAACCCGGCCCGGTCTTCCGGATCGCTGCCACTACCGACCTGTACATCCAGAGAGACGGCTGCTTTGTCTGTCTCGCTGTCGGAGATCAAGACGACACGCAGGCCATTGGGCAGGGCCATATCCTGGAACTGCCGCTGATCCATCGGGCTGGCGATCATCGTAGCCGACGAAGCCAACGGCAATAAAAGCCCGGCAACGCCCAGCACTCTTTTCAGAGTCCGTTTAAGAGCTGGGATCGTCCGAGGCGTTTTTGTCCGACCGAGTTTCAGAGGGNGCCACACAACGAAGGGTAAGCCTTTGCCCTGGTCAGGCNCACACATCGNCGACNATCACCCNTTCTGCCGATCGTCGGCTGAGCTGCAAAGCGATGCCAGCGCTCATGACACCGGCTCCAATGACGACGACATCCACAGTTGCGATGGGAGGATCAGCAGACACTGGAGACCGTCCGGGTCAGGCGTACGCAGAAAGGGCCAGTCCTATACAGAGAGCCTTGNAGCAGGTNGTCTGGAGCGACTATCACGGCACAGACTACTGATGCCAGCGATCGAACGGGCCAAGAGCAAGCGCCCCGCCATCGACGCGAAACGACGCCCCATTGGCAAACCGACCGACCGGCGCCACCAGATAGTGCACCAAACCGGCGACCTCGTCAGGCAATCCCGCCCGACCGGCGATATTGATGGACTCCCCNGACTCATCGAGCGACTCTACGATCGCCGAGGTCAGCGGNGTGTCGACCAGCCCAGGGTTCACCTGGTTAACNCGAATCCCCTCCGCCATCCACTCCTTTGACAAGGCAACGGTCGCGGCAGATAGTGCCGCTTTGGTGGCGCCATAAACCACGCTGCCCGGTGACGGCCTTTCTGCATCGACTGAACCCATCATGACNACCGAAGGATTGTCACTTGCAGCCAGGTGNNGATNCGCATGCTGACACAGTCGAAGCGGTGCCCACANATTGAGCGCAACGTAACCGTCGAAGTAGTCCCGCTCCAGATTCGCAAAAGGGAGCCAGTCACCGCGCCCGGCGTTGTTGACGAGAACATCCAGGCCACCCAGAAGAGCCACCGCTTTGTCGATCACCGAATCGGTCTGCTGGGGTTCGCTCAGGTCCGCGACCAGTGGAACTATGCTCTCCGCTGACTGAGGAACGTCGCCAGAACGCGAGACACCGACGACCCTGGCACCGGCCCCGGCCAGGCGCGAGGCTATAGCAGCCCCGATGCCGGATGATGCACCGGTCACAATGACGCGATAACCCGCCAGGTTAAATCCAGAATCAGTCATGAAATNCCCNAAGATCNGTGTCGTAGAGACACCTGGTACTGACTCATTCAAATATCAGCAACAAGTCTTTCACATCGACCTGCTGGCCCGGCTGCACTTTAACTTCTTTGACTCTACCGTCACGCTCTGCACGAACACTGGTCTGCATTTTCATCGCCTCGATGGTCACCAGCCCATCGCCCCGCTTGACTTCTTCGGNTGCCNGCACANTGATCTGCGCGATGAGACCCGGCATTGGCGCNCCAACGTGGCAGGGGTTGCCCGAATCGGCCTTGGGCTGNACNACCCGGGTGACNTGGTGGGTNNGGTCGCTTACTTTNATCTGCCGNGGCTGGCCGTTCACCTCAAAGAACACCGTNCGCATACCGTCATCATGGTGATCGCTGACNCCAAGATAGCGAATGATCTGGGTATGNCCGGAGTCCAACTTGACNCTGATCTCCTGACCGGATTCCATACCATAGAAAAAGACCGCCGTCGGNACCATCGTCAGGTCACCNAACTGTTGTCGTGCCTTCGCNTATTTGACGAANACATCCGGGTACATCAAGTATGATGCCAGCTCCTGGTCNGAGACACGTCGCTCTACCCNNCGTTCAACCTCTTCGCGGGCAGNATCAAGGTCTGTTGGCGGCAGTATNGCCCCGGGNCGNTCAGTCAGTGGTGCATTACCACCCAGTATCTTTTTNTGCAGGCCAGCAGGAAAACCNCCGTACGGCTGACCCATGTCCCCCCGGAANAGAGAGATCACTGATTCGGGAAAGGCCACGTCAAATTCNGGGTCTTCAACTTTTTCACGNGTCANGNTGCTTGTCACCATCATCAGNGCCATATCNCCCACNACTTTGGAACTTGGGGTGACCTTGATCAGATCACCGAACATATCGTTGACCTCGGCGTAGGCAGTGGCGACCTCCGACCAGCTGTCTCCTAGGCCGAGCGAGCGCGCCTGCTCCCGTAAATTGGTAAATTGCCCACCAGGCATTCCGTGCAGGTATACCTCGGAAGCCCCCGAGCGCTCTTCACTTTCAAAAGCGGCATAACCCTCCCGAACGGTCTCCCAATAGCGGGATAACGTTCGGATCGCGCTGCCTTCGAGCCCCGTCTCTCGAGGACCATGACGAAGCGCTTCAACAATCGAACCGAGATTGGGCTGCGAGGTCATCCCGCTCATAGAATCTATCGCACAGTCAACAGCATCGACACCAGCCTCGCAGGCACTCATGATGCTCGCTGCAGCAATACCACTGGTGTCATGGGTGTGAAAATGAATAGGAAGGCCGATCTCGTTTTTCAGTGCCGTCACCAGTTCACGTGCCGCCTGTGGACGACACAGGCCGCCCATGTCCTTGATTCCCAGAATGTGTACGCCGGCGGACTCCAGTTGACGGCCAAGATCGAGGTAGTATTTCAGATCGTACTTGGTACACCCCGGATCACTCAGGTTACCGGTAAAACAGATGGCACCTTCCACAAGCTTGCCTGCTTCTCGCACGGCATCGATAGAGACACGCATGTTCTCGACCCAGTTCAATGAATCAA
>PBDS01000071.1 GCA_002718155.1 Pseudomonadota bacterium
CTGTCAGCAAGTGCGTCTTTGGCGATGGCCGGTAGCATTTCTTCGCACACGAGGTCGATGTAGGCATCGGTCCGACCCTCGAATTCCATTGGCACTGCGTGAGCACCAAGGAAGTTCATGGGGGTTTGCTTTGGGTGTGATCCTCAAGAATTCCGACTGGTTGTCGGTAGCTTGGGGTGGAGAACCGGGAACTCTTCACCTTGAAAAGGTGCGCCGTCTTCAAATTCGAGATCCGGGAAGTCCGGTGAGGTTTTCGAATTCCGCTTGATAAAACGCGCGTCGTCGCCGACCCAGCGGATCGACGTGACCCGGCGGCGGGTTGTCGAGTTGTTGGCTGGTGCCCCGTGCAGCGTGCGAAAGTCGAATGCCACGGCATCACCCGGCTGCATTTCCCAGCCTCGGATATCGAACTGATCCCGGTTCGAGTCGATGTCGGGCACCGATTCATAGGGGTCATCCGGGTACAGGTCGGTACCGTCGAAGCGTTTGGGCCTGAAGGTTTTGCCCCATCGGTGAGACTTTGCGATGTATTCGATGCTCCGCTCCCGGGGTACGGGGTCGACGGGAACCCAGAAACTGACTGACTGTTCACCATCGACAAGGTAGTACGGCTGATCATGGTGCCAGGGAGTGATGACCGCGTTGCCGGGCTCTTTGACGAGGACGTGATCATGGAATACCCGGGCAGTATCAGAGTGCATTAGCCGCGCCGCAATTGCGGCCATGGGGGACTCCTCAACCAGCGCCCGGTATCCCGGGAACTGTGACCAGACACAATAATCCTGAAAGAAAACCGCACCGCCCCCGTTATCGGGCCGGTAGGTCCGCTCACGCCAACTCGGGGATGCTTTGTTCTGCTCAATGGCCTCGCGCACACCTTCTACCCAGGGGGTGAAAACGCCCCTTAGGGGTACGACACCGTCACGCTGGAACGAACTGACTGTATCGTCGGTGACGAAAAGTTTTGCTGCAGCCGTCATCGGTGGGGCTCCTTCTCCGTGAGCATATAGAAAAATTAAACGGGAAAGCCTATTCTGAACGAGATCAGCACGAGGAAATTGCCGATCTTATTATCTGTGTGACCAGTCATCCGGATCATCTGAATTGTTTGGAGACAGTCCAATGATATCTCCCGCCGTAGAACAACCCAGACCGAGCACCGTTCGGTTGGCATAACAAAAATAGGCAGACACCTGGTTAATCTCCAGGATCTCGCCGTCGTCAAAGCCCGCCGCCCGTAGATTTGCGACCATCGTTTCGCTGGTATCCGAAGGAGACTGGGCCAGGATCTCGGCGTAGTGCATCGCAAGTTTTTGTTTTTGATCCAGCGGAGCGGCAGAGATATCTCTTGCGTCTATGGCGGTTTTGATGGCATTGGCCTTGTGATCATCGGCTAATAGCCGTTTCAAGCCAGCAAAGTGATGATCGACACAATAGGCGCAATTGTTTAAGGAACTCACCCAGACACCCAGAGTTTCGAGAAACCACTTCGGAATCGTGTTGTCGGGGTGATGAAGGACGTATTTGTAGATTGCCATATGGCCTTCCAGGGTATGAGGGCGCAAAGAATGCATCATCATGATGTTGTCTACGTTGTTGTCTGGGCCTTTTATCCGGTCATAAAGCTGTTTCAGTCGCCCTTTGGCATCCTCATATGACACTGTTTCGATCCACGGCATTTCCTGATCTCCTTAAGTTATTCGGGTTACTGAACGCGGTCCAATCTCCACTTGAGGTGGGTATATGAAGCCTTCGGTCACCAAGTTTCACTTTGTCCTGAGGGCGGCTTTGCAGAACGTAAAGATTAGCAAGAAAAAGATAATCAAGGATCAAATCAGCCAAAGGGTTCATTTTGGGTTGGCCAATCAGGTTAGGATATAGAGGATACAGCTGTGCCTGGCTGTACTGGATAGGAGAAGGTTTTGATTCAAAGTGGAGTAAAGATATGTCCATGAGTGAAGTCGACGACATTGTTTCTTCATCGACTACCGGGGGGATCGCCAGAGTTCGGCAACTGTGAAACCGGCGGCACAGCGCTTGAGCAGAATCCGCTGTGCCCGGGCGCTGACGCCGGAGGGCTGGTGCGAACACTGCGTTATTCAGGTGGATGCCTCAGGTCGTATCACTGCAGTCGTAAAGGACGATAGCCTTTCGGTGGATCTCAGCCTCACCGGCACCGTGATACCGGGGCTGCCCAATCTGCACTCCCACGCACACCAGCGGGCCATCGCCGGCCTCACGGAACACAAGCTCGCCGGCTATGACGATTTCTGGGGTTGGCGCGAACTGATGTACCGTGCAAACGCCCGGCTCGGCCCAGACGAGCTGCAGGCAGTGGCCCGTTATCTCTATTCCCAGATGTTGCAGAGCGGCTACACCGCGGTAGCTGAATTTCACTACCTGCACCACGACCCGGCTGGTAACCGGTATGCTGATCCTGCCGAGTTGTCGGCACGGCTTCTGGAAGCTGCGTCGGAGGCCGGTATCGCTATCACGCTGCTGCCGGTGCTGTATTGCCGGGGCGGTTTCAACGGTCAAGCCGTACAAGGGGTACAACAGCGGTTTTTCTGCTTGCCAGAGCACTATCTTGAATTGGTTCAGGCGTGCGCTTTGCACTGCGCAGATGATCCGAACAGAGCCTTCGGATTTGCAGCCCACTCCCTACGCGCGGTGGCCCCGGAGGTGCTGACCAGAACGTTGCAGGACGCCGGGGATCTCGCCTCTGGCGTACCCGTTCACATCCACGTTGCTGAGCAGCGAAAAGAAGTGCTGGAATGCCAGGCACTGAACGGCCGGACCCCCATTGCCTGGCTGCACGAGGCGTGTCCGGTAGATGAGAACTGGTGCCTGGTGCATGCGACTCACGCAGACCCGAATGAACTTCGAGCGATCGTCAAAAGCGATGCTACAGTGGGCCTGTGTCCGACGACAGAGGCCAACCTTGGTGACGGTATTTTTCCCACAGAACAGTTCATGATCGATGGCGGACATTTTGGGATCGGTTCTGACAGCCAGATCTGTACCGCACCAACTGAGGAACTCAAGCTGTTGGAATATACACAAAGGCTCACTCTGCAGCGGCGCACGGTGCTGGTAAAAGACGATGAAGGCAGTGTCGGGCGTTCACTCGTCGAGTTCGCACTGGCAGGCGGCAGCCGCGCTATGGGTGAGGCCACCAGTGGTCTCGTTGCCGGCGCCAGGGCAGACTTCCTGGAACTTGACAATAGTCAGGTGGACCTCGCAGCACTCTCTCCAGACCAAGTGCTCGACAGCTGGATATTTGCCGGACAGGGGACCGCTGTGCACAACGTCATCGTCGGCGGTCGGCACGTGGTGGTAGATGGCGTCCATTCCCTGCTGGAGGTGGCCGCCAGACCCTTCCAGCAAGTCGTTGCGACCCTTAACGAGGGCTGACGGGGTCTGTTACCAGTAGCCAACAGAGATTTAAGAATGAATGAAATGAAACTGGAACCAGCGGGACTGACCCTCGATCAATTGAGAAATCTGGGAGCAGGTCCGGTACGGGTCAGTATTCCGGATAGCGCCTGGGCAGTCACCCGAGAGAGCCATGCTCACGTGGAGGCCGTGGTCGCCTCCGCCAACCCGGCCTACGGCATCAACACCGGGGTCGGGAAACTTGCCCAGACGCGGATTGCGGCGGCCGATGTCACGACTCTGCAGAAAAATCTGGTACGGTCGCACGCGGCCGGTGTCGGTGACCCGCTACCAATACCCGTTGTGCGCCTCGCTCTGGCGCTCAAGGCGCTGAGCCTCGCGCAGGGATACTCCGGGGTACGCCCCGAGATCATCGTGTGGCTTCTGCAAATGCTGGCGGAGGACATCGTCCCGGTGATCCCGGAAAAGGGCTCGGTCGGAGCCTCCGGTGACCTCGCCCCGTTGGCGCACCTCAGCCTTCCGCTCATGGGTGAGGGGGAGGTTTTCTACGATGGCGATCGATTACCTTCGGCTGAGGTCCTGCAGGCGATAGGCTTGGAACCCCTGCTGCTGGAGGCCAAGGAAGGGCTCGCGCTGGTGAACGGTACCCAGATCTCCACTGCTCTTGCCATTGAGACACTTTTTGCTGCTGAGCGAAATCTGGCCTCAGCGCTGGTGACAGGGGCCATGGCTGTCGACGCGGCGCTTGGTAGTTATGTGCCTTTCGACGAGCGCATTCACAATATTCGCCCGCACCCAGGACAACGGCAGATCGCAACGCTATATCGCACCCTTCTGTATGACAGCGAAATCAATCGCTCTCATGCAACCTGTGACAGAGTCCAGGATCCGTACTCCCTACGTTGTCAGCCCCAGGTGCTTGGGGCCTGTCTGGATCAACTGGTTCACGCGGCACAGGTGCTGGAACGGGAGGCCAATTCGGTGTCTGACAATCCGCTGATCTGCCACCAGACCGGTGAAGTCCTATCCGGTGGTAATTTCCACGCCGAACCTGTCGCCATGGTCGCCGACAACATGGCACTTGCCATTGCTGAGACGGGTGCTCTCGCCGAACGCCGCATCGCAATGCTGATCGATTCCAGCATCAGTGAGTTGCCACCCTTCCTCACACCACGAGCAGGTCTCGATTCCGGCTTCATGATGGCTCACGTAACGGCAGCGGCGCTCGCATCGGAGAACAAAAGCCTTGCCCACCCGGCTTCGGTCGACAGCCTACCCACCTCGGCCAATCAGGAGGATCATGTCAGTATGGCCACGTTCGCTGCCAGACGACTGATGGCCATGAACGACAACACCGCTTCGATCATCGCCATCGAGTATCTGGCAGCGGCTCAGGGTATCTCCCTGCGCCGACCTCTGACCTCTTCGGCTGCGATAGAGAAGGCCCACGCGACCCTTCGTCGCTTTGTGCCTGAATGGATCCGGGATCGCGCGCTGCACCCGGATATCCTTTCGGCCCGTTCGCTGATTGATACCGGCAGATTGGCAGCGCTACTACCGGTTGCGTTGCTGGATGCACCATGCTCCGATGGCTAACGAATTGGGCGTGTACAGCCCCGCCCCAAGAAGGCGTGCGTTGATTGATCGCCCTCTTTAAACTTCGTTTTTATCCAGCGACCCATTTTCGGGTCGCTTTGCTCACCATGGAGCACAAAGATGACCGGTTGGTGTGCCGGTCTTACAGTATCGAGAGGATGACAACATGACAAAGACAGACCACCGCTCGTTTTACCAGAGGACGGATATCACCGGCCAAACCTACGAGCCCATGCAGGGACTTCGCTTCAGTGAAGTTGCGACGTTCATGCGGACACCACTGGTGAGCGAACTCGACGACGTCGACATCGGCATTATCGGTGTGCCCTATGATGGTGGTCTTACCTGTCGTACCGGGGCACGCTACGGGCCGCGCGAGGTGCGCAATGAATCCACCCTGATGCGGGCTATCAACGTGGCCACCGGTGTCCGTCCTTTTGAACTTGCTCGGATCGCCGACCTCGGTGACGTACGGTTTAATGATTTTTTTAACCTGGATCGCGCAGTCGAAGACATCAAACGCTTCTTCACGGTAATTGCCGGGACAAACGTCTTGCCCCTGGCGGTCGGTGGAGACCACTCGGTGACGTATCCGATTTTGAAGGCGCTCGCTCAACGGTTCGATCAACCGCTCGGGCTGGTGCATATCGATGCCCACACGGATACCTGGCCGCCTTTTGCCGGCTCCAAGTTTCACCACGGAGCCCCGTTCCGGCTGGCCGTGGAGGAAGGCTTGATCGACCCACACCGAACCGTACAGATCGGTATTCGGGGCGGGCAGAACTTCGCCGACGGCCTCGACTACTCGCACGAACAGGGTATGCGGGTCATCTCTATCGAGGAATTCGAGGATCTAGGCTGGAAGGCGGTGGCCGCACAGGCCCGAAAGGTCGCCGGTACCGGGCCGGTTTATTTAAGCTTCGACGTTGACGGTCTGGACCCGGCATACACCCCAGGGACCGGTACACCCGAAGCCGGGGGCATCACCATGCGGGAGGCCCAAAGGCTCATCCGTGAGTTGGCTGATCTTGAACTGATTGGGGGCGACGTCGTCGAGGTCTCCCCGCCGCTGGACCCCAGCGGGGTCACCGCGCTGAACGCGGCTACAGTCCTTTTTGAGATGCTCTGCCTGCTGGCGGTTCGGGTATCTTCTGATCGGTCCTGAGTGATCGGGAGACAGGAGGCGGTGGTCAGGTGCGGCCCGCTGGTACAGTCGCCTCTAAAATCATGATTGGTCTAGTATGTAGTACGTTTCGGCCTCAGTTCGATCTTAATTAGACAATGAACGAAATCGAAGCCGTCGGACGGCCCAGGTCTTCGAAAGCCGGCGATAATCCTTATTTGGGAGAATTTCAGCCGTTTTTTGCGCTGCCAGATAAGCCTGATCCGCGCTCAGGCCGGCTTCTGCAAGCTGTCGCAGTAGTGCCTGAGGCTGATACTGGGCCAGGTACCCCAGCAGCCACCATGGAGGAGGAATCTTTCGTTGGGCCGGCATCGCGGGGCCTTCTTTGTTTATTGTACTACAACGTAGTATAACTTAGATCAGATACCTTGGGGTAAAAAGTAGATACCGAGTAGAGATACCAGGCATACGGATTCGGCACGAAATTCAGGTCAGGATGAGTTCGGGCCTGGCTTGCTGAGAGAACGCGAGATTAAAAGGAATCATGGGATAATCGACGCAGAACCCGCCCGATACAATTTTGGGATGTGGGAGAGATAACCCTTTTCTGGAGCACCTGATTTGGCTGTTAAAGAGAACCAAACGAGTTATATCCGGCCTATTCTGACGCAACTGATTGTGTTGGTGCTGATCTGCCTGGGGGTAGCGTTCTGGCAGCGTGACTTTCTGGCCGAGGTTTACCTGCGTAATCAGCTGACTCAGGTGGGTTGGTTTATCAACAGCGGGATCTTCGTACTGTTTCTGGCCGGCATGGTCAAGCTGGTGCGCCTTTTCGTCAGCTATAGCCAGGAAGAACAGGCGATTAACCGGTTTCTGGCTAACCTCGATCTCGCTGTGGAACCCGAATCGGGGCTCACCGGAGAGTCGATCATTGTGCATCGGTATCGGACCCTGCGTGATCTGCACCAGCGCCGGTCCCCCATTAACCACAACGCCTTAGCGGCGACTCTTCTGGCTCACCAGTCCAGCCGTAACACCTTCCCAAAGTTCGTTCACAACATTCTCATACTGACGGGCGTCTTCGGGACCATCGTATCGCTGGCAATTGCGCTCTTCGGGGCCTCGAACATGATTGTCACGGCATCCGAGGCCGGCGGCCTGGGTATGGTCATTCACGGCATGTCAGCGGCGCTCTCCACCACCATGACCGCTATTCTCGCGTATCTGTTTTTCGGCTATTTTTATCTTCGGCTGATGGATGTGCAGACCCACGTGATCAGCCGAGTCGAGGAGGCTACGACGACGATCCTGCTGCCGCGGTTCCAGACCCAGCCCGAGACCGTTATCGAAGATTTCGCTGACATCATTCGGGCTGCGGCAGCGCTGGTCAAGAGACTCGACGCCTCGCAGGCACAGTATGCTGACGTGGCGGACGAACTCAAGGACCTGCTGTCGAGTTATCGCGACGAGATGCAGCGCAACAGCGCAGCGCTGGAGAAGATGATCGAGCTGCTCAGGGAAGGGTTCCGCCTCCACCAACCACCGCAATGATTCGTACGGAGGGATTTGTTGACCTGAGGGTCTCGCCGTCAGGGCAGATCGGCACTGACGAGGACAGTGTCTGGCCGTCTTTTACCGACATCATGATGGTCGTCGTGATGATTTTCCTGATGGCGCTGGTGGTCATTCTGATTCGCAACGTCGATCTGGTTCGTCAGTTGCGCGCGACCCTCGACTANGGTGAACAGGCGGCGACCGAGCGCACGGCACTTGCCTTGAGGGCCGCCTCGCTGGGTGATGAGCTGGCGGCCCTGCAACTTAAACTGGGTGCGACCTCGGCCAGGAAGGAACAGGCAGAGGCGACGTCGGCACAGCGGCAGAAGCAGATAAGCCAACTGCTCGGTGACGTTGCAGCCCTGGAACAGGTGCGCGACGACCTGGTTGGTGAGCGGGACAAGCTGACACTGCAACGCGATAACCTCGAGGGCGATCTGCTCTCCCTGGAGCAGAAACACTTGTCGCTGGAGGCGTTACGGTTGGAACTTGAAACTGAAGTGGTNGCATTGAGNGGCGATCGAACAGCCCTTCAGGATGAAAAAACAGATCTGATTTCACGAAACACTGGGCTCGCCGCAGAGCGCGAACAGCTGCTTGTGGACAAAGCTGGGNTGTTGGACGTAGAGCGTACTCTGGAGGCCAGGATTGCAGGGCTCACAGATGAGATCTCCACTCTTCAGGATCGATTGTTCCAGATCGGCACTGACCGGAATCAGGTCCGTAAGGTTGCGGCCGAGAGAAAGTCACGTATCGAGGCTCTTTCACGGGACATCGCTTCGCTGGAACAGATCCGTGACGATCTCCAGGGCGACAAGCGTAAGCTGACCACATTGGGTGATGACCTTACCGGAAAGCTCCAGTCGCTCGATGACAAACACAACGCCCTGATCGCACTGCACCTTGATCTTGAAAACCAGNTGGACGGGTTGCTTGGCGATCGCAAGCAACTGGCTTTGGACAAGGCGCAGCTGCTTCAAACCAAGGCAGCGCTTGAGAAAAAGATCACGACTCTGGATGATCAGCTCGCAGAGCTCACGAGTGATAAGAGCGCGTTACAGCAGGAAAAACAATCACTGCNAACGCAAACCGCCACACTCACGGAAGACAAGCTCGCACTGGTGGGTCAGCTTGCTGAGTTGACAGCGCTGAAGGTGCTGCTGGAGCAGAACNTGGGACAGATCACTTCAGAGCGCGACGGGCTGGTCTCGGAAAAACAGGCACTGGTCCAGGACAAGCTTGCCCTGGCATCGCAGCACACAGCACTGTCAAAAGAAAAGCGATCGCTGGTTCAGCAACTGGCGGAAGTGGTGACTCTAAGAAAAGCGCTTCAAACGCAGTACCAAGCGCTTGCCGCCGACAAGACGACACTGGAACAGGAAAAAGCGGTGCTCGCCGAGGCGANTGCCGGACAGGCCCGTCGGCTGGTGGATCTTCAAAAGGTTCGTGAGCAACTCGAGGGACAGATCAAAAGTCTGACCAGCGCCCTCTCCGCGCTGCAAAAAGACAAGAGCGGGCTCGGCGAGCGCAACACAGCGTTNCGCACAGAACTGGCCACACTAGGGACGCTTAAAAGCGCGCTTGANCGCGAGTATGACCGGCTACAGAGTGAGNATCAGGACGCGGCCGCAAAGATCACAACGCTTGNGGCCGGGCGCAGTGATCTGCAGATNGAGATCGTCAAGCTGAAAAACGAGATCCAGTCACTGCGTGAGGCCTATGCTGCGCTGACCGAGAATGCGGNGCAGAGCCAAGCCGATAAAACCACGCTCGAAGAAGACACGCTGGACCTTTCCAGGCGCTTGAACGTGGCCGAGCAGCTCAAACGTGAACTGCGGNTCAAACTGACGCTGGCCACCGACAAGAATGAGGATCTGGCTCGCAAACGTGATGAGTTGTTCCAGAAGAACTCGACCTTGGGCCTGCAGGTAGAGCAGCTGGCCAGACTGCGTGACGATCTGGCAACCGAAAGAAAGCAGCTGATGGCGTCAAGAGCCGATCTTAAACAGGATGTCTCACGTCTTTCTGAAGAAAAAGCCTCACTTGCCGGTGAGCTCAAACAGACCGATGAGCAGTACAGGCTGACCAAGGAAGAGATCGANTATTTGCGTGCCGAGCACGCNGACGAGGTAGCTGAATTCAAGCAAGAACGCGAACTTCTGAAAGAGGAACTCGAGGCCCTTGAGATCCTGAAGGTGCGTTATACAGAGCTTGAAAGCGATTACAATCGGTTAGTCAGACCTGCCCGCAGCAAGGTAGGCCGACATGTAGTACGGATTCGTTTTTCGAAGGACGACAACGGATACCACTACACGCTACGTGAACCCGGCGAGAAGCAGCACACCGAAGTGAGCCGTGCTCAACTGCACCAGCGCCTGGCAGAACTGAAAGCCAAATTCGGTGTCAAGCTCTACACTGCGGTATCGTTTCCAGATGATGCCAATCTGAGTCATGCTGAAGCGGTGACGTTCAGCAGCCGCATTCACAGTAAATACGACTACTACTACAGCAAGAATTAAGAGCACGATCCGATGCAGCATCGAGAACAATTCGACGTGATCGTGGTCGGTGGTGGTCACGCTGGTACCGAAGCTGCACTGGCCTCCGCCCGGGTCGGCGCGCGAACGCTGCTGGTGACTCACAATCTTGAGACCATCGGGCAGATGTCGTGTAACCCAGCCATCGGCGGTATCGGCAAAGGTCATATCGTCCGGGAAATTGATGCGCTCGATGGTGCGATGGCCCGAGCCATTGATGTTGCCGGCATACAGTTTCGCATCCTCAACGCCCGAAAAGGTCCGGCCGTGCGCGCAACACGCGCCCAGGCTGATCGGACACTGTATCGGCAGGCCATCAGACGCCGGGTCGAGAGCCAGCCGAACCTGACTTTATTGCAGCAGGCGGTTGATGACTTGATGATCGAATCCGGCTGCGTCACTGGAGTCCTGACCCAGGACAAGATGCGGCTGACTGGCACCTCGGTTGTGCTGACGGCGGGGACCTTCCTGGCTGGACGCATACACATCGGGCTTGATACCCACGAGGGCGGTCGTGCAGGTGACCCCGCTTCCACGGTATTGGCCCGGAGCCTGCGGGAACAGCCTTTCCGGGTGGGCCGGTTGAAGACCGGTACCCCGCCACGACTTGACGGACGCACGATCGACTACGACCTGCTGCAGCCCCAACCGGGCGATGTGCCGGTGCCGGTGTTTTCTTTTCTTGGCAGTCCCGATGAACATCCGCAGCAAGTCTGCTGCCACATTACCGCGACCAACGCCCGCAGCCACGAGATTATCCGCCAGGGCCTTGGACGCTCGCCACTCTACAACGGTGTGATCGAGGGTACCGGGCCACGATACTGCCCGTCGGTCGAGGACAAAGTGGTGCGCTTTTCCGATCGGGACGCTCATCAAATCTTCGTCGAACCCGAGGGCCTGAATACCCATGAGGTCTACCCGAATGGCATCTCGACCAGCCTGCCCTTCGACGTTCAAAAGGCGTTGGTGAGAAGCATCCAGGGCTTCGAAGCAGCAGAGATCACCCAGGCCGGCTACGCCATCGAATACGACTACTTTGATCCCCGCGACCTCAGAGCATCGCTGGAGTCGCGGTTGATCGAGGGGCTCTATTTTGCAGGGCAGATCAACGGCACCACCGGGTACGAAGAAGCAGCCGGCCAGGGCCTGATCGCGGGCCTGAATGCAGCGCGCCGGGCCCGCGACCAAATGCCCTGGTCACCGCGTCGTGACGAGGCCTATATCGGGGTCATGATCGACGATTTGGTGACCCGAGGAGTCACCGAACCCTACCGCATGTTCACCTCGCGCGCTGAATACCGTTTACAGCTGCGCGAAGACAACGCTGACCTGCGTTTGACCGAGACCGGCCGACAACTGGGTCTGGTTGGCGAAGCGCGCTGGCAGCGTTTCAGCGACAAGCAAGCGGTACTAACGGGCGAACGTCGGCGCCTACACGACAGCTGGATCCGGCCACGAACTCCCGCGGCGGTACAGGCGGAGCCCATACTCGGTCAGCCGCTGACCCGCGATGCGCGGTTGCTCGATTTACTCCGTCGGCCAGAGGTCAGTTACAGCAACCTGATGGCCCTGCCAGGTACGGGCCCCGGCATCGATGATCCCGGCGCGATCGACCAGCTCGAAGTCGAGGCCCGCTACGCTGGGTATATCGAACGACAGCAGGACGAGATCGCGCGACAGCGCCGCCACGAAGAAACACCCATACCGGAAGCGCTGGACTACCGGGAGGTCCGCGGACTGTCCAACGAAGTGTGCCAGATGCTGGAGGAACATCGACCAGCGACCCTCGGCCAGGCCAGCCGGATCTCCGGCGTGACGCCGGCGGCCGTATCGCTGCTGCTGGTACATCTGAAAAAACGCGTGTTGCAATCGGCAGCTTGAAGGGGTTCTGGTGTTTCCTGAGCGGCAGAGCCTCGCGACCCGGCTGGCTGAGGGAGCCGCTCAGGCCGGTTTGAGCCTGGACGATGGAGCCGTCGACGCGTGTCTGGATTTTCTCGAGTTACTATTTAAGTGGAATCGGGTGCACAACCTGACCGGTCCCATAACAACCGCTGACGCAGTGTCCCGGCATTTGCTGGACAGCCTGGTTATTGCGCCACTTTTACGAGGTGAACGCGCACTCGATATCGGTTCGGGTGCCGGTTTTCCGGGGTTACCTCTGGCTATCGCCCAGCCAACCGTTGACTGGACACTGCTGGACAGTCGGGTCAAGCGGGTCGGGTTTCTGCGCCAGGCCTGCGCCAGGCTGAAACTGCCCCGGGTCAGGATCGAACACTGCCGGGTCGAAAATTACCGGCCCAATCGGAATTTTGATACGCTTGTGACAAGAGCAGTGGCGGCACTGCCGACACTGGTGGGGATGACGGAACACCTTCGGGATGACGGAGTGCGCTTGATTGTCATGAAGGGAACCTTCCCGGAGGCTGAGCTCAAGGAAGTGTCTGCGGAATTGCGCGCAAGAATGGAGGTGGTGCGGCTGAATGTGCCGGGGCTGGACGCCGAGCGTCACGCGGTAATTCTGGACAACTGAATTTTCGATACACTGTCAAAACGAGGCTGCATGACCAGGATCATCGCGGTGACCAACCAGAAAGGCGGTGTGGGTAAGACCACAACCACNGTCAATCTGGGCGCCTCTCTGGCGAGAATGCGGCGCCGGGTCTTGTTGATCGATCTGGATCCTCAGGCGAACGCGACTGTCGGCTGCGGAGTCGACCGGGAGGCCCTGGCGGGTACTGTCTACCAGGTACTACTGGGCCAGGTTACGATACGTGAGACCGTCGTGACAGTCAGTTCGGGTTTGGACCTGCTGCCGGCCGAGCACGACCTGGCCGGTGCCCAGGCCGAACTTGGTGGAGGCAGTGAACAGGAAAACGACAACCACCGCCTACGAAGAGCCCTTGCGACAGAAACCGGTTACGATTACATCCTCATCGACTGCCCACCGGCACTCAATGTGCTGACGATCAATGCACTGGTCGCAGCCAATTCGGTACTGATCCCACTGCAGTGCGAGTACTATGCGCTTGAGGGCCTGACCGGGCTACTGGAGACCATCAGCCGGGTACGTCAGAATGCCAATCCGGGATTGGTCATCGAGGGTCTGCTGCGCACCATGTACGATGGACGAAACAGTCTGACCCGCGAGGTTTCAGACCAACTCTCCCAGCATTTTGGTGACAAGTTGTTCCGCACGGTCATCCCGCGCAATATTCGGCTGGCGGAGGCACCGAGTTATGGTAAACCAGTGATCGACTACGATGAAAAATGTCTCGGCACCCTGGCTCATCTGGCGCTGGCCGGCGAGATGGTAGGCAGTGCTGGCGCGTCGCTGGGCACTGGAAAGGCCCCTGCCGATTCTCCAGGCCCGGAAGCCGCGGCACAATCAATAGATATCTGACCATTTGCAGGATATACCATGAGCAGAAAAGCGCGACTCGGCAAGGGCCTCGATGCTCTGCTGGGCAGTGTCGAGAAAACTGCCGCGGAAAGTGACGGCGAACTCCGGCACTTGCCGGTGGAGAGTATCAGACCCGGGCGCTACCAGCCCAGGACGCGGATGGACGAAGCATCACTCAGCGATCTGGCCGCATCTATAAAAGCCCAGGGGGTTGTGCAACCAATCGTGGTTCGGGAAACCGTTGCCGGAGACTACGAGTTGATTGCCGGGGAACGGCGCTGGCGAGCGGCCAAGATGGCGGGGTTGGGCGAGTTGCCGGCGGTGGTGCGCCGGGTTCCTGATGAGATCGCACTGGCGGTGGGTCTGATCGAGAACATCCAACGGGAAGACCTGAACCCACTGGAAGAAGCCAGTGGTTTGCGGCGTCTGTTGGATGAATTCGGCCTCACCCACCAGCAGGTGGCAGAGAGTATTGGTCGTTCGCGTGCGGCAGTTAGTAACCTTCTGCGATTGCTCAACCTGGACCCACCCGTACGGGCTCACCTGGAGGCCGGTCATATCGAAGCCGGTCATGCGCGGGCCATTCTGGCCCTGCCGCGGGAACAGCAATTGGCAGCGGCAGAAACCGTCATGCAACAGCGACTGTCGGTGCGTCAGACCGAGCAACTGGTTCGGCGTTATCTGAGCGGCACACGCAAGAAAAAACGCAACAGGGCGAGTCAGGACGCTGACCTGCGCCAGCTCGAAGAAGAACTGTCGGAACACTTGGCCGCCCGGGTCAGCCTTGAGCACAGCGGCCGACGCGGCCGCGTGGTCATTGAGTACAACAGCCTGGATGAGCTCGAAGGGATACTCGAGCGCTTGCGCTCGTCACGCGCAGCATCCGGCCAATGACGATCACAGCTGCCGGATTGGGAGAATCTCTAGCAGCTTAGGGGCATAAATTCTTGTCCCAGTATCATTTCAAATGACAGCGGTAAAGTGTCAAAGGTATGTCTTAGGCGATTGTTAAGATTCTCGTAGGCTATCCAGTGGTACGAGTAGCGCCAAGCCCGTGTCTTAACAGTTCTCCCATCGTAATCTAGCCCGTTGATCGCCTACGCGTTTCGGATTTCCCCCGTTTTCTTTGCGCCCATTATTTGACTGAAACGAAGTGTTCGACTCACATTCGTTTTCTTAATACTGATTTTCCAGTCTCCGGAGCCACCGGCGACTTCATCCAGTTCTTGGTCACTCAACCGGGCTGCACTTTCCAGATCTTCAGCAGTGAATTCACAATCATTCTCTACCCCCAGGGCAATCAATGCCTCAACCGATATGTTCCCATCGATATCTAGCTGGTCGTTGATTCGTGCGAGAAGTCCTTCATTCTGATCCACCTTCTCCAGAAACTGCTCGAGATTCTCCTTGCTCATGGTGTGTCTCCTTCTTCAAGGGCTCCCCAATATTACGTTTGTGGCTGAATGGTTGCCATAAAAGCATTAAAGTACTGTTTCAAGCCTATCCTGAGTGACTCAGCTCATGCATTGGCGCTTTAAACAGTTTTGAGTGTGATCCCCGTCACACTGGTTTTTCCGTGGCCGTGTCTGCAGTGTTCCCCGTCACATACACCTCGGCCGTTCATCCCCAGAATGAGTCTCATTGGAACTGACCCGATGAACACAGAACAGGAGATAGAGATGAAAAACCTGGATAAAACATTTTTTTCTTTGAAAGACGAACAAGCCGCAACGAATTCAGGTGGGCCGTACTACACGGAATGGCCACACGCTCACTTCACTTCAGTCAACAAAGTGGAAACAATGCCGCGAACCGACTTTATGAACCCACACCAGACTCCCGACCACAACAGACCTCACGACAGCATTCACTGCTGATCAGAACTCCATTAACCTAAAAAGACCCCGCTCTGGCGGGGTTTTCTATTTGTTGCTGAGAAAAGCGCAAATGAAGGATCGACCAAACCTTTCTGTTAACACTGTCCGAGCCGTTGAAGGCCCTTCAGGTACGGCGGATGCCGATCGCACGCCCGGCCTGTTCGGGTCGGGGCAACGCCCGGTGGAGTGCCATCAGTTCGGTCAGAGCTTGCTGAACGTTGTTCGGAAAAGGGCACGACCGGCGCTCGGCGAGGTCCACGTGCAGCAGCATCTGCTCACAGGTCGCAGCCAGGTAGCCCTCATGCGCATGGTACATGTGAAAGAAGTAATGGATGCGTTTGGCATCGAAATCCAGTAGCTGACAGGTCAGACGGAGTGGATCGCCGAGGTTCAGTTCCTTGAGATAATTGATGTGCATCTCGAGAGTAAAGGTCGAGGTGCCGCGCCTGTCGATGCCTTCCGGACCGATATCCAGGTGGTTGGCCAGCCCGTCTACGCCGTGGTCGAACGCCACGACGTAGTACGCTACGTTCATGTGACCGTTGAAATCGATCCACTCGGGCAACACTTTCTGGTCGGATAACTTGAGCGGGGCACTGGTGGCATCGGTGATGAATGCTCCCATGTTCAGTCCTTGATCTGGTTGCGCAATTTGTCCAGCGCCCGATCGATGCCGCGGTCAAGGTAAGCACCGTAAAATCCCAGCGTGCCCAGACCAACGATCTGATCTTCAAGTTCAGTGCCGCGGCCGTCGGTGAACTGGATGGTCGGCACAAGCTCAATGCCGCGCCTATCGGCAAACCCGGCATGGGTTGTCTGCTGCCGGTCAAAACCGACCAGCTGATCGACGCTGTCGAGACGAATCTCGCGCAGCAGCGCCCTTTCTGTCTTATCCGTATCGGTTGTTATGTGATTGAGGAACTCGGTCCGGACGGCTTCACAGTACTCGCAGTCGGCTGTGCTGAAGAACAAAACAATGGGAATCCCGCGGGTTTCGGAGAGTGCTCCGGTCTGGTTAAGGTCGGTCGCAAGGTGCAGCTGGCCCGACAACGCCGGTTCAGCCCCTGACAGCGCAAGACAAAGAAGTGCAGCATAACGAGCCCGGTAACGCATAACAGGAATTATAGCGAGGGTCGCCCGACACTCGGAGCCAAACACTAACGACAGTGTGAGTCCAGACGATGTATCACGGCAAGGGGGACCACCGGTGGCCCCTATCCGTGCCGAATTGTGATTCCCGCGGCTTCCCGGTCCCAGGTGCTGTCGGTCAGGCCCCGGTCTCGTAACGGGTATTTCTGGATCTTGCCGGTCGGGGTCTTGGGCAGGGCATCAACCCGCTCGATGTAACGCGGTACCATAAAATAGGCTAGCCGTGGCACCAGGAACTCGATCAGCACTGCCGGGTCGAACGCCGAAGGGTCGCTGGCTACGATCACGGCCATCACATCCTGCTCGGTGTGTGCCGAGGCCACCGGGATGACCGCACACTCGACGACATCCGGGCTGGCGTTGATCTCGTTTTCGACCTCTATGGATGAGATGTTTTCGCCGCGCCGCCGAATGGCATCTTTGGTTCGATCGATAAAATAGAAATTTCCGACAGCGTCGCGCATCAGCATGTCGCCAGTGTGATACCAGAGATTACGGAACGCTTTCTCGGTCCACTCTGGATGATTCCAGTAACCATTGCTCATGATCCAGGGCTCACGGCTCCGAACCAGTGCCTCGCCAGGCACCCCGTGGGGTAGCTCCGCGTCGCTCTCATCGACGATGCGTACCTCGTAGCGGTCTTCGGCGACCCGCCCGCAACTCTTGTTGTCCACCAGGTCAAATCCAGAGCGCATTGGACAGTTCATCTCAGTGCCGCCCCAGGTCGTCGAGACCAGGCAGCCGAAGCGTTGTTTGAAGCCCTCAACTTCCGGAATCAACGGTGCCATCAACACGCGTTCCAACGGGTTCTGGTGATCGCTGGCCGAGAGCGGCTGTTGGTAGAGAAAATTAGCCATGGCACCGAGTAGAAAAGAGCAGTTGGCGTCAAAGCGCGCGATGTCCAGCCAATAACGCTGCGCGCTGAAACCACCGCTGATTACCGCTGTCGCACTGGCGATACAACTGGCATAGACCACGGCGAACTGTCCGGCGAGATGGAACAGCGGCAAAGGCGCGTAGTAGACGTCGCCCGCGTCCAAGGCCAGCATCTCGGTCACGCCGAAGGCATATTCGTAGGCATGGGCGTGGCACACCGTGGCTCCTTTTGAGGGGCCGGTAGTCCCGGAAGTGTACATAACGGCCATGAGGTCGCGGTAAACGGGGCCTGTACCGGACCATGCAGTGCTACTCTCTAGTGTTTGGTAATCGACGATCTCGAATCGTCGGGCGAGCGCCTCGGGCACCTCGGCGATATCGCAGTTGCGGACGATCAGTCTCTGGAGGTGTTCAAGCTCCGGGGCCAGGGGCTCAAACCGATCGAGAAATTCGACGTCCACGACAAGATTCTGGGCCAGTGAATCGTTGACGAGGTAAGCCAGGAGGTTTCCTTTGTAGTGTACGTTGACTGGGACCTCAATGGCGCCGAGTTTGGACAGCGCACACCACGTGAGAATGAAATCCACCGTGTCGGGCAGCATGATGAGTACGGTGTCGCTGGCAGTGATACCGAGTCGGCTGAAGCCGCTGGCAAGGCGGCTCGAACACTGGTCCATTTCACCGTAGGCGTAAGATCGCTCTTCTGTCACGATCCAGGGCGAGTCAGGGATCTGTCGCGCGCGCTTACCCAGCACGGTTGCGAGATCCTGTTCGGTTCTGGGGTCTTCGATCATCGTATCGTCAGAGGCCTCCCAGTTGGTGACCACGAACGATTACTGTAGTGCGATTCAACCTACAGGATAAGTCCGGTTGGCAGATCAGGGCCGAGTTGATTCCGCAGGCGCGCCGCGCTCGGCACGTCACGGACCCACTCGTAAAAAACCCCCTTGGTGTTGGTGATCATGATACCGGCGTTCTCCATCCGCTTGAGGCCAGCTACATGATTCGGTTCCGGAGATGCGGTCGCGTCCGCAATGACCAAGGGCCGATAGCCGGCAGCATGCAACTGCAAGGCTGAATGGGCAACGCAGACATCGGTCTCCATACCCACAAGGACAACCTCCGACTTCCTGACGTCTTCTAGGGCCTTTCGTATGTCAGCTTGCGCCAGCAGACCAAAGCTGAACTTATCGAATACCGGCAGGCTGTTGGGCAGCAGGGTCTTGAGAGCCGGCAGCAGGTCGCCGAGATCCTGGATATTTTCCGCCGTGGCGATGATCGGAATATCCAGGTAACCCGCAACGCGCATCAGCCAAGCGATACGGGAGACCAGCTTAACCCGCTGGCAGGCGGGGAGTTTGTCCAGAAAATAGGCCTGTACGTCGATGACGACTAAAATGCTGTTAGACGCCTGAATCAGCATGTTTCGAGTCGTTGTGTTTCAGTAGCCATATTTTTCGGCAGGACAACCGCAGTGCGGGTGGTTCCCTGGCGTATCACAGCACCCACACCCCATCTTATATTGGCGATCCGGTAGATGATCCTATTGGAACAGGAGCTAGTTGACAACGCCAGTGGCTGTTCCACAGCGTTCCGGATGATGGACTCAGGCACCGGTCAGCACGGTCAATTCGCTTTTTCGCTGCCAATTCGCCGAGGGGCAATTCCAATCGAACAGAGCCAGGGCAGCTTTCCCGGTTTTAGATGCTTTTGTTATTGGTCCGTTTGCGGGTCCCTCCGCTAGAATCAGGCAGACCATGAATTGAAAAGATGCTGGATCGGGCACAAAGACGCCCATGAACACCCGCAATCGTTCGGAGCAAAGCCGTGTCAGAACCCGGTGAATCACTGAAACTCTATATCACTGCGAATTCCCCCTATGCCCGTCTGGCACGGATCGTGGTCCTGGAAAAACGTCTTGAGGGCCGTGTTGAACAGGTCATGGCGAAGACCCGGCAGGCAGAAAGCCCGTATTACCAAGTGAATCCTTCAGGTCGGGTGCCGTGCCTGGTGCTGCCAGATGGCAGACGACTGGAGGAATCTCAGCTGGTGTGCCATTACCTTGACCACCTGGATGCAGCCCCACGGTTTGAACCCCCGGCCGGTGAAGCCACTCTGGAGGTGAGGCGTCTTGAAGCACTGGCCCGCAGCCTGGTAGACGGGCTGAGTGTGTGGATCCGGGAGGGATTCCGACCGCAAGACGAAAGGTCGCCTGGAATCATCGCCCATGAGCGGGACCGGGCGGTGCGCTTGATCGACGTCTGGGAGACCGAGGTCGGTCACCCGGCTATTCAGGGGGCGCTCGATAACATGGCGCAGTTGACGCTGATCACTGCGCTGCAACTGGAGCACTGGAATCCGGATTTCGAGTGGCGCGACGGCCACCCGAACCTGGTGAATTGGGCCGAGTCACTGGCGGACAAGCCTTCGATCCACGAGACGATGCCTGTGGGCTGATTCTGCTGCCAGGGCTCAATAGACATAGCGATCAACCAAGAGATCGAGGAGAACATCAAGATGATCCCGACAGTGGGTGATATTTCCCGTGTCAGCGCGCACCTATACGGCGATAAAACCGCGCTGATTATTGAAGACAAACAGTTTAGCTTCAGCCAGATCGACGCGATGGCCTGCCGGATCGCCAACGGTCTGAAGACAGCCGGTGTGGGGCCCGGAGACCGGGTGACGCTGTATTCACCCAATTGCTGGGAATGGGCAGTCAGCTACCATGGTATCGCCAAAACCGGGGCGGTGATCAACCCGATCAACGTCATGCTGACGCCCGATGAAGTCGGGTACGTCGTTGAAGACAGCGGCGCCAAGGTCGTTATCGGATCGTCCGACAAAGCCGAGTCGCTGTTGGATCTCAAGGGCAGGGGTGAGCTCAAGGAGGTCGTGCTGTTTGGCGAGCAGGTGGTCACCGGTGCGTCGTCATTTGAAGACTGGCTCAAAACCGGTGCTGACACCTTTGACGTGGCGCAGCGCGCCCGTGATGAGTTGGCGGCGATCTGCTACACATCGGGCACTACCGGTCATCCCAAAGGCGCCATGCATTCGCACCGCAACATCGTGACCAATGCTCACGGCACGGCGCTGATGCATGTGCGGACCGCCCGGGATGTCCTCGTCAACTCACTGCCATTGCCCCATGTTTATGGATCGGTGGTCTTTAACAGCAGTTTCATGTACGGCATGACACTGGTGATAGTGCCGAGATTCGAAGAAGAAGCCGTTCTGTCGGCCATTCAGCAGCACCGGGCCACCATCCTGGATGGAGTGCCGACGGTCTATTACTTCCTGCTGTCCCATCCAAAGTTCGATGACTACGACCTGTCCTCTCTCACGCGCTCGACGGTAGGCGGTCAGACCCTGCCGGCGGCAAAATCAATCGAATGGACGGAGCGCGTGACGACGCCGGTTCTGGAGCTCTGGGGGATGACCGAGCTTGCCGGCGCGGCGACTGCGAACCCCTATTATGGTGACAACAAGCCGGGCACCATTGGCCTTATGTATCCTGGCAGTGAGGGTAAGATCGTCTCGGCCGATGACCCCAACGTGGAACTTGACGCCGGCGAAGAGGGTGAATTTATGGTCCGCGGCCCGTTGGTGATGCTGGGCTATTACGGTAACGATCAGGCCACCCGGGACGTTATGGCATCGGGTAACTGGATGCACACCGGGGATATTGCAACCCAGGACGAAGACGGCTATTTCACGATTGTGGACCGTAAGAAAGACATGATCTTGACTGCTGGTTACAACGTATACCCCGCCGAGCTGGAGCGGGTCATCTGCGGTCATCCGTCCGTGGCACTGGCTGCGGTTGGGCGCATCCCGGACGAGGCGAGGGGTGAGCTCGCCAAGGCGTATGTCGTGCTCAAGCCTGATACCCAGGCCAGCGGGCAGGAGATCGTTGACTTCTGCAGAGAGACGCTCGCCGCCTACAAGCTACCCCGCGCCGTTCAGTTTGTCGACAGCGTGCCCCAGACTTCCAGTGGCAAGATTATGCGTCGGCTTCTGATCGAGATCGACGACGGTAATCGTGCGGTGTAAAAAATATGGACCGATAACGGGTCTCCCACGACCACCACATTGCGTCGGACCGGCATTCAGTCCTTGTTTTTCTTGTGCTCGTGCTTGTGGTCGTGACCGTCTGACGGGCTAACGGACGCCTTGCTGAACACCAGCTTGCTCACAACAAGATCGCGCTCTGGCTTGGTGAACTCGAGTTTCAGTACCCACTCACCGTGCATCTCTAGAGTGATGCGGGCATGGTACATCCCGTTGCCGACACTGTGTGCGGACACCGGCTCGACGTTGTGTGCCATGGGCATGGAGGGCATATCGGCAGCGACGGTGAATTCTGCGTCGGCAATGACCTCACCGGACTTTTTGCCGGTCAACATGACCATACAGTCGAAGACAAGCTTTTCGTCGGTTGGCGTACACTCGATCATGGCCGATTTCTTCTCCGCTGCGTGCGCTGGAATCAAGATCAAGAAGAGGCTGGCGGCAAGCACGCTTATTCGGAGACTGCTCATGAGTGTCTCTTTTGGAAACTGCTTTCTTTCAGATCGACCTAGAGTAATGTTAGGGTAAAGCAGGGTTCAGATCAAAGCCTCTGACCGGAGTGAATCTAAGATACCTCATTCAGTTGACGGGTCTGTTTGTCGCTGGCCTGCTCGCAGGCGCCATCGACGGGTTGTAGAAAGCCTGCCGGTGCTAGAGAATCTTACAGGCCTCATCGAATTCCAGTCGTGGCAGCCGCTTCATGACTTTGGAGATGTTCCCGTAGCCGAGGTTGCACAGAAAATTGGAGCGCAGGGTCGTCCCGGCAAAAAAAGCGTCGTCGACGACCCCGTTGTCGAAGCCCGACATGGGNCCNCAATCGAGCCCCNCAGCCCGGGCTGCGATCAAGAAATAAGCACCCTGTAGCGTGCCGTTGCGGAAGGCCGTTATTTCGGCGCCGGCCGTGTTGTCTTTAAAGGCCAGCTGCACGGCCGGGTTGTGCGGAAACATCTTCTCAGCNTGCTCCCAGAACGCCGTGTCGTGGGCGATGATGGCAGTGACGGGTGCGGCCCGGGTCTTTTCAAGGTTGTTGGGTTTAAGCGCCGCCTCAAGGGACGCCTTGGATTGTGCTGTTTTCAGGAAAAAAACCCGCGCCGGAAAACTGTTGCCGCTGGTCGGACCCCAGCGCATGATCTCGTAGAGCTCCNTGAGCAGCGAGTCCTCGACCGGACGGTCCTGCCAGCCGTTATGGGTTCTCGCCTCGGTGAGCAGCAGGCGGAGGGTGCCGGGGTCACACTGGGTTACTTCTGCTCTGAGCCTGGTTACCGTATCCTGTGCAGCAGCGTCAGTAGCATCTTGGGTCATCAGTTCTTTCTCCGTGTCGGCGTGCGGTAATCGGAGGTCCTGATCGTGGTCGGTGCCCCGTCATCACGTGACCTTGAAGTATAGGCAGAGACGAGTAGGTTGTCGTGGCCGAGTGAAGCTCAGGCCAGGCTCTCTCGGTTCAGCTCCGGGTTATCCCCAGATAAGACTGTACCAAGTGATTGTCACTCAAAAGTGCTTGGCCCGAGCCTTCCATCACCATGCGACCGCTCTCCAGCACATAGGCACGGTCTGAGATCGCCAGTGTTTGGCGAACGTTCTGTTCTACCAACAGGATCGTCAAACCCTGATCGCGTAGCTGGCGGATGAGTTCGAACACTTCGCTCACAGTAATCGGGGCAAGGCCAAGAGTGGGCTCATCGAGTAATAAAAGCTTTGGGTTGTTCATCAACCCACGAGCNAGGGCGAGCATTTGT
Organism: Pseudomonadota bacterium; assembly: GCA_002718155.1. Classification (GTDB taxonomy): domain Bacteria; phylum Pseudomonadota; class Gammaproteobacteria; order Arenicellales; family UBA868; genus UBA9619. Next base: position 23,316 of record PBDS01000071.1, read on the forward strand.
GCTTGGCCTCCGCTCAAGCTGGATCCCAGCGAGTCGAGCCGGTTTCTGAGCAAAGGAAACTGTGACAGAATGGTTTCAGGAATTTCGCGGTCCAGCAGGAAACCCCCGCCCGTATNACGTCCCGCCAGAAGATTCTCGCGCACGGTTAAGGTCGCAAACAGCTGGCGTCCTTCAGGAACCTGCACGATACCTTTGCGCACCATCATATGTGATTTGAGTCCGGCAATGTTTTCACCGTCAAGCAGAATCTCACCACCACTGGGCGCATGGATACCGGAAATGGCGTTTAAGACGGAGCTTTTCCCGGCACCGTTGGCGCCNGTAATGGACACGATCTCACCTGANTTGACTTCGAGGGATACCGTATTTACGGCTTGCACTTCACCGTAACGAACATCCAGTTGCAAGACTTGCAACATTCGCTTCAGGCCTGCCCGAGGTAAGCTTCAATCACCTGTGGTTGCCGCAGCACGCTTGCGGGTGGCCCCTCGGCGATCTTCTGCCCGTGGTTCAGTACGCACAGGTGGTCGCAGATGTCCGATATCAGTTCCATTTTATGTTCGATGACCAGGCAGGTACGGCCCGGAGCAATTCGATCTCGCACGAGATTCGCGATGCTGGTTGTTTCAGCCGGGGTCATGCCACCTGCAGGCTCATCCAGTAGAAGTAGTTGTGGGTTGCGAACGAGGGCTCGGGCAATCTCCAGCCGGCGGCGCAGTGGCAGCGGTAGGTCACCAGCGATAATGCCGGATTCATCTATGAGGCCGACGGTGTCCAGTGCTTCCTGTGCCAGGTACATTCGGCTACCGTCAGCTTTTCTGGCTCGCCCTAGCAGCAAGCGTAGGGTCTGATTGTCGCAGCTGATAGAAGCTGCAAGCACATTCTCGAGCACAGTCATTCGTTTGAAGATACGGATATTCTGAAATGTTCGGGCAACACCACGGTGGGTAATCTGATCGGCGGTCGAACCAACAANATCGGCACCATTTAACAAGATCTGGCCAGTGTCCGGAACGTAAATNCCGGTAATGATGTTTATCAGTGTCGTTTTGCCCGAGCCGTTGGGTCCAATCAAGCCACTGACCTTACCTNGTGGAATCGTAAGGTCGACCTTGTGGAGCGCCATCAATTCACCGAAAACCTTGCTGATTGATCGTAGTTCAAGCATTGAACCATTTCCGTGTCACAGCTTTGATCCGGTAAATGCGATCTTCATCCAAGATTCCCCGTGGCATGAANATCAACATCACGGCGACGAGACCACCGAAGACGATCATGCGGTAACCCTGAAAGATTCGGATTGATTCAAGGAATCCGATATCTATTGCTACACCGATCAGTGGTCCCAGCACGGTNCCAAGGCCCCCGATAAGCCCGTAAGCCAGAGAATGCACGCCGAGCATTACATTGAAGATCTGTGGTTCGATATAGGTGAATGAATGTGCATAGAGCGTACCACCGAGNCCCGCGATAAANCCGGCNATCACTGCTGCGGANACTTTGTAGCGAACCGGATCGAGTCCTAGGGTTNTTGTGAGCAGNGGATCTTCTCCTAGCATTCTGAATATCATTCCAAGCCGNGAGCGTTCAATCAGTACCAGAAAGATCAGNACCAGNAACAGGACGCCATAAATCATTATGGTGTACTCCAGCACACTGATGTCATGGTCAAATATCCAGCGAATCTCGCCAAAACCCTCAGCGCCATTCGGTCCGATAAGTTCCCCATCNACCTCGATNTGGTAGGTCAGTTTATACAAGGACAAACGAACCATTTCGGCAAACGCAAGTGTTGCAATAGAAAAATACATGCCGCTGATGCGAAGTGTAAGCACGCCGACAAGGCCAGCNGCCAACGCTGCCAGGATACTGCCAAACAATAAAGCCAGCCAGAAAGGCCAGCCCCACAAGGTGCTGGCCACAGCACCGGCGTAGGCGCTGATCCCAAAAAANGCTTGCTGTCCGAAAGAGATTTCTCCGGTAATAAGTAGAAGATAAGCAGACAGTGCAATAAGCGAGATCATCCCAATGTTCGAGACGACTGTTAGGACGTACTCATTAAACATGGCTAAACAGCTTCCCTGTCAGACCCGCTCGTCTGCAGCGCGCTGTTCGGCCACAATCCGCTGCCCAATCAGNCCCCCGGGCCGCACNATTAACATCNCAAACAAGAGCAANTAGGCGGACAGATCACGGATAACCGGGCCGCCATACCAGAAAGCATTGGCTTCGACCACGCCCAGTAACAGTCCGCCCAGGATCGCTCCGGGCAATGACCCCATGCCGCCCAGCATCATGGCAATCAGGCCTTTAAAGGTTGCCCAGAGCCCAAAAAAAGGTGTCACCTGGGAGTCTGCAGATAGGATCAAGAATCCGGCTAAACCGCCCAGAACTGAGACAAGGGCAAAAGCGAGAAATAGAATGTTCGAGCCGTTAATACCCATGTAGGCTGACGCTAGGGGGTTGTCTGAGACGGTTCGAAGTGCGAGTCCCAACCGGGTCCGAAACAGAAATGCGTGTAAAAGTATCAACAGTGCCAGCGTCAGCAGCAACATGGTGATGTGNTCGCTGCGGGCATAAAACGGGCCGAACTCCAAAGTGGTCGTNGTAAAGAAAGCTGGAAACGGATAGGTNCGCTCGGGCAGCAGATGCATGGCGATCTCTTCAAGCTGCATCCAGATCGCGAAACTTGACACCATCGAAGCGATGGTTGCATCACGTCGAATGGCACGGAAACAAAGTCTTTCAACGTAGGCGCCAACTGTGATGGTGGCTATCACCGTGACCAATGCAACCAGCCAGGTGTTGTCTGAAATGTTGAGGTACACCCAGGTACCCACGTAAGCGCCCAGCATGATACTCGGCCCAAAAGACAAATTCAGCCGTTTCATTACGCCGAACACCANGGTAAAGCCAAGGGCCAGTAACGCGTAACCCGAACCAAACATCAACCCATCTATACAGTTCTGAACAAAATCGGTCATCGCCAGGACCAGGCGTTAGTCAACTGCTCAGCGTTAGCTCGAGCCCACGCCCAGGTAGGCGCGATGGATCATTTCATCCTGCTGCATATCTTCGGGACTTCCATTGAAGGTGACTTTCCCTTGCTCTAGGAGATAGATTTTGTGGGCAACTTTGAGTGCCATGTGGGCGTTCTGCTCGACCAGCAATATGGTNACCCCCTCTTGGTTAAGTTGATGGATNAAGCTGAAGATTTCTTCGACCACCATTGGCGCGAGACCAAGAGANGGCTCATCCATCATCAATATCTTGGGCCGAGCCATCAGCGCCCGACCAATTGCGAGCATCTGTTGNTCTCCACCGGAAAGCGTCCCACCGATNTGTGCNCGCCGTTCTTTGAGTCGGGGAAAGCGCTCGAAAATCTCGGCGAGATCATCGTCGATGGCCTGACGTTCGCTTCGAGACCGACAGTAAGCACCTGCATACAAATTGTCGGTCACTGACATCTCAGGGAATACCAGTCTGTTTTCTGGTACCAGAGCGATTCCCTTACGCACAATGGANGGTGCTGACTGATTAGTCAGGTCGTTGCCATCTAGCGTAATAGACCCGCTGTGGGGGTTCAGTATTCCGGCAATACTAAACATGGTTGTGGTTTTGCCGGCACCGTTAGGACCCAGTAGGCAGGTGACTTCGCCGTGGCGTGCATCAAGNNTCAATCCTTTGAGGGCTTCGATCGCGCCATAACGGGTGACGATGTTTTCGACTTTCAGCACGCCACTTCAGCTCTCATCAGATTGGCCCAGGTAGGCTGTTTGTACCGCCTTGTCCTGTTGGATGTTCTCCGGGGTACCTTCGGCGATCTTTGAGCCGAAATTAAGAACTGCAATGCGGTCGGTAACACCCATCACGAGTTGCATTACATGTTCGACCAGTANGATAGTCATACCTTGTTTTCGTAGGCTGCGTAGTCGTTTTTCAAGTTCCCCAACTTCCGCCTGGTTCATTCCAGCAGCCGGTTCATCCAGCAGCAACAGTCGAGGTTTGGCAGCAATGGCCCTGGCCAGTTCCAGACGCCGCTGTTCACCGAACGCAAGATTAGATGCGAGAACATCAGCTTTATCGGCCAGATCGGAGAACTCCAGCATGACTTCGATTTCTNTTTTTAGTCTGGTACTGGTGCCAATCCATCGGCTCACGATACTCTGGGATTTGATGTCTTCGGTNGAGTTACCCGCGACCCAGAGGTTTTGCCATACAGTTAGCCCGCCGAAAAGACGGATATTTTGAAATGTTCGAGCTATGCCGGTCCTTAAGCGGGCGCTGGGCGCTCGACCATCCAACGAGCGACCCTCAAACAGTATATCGCCCGACGTGGGTTGAAGCACACCACAGATGACGTTGACCAATGTGCTCTTGCCAGACCCATTGGGACCGATAAGTCCAAAAATCTCGCCTCTTTCTACTCGAAGATCTAGCCCNTCAACGGCCCTCACGCCGCCGAANTGCTTGGACAATGTTTTGACTTCCAGCATAGGGAATCTGTCAGGTAGAACCACCNCGGCGCTTTANACCTAAGGCATTTTGGAGAATCCGAATGGTCTGATTGTCAAACAAACCCATTGGCTTAAAATTCATCGCGACGATGATCAACGCGCCGAACAGCAACATTCGCCAGTCACCCAGAAAACGCAGACCCTCGACCAATAAACCCTGGATGAACACTACGGCGACCAGAGTACCGAATACGTTCGTAAGCCCGCCTAGAATCGGGTAGGCAATAGCGAAGGTNGCCAGCAACACCGTAAANGTATGNTGATCAAGGTCGGTTACCTGATGNGCATAGAGGCTACCAGCCAGTCCAGCGACGACTCCGCCTGCAGTCATTGCNGCAANCTTGACGACNGTCACGTTGATNCCGGTNCTGTCAGCTGCGAGTTCATCTTCTCCGACCGCCCTTAGCACTGCACCGACTCGGGTCCGATCAGACCACCAGATAATAGCCATGACCACGACAACGAAGGTCCAGAGGAAGATCGTTACCTCCCAATTGAGCCAACCGTTGTNATTAAAGTATCGAATCTCAGCAAAACCCATGGTGCCGTTTGGGCCAATTTCNGTGCCGTCGCGCACAACCTGCCACCNGAGGTTATAGAAAAACATCCGCGCAAATTCGCTGAACGCGATGGTTGCGACGACCAGCATTAAACCGCGGACACGCAGCGCTGGAAATCCTACCAGGAAGGCTAGCCCCCCAGCGACCAGCATCGCGGCACCAATTGCGCTCAAAATACTCCATTGAAAGATTACCGTGAGGATCGCAGCAGTGTAGGCCCCNACACCAAAGAATCCGGCCTGTGCCATAGAGACCTGGCCAGTCAGAATCAACAGGTAAGCCGACAGACCAAGTAAAGTGTGAATGCCGATCGTATTGATCAGGTTAAGGTAGTAGTCCACGGATNGGTTTCACCAATAATGAATGCTTACCTAATTCAGTCTCGCGTAATTGTGCTGCCGAACAGGCCGTTAGGCCTGAAAACAAGAAACAAAAACAACAACGCGACCACGTACATGTCTCGTTCGTCAATGCCACGAAAGTAAAGAAAAACATTCTCAAACCCACCGATAAACAGGCCGGCAATGATGGCGCCTGGTATCGAGCCCAGCCCCCCAAGAACCGCGACAATAATNCCTTTGACGGTCAGCGGTACTGTCATCACCGGTGACAGCACACCGACGGCAGCTGCGGTCATAGCACCAGCGATACCGCCGAGGACACCTGCTATCGCAAAAGTTACAGAATTGGTGGTGTGGACACCGATACCACAAAGACGCGCGGCAATATCTTGTTGAGCGACGGCGCGTGTCGCGAGCCCCAGACGGGTCTTAAATAGGATATACAGCAGAACTCCAGTACTGAGTAGTCCGATAATAAATACGAAGACGAGATCACCGCGAATTCCGAACGGGCCAATTTCAAAATAGATGTCATCGAACATACTCGGAAACGTCAGCGGAGAACCGCGCGTCACATGAACGACAACTTCATCGATAAAGAACAATCCGCCCACTGAGGCCATCAGGGCTGCTAAATGGTTGTGGGTTGGGATGAATCGAAAGCATGTGAAATAGATCGCGTAGCCGAGTANCGCAGCGGCCACAGCGGATACGCCGAAAACAACGACCAATGGCGCTTTAACCAGAACAAAGGCGGCAAGGCCAGCATAAGCCCCGGCCAGCGCTGCCCCGGCATAGGCCATGTTGAGTTTNCCCATGGCCCCNAAAATCAAGGTAAAACCAATACCGATCAGAGCATATGTGGACCCGAACAGCAGACCATCGGTTATTGTTTGGGTTACCTCTACAANCTCATACCAGAAGTCGTCCATGGCTAATCAGTTTGCCGAAGAGGAAATCCCGCGATGCACTTCGGCACCGCGGGACTACTCATCAGTCGTTATCAACCAGAATCAGCCGCGTGGGTCGTGGATTACTTTCCATTGGCCATCGACGACCTGGACATAAACATAGGGTTTACTGGCTTCACCTGTAGCAGTGTCGCGAGAGACCGGACCAATCAAACCGTCACTGTCCGTAATCGATGCGAGCGCATCACGGAACTTGGCACGGTCGGCGTCCACGCTATCGGAGCTGGCCGTAATACCGGCAGCTTCAACAGCTGCCTTGACCAGATAAGCATTCTCCCAAGCGGCCGCGCTATGCAGATCCAAAAAGCCGCCGGCTTTACCAACGATATCATTGGCCTTTTGAGCTTCCGCGGTGATCGGTGCGAAACCGGTTGGAATGATAATGCCTTCAGCTTCCTTCATGCAGCCATTCAATGTTTCCTGACTCGCTGAACTGGTCAGGCCCACCAGCAACTTGGGCTTGACACGCTGACGTTTCATTTCCTTTAAGAAGCCGCACGCCGAAAAAGGGTGTGAGGACACCAGAATCATGTCAGGATTCTGCTTCTTGATCTTGCGGGCCTGCACAGTGTAGTTGGTGTCGCCCATTAGCCAGTGTTGAGTCTTGGCAGCAGCCTGGAGCTCCTTCATACCCTGTTTAACTTTGGGGCCAAGCTCTGGGACGGCTGGGCCCACCCACTCGAAACCATGCTTGATCGCAGCCTGCACAATAACGGCGGTATGAGTGATAAACGAATGGCCCTGATCAGTTTCGGTACCGCCGCTGAAGGTCTTGATGTCAGGATGCTGCTGACTCAACCAGGCGAACAAAGCATCGTACATGGCGATTTCGTTAGGCACATTGCGAAATGCCCACTCGGAAATCTTTGCAAGGCCTGGGCGAATGCAGGTGTCGGCGAGGATCGGCATCTGCAGACCAGAGTCGGAAGAGTCACCAACTTTCTTCTGCAGCACACCGAACATCGCCTGGCAGCTGCCAGAGCAGGTCGCACCCATACCGACGATCGCGTCGGTGGTGGACGCGGTTTTGCGCAAAATAGCGATGTTCTGATCCTTTTTACATGCGCTGTCTTCGTATCCTATGACCTCAATAGGCGCCATCGAGCCATCACCCAGCTTAACGCCACCAGCTGCATTGATTTCAGCCACTGCTGAACGAAGGGCTGTCTCTGAGTTCACACCAAACGATTTAAGCGGCCCGGACTGTGCACCCCAGCCCAATACCTTGACCGAACGGTCAGCGCTGCTCGTTAGAGCGCTCAACGACAATGCGCAACTGACCAAACCCACTGAAACGACTTTGCAAAACCTTTTCATGGTTTCCTCCTTAAACTTTAAAGCAAAAAATACGACATATTCCAAGGTAAGACGCAAACGAAAGGCGTCGTTCTGCTACTTATAGCCCCTCGGCGAGTGTCGTGCAAGCGAGGGTTTTGAACGCTTAAGGTGGGGCCTGGGTTTGGATGGATTTCGCCGTGACTGGAACCTGAGAAAGGGCGTTCACGCCAGGATTGCGCCACTGTGATAAACCATTTTGACGCTAGTAATTCCCCAGATTTCAACGGCCTTTATTGATCTACTCTGGTCTCGATAAGAGTGGGCATGTGCCCACTCTTAGTAACAAAGAATACTATCCACAGTGATTATTGGTTTCATACCAACGCTTCAAACGAGCGGTCCGTCCGAATCCCCACTTTAGGAGTCTTTACTTCGCGCCCAGGCCAGCCTCGGTTGCATTGACCAGACAAGCCATGTTGCCGTAGGGGTGCTTGTTCTCGTGCATCAACTGATGGGCATGACCGATTTCATCGAAGCTGTAGGTACTCGACAGACACGGATCGACCTTACCGGAGATGATCAGTTCGTTCACCGCTGCCGCCTGCTCATCATTGGCAAGGTGGCTGCCCTGGAACCGTTTCTGCATCATCCAGTGGTAGCGCAGGTCCAAAGTCACGTTGTAACCCGTGGTACCGGCGCAGATCACCATCATGCCGCCCAGATCGCAGACAAAGCCGGACGTTGGCAGAGTTGATTCCCCGGGGTGCTCAAAGACTATCCTCGGGTTCTTGCGCTCGCCAACGGCATCCCAGATCGCCTTGCCAAAAGCCCGGGCCCCTTTCATCCAGCCACCCCACTCCTTGCTGTTGGTGTCAGGCATTGGCCCCCAGTGATCGAATTCATTTCGGTTGATGACACCGACAGCGCCCTTGTCCAGGCAGAACTGGCGCTTTTCCTCGTCAGAGACCACCGCCACCGCCTTGCCACCCCGGGCAGTGACAATCTGCAGGGCCAGAGAACCGAGGCCCCCGGCGGCACCCCAGACCAGGACCACGTCGCCTTCTTCGACGATATTAGGCGACCACCCCATGAGCATGCGGTAAGCCGTAGAGGCACACAGCATGTAACACGCGGCCTGTTCCCAGGTCAGGTGTGGGGGCTTGGGCTGACACTGGTGCGATTGGGCCCGGGTGAACTGGCAGTAGCTGCCGTAGTTGGTCTGATAGCCCCAGATACGGGTCGAGGGGGCAAGCATGGGATCCCGACCAGACAGTACCCAAGGGTCGTCCGGTTCCCACCACCCCGAATGGATGACCACCTCATCTCCGACCGTGACGTTGCTGACCTTTGAGCCCACCGCCCAGACGACACCAGCGCAATCGCTGCCACCGGCGTGAAAGTCTTCCGGTTCGCCCTTTTTCTGGCGATCGGCGATGACATCGACGGGGTAACCCAGCGCCGCCCAGACATTGTTGTAGTTGATCCCAGTGGCCATGGTGTAGATCAGCACATCTTGGGGTCCGATCTCAGGGACCGGTATGATCTCTCGTTGCCAGGCGTCTTTGGGTTCACCGAACCGGTCTTGGCGGACACAGAATGCGTGCATGTTTTCAGGCACAACACCGAGCGGTGGTTTCTCGCCGAGCGCATAAATCTTCTCGACTTGGGGGGTTTCAGAGTTGTTTTTTGAGTCCATCAGGAATTCCGTGGTTGGTGTTCTGGTCAAGAAAAGCCGCAACAACCATCTGCAAATTATTGGAACAAACGATGGCTGAAGGACCGCAGCCACCAAGTTTATAGTTGTGCCGTTTGCTGTGTCTACGCTCTACAGGGTGCGCCAGGCGAAGAAAGCTATTGATGCAGGAACAAAGTCCTCGCACCGGCGTAGTGCTGGTTTGAGATACAGTATTTTGTGACCGACTCATCCCAGTTGTCGCCTGCCCGAAGGTGCGCCTCGAGCTTCGGCAGATTCGCGACACTTGCGCCGCCGACCACATCGACCCCGCGGGAGAAAAAGGGATCGGGTAAACAACCGACGGTTGGGCCGATCAGGGCGATCCTAGCGCCAGGCGCGCAACTGGCGAGTACCGATTCTAGGGTGTCGTTGAGTAGTGTCGAGGCTGTTACTAGAACCCGGTCACATGACCGTAGCGCAGCCGTGTCAAGCGTCACCTCCACCGGCCCCCCATAATCCAGATACAGAGCATCTTTTTCAATCACAGTCAGCGCTATTTCGCGGCCCTCCAGCATTCGGACCAGCGGCCTGAAAAATCCAACCATTCCGACGTGATGAGCGGTGGCCACGTCCATTTGACCGAGTGGGTCAGAACCGTACTCAAGGCAGGTCTTGTCGGTGCTGAAAAGATGCTGGCT
>PBDS01000072.1:0-22556 GCA_002718155.1 Pseudomonadota bacterium
TGCCTGACAGGCAGCAGCATGGGACGAGAGATCAGCAGCATCGCTCGATCGGTCCCGGCCAAGCTTGGCAAACCATTTCTGGGCGGCGTTGAGGCCGGCGATTCCAGGTATAGATGGTGTTCCGACTTCCACCCTGTGTGGATATTCCTCCGGGTGAAATTCGGAGACCGAGTTGACTCCGGTGCCCCCTGTTTTCACGTGGCGTATATCGACACCCTCACGGACGATCATGCCGCCGATGCCCATGGGCCCAAACAGTCCTTTGTGCCCAGTAAAAACCAGCACGTCGATTCCCCACCCATCCATGTCAATGGGAACCACACCGGCTGTCTGGCAAGTGTCAACAACAAAGATCGCCGGTGAGTCCTTGACGATCCTACCGATGGCCTGGATGTCCTGTAATGAGCCAATGACATTGGAAGCGTGATTAACAACTACGATCCGGGTCTTATCGGTGATGTTTTTTCGGATGTCTTCAGGATCAACGTAACCCACGTCGTCTGCACTAATCCGACTGACCGAGACATTGAGGTCCCGCTCCAGGTGATTGGCCGGACGTAGTACAGCGTTGTGTTCGACGCGTGTGATGATCATATGGTCGCCCTGCCGGATCAACCCAAGCAGCGCAATATTCATTGAGTCGGTAGCGTTGAGTGAGAACGTGACCCTGTTGGGATCTCCGCCGAAGCCAAAAAACTCACCGAGCATTCGTCGGGTCTCGATGATCATGGTCTCGGCCTCTATGGCAAGTTCATGGCCCGAGCGTCCGGGATTGACGCCGTGGCTGCGAAAGAAACTGTCCATAAACTGGTAAACGGGCTCAGGTTTGGGCAATGTGGTTGCCGCATTGTCAAAGTAATAGTTGTCTTTCATCGAATCTCATGTGTCCTCAATTCCTGATGGGTGAGTGAATCGTGGTAAGCCTGGTTTCAGCACCTGCCTGACGCATACCACGAATCATCGCTAAATCCCGTTGTCCGGCTGTAGCTCGACGTCGACCTCTGTGATTGGGTTATGAAGCGGCTTGTAGGGCCTTATCAGAGCCGGGATGCCGTTCTACCCCCAACAAAATGGTGCTTCGCAACTAGTAAACATTCTGCCTAAGGATTCGCTCGAATTCTAGGAAATAGAACTCTAAATACAGCAAAAGAATAGAATTATTTTCTCTTTTGGGCTCTATCAATGGGTGGACTTGAAGTAAGCCCGAAAGCGGAAATCTCTGACCAGCGCAGGTCCATGTGCCGCGATTCGCTGTTGTCGAAGCGGCACGGGATCTGATTAGAAAGGCCGGGCATCCCTGCACGGGAGCCTTTTTACACTACAGGTCCAGAGCCCGGTTGCGTTGCGTCGGATGTGCCATCCATGAAAGGTGAATTAATTGCCCGGTGCACTTAGGCAGGTCTTATAGTCGCGCTTCTCTTTAGTGGCTCTGGCGATTCAACATGTTTTTTTCTTCTTACTCAGACCGTTCACAGGGAAACCTAATGGCGGTGCTGAGCATGTTGCTCTGGGCAACCAGTTTCCCGATTTCAGATGTGCTCCTGAAAAGCTGGGATCCATTATCACTTGCCACGATTCGACTTACCGGCGGTGCATTGGTGCTGGGGTTGCTTGCGTTTATATCTGGCAGAAAATACAACTGGCAGAGTTGGCCGTTTCGCGATGCGCTGTTTGTCGGTGCTCTGGGTATCGGAGTGGGAACATTTGCCATGAACCTTGGCCTCAAGTACTCCAATCCCGTCAACGTCACGGTCATTGCGACGACCATCCCATTGTTCTCTGTAGTAATGGGCGCGCTCAAGGGTGAGGAGAAAGTGACCACCCGGATTTCGGTTGCGATAGGGCTTGCGATCAGCGGCGGTCTTCTGGTCTCCTGGTCCAGTACTCGGACCGAGATCGGCTTCGAAGGCGGTGAGTTTCTGGTCCTGGGTGCGGTGATCCTGTGGGCCTGGTTCTCGCGTGTATCGGTGACCAGGCTCCTGCCGATTCCTGCTTATCCCCGTACGTTATTGACCATGGCAGCCGGTGCATTGTTCCTGCTGCCGGTGACATTGCTGATAAAGCACAGTGGTTTTTTTGAGTTGAGTGCATCTTTGAGTCCACCTGATCTGGCCCAGGTTTTCGCTTTGTGTGTTTTCGGAGTGGGTCTTTCAATGGTTTGCTGGATGATCAGCGCTGAGAAAATCGGCGTCACTGTTGCAGCCCTTCACATCAATGCGTTGCCTTTCTATGTATTGCTGCTGGATCTGATGTTCGGCGGGGCATTGCTGATCAGTCAGGTGTTCGGTGCGGTACTGGTCGCGCTTGGTGCTGCCCTGTCTCAGATATCATGGAGGCGCACGGCGTCTTGATAGCCGAAATGAAAGACCAGTCTGCCCGTGTCAGAAAGGCTTAAATCATCTCCGGCGGGGCGATTGTTTTTATCTGGCATTAGCCGTTGGCTAACGAGCCGGGTACAAAAGGTAAGACTTGACGTAAACTTACTGCCGACGAGATCGGGTCTTGCCTGATCGCAAAGTAATCAGCAGGAGAGTTAAGGGAAACCACGTGACTGAACATTCACATGACCATACTGAACCGCCGTCTGACCTCGTATTGAAGGTCAAGGCGCTGGAGTCCCTGCTGGTGGAGAAGGGCCTGGTGGACCCGGCCGCACTTGATGCACTGATCGACACCTACGAAAACAAGGTCGGCCCCCGAAACGGCGCCGAGGTCGTGGCAAGGGCCTGGTCAGATCCTGAGTACAGGGTCTGGTTGCTGGAAGATGCGACGGCTGCCATCGCCTCGATGGGATTTGTTGGCCGCCAGGGCGAGCACATGACGGCCGTGGAGAACACCGCGCAGGTTCATAACCTGGTGGTCTGTACACTGTGTTCGTGTTATCCGTGGACGGTCCTCGGCTTGCCACCGGTATGGTACAAGTCTGCGCCGTATCGCTCCCGGGCTGTCAGCGATCCGCGGGGTGTTCTCGCCGAGTTCGGCACGGAACTTGCCGACAGCGTTGAAATCCAGGTCTGGGATTCAACGTCGGAGATGCGCTACATGGTCGTGCCGGAACGCCCTGCTGGCACAGACGGTTGGCTGATAGACGAATTGATTCCGCTGGTCAGTCGCAATGCGATGATCGGGGTCGAAAAAGCCCGGACGCCCGGGTCGTCGGTCGACCCATGAACGGCGGGCACGACCTGGGAGGGATGCATGGTCTCGGTCCTATCGCCCCCGAGGCTGAGAAAGATGAGCCCGTGTTCCACGGTACCTGGGAAAAAAGGGTCTTTGCGATGACGATGGCCACCGGTTTTCTCCGCACCTGGAACCTTGATGAATCCAGGCATGCCAGGGAACGCCAGCACCCAGCTGATTACATGCGCAACAGCTATTACGAGAACTGGCTCAGAGGTCTGGAAATGCTGCTTGTGGAAAAAGGACTGGTTACCGCCGAGGAACTCGAGCGTGGTGCAGCTGACCCCTCAGCGGGAGCTTCAGCTGTTGTCCCGTTGCAGGCCGGCGATGTGGAGACCACCCTCCTGAAGGGCGGTCCCACAGACATGGAAATCGACCAGCATCCACGGTTTCACCCCGGTGACAAAGTGCGGGTCGTGAACATCAACCCGACAGGGCACACCAGGCTGCCTCGATATGCGAGAGGTAAACAGGGTGTGGTGCGGAACCACTGCGGTGCGCATGTGTTTCCTGACAGGCGCGCTTTGGGCAGCCGCGAAGGCGAGCACCTCTACAGCGTCTGTTTTTCAGCGACCGAACTCTGGGGCGAGAGACTCAACTCGGATTTTAAAGTACATATTGATCTCTGGGAGCCCTACCTGGCAGCGGAATGACGCAGCAACCTGATATTGACCGGACCCTTTCCGAGTTGGAGAGAACTCACGCTGAGACGTTTGCTGAACCCTGGCAGGCACAGGCTTTCGCGATGGTGATAAAGCTGTTCGAGCAGGGTGTGTTCGACTGGTCGGAATGGACTGATACGCTGTCCGAGGAGATCCGCAGTGCTGGTGCACGTGGTGAGGCCGACCGTGGCGATACCTACTACCAGCACTGGCTGGCAGCCTTAGAAGTCCTGTTGCTGCGCAAAGCAGTTCTCGAGCGCAAAATACTTGATTCGCGAATCGAGCAGTGGCGCAGGGCTTATCTCAATACACCCCACGGGCAGCCGATCGAGTTGGCCGCCGGAGCGCAACCGGAAATCTAGCCCAGCCTGCGCCGGAAAACATAGTAATAACGACTCATCAGCCGGGGCCTGGTCGTGGGAAAAGATGATTTGCAGTTCGGTTTTAACGACACGCTGCTTTCGCACTGTCAGAATAACCTGGGGGCGTTTCTGCCAGCCACAATCCAGGATGACGAGTTACGCCCAGCCGCTGTGGCCATTGTGCTCGTGAGGGACCCGTCCACCGGTGCTGCTTGTTTTCTGCTGACCCGACGGGCCAGCCGGCTGTCCAGGCACGGAGGCCAGTATGCGCTGCCCGGAGGGCGCTTGGACGATGGGGAAGATGCCCACAGCGCAGCGCTTCGGGAACTGAAAGAAGAACTCGGCCTGAACGCAACGCAGTCCAGCGTGATCGGTCAGTTGGATGATTTTCCGACCCGTTCCGGCTTTCGAATCACCCCTGTCATCGTCTGGCTTGAGGACCATCAAGCGGTGCAGCGGGATCCTGCGGAAGTTGAGGCAGTGTTTTTCGTGCCGATCACGGATCTTGATCAGCCCGGTATACCTCGCCTGCATCACATTCCCGAAAGCAGCAACCCGGTTCTGTCGATGGTGTTGGCGTCACTAGAGGACGAGATTTTCTCTCCCACGGCGGCCATCCTGTTCCAGTTTCGAGAGGTCACTTTCTACGGTCGTTCGACGCGGGTCGCACATTACGAGCAGCCATTGTTTGCGTGGCGGTGACTGCCGGTGTTTTGGATCAACTCCGGGTCGCTCTAGCCTGAGCGGCCGAATTTTCTGGGTGCAGCAATCATGAAAGACGTACCGGCAATTACGAAGCTGAAAATCGCGAAGACGAAGGCATACCGATAACTGCCAAAAATGTCATGCAGGTAACCACCGATGGTGGGACCCATGGCACCGCCTAAGCCGAGGCCGCCAAGAATGATGCCGTTGAGAGTACCAAAGTGGCGACCGTGAAAGATATCTGCGGCGCCTACGAAAATGGTTGGAGAATATAGGCCAGCACCCAGGCCGAAGGTGACGGCGTAAACATACAACATCCAAGCCTGACTGGTATCAGTTATCCCGTTAAGCAGGATGACAGCAAAAACCACGAGCACAGTGGCGATCAGGACCGTGAGTTCACGCCCGATGATGTCTGAGACAGCAGAACCGACCTGCCCGATGACCATGAAAACGCCAAACATTGCGAACACCGATGCGGCCAGAATCCCGGAGTAGCCGATGTCCATTGCAAACTTGACCTGATGTGCAATCACCAGATAGCAACCGCTCCCCCAGAAGCACATGTTTGACAACACCAGCATCCACAGTTGCAGGCTACCCAGAGCCTGATTCAGGTTCCATTCAGGACGCTCGCGCTGTCCGTGCCGGGGTCTGTTCCGGGGCCGCAGCCGGGATGACTGCGACCGGAACGGCTGCATCCGCTTGTGGCTGGGGTGGAAGAAATATAGTGTCAGGATGAGCGGTATTAGAATGATAATCACACTGGAGCCCATCACCACATAGGACAGGCGCCAGCCCAGTAACTCAATGACGTATTCAACCAGCACCACATAGACAAAACTAAGGCCACCGCCCATCTGGGCCAGCCCGAGGGCGAGGCCACGACGGCTCTCGAACCAGTTGGCGATGGTGGGATTCATCACCGGGGAACCACAGCAGGCCAGGCCAATGGGGGTGATCACGCCGAATACGAGATAGAAATGCCAGAGTTCCTGAGCGAGGCTGCAGGACGCGGCCGCACAGCCGAGAATGGTCACGCCGCTCAGCATCAGGCGCTTTGCTTTCCAGCGGTCTGCGAGGTTGCCCACAATAGGGGCAACCAACCCGTATACGAGCAGGTGCAGGGAGAGCATGAATGCAGTACTGCCCCGGCTCCAGCTGAACTCGCTCAGAATCGACGGAAAGAAAACTGAGAACGAATGGCGCACGCCGTAGGAAAGAATGCCAACGGCACAGCATACGGCAACGACCATCCATCCCAGATGCAACGGAGTACGGGGGCTCATCTAACTGAGAATTCAGACTCGGAAATGGAAAACGCGTACGGGATTCTAAACGGCCGGGACCCGGTTGGCGTGCTTCCTTCGAACATTTGGCAACACCTAAGACAGAATAGATTGGTTATTGCGGTCTGACCGGCGGTACACCCACCAAGGGTTTTACAGGTAGAATTTGGGACCAGTAGCTGCCCGGTTCCTAGCCGAGTGCCCTAAAACCCTAAAGGTGATCAGGATGACCGACATTGATGATCTTCGCCGAATACTCGGCGAGAATACAGTCATTGCAGTCGTCGGATTGTCAGCCAACTGGTGGAGACCGAGTTTTTTTGCGGCCAAGTATCTTAAAGATCACGGATACCGGATCATCCCGGTCAATCCGAACTACGACGAGATACTGGGTGAGAAGTGCTACCCTGCGGTGCAGGAAATTCCAGAGCCGATCGATGTCGTCGATGTGTTCCAGCGGTCCGAGGTCACGCCGCCGATTGCACAGAGTGCTGTGGATATCGGGGCAAAAGTATTGTGGCTGCAGCTGGGTGTCGTGAACGAGACGGCGGCCTCTATCGCCCGGGAAGGGGGGCTGGAAGTGGTGATGGACCGCTGTATGAAGATCGAACACGGCCGCCTGATGGGCGGACTCAACCTTTTCGGAGTGACCACAGGCGTGGTTTCCAGCAGGCGGCCAAAATGGCTGGTTTACTGAGTCATCTCAATGGCTGACAGAGAATTCGGGTTTGAGACGCTGTGTCTGCACGCAGGCCAGTTGCCTGACACCACCACCAGTTCCCGCGCGGTTCCGATCTACCAGACCACCTCGTATGTTTTCGATGATACTGATCACGCAGCCAGCCTCTTTAACCTGCAGACCTTCGGTAATGTCTATTCGCGGATGATGAATCCGACCAGTGCGGTGCTCGAGGAGCGACTGGCTACCCTGGAGGGCGGCAGGGCCGGGGTGGTCGTGGGTTCCGGGATGGCGGCGCAGATGGTGACGTTGCTTACTCTGCTTGAAGCCGGTGACGAACTGGTGTCGTCCAGTACGCTTTATGGCGGTACTTATTCCCAGTTTGACTACACGTTCCGGCGCATGGGCATTACCACCCATTTTGTCGATCCAGATGATCCTCAGAACTTCGCCCGGGCGATCACACCGCGGACCAAGGTGCTCTATGCCGAAACCATTGGCAACCCGCTGAACAATGTGCTCGATATTGCTGCGGTCGCTGACGTGGCGCACGATGCCGGGCTGCCCCTGGTTATTGACAGCACGTTTGCAACACCTTACCTGTGCCGACCTATAGAGCACGGCGCGGACATCGTCGTGCACTCGGTCACCAAGTGGATCGGCGGTCACGGGACTTCGATTGGTGGTGCCCTGATCGAGTCTGGGAAATTTCCGTGGGACAATGGAAATTTTCCCGGGATGACCGAGCCTTCCAAGGGCTATCACGGCATTCGGTTCTACGAGACTTTCGGAGACTTCGGGTTTACCATGAAGGCGAGAATGGAGACCCTGCGTACCATGGGCCCGACACTGAGTCCCTTCAACTCGTTTTTGTTTCTCCAGGGACTCGAAACGTTACCCCTGCGAATGGACAGACACTGCGACAACGCTATGGCTGTTGCACAGCATCTTAAGGACCATCCTGCCGTTGCCTGGGTGAAGTATGCGGGTCTGGCAGACAGTCCCTACCATGATCTGGCCCGCAAATACCTGCCCCGCGGGCCGGGCGGCCTGCTGGCATTTGGAATCAAAGGGGGACAGCAGGCTGGAATCCAGTTCATAGAGGGGGTGCAGTTTCTCAGTCATCTGGCCAATGTTGGTGACGCTAAAACACTGGTCATCCATCCGGCATCGACCACGCACCGCCAGCTGACCGAAGAAGAACAGATCACCGCTGGTGTCAGTCCCGACATGATCCGCCTGTCTGTCGGGCTGGAGACATTGGACGACATTTTGTGGGACATCGACCAGGCGTTGTCCAAGTCACAGGCCTGAGGGTGGGGCGGATCGCTGCCAGTGAGGCCGGCACACTTTCCCCGGGCGCCTCTCGCTTAGTGCACGACCCAAAGATTCAGATAAACACCCGGCGGGGGTTCTAGCTCGATTCTCGTACTTTGGTGGACAACATTCGACCCAGTGGTTTTCCACCGACCAGGTGCATGTGAAGGTGAAGAACCTCCTGGTTGGCGTGATGCCCGCAGTTCACGAGCAACCGGTAGCCGTCACTGGCAATGCCTTCCTGCTCCGCCAGGTCTCTCGCCACTACAAACATGTGCCCCAGCGTCGCTTCGTCGGCTTTTGTGACGTCATTGACCGTTGCTATGATCTTGTTCGGTATGATCAGGATGTGGGTCGGTGCCTGGGGGTTAATATCCCGGAAAGCCGTCACGCGGTCATCCTGGAAAACGATATCTGCTGGTATCTCACCGGCCACGATCCGGCTGAAGAGTGTGTCTTCACTCATGTCTTGGCAACTCCTGGATTAAAGAGGGTAGAGATTGAGACCTTTGTCAGTGACCGGTCCTGAACGTGACGCACGTCTTGGCACTGCTGTTCGAAATAGGGTCAGATCCCGGCTAAAATTCCGGTTAGTATTTGTCGGGTCAGTCAGCGTCCAATTTTAGGTCGTTTAGGGTATTGAAGATACACCGCGCGGAGAAAAGCGTTGCCACAAGTTAAACAAGATATGACAGCAGTCGAGTTCAGATCTGCGCCTTTCCGTGCGGTGACCCTGCTCGGTATGTCAGGTTCCGGTAAAACCACTCTGGCGAGCAAGCTTCCCAGGGAACGCTGGTTTCATTATTCAGGCGACTACCGCATCGGGACCTGGTACCTGGGCGAACCGATCCTGGACAATATCAAGAAAGAAGCTATGAAGGTGCCTTTCCTGGCGAACCTGTTGCGTTCGGATTCGATTTGCATCTGCCACAACATCACCATCAACAACCTTGCTCCAATCGCGAGTTATCTGGGGATGATCGGTGACCCTGCCAGCGGAGGCTTGTCGGTGGAGGAGTTCAAGAGACGCCAGAGACAGCATCGGGACGCAGAGATCTCTGCCATGTACGACGTTCGGACATTCATCAATAAAGCCCAAGAGACTTACGGCTACCCGTATTTCATCAATGATGCGGGCGGCAGCCTGTGTGAGCTCGAGGAACCGGATGTGATTCGCCAGCTGGCTGAAGACACGTTGATTATCTATCTGAAGCCCTCCAACGGGCTGCTCGACCAGATCATTGAACGGTCGCTGCAGGATCCGAAACCGATGTATTACCAGGAAAGCTTTCTCGACAGGGTCCTGCCGCAGTATCTCCGTGAACAAGAGCTTGAAGTTCCATGGCAGATCGACCCCTCGGACTATTTCCGTTGGATGTTTCCTCGGCTGGTTGAACATCGGCTGCCGCTTTACGAGTCTATAGCCCGGGATTATGGCGTAGTCGTGCAAGCCGATCAGATCGATGCGATACAGGGCGAGGAGGACTTTATGGACCTTATCTCTGACAGCCTGGGATAGCCATGCCTCTCGTTGCCAATACAGATCTTCCCAGTTTTGCCCGTTATCAGGCCGAAGGCGGAGAGGTTCTGGATCCTTCTCGTGCCCAAGGGCAGGAGATCCGGGAGCTTCACATTGGTCTTTTCAACATGATGCCTGATGCGGCGCTGGAACCAACCGAGCGGCAGTTCCTGCGGCTTGTCGGTGGCTGCAACCGCATTGCGCAGTTCCATATCTACCCGTTCACTTCCAAGAAGATTCCCCGCGGCGAAAACGCAGCGCTTCACATTGAAAGGTTTTATTTTGATTTCGAAGAGCTAAAGGACGCGGGGCTGGATGCCCTGATTGTCAGTGGCGCCAACCCGATTCATGCGGAACTGACCGATGAGATGTTCTGGGAACCCCTCTGCGACCTGCTGGACTGGGCACGTACCAACGTCACCTCTACGCTGTGCGCTTGTCTGGCAACCCATGCCGCGCTCAAGTATTTCCACGGTATTGAACGACAACCATTGCCGACCAAGCGCTGGGGTGTCTTTGCCCACCAGGTCAGTCTTGCCCACCCGCTGGTTCAGGGTGCAAACACCCGCTTTGACGTGCCGCATTCCAGGTGGAATGAGATTTTCCCGGAACAGATGGTGGCCGCAGACCTCAAAGTACTGGTCTCTAGTGAGGATGCCGGTGTGCATCTCGCCACCAGCGCGGACGGTTTCCGGTTTGTCTATTTCCAGGGTCATCCGGAATACGATCACAACAGCCTGCTCAAGGAATACAAGCGGGAAGTGGTCCGTTTCCTGACCGGCGAGATCAGTGACTATCCGCCCTATCCTGACCGTTATTTTCTTGATGATGCGAAAGCCGTACTACGGCAGTACCAGAACAAGGCAATGAATTGCTCAGATAGGACCAGTCTAGTAGAAGAATTTCCTGAATCTGACGTACAGGTCCACAACACGTGGGGGGATACCGGCAAGGTGGTGTTCAACAACTGGCTCGGTACTGTGTACCAGATCACGCATCGGGACCGACGAAAGCCCTTCATGCCCGGTATAGATCCAGACAACCCTCTCGGTTAGAGGTGGGTTCGAATCGATCGATACCTGCCAGTGGGGTGGTTTGACAGTCCAGCCGATAGTCGATACCCTTTTCTTTTCAGAGCGCCGATTTGATTGTCAGCTTGCGGGCGCTAAACAAATTCGCTAAAGCGAGTGTGTCGAGGCAGACCCGCTCTAGCACCAGCTGGCGCGGGTTTTTTGTTCCCGTTGCTGGCGTTAATCCGCGTACGGGAGGTACCTTTGCCGAACATAACAGAATTGCTTGCAACGCGCCCGTGGTTGCTTGCTGATGGCGCGACAGGCACCAATTATTTCGATATGGGACTTCAGTCCGGCGATGCGCCGGAGATGTGGAACGCAGACCATGTCGATCGTGTCGCATCTCTGCATCGCCGGTTTATCGAGGCCGGGGCCGACATTATCCTCACAAACAGCTTCGGTGGAAGTCGCTACAGACTCAAGCTGCACCGGATGGAGAACCGAGTTGTTGAGTTGAACCGGGCTGCTGCTGAGATCGCCCGGGAAGAGGCGGAGCGTGTCGGGCGACCCGTCGTAGTTGCAGGCTCAATCGGGCCGACCGGTGAGATCCTGGAACCGGTCGGGGCGCTTTCGGTAGAACTTGCAACGGAAGCGTTTACCGAACAGGCGATGGCCCTTGCTGACGGCGGTGCAGACGTCATCTGGTTGGAGACGCTGTCGTCCAAGGAAGAGATGAGAGCAGCCGGAACGGCCGCTGCGGCAACCGGGCTGCCGGTCATCGCGACCATGACCTTTGACACTAACGGCAGCACCATGATGGGCGTCTCCCCGGTAGAACTGGTCGATCTGTATCGTGAAACGGTACCCAGGTTGGCAGCTTTTGGTGCCAATTGCGGTATCGGAGCGGCAGACCTTATCGGTGCGTTGCTGGCCATGTCACAGCAACTGACTGACGATGATCGGTTGGTGGCAAAGTCCAACTGTGGAATCCCAGCGTTTGTCGATGGGCAGATTCACTACAGTGGCACCCCTGAGTTGATGTCCCGCTATGTCGAGTTGGCACTGGACTCGGGTGCCCGCATCATTGGCGGGTGTTGTGGCACGACACCGGAGCACCTGGCAGCCATGCGGCAGGCGCTTGAAAGCCATTCCAAGCGTGGTGCTCCGGACCTCGACGCTGTTGTTGAACTCTTGGGACCAGTCACGGCGGGAACCAGAGCCTGCTGTGATGGGATGCATGCTAGACCGAAGGCAGTTCGCAAGCGCAGGAGTCGGCGGCGGCGTGACGCGTAGCGGCATGCCTGGCACAGCGGTTATGCTTGCAGTATGAAACATGCATTTGTGATGGACCCGCTGGAGCAGGTCAAGGCGTACAAGGACACCAGCTACTTCCTGATGTTGGCGGCTGCCCAGCGCGGGCACGATGTGTTCTATCTTGACGCAGGTGACCTGTCAGTTGACGGACATAAGGTCATTGCAACGACTCAGCAGGTGGAGGTGCGTGAGAATTCGGAGCGACCGTTTTCACCGGCAACGCCTAGGTCTGCCTGCTTGGATGAGATGGATGTGGTCTGGATTCGAACCGACCCACCGGTGGACCGGTCCTATTTCTATATGACGATGCTGCTCGACCTACTTCCCGAGCAGGTGACGATCATCAACAGGCCATCGACGATACGCGACTGGAACGAAAAACTGGCGGCGCTGCGCTATCCCGATGTGATCCCGAAGACGCTTGTTGCCAGACACAGCGAGTCGATCGTTGATTTTGTGAACCGGCACGGCCGAACCACCATCAAACCAGTTGATGGCCACGGTGGCGCTGGGATCATCTTTGTGGAACCGGGTGACACTGATCTTGAATCAAAGATCCAAAGTGCGACGTCCAATGCCGGTCACTGGGTGATCGTTCAGGAGTATCTTGACGCGGCTCGAGAGGGAGACAAGCGCATTCTTCTGCTGAACGGAGAACCACTCGGAGCCATCCTGCGACTGCATGCCGACGGTGTGGAGCTGAATAATCTGGATCAGGGCGGTGCGGCGCTTGCAAGCCAGGTGGAAGACCGCGATCTTGAGATCTGTGCGGCGCTCAGGGAAGATCTCATCAGGCACGGAGTCATATTTGCCGGCATCGATGTGATTGGCGGGATGCTCATTGAGGTCAATATCACCAGCCCGACCGGGCTGCAGGAGATGAGTCGCCACGACAACCGGGCCTACCACAGTGAGATCATTGCCAGCCTCGAATGAGCCTTGCCATTTTGCTAACCGCCAAGTGCCAGCCCTTCTCGTCGGGGGTCCACGCCCGCTTCCAGCTGGCCGTCCGGATTGCGCCGGATTACATGCAGGCCGCTGTTGAGTCGGCGAACACGGACCTCGTGTCCGAGTGACTCGAGCGCCGATTGCAGGTTCTGGTTGCGGGGCTCGTTTTCCAGTTCAGTTGGGCCGTTGCGGTTGATGAAATGCGGCATTTCAACGGCCTGCTGGGGTGCCATTCCCCAGTCCAGCATGGCGATCAACGCCTGAACCACATAGCCGATGATCCGGCTGCCGCCCGGTGATCCTGCGACGATCACCGGCTGTCCGAGATGGTCAAATACCATCGTCGGCGCCATCGAACTGCGGGGGCGTTTACGGCCCTCGACACGGTTAGCGACCGGCAGGCCGTGGCGTTCGGGTAGGAAAGAGAAATCAGTCAATTCGTTGTTGAGCAGAAAGCCGCCCGTCATCAGTCGACTGCCGAATCCCGACTCGATCGTGGTGGTCATCGAAACGGCATTGCCGTAGCGGTCGACGATACTGATGTGACTGGTGCCCGGCAGTTTTTCCCGATTGTCTGGAGAAAGAGCGGTTACAGCTTTCGGGGGTGATCCGGCCTGTGCCTTACCCATGGACGAGTCGCGCCGGATGAGTCCGGCGCGTTGCCTGAGATAGCCGGCATTCAGTAGGCCGGCCTCGGGAACTGATACGAAATCACTGTCCGCCATGTATTTGGCGCGGTCTGCGAATGCCAGCCTGGATGCTTCAAGTACCAGGTGGAGGCCCACAGCACCCGAACCTGCAGCCCGGAGATCGAAGTGTCTCAGCAACCCGAGAATCTGCCCGACCGTCAGGCCTCCGGAGCTTGGAGGGCCCATCCCACAAACCCGGTAGCCGCGATACGCCTGGCAGACCGGCTGGCGGATGATGGTCCGATAGCTTTCTAGGTCCAAGCGGGTGATCAGGCCGGGTGAGTTCGCTGCCGAGCGTACGGTGTCTACGATTCTGTGGCCGATCTCTCCACTGTAAAAAGGACCAATTCCATCGTCAGCGATCCGGCGAAGCGTCGTGGCGAACGCCGGGTTCTTCAGTCGGTATCCCTGCGGGAGCGGGGTACCGTTTTCGGTGAAAAAATATTGGCGTGTCGGAGTAAAGCGGCGTAACCCGCGGTCCGATGCCGATGCGATGGCACTGGCCAGGCGTGGCGAGACATTGAAACCGCCCTCGGCCAGCGCGATGGCCGGCTGGAAAAGAGAACGCCAGGGGCGGTTGGCGAATCGCTGGTGGGCAGTGTGCAGCAGGTGCAGGGTACCGGGAACACCGACGGCGCGGCCGCCGACAACCGCCTCGCGCCAGCTGAGGGGTGTTCCATCGGTGTTGAGAAAGTGCTCCGGACCGGCGGTGGCGGGTGCTGTTTCGCGCCCATCCAGCGCGTAGAGTGTGTTGTCTGCTGCATGGTAATAGAGCATGAAAGCACCACCACCGATACCTGAAGACTGCGGCTCAACCAGGTTGAGAACCAGCTGTGCGACGATTGCCGCGTCAACCGCTGAGCCTCCGGCACTCAGAACATCGACAGCGGCCTGGGTTGCGTGAGCATTGGCCGTGACTGCCAGAAAATTTTGCGCGCTCACCGGATCGGGATATTTTTTTGTCTGGCCAGGTACGCTTTCTGAGGCGGTGGCCTGGAAGATGAGCCCGGCAAAGCCGGCCACGGCAAGAAACCATGAGCGCCAGTTGCACGAGTGTAGTGGCCTGATCAGGTCGGTCATGCGAATCGCTTTCTACGCTTGGTCAGAAAACAACCGTTGAGCCGTATCTGTGGACAAGGGATGTCCGTCTCAAGACGCCGGTGGCAGGACGATGATCCTGCTTCGTGACCAGCGGTCGTGCCAGGCCCTTTTTCCTGGATCGACAAGTACCCAGAAGAAGCCCAGCCCGAGGATCAACCACGAGACCAGTGCCCCAAGGAAACGCATCCCGGCTGTTGACCACAGCGGTTCACCGCCATCGTTCCGACGAAGGCGTAAGCGCCAGGCCTTCATCCCGAGGGTCTGACCGCCATGAGTCCAGAACCAGCCGAAGAACAGGTAGCAGACCAGTAACAGGTAGACCGGTTTGAGAAGCTTTATCCACAGCGCCGGGGCTGCTGCTGCATCGACCAGTGGCACTGGCAGGAATGCGACAAACAACACCCCGATCAGAAGAAAGCTGTCGTAAATCATTGCCCCGAGGCGGCGAAAAAATCCAGCCGGGCACATCGGTTTTTCAGAAGAGGTCATGTCGTTTGTCATTTGCTGCCGAGAAAGATCCCAGTTTCGGGTCGCGGAGCTCCTGAACAGCGTTCACGGCCTGGCGAGATCCGGCCTATCTGTCCGGGGCAGGGTGAAGAGCAGGAAGTGGGATAGCGAGAACATTTGTCAAAGTAGTCAACAGCAGATCCACAGGGTTATCCACAGGTTATCCACTTCACGCCGCTGACAGTATGGCGCCCCCGGCAAGATTCGAACTTGCGACCTATCGCTTCTTACCACTGCAATTTTCATTGCCGGCAATGGCCGTTTGTGGTCTGGACTTTATCTTCACCGGTAGGCCGAAGCCCTTAGGTGCTGCCCGTCAAGTCTCTACACCTTCCCGCCTGCACCACTAGGCAGGCTTGGCTCGGTATTGCCACCACCCGGGCGTGCTGAGGGTTCACCGAGTTTGAGCAGATTCACGCAGGACGTTTCCGGTCCTGGTGCCCATGTTCGATACAGGAGGCGATTGCTCTATCCTAACTGAGCTACGGGGGCGCCGAGAGCCGAGTATAACAAGCCACCTGTCGCCCGACGGACGGTCTTGCGGATTTCCCGCAATGTCTGCCGGCAGTTATAGCCGGCAGACATTGACTACTCTGCTCTTAACTATCGTTTTCCGGGGTGATGGCGTTCAGCACGATGGCAATGATTGCGACCGGCAGCAGGCCTGTCTTGAGCAGCATCTCGAGCGTTTCTGGCAGGTGCTGCAGCGCGCCGGGTACTGACTGCAGCCCCAGGCCAAGCGACAACGACAGCGCCAGGATCATCATATTGCGTCGGGTCATCTGTACGTCCGCCAGCATGTTGAGTCCAGCTGAGGCGACCATGCCGAACATCATGATAACGCCCCCGCCCAGTACAGCGATGGGCATGGCCGCGATCACGGCCCCGACCTTGGGAATGACGCCGGCGATCACCAGGAAAACAGCCCCGATAGTGACGACATGCCGGCTCATGACCCCGGTCATCGCAATCAGGCCGACGTTCTGACTGAAGGAAGTATTGGGCAAGCCGCCGAAAAGACCGGCGACGGCGGTACCGAGACCGTCAGCCATGGTGCCACCGGAGATCTCCCGGTCCGTGGCTTCACGACCAGCGCCACCCTTGGTGATACCTGAGATATCCCCTACCGTCTCGATGGCTGAGACGATTGCCATCAGGCACATTCCGATGACCGCAGCTGCGTTGACGTCAAAGCCGAATTTGAGCGGTTGCGGCAGGGCAAACCAGGCGGCCCCGGCGACTCGGCCAAAGTCGACCATTCCAAACACAGCAGCCACGATGTAACCGGCTATCAGACCTAGAAGAACGGCAGCAGTACTGGCGAACCCGCGAACGTAGAACTTGATGGCAAGCGTGACGATGATCACGACCAGTGCCAGTCCCCAATGCTGAAAACTGCCAAAGGCTTCCTTGCCCATCAGTGGCACGCCACCCGCTGCATATTTGATCCCAACCGGGATCAACGCAAGCCCAATAGTCAGAATCACGAGCCCGGTCACGAGCGGCGGCAGCAGGTTGCGAATGCGGCCAATAACCGTACCCAGGAGAAGATGGAAGATCCCGCCGATGACTGTGGCACCAAAAACAGCCCCAATGCCGGCAGTTTTGGCAATCGGAATCATAATCGGAACAAAAGCAAAACTGGTACCCTGCATGATCGGTAGGCGGGCACCCACCGGGCCAAAGCCAATGGTCTGCAGTAGTGTGGCGATGCCGGCGAAGACCATGGCCATCTGGATCATGTAGACCTTGTCTGCACCGGCCAGTCCGGCCACACTGGCGATGATTATTGCCGGAGTCACGTTGCTCGCAAACATGGCGAGTACGTGCTGTATCCCGAGTGGGACAGATTTTGTAATGGGTGGGGTTACGTCTGCAGTACTGTAGTTGATGTCAGTCATAGTGCAACCTCCTCTAAGGGTTGTGACTGTGGCCGTCCGCCGACTGCCGGTCGGGACTTGGCAAGATGCGGCTAGAAAATTCTAGACCGGATCAAGGGGCATGACAAACGGGCCGGTTACAGGTCCGAGTATTTAGAATGGTGCAACCACGGGCCGGTTGATGGCTTGTTATTGTTTTGGCAGGTATTTTTCTGACCAGCGCAGAACAACGTTGAAAGACACAGAAATCCGAGCCTCCCGGGAAAGGTTCGGGTGCACCATGTGATGCAGGAAGGCCGGCCAGACCAGGAGACACCCCGCTTCCGGAAGAATGCGATGCTCAGCCTCGACCTGACCGTCACCGCGAATGGCGCCCATGTTGGCTTGTGCTCTTGGATCATAGAATGAAATCGCACCAGGATTCCGGTCCTGACGGCCGGCAAGCGGCTCGCTGGTGTCGGGGACTGCGACGTAGTAGGTTCCGGACAGTCAGGCATGTGGGTGATTGTGCAGGTTGTGATAATCACCGAATCGATTGACGTTGGCCCATCCCTGGAGCTGCCAGTCCAGCTGGTAGTCGATCCCGA
This sequence comes from Pseudomonadota bacterium, assembly GCA_002718155.1. GTDB lineage: Bacteria > Pseudomonadota > Gammaproteobacteria > Arenicellales > UBA868 > UBA9619. The sequence continues at coordinate 17,753 of PBDS01000072.1, forward strand.
GTCGGCGAATATAGACAATCGTCGCCTGATTGATGCACTCACGCAGCCAGCTGATTGCCGGGTGTTCCTGGATCAACAGGTTCCCCGACAGGTAATCGGTTGTCAGGTCAGAATGTTCGGAATCGATCCGCAGAATCTCTGATTCCAGTGCCCGGTTGGCATCCTCACAGCCCGGTAGTCGATCACGCATCAGCAGTGTCGGCCACAGTTCGAGAAATTCAGTAGTAGAGGGAGGATCATCCACGGCACGACGTTAACCTGCGTCCTTGGAAAATGCCAGTTGTATCCCGGCAGGGCGTTCGATCCCGGTCTTTATTGGGTACACTTGGAATAACAGTACCGATCGCCTGTCGCCGGCAACAGCCGTCACCAGGACCGGGTGCCCGTCAAACGCTGCAACATTCACCAGGAGGAAGAATCAATGACCGAAGGACTACCCCGACGGGCCCAGGTCGTCATTGTGGGCGGCGGTGCTGTGGGTTGTTCGGTGGCATACCATCTTACCAAGATCGGTATCACCGATGTATTACTGCTGGAACGCAGACAGCTGACCTGCGGCACGACATGGCATGCGGCTGGGCTGGTGGGACAGCTTCGCGCGACCGCCAATATGACCAAGCTGGCGAAGTACACCGCGGAGCTTTTTCTTGGCCTGGAAGCAGAAACCGGCCAGGCGACCGGTATGAAGCAGAATGGTTCGATCGCAGTCGCTACGGACCTGGAGCGGCTCGAGGAACTGCAGCGCGGAGCCTCGATGGCCCGGGTCTTCGGCCTGGAGGTCGAAGAGGTCACCGCAGAGTGGATCGCCCGGAAATACCCGGTCATGCACACCGACGATCTGGTCGGTGGTGTCTTTTTGCCGCGTGACGGACAGACCAATCCGATCGATGTGACCCAGGCGATGGCCCGGGGGGCCCGCACAGCCGGTGCCAGGGTCATGGAAAACACACCGGTCCGCGGTGCCACCATTGAGAACGGTCGGATCAGTCGTGTGCAGACTGATGAAGGTGAGATCGAGTGCGAGTTCCTGGTGATCGCCGGCGGCATGTGGTCGCGTGATTTTGGTCGGCAGATCGGCGTCAATATTCCGCTGCACGCCGCAGAACACTTTTATATCGTGACCGAGCCGATNGACGACCTNCCGGGNGANTTGCCCGTGTTGCGTGAACCGTCGTCGTGTTTCTATGCCAAGGAAGATGCCGGCAAGCTGCTGGTTGGGGCATTTGAGCCCGTGGCTAAGCCATGGGGCGGTGATGGCATACCAGAAGATTTCAGCTTCGATCAACTACCCGAGGATTTCGATCATTTCGAGCCCATGCTGGAACGCGCCATGCACCGTATTCCCCTGCTCAAAACTGCTGGTATTCAGACGTTCTTTAATGGTCCGGAAAGCTTTACCCCGGACAACCGTTACTACCTCGGTGAAGCACCGGAGGTGCAGGGNGTGTTCGTTGCCACCGGGTTTAACTCGACCGGTATCCAGTCATCCGGTGGTGCTGGCAAGGTACTGGCCGAGTGGATCCGTGACGGCCATCCACCACTGGATCTGTGGGACGTCGATATTCGCCGGGCGTTGCCATTCCAGTCCAACATGCGATACCTGCACGACCGAACCACNGAATCATTGGGNCTGCTNTACGCCATGCACTGGCCATTCCGGCAGCCTGAGACCGCCAGGGGCATTCGCCGGACGCCACTNCATGATCGACTCGCGGCCGCGAACGCGTGTTTCGGTGAGGCCGGTGGCTGGGAACGCCCCAACTGGTTTGCGCCAGACGGGGTCGATCCGGATTACGACCACACCTACGCAAAGCCCAAATGGCTTGACTACTCAGGACTGGAACATCGAGCTGTTCGCGAAAACGTAGGTCTGCTCGACATCTCCACGTTCTCCAAGTTTCTCCTGCAGGGTCGCGACGCAGAAAAGATCATCAACCATGTCTCGGCCAACAACATGTCGGTACCCTCGGGCCGGATCGTCTATACCCAGTGGCTGAACGAGCAGGGGGGTATCTCCGCCGACTTGACCGTGACACGCCTGGCTGAAGATGCGTACTTGGTCATGACTGCCTTTTCCAGCCACAGCCGAGACTTCAACTGGTTACAGAGTCACATCCCTCCGGAATCTCACGCTGTATTGACCGATGTAACAGCGGCCTATGCTGGGATCAATATCCAGGGCCCCAGCGCTCGTGCGCTGCTTCAGCAGGTCAGCCCGGCGGATTTCTCCAACCAGGCCTTCCCTTTTGCCACTTCCCGGGAGATTGAACTGGGCTATGCGACCGTCCGGGCGTCACGCATCTCCTACGTCGGTGAACTGGGATGGGAACTGCTTGTCCCCACCGACATGGCTGTGCACGTTTACGAGACCCTGGTCGGGGCGGGTGGGTCCTTCGGTTTGACCAATGTGGGTATGCACGCGATGAACTCCCTGCGCATTGAGAAGGCCTACCGCCACTGGGGGCACGATATTGCCGACGAGGANACCCCGATCGAGGCAGGTCTGGAATTCGCAGTCCGATTCGACAAGCCGGGCGGATTCGTCGGTCGTGACGCGCTGCTCCGTCAGCGTGACAGTGGTTGCATCGGCAAACGAATGGTCCAGTTTTTGATGACAGATCCCGCAGTTATGCTCTACCACAATGAACCCATTGTGCGGGACGGGCAGATCTGTGGCTACATCACNAGTGCGATGTACGGACACACCTTGGGTGGCTGCGTGGGAATGGGTTACGTCAACAACCCGGTTGAGGATGGGGGTGTTGACGAGGATTTTGTCAACTCCGGCAGCTACGAGATCGAGGTGGCCTGCCGGCGTTTTCCGGCCAAGGTGTCGCTGGTCCCCCTTTACGACCCGGAAAACAAAAAGATCAAGCANTAAACAGACGNCGTCGATCCGAAACGGGTGCAGGACCGCAATCTGCGCAGCACGGTGTCTCGCCGTGGTCGGGTCAGGGAACACATTGAGAACAGGGAATTGGTGATGAAGAAGATTGCGATCTGTGGTTTCAATCTGGAGTCAAATCGCTTTGCGTCGCCGTGTGACCGCCGCGACTTTGAGGAACACATGTATTTCCAGGGTGAGGAGATCACCCGGCAGGCGCGCGCTGAATATCCCAGTATTCATCTTGGTGTTTGCGGCTTCTACAAAGTCATGGACGATGAATTCGGTGGGCCCGGGGGCTGGGTCGACCGTCCGGCACTGCTGATCGGATCCACCCCGGCGGGTGCCGTCGAGGAGGCATTCTTTGACGAGTTCCTGGCCGAGTTGCGCCACGACCTTGAGACGATAGGGCCTGTGGATGGGGTATATGTCTGCCAGCATGGCGGTGCGATTGCCACCCATACCCACGACCCCGACGGTGAGGTTTTCGCTCTGATACGGGATGTTGTTGGGCCCGGGGTCCCTGTGATTGGCACGCTCGATCTGCACGCCAACGTTTCTGAGATTATGNTGGAGAGCACCGATCTTCTGATCGGNTACCGAACCAATCCACATGTCGATCTATACGAACGTGGTGAAGAGGCAGCGCGATCGATGCTGGAGATATTCGAGGGTGTTCGTCCTGTAAGTTACCGGATCCGCCTGCCGCTGGTTGCCCCATCGGTGACGCAGCTGACGGCACCAGGTTATCCCTACGGTGAACTGATCGAGCTCGGCCAGACGCATGTCGATGCTTCTGTCATGAATGTGACTATCCTGGCTGGGTTTGCATTCGCCGATACACCGAAGAACGGCATGACGATCATTGTGACTGCCCGTAACGATCCGCAACGTGCCAAAGACACTGCGACCACACTGGCTGAGGCGGCGTGGGCGGACAGGGAGCGCTATCAGCCGTCAATGATGACGCTGGATGAGGCTGTTCAGCTCGCCGTTGATGTCAGCCGGGAGCAGGCACTGCCCGCGCGGGTGTTTGCTGACCCAGCGGACAATCCAGGTGGTGGCGGTCGAGGCAACACGACGACTATCCTGCGGGTCTTTCTGGAGGCCGGGGTTCGTGACTGTGTCCTGGCTGTGTTCTACGACCCCGCTGCCGTTGAAGCGGCGTTTTCTGCTGGTGAAGGATCCGAATTGGCGCTGACTCTGAACGCGGCAGAGAAGAGTCGATTTTCTGAGACACTGGATGTGACGGCGCGGGTTGAACGGTTGTCCGAAGGACAATTCGTCGGTCAGCACGGTATGGTTTCCGGCATGACGGTGAACACAGGTCGCACGGCCATACTGAATCTCGGGGGAATACGGGTGGTCGTGATTTCGGAGCGCCAACAGTGCCTTTCGACAGATTATCTGACTGCGTTCGGCATAGATCCTGCCAGTTGTCGCACGATCGTCGTCAAGAGCCGCGGGCATTTTCGGGCCGGTTTCGAACATTTGTTCCGACCCGAACAGATTCATGAGGTGGATGTCCCAGGGTTGACATCACCAAATCTGGCTACGTTCGCCTGGCAATACCTACCGCGTCCAGTATTCCCTCTGGACAAAGAAGCAGCGTGGTCTGTAGATCAAGCTTAATAATTCAAGAAGTCAACGTTTTAGGGTAAAACTTTGTTGTCTAAATTGTCTCTAATCATGATACATTGATAAGGTTGTTTGATTAATGATGAACCCCAAGGAGGGTTAAAGGAGGCAATTTATGAACAAAATCATTCATGTCGGAATTGCAGCATTCACGGCGTTCGTTGTTTCAACCAATGCCATAGCGGAAACGGTAACCATTGGCCTCCGTTCAGAACCATCGTCGATGGATCCCTATTTCCACAACTTAGGNCCCAACAANGCGATGCTGGNNCANATTTTCGG
>PBDS01000073.1 GCA_002718155.1 Pseudomonadota bacterium
GGCGGCTTTCTTTTTAGCGGCGGCTTTTTTCTTCTTTGCGGCTTTTTTCTTTGTAGCGGCTTTCTTTTTAGCGGCGGCTTTTTTCTTCTTCACGGCTTTCTTTGTTTCTTGCTTTCCCTTCTTGGTTTTTAGATTCTTCTTAGCTTTCTCCTTTTTGGCTCCCTGCTTCTGTTCGTCAGCTCTTTGCTTTTCTTCCCGTTGGGTTGGGCCGGCACTTTCTGTGGAAGATCCCGTCGTTGTATCGCCAGACGCATTCTCACCACTGGAATCTGCCTCTGGGGACACTTCGATAGTTTCAGCTGTACCCCCTTCGGATGTATCGGCCTCCGAAGGGGTTTCGTCGGCATTATTTGCGTCAGCTGGGGCAGGCGCATCAGAAGGTGCTGCATCCTTATCTTCAGATTCAATAGCGACTTCAAGCTGATCGGCCAACTTCGCGAGATCCGTCGCCTTGCTTCGTTGCGGTGTGCCAGGCGCCTTGCCTTTATCTACGGCAATGGTGAAGCCTGGCTGACTTATTTTCTGCTGGACGCCATTGGCGGTCACTGACATGGCCTGGCCGTAGATAAAATGTGCGATATCTTGATCGGATCTCACGTCAAGATCGGTCATTCCACCTCGGATCGTGATCTTTGATGTCGGCGTGTTGAATTTGATCTCCTGGTTCTTGGAGATCTTCCCGCCGATGACCCGGAAAAGACCGGTCGTGAGACTAACGCTCATGCCACCCTGACCGCTGTCAGGGTCAAAGAAATATTGATCGATGACGAGGTCTGAGTCAGCACCGAGCGTTAATGCTGTACCGTCCAGGAACAGGATCTGGAGGCGTCCGGAAGCGTCAGTTCTGACCTGCTCGTCCAGAAGGATCTTCACGCCCGGATTCAGTACCCGTTCTGCGGAGACCGGTGGAATGCCAACGGCCTGAGTCGTGGCCGCCGCAGCCACACCCACTTCCTGCTCTGCCTGGGCTGCCCCGGCATTTTCTACAGGTCCAAGCACCACAGCAAGCAGGAAGAGAACCGCAAGTGTGATAGCGACGATTTTGCCGTAACTGCTCCACTCCAATTGGACAGAGGACCCTACGGACACCTGCTCGCCCCCTTGGACAGAAAAATCTGTTGGATGATCCGTTTCACGATGCTCACCTATGTTGTCGTTCACGATCTTCGTCGTGTGATTTGTCTACAATCTTTATGCAGTATATGCCTATTCCTTCACATTTTGGCATTATTTCCGCGGTCTCTAAATAAGGATCTGTGCGCCCCGTCGCATCGGTGTAGGGAAACCTATAATTCCCATACTCGTGAGATGGTTATTAGATCATGCTACTAGAACGCCACGCCGAGATCTGTAACCCGGCCGCCTGTATCCCTGACGGTTGTCAGAAATTCGCCTGGATTCCAACGCTCGCGTAGTAATTGTCGTTTTCATTGTTCGGAATATTTGAGCTGGTACGGCTCGCCCCAGCAGACAGGGCTAAGCTGATATTGGCACTCATTGGTACATTCAGCAAGAGCATCCCCTGAGTCGACTGATCGCGGCGAATATGGTCAGGATCGATGGTGGGATTGGCTGCATTATAGGACTTCCAGGTGGGCGATAGTGTGGCCGATACACTCCAGGGCAAAACCGATAACCAGAACGGGGCGTTGAACCCGTATTGCAGCGTGACACCTGCGCCATATTCCAAGTTGTCCTCATACGCCACCTTTGCCCCAACCTGTCGAACAACACCGGTCAGGGATGCCAGAGCTTGCGCGCCCAGGCGAATCTGGGGACCCAGAGTGACCCAGGCAGTGTAGCCGTCGAGGGCGGTCTGTGACTGGTAACTCTGCGCTAGATACGATGATTGAAGAACCCAGTTCATCTCACCGGCTCGGTAGGTAAGGTCGAGACCACCACCGACCCCCGTTACGGTCTCGTCATCTGTGGCGTACTGGTTACCCGAGAGGTAGGGGCGCACCTCAAGATCCCGGGCCTCTTCCTGACCAAAATGCAGCCTAGGGCCAGCCTGCAGTTCAACGAACTGTGCATCCAACTGGCTCTGTTCAGCCTGCTGACCAACAAGAGTGTTCAAATCAATATTAAAGGTGCGCTGCGGGAGAACCTGGAAGTCATACTCATAACCGAGTTGCAGGGCCAGCGACCCGTCCGAGTCTGCCTGTTCGGTGAATTCTTTCTCCAGCAGTGCCGGTTTGCCGAACAGCACGATGGCGGTATTGTCAGGCCCGGCGTTGGCGTTGGTCTGGTAGCGTGCCGTAGCAACGACCGTGCCAGAGAACTTATGGGCCACGGACTGCTTACTGATGTCCTTTAACGTTGATTCCACAAGACTGCGTGCATCATCCGGCAGGTCGGTTTCCAGTAGAACATCACTGAGATAGGCCTGGGCCATGCCGGGAGAGCCCAGCTGAATATAGAGAAAACCCAGATCCATACGGACCTGCGGAAGGTCTGGCTCAAAAATCAGCATCCTCTCCAGTGCCGCGACAGCCCCCTCCAGGTCACCTATCGCGATTGCGAGTTCGATATACGAGGTTGCTTTGTCGAGGTCAGCAGGGTCCTGGTACATGGCCTGGAACGCGGTATCGTAGGCTTCTCGGAGTTCATCGGGGTCGTCCGGAATATGTGAGTCGGCATCAGCCACTTGACCGGCAAAAAGTCCAAATAACAGGATTACCGCCAGTAGAACCGCTGGTTGTCGGTATGCAAATTGGGTCCGCCGGCAGGATTCGATACCCTGTGTCAACTTCTGGCGTAGCCGACCCAGGGTGTTCCAAAAGTGGCGGTAACTTGGCCATGGTGCTGAACACCTGGGTCGTTCGCGATCTTGACGAATCGGAAGTGCAGGCAGGTCTGTTTGAAATTTGGGTGTGGCCATAGGCAAAAACTAACCCAACAGTGATTTTTTATCTAGCTGTTATTGGTCCCGGGCGTGTCCGTCCCCGGGGTCGGAGCGGAGGATGGAAAGTAAAGTAGTAGGCTATTTCTTGGCGATTGGCACATCAATTACAGCTTTGTGGTCCATTCTTAGTGTGCATTCATCAATGAGAGGCTGTTGCTGAGATGGTTTGACAAGGCCTGTATCAAGGCTGTGATTCACCGTAACGGGCACGGTAGGCCTCCATGGTCTCGAGGTGTTGGGCAAGATCAGGAGTATGGCGGAGGTGCTCAATCAGGGTATTGAACCGGGCAATCACGTGGACTGGTAGACCCAGTTCCTCACGCACCTGAGCCACTGCGGAGCGGCCGTCTTCGCTTACCTTTTCCTCCCGGTCCAGTGCAACGAGCACCGCTGCCGGCTCAGCACCCGCTGCGCGAATGATCCCCACGGATTCGCGGATCGCAGTACCAGCGGTGATCACGTCGTCGATGATCACGACACGTCCAGAAAGCTTGGCACCGACCACCGCACCGCCCTCGCCGTGATCTTTGGATTCCTTGCGGTTGTAGGCAAACCCAACGTTCCTGTCGTGGTCCTGATACAGTGCCGCAGCGGTGGCGGCCGCCAGGGCAATGCCTTTGTAAGCTGGGCCGAAGAGCATGAAGTCTTCAGTTTCCGCCTCTGCCAGTACCGCGGCATAAAAACGCCCGAGTCTGGACAGCATGTGGCCCGTGTTGAAGAGCCCGGCGTTCAGGAAATAAGGGCTGATCCGGCCCGATTTAAGGGTAAACTCGCCAAAGCCGAGGACGCCACTGTCAATGGCGAACGTAAGAAAATCGTGCTCCGTGTCGGGCATCGTCAAAGTGGTTCAGTCAAACCCTGATCAAAAGGCGCTTCAGTGAGAATAATAACGCTGAATGTTAACGGTATACGAGCGGCCGCCCGAAAGAAATTTTTCGACTGGTTGCCAAACCAGAAGGCAGATGTCGTATGCCTGCAGGAAACCCGCGCCCAGCCTGAACAGCGACAAGCACCAGAATTCAGTCCACCTGGTTTCAAGACCTGTTATGTGGATGCCGAGCGCAAGGGCTACAGCGGGGTCGCGATCTATTCCCGCAGCGAGCCAGACCGGGTGAGTGTGGGCCTGGGCTGGAAGGATTTCGACCGCGAGGGGCGTTGGGTCCAGGTCGATATCGGTCGCCTGAGCGTGGTTTCGCTGTATATGCCCTCGGGTACCAGCGGCGATGAGCGCCAGGCTTTTAAATTCCGCATGATGAAACGAATGAAGCCGCTGCTGAAAAGATTCATGAATGACGGACGCGAATACCTGCTGTGCGGTGACATCAACATCGCGCATCGGGAGATCGACCTGAAGAACTGGCGCGGCAACCGGAAAAACTCCGGCTTTCTGCCCGATGAACGCGCCTGGTTGGACTGGCTGTTCGATGACCTGGGGATGGTCGACGTATTCCGCCGCCTGGATGACCGGGAAGAACAATACACCTGGTGGTCAAATCGCGGCCAGGCCTGGGCCAAGAACGTGGGCTGGCGTATTGATTACCAGATCGGTACCCCGGGGATCGCCGCTCGGGCTGAGCAGACGTCGATCTACCGGGATCAGCGGTTCTCTGATCATGCCCCGCTGATCGTAGACTACAGGGCCACGAAGCGATGGCTACGAAGTTAGTGGAATCACACCCAGTACCCGGATTGAGCCCAGCGCTGATACAAGTCCATCCATCCCGTTATCGAGCGTGAAGGAAAGCGCCACGGTGGCAAAACTGTCAGACACATTCTCGATCTATCTCGAGCGGCGCATGGCTCGTATCCTGCTGTTGGGGATCATCAGCGGGTTTCCCTGGGTCCTGATCGGCAGTAGCCTGTCGCTGTGGCTCAAGGAAGACGGTCTGAGCCGCAGCACGATCGGCTGGGCTGGCCTGATTTTCGGTGTGTACGCCATCAACTTTCTTTGGGCACCGCTGATTGATCGGCTTTGGGTGCCTTACCTGACGGCAAAGCTCGGTCATCGACGAGCCTGGATCGTCACCCTCCAGTGCCTGATATTGGTCTGCCTCGGGACCTGGAGTCTGGTCGATCCCACAGCAAATTTGTGGGGCGTGATTGCGATCGGCCTGGTCATTGCGATCGCTTCGGCGACCCAGGATATCACCATCGATGCCCTTCGGATCGAACAGATTGGTCAGAACGAAGGGCAATCGATGGCTGCAGGAGCGGCGATCGCAGTCGTTGGCTGGTGGACCGGTTACAAGCTCGGCGGCGTGGTAGCGCTGAACACTGCCGAAACGTTTCAGGGCGCCGGCATCCAGGATTACTGGCAGGCCACATTCCTGGTGTTGGGCTTGGTCATCATCGCCTGCAACATTGCCTTGATGTTCATTCCCGAAAAACCACCCATTGAGCGGAGTGCGGCACAGTCGGCAACCGATGCCAGAATCGCATCGCAGCTCGGCCTGCCAGGGTTCGCGGGCCAGGTCATGGCATGGCTCGCCGGTACCGTAGCCGGGCCGCTGATGAGTTTCTTCCGGCGAAACGGGTTTGCCATCGCGCTGGCTATACTCGGCTTCATATTTCTCTTCAAGATCGGTGAGGCCTTCCTTGGCCGGATGTCGATCGTGTTCTACAAGGAAATCGGGTTCTCGAAATCGGATATTGCACTGTATTCGAAGGGTATCGGCTGGATCACTACGGTCGTCTTTACTCTGCTGGGTGGACTGTTTGCAATCCGGATTGGCCTGGTCCGGGCAATGTTTGTGTCTGGGATCCTCATGGCGTTGACCAACCTCATGTTCTCGCTACTGGCCTGGTCTGGCCCTTCGGAAAGCCTGTTTGCGACGGCCGTGCTACTCGACGACCTCGCAGGCGCTTTTGCGACCGTCACGTTTGTGGCATTCATATCGATGCTCGTTGACCGCACATATACTGCGACGCAGTATGCGCTGTTGGCATCGATAGGGACAGCGGGCAGAACAATGTTCGCATCTTCTTCGGGCATGCTGGTCGATCGACTCAACGGGGACTGGGGAGTATTTTTTATAATTACTGCATTGATGGTTATTCCGGCCCTGATTTGCCTGTGGGTCATCCGAGACAAGCTCGCGGATATGCTTGCCGGGGCCGAGGTCCGCTTGTTCGGCAAAGAGGTGGAATCCGGTTGAAAATCCGACCAGCGGAGGTGAGAACAGCTTCAAGCCCTTGCCGATCTGGATTTGGCTTACAAGAGTTATAATTAAAGGTTGTGTGAATTGTTAAGGGTACCGCGGGTGGGGCCCGCTGCCTGCTGAACAGAGACCCAACATGCCGATCTACGAGTATCTCTGCCAATCGTGTGGCCATCATCTTGAGGCCCTGCAGAAAATGTCCGAAGACCCTCTGGTCTATTGTCCGGAATGCGGTGAAGAAAGCCTGAAGAAAAAGGTATCTGCCGCTGCGTTTCGTCTCAAAGGCTCCGGCTGGTACGAAACCGATTTCAAGGATTCCGGTAAAGAGAAGCCCAAAAGTGCAGAAGGCGGCACCGGCAAGGAGAGCACAGCCGATTCAAAGGCCGGTGATTCGAAAACTGGCGACGCCAAGTCTGGTGAAACCAAATCGAGCGATTCAAAAGCCGCCGGTGGTAAGTCCAGCGAGAGCAAGCCCAAAGGAAGCTCGGGCTCCGCCAGCACCGGTTCTAGCGGCAGTAATAGCGCACCCCCTTCCACTTGATCGGGGGGAGGTTTTCAGTCATGCGATGCTTCGTCGGCAGACGTTCGGATGGGTCCTGGCATGCGTAGTCACCTGTGTGGGGCCATTGATACCGCTTCCATTGGCCAGGATGTGAGTCTGTGCGGTTGGGTGCAGCGTCGCCGTGACCATGGCGGTGTGATATTCATCGATCTGCGCGACCGCAGCGGCTTAGTACAGGTCGTGATGGACCCGGATCGCCCGGAGCAGTTTTCGGTCGCCGAAACCGTACGCAATGAGTATGTGCTACGGGCCTCGGGCCGGGTCCGCACCAGGCCAGAAGGCACACACAACCCGGAACTGCCGACCGGAGCCGTCGAGGTGCTCGGCCACGACATCGAGATTCTCAATGCCAGTGACCCACTGCCGTTCCAGGCCGAAGATGATGACACCGGCGAGGCGGTGCGCCTGCGCTACCGTTATCTGGACCTTCGCAGCCAGCGCATGCAGAGCAACCTGCGACTGCGCCATCGGGTGGTTCGCTCGTTGAGAGACTGTCTGGAGGGCCAGGATTTCATCGAGGTCGAAACGCCGATGCTGACCCGCTCGACACCGGAAGGGGCTCGCGATTACCTGGTTCCCAGCCGTACGCATCCTGGCGAATTTTTCGCCCTTCCACAGTCGCCCCAGCTGTTCAAGCAACTGCTGATGGTCTCTGGAGTCGAGCGTTATTACCAGTTTGCCCGTTGCTTCCGGGACGAGGATCTGCGAGCCGACCGACAGCCCGAGTTCACCCAGCTGGACATCGAGATGTCGTTCGTGGAGGAGGACGACGTCATGGCGGTCATGGAAGACATGGTCGTACGCCTTTTTCGTGACGTCCTCGGCAGCGAACTGCCGGGTCCGTTTCCGCGCCTGTCCTATGAAGAGGCTCTTCGGCACTACGGCAGTGACCGTCCTGATCTTCGCATTCCGATGGTATTGGTCGACATTGCCGAGTTGATGACCGATGTCGAGTTCAAGGTCTTTTCTGGTCCGGCAACGACACCGGGATCACGGGTTGCCGCGCTACGCGTTCCGGGAGGTGCGGCGCTCAGCCGACAGCAGATCGACGGTTACACCGAGTTCGTCGGGCTGTACGGTGCTAAAGGCCTGGCCTGGATCAAGGTGAATGATTTGTCCACCGGGCGCGATGGCCTGCAGTCACCGATCCTTAAGTTTCTGCCCGAGGCGGTAATCGACGAGATCGTACGGCGCACCGAAGTGCAGACCGGGGACCTGGTGTTTTTCGGCGCCGACACGGCCAGCGTGGTCAATGACGCTCTCGGCGCATTGCGAGTGCGCTTGGGCCACGACCTGAACTTGACTGATGGTGGCTGGCGCCCCCTTTGGGTAGTCGATTTTCCATTGGTTGAGCGCGATCCCGAAACCGGGCAGTGGCAGTCGCTGCACCACCCCTTCACTGCCCCGCGTGAGAGTGACCTTGATCTGCTTGACAGTGATCCAGGTCGAGTGTTGTCCAGGGCCTACGACATGGTTCTGAACGGCACCGAAATCGGCGGTGGATCCATACGTAACCATCGATCCGACACCCAGGCCAGAATCCTGGCGCTGCTGGGTATCGACGCTCAGGAGGCTGCCGAGAAGTTCGGTTTTCTACTCGATGGATTGCGTTACGGGGCCCCGCCACACGGCGGGATCGCCTTTGGCCTGGACCGGATCGTGGCGATGATGGCCGGGGAAGAGTCGATCCGTGACGTCATTGCTTTTCCCAAAACCCAGAAAGCATCGTGCCTGTTAACGGATTCGCCGAGCGAAGTTGGACAAAACCAGTTGCGTGAACTCGGTATTCGCACGCGGGTGGCCCAGCCTGCGGCAGCTGGCCAGGAACCATGAGCGCTACGTTATTCACCACGGCACAGGCCTACAAGCGGCCTGAGTCCGTGCTGGTCGTGGTTCACACCCCGGCCGGCCAGACTTTACTGCTCAAACGGGCGCGACCGGTTTTCTGGCAGTCGGTGACCGGCAGCCTTGAGTGGCCCGAAGAGCCGGCGGCTGAAGCTGCCCGCCGCGAGTTGAAAGAAGAGACCGGAATCGAGTCATCCTCGGGCTGGCGTGACTGGCAGCACACCTATTCCTTTCCAGTAATGCCGGAGTATCGTTACCGTTATGCACCCGCTGTGCCGGACAACACGGAGCACTTGTTCTCGCTGGAAGTTCCAGAGACCTGTACGGCAAGATTGTCTGAAGCGGAACACTCCGCCAGCTGCTGGATGTCATTTGCCGAGGCGATCGAGAAGGTCTGGTCGTGGAGTAACCGGGACGCGCTTGAGCGGGTCGCGGCAGTGGACGGGTAACGCACCGGGGCAAGACCGGAGAATCAGGTACAGTTATGGCAGGCCACAGTAAATGGGCCAACATCAAGTTCCGTAAGGCGGCCCAGGACGCCAGGCGCGGTAAGTTGTTTACCAAGCTCATTCGTGAGATCACCGTGTCGGCCCGCTCAGGGGGTGGCGATCCTGGCGCAAACCCACGTCTGCGGGCTGCGATCGACAAGTCGCTCGGTGCCAACATGACCCGCGACACGGTGGATCGTGCGATCAAGCGGGGAACAGGGGAGCTGGATGGTGTTTCCTACGAAGAGGCGCGGTACGAAGGCTACGCCCCGGGCGGTGTTGCAGTCCTGGTCGAGTGTACGACCGACAACCGAAATCGAACAGTGAGCGAAATCCGCCACGCTTTTACCAAGCACGGCGGTAACCTGGGTGCGGAAGGCTCGGTTGCCTATCTGTTCGAGAAGATCGGGTTGGTGGTTTTCGCACCGGGGGTTGACGAGGACAGCGTTATGGAGGCTGCCGTCAACGCCGGCGCCGATGATGTCGACACCAACCCTGATGGCAGCATTGAGGTGACGACTGCGCCCGAGACTCTACCGGTCGTTGCCCAGGCGCTCGATGAGGCTGGGTTGAATCCCGAGTTCACAGAGGTGGTGCAGCGCCCCGCCAGCGAGACCACCCTGGAAGGAGAACAGGCGGAAAAAGTCGTGTGCTTGATAGAGGCGCTGGAGGAACTCGAGGACGTGCAGGACGTCTTTACCAACGCAAGTTTGCCTGAGGAGATGCAGGCCGCGGGTTGAGTTCTCCAGACCCCGACTGAACTCATGACGGCCATAAGGATACTCGGTATCGACCCAGGTTCGCGGGTAACGGGGGTGGGTGTGGTCGAACTCGAGGGCCACAGTCTGCGGCACGTGTACAGTGCGTGTATTCGAGCCGGGGACGGTGACCTTGGCGGTCGATTGGCGACCATTTACAGTGGTGTCAGCGAAGTTATCCAGGACTGGCGACCCCAGTCGGCTGCGGTGGAGCGGGTTTTTCTCGCCAGCAACCCCCATGCGGCCCTGATTCTGGGTCATGCCCGCGGCAGTGCCATGCTGGCGGCGGTCAACCAAGGGCTACCGATATCGGACTACAGCGCACTGGAGATCAAGCGATCCGTTGTCGGTACGGGAAGCGCTGCCAAGGAGCAGGTTCAGCACATGGTGCGGGTGCTGCTCAGTATGGATCACAAACCACCGATCGACGCGGCGGATGCGCTGGCCTGTGCGATCTGTCATCTACACACGGCAGAAGGTGAACGTCGCCTGCAGCCAAACCAGCGTCGGGCCGGTGGCTGATGTGGATGTGCTAGACGCTTGGAGATAAGAGGGTGATTGGACGGGTAACCGGCAAGCTGATCTATAAGCAGCCACCGCGGTTGCTGATCGACGTGGGGGGTGTTGGCTATGAACTTGAAGCACCGATGACAGCGTTCTACGATCTACCGGAGCCGGGGGGCGATGTTTCCTTGCATACCCACATGGTAGTGCGGGATGACGCCCACTTGCTGTTCGGCTTCAGCGAGATGCGCCAGCGTGATCTTTTTCGCAGCCTGCTGAAAGTCAGCGGAGTCGGGCCGCGGGTCGCCCTGGCGATTTTATCTGGGCTCACAGCAGACGATCTGGTTGCCTGTGTCAATGCTGGGGACGCTGCGACGCTGACACGGGTGCCTGGTATCGGGCGCAAGACCGCTGAGCGCCTGATCGTTGACTTGCGGGATCGACTCGACGTCACCGGTGGCGGAGACTCGACATTGGCCGGTACCACGCCACTGACACCGGAACAGGACGCGGTCAGTGCACTGGTCGCACTGGGTTATCGTCCCAGCGAAGCCACCCGGGCGGTTCGTGATGCCGCCGCAGACGATAGCGGAGTCGAGGACCTGATTCGTGCGGCACTCAAGAGCCTGGCCGGTAAGCGGGCATGACCACGCGGGATCCCCTGGTGTCACCGGACGAGGCTGTGGATTCACCCCAGGAACAGGTCATCGATCGCGGCCTTCGACCTGTCTCGCTGGGTGAGTTCGTTGGCCAGCCGCGCATGCGTGAGCAGCTGGAGATCTTTATCAGTGCAGCCAGGAACCGCAGTGAGGCTCTTGATCATGTGCTGGTTTTTGGGCCACCGGGCCTGGGTAAAACCACTTTGGCGCACATCATTGCCCACGAAATGGGCGTGAACCTGCGACAGACATCCGGCCCGGTTCTTGAAAAAGCCGGCGACCTTGCCGCGATTCTGACGAACCTTGAAGCCGATGACGTGCTGTTTGTCGATGAGATTCACCGGCTGAGTCCGGTGGTGGAAGAGATACTCTATCCCGCCCTGGAGGATTATCAGCTGGATATCGTCATTGGTGAAGGTCCGGCTGCCCGGTCCATCAAGCTGAATCTGCCGCCGTTTACCCTGGTCGGTGCGACTACCCGCGTAGGGCTTCTGACATCGCCTTTGCGTGACCGTTTCGGTATCGTTCAGCGACTGGAGTTCTATTCTCCTGAAGAGCTTGAGCGTATCGTCGAGCGCTCCGCGGGAATTCTGGCTGTGCCCACACAAAAAGAAGGTATCGCGGCCATTGCTCGGCGCAGTCGCGGGACTCCGCGTATCGCCAACCGCCTGCTGCGACGGGTTCGAGACTATGCCGAGGTCAAGTCCGACGGTCGGATTGACGGGACGATCGCTGACCGGGCGCTTGATATGCTGGAAGTCGATGAGTTCGGCCTCGATGCGCTCGATCGGCGGTTGCTCCTGGCTGTGATGGAGCGGTTCGATGGCGGGCCGGTTGGCGTCGACAGCCTGGCTGCCGCGATTGGTGAGGAACGCGGAACACTCGAGGATGTAGTCGAGCCGTTTCTTATCCAATCCGGGTTCCTGGTGCGTACTCCACGTGGCCGGATGGCTGGTCGTGCGGCCTGGTCGCACTTCGGCCTCGAACCACCATCCAGCGGCGGGACAGGCCAGGGGGCGTTATTCAAAGGGTCCGGGTGAGCGTTTGGCAGGAAATGGACAGAATTTCATCACGATGACGACACTCGAATCGTGGAGTATTCCGACCGTCAACCCGGGGCTTTGTTGCCGGGTGCTGGGTGAGCGGTGTGAACGCTGCGCTTGAGACTTTCCGTTGGCCGATACGGGTCTATTATGAGGACACCGATGCCGGTGGCATCGTCTACTATGCCAACTATTTAAGGTTCATGGAGCGCGCCCGTACCGAGTGGCTGCAGGCCCGCGGGGTGGACGTCGCCGAGTTGGCTGGTCAGGCACGGTTGATGTTCACGGTGCGCGAGATCCACCTGGATTTTCTCAGAGCTGCCCGGCTGAGCGACAATCTGGAGGTGTCTGTGGGCGTCAAAAGAGCACGTCGCGTTAGTGTTGAACTGGAGCAGTCTGTGACCCTGGCTGGCGAGCTGCTGTGTACCGCTCAGGTTCGACTCGCTTGTGTGGATGTCGATACGTTGAAACCGAGGCCCATACCCGATGGTATTCTCAAGGAGATCTAGTTTGTCATGAATGAAGCCATCCAACTTGCCATCAGTAACGAGACGATTTCTATTCTTGAACTGATGCTCGAAGCCAGTCTGCTGGTGCAGATCGTCATGGCTTTGTTGATTATTGTTTCCTTGGCGTCCTGGGTCGTGATCTTCACCAAGGCATCGACGCTTAAGAACATGCGCCAGCAGTCTGATGACTTCGATTCCGAGTTTTGGTCTGGTGGAGAGCTCAACGGGCTCTACCGGCGCTATACCGAAGAAGGCGCGGACCCGCTCGGGATGGCCAGTATCTTCGTCGCAGGGTACCGCGAATACAATCGCCTGGCTGGCAATGGTGCCATTGATCGGGCTGAACTGGTCGATGGAGTGCATCGGGCAATGCGGGTAGCGCTGAGTCGCGAAATCGAGGTGCTGGAGTCGCGATTGTCGTTTCTTGCCACGGTCGGCTCGACCAGTCCTTACGTCGGGCTGTTCGGTACGGTCTGGGGCATCATGAACTCCTTTCGATCTCTGGGTGCTTTACAGCAGGTCACGGTTGCGACTGTGGCACCGGGGATATCCGAGGCGCTGATCGCGACCGCCATGGGACTTTTTGCGGCCATTCCCGCTGTCATTGCCTACAACCGGTTTTCTAATACCGCCGAGTCGTTGATTGCCCGGTACGAGGTGTTCGTTGAAGAGTTCCTGAGTATCGTGAACCGGCAGGCGCTGGGCGTGAAAAGGCGGGCCTGAGCATGGTGGGGGTCAAGTAATGCGGGTGGCGCGGCGCCGGAGTAAACGGCAGATGAGCGAGATCAATGTCGTACCGTATATCGATGTCATGCTGGTGCTGCTGGTGATCTTTATGGTGACAGCGCCTTTGATGATGGAAGGCGTCAGGATCGAACTGCCTGAGGCCGATGCCCAACCGGTTGCAGAGGATCGGGCTGAACCGTTTGTGGTGCACGTCGATAAGGCCGGTTCCTACTATTTGAATGAAGATCAGCAGCCCGTTAGCGATCCGAATGAGATACGTGTCAAAGCTTCTATCGTATTGCGGAGCAATCCAAAAACACCTTTTTTGGTTCGTGGTGATCGAGCCGTGGAATACGATGCCGTGGTCAAGGCCATGGTCCTTCTCCAGCAGGCTGGGGTACCCAGCGTAGGCCTGGTGACAGAGTCGACTGGAAACTGATCCTGTCGTGAGTCGTGCTGCTCGCAAGTTGAGCCGCCCGGTTCGCGCCGTGTTGCTGGCGGTTCTGGTGCACGTGGCTGTCGGCGCATTGCTCGGTCTCAGCTTGCGTTTTCAGCCCGTGGCTGTTCGACCGGGTGTGGTGAAACCCGTTCAGGCGATCGTCATTGACCGCTCGGCGATAGAGGCNGAAAAGAAGAAAGACAAAGAAAAGAAACGCCAAGAACAAGAGAAGAAACGCAAAGCGGACGAGGAAAAGCGCAAAAAGTCTGAAGAAAAACGTAAAGCGGAAGAAAAGAAAAAAAAGCAGGCTAAAGCCAAGCGAAAAAAGGAAGCTGAAAAGAAACGNAAANCTGAGGCGGAAAAGAAACGTAAAGCGGAAGAAAAGAAAAAAAAGCAGGCTAAGGCCAAGCGAAAAAAGGAAGCTGAAAAGAAACGTAAAGCGGAAGAAAAGAAGCGCAAGGCTGAAGAAAAGAAACAAAAACAGGCCGAAGCCAAGCGAAAAAAAGAAGCTGAGAAGAAGCGTAAAGCCAAGGAAAAGAAAAAACGTGAAGAAGCCGAGCGTCGTGCTGCGGAAGAGGCCCGGGAACGTGAAGAGCAGGAAGCTTATTCGGCACTGCGGGCAATGGTCGGTGAAATCAANGGAAAGATCGAAGACAACTGGAGTAACCGAATGGCCTGCGGTGGCCAGGAAGTCACNATTTCGGTTAAGGTCGCTCTGAGCGGAGAAGTGGAATCTGTGAAAGTACTGGGCGGCGATGCTGATGATGCCTGCCGGCGTTCGGCAGAGTATGCGGTGCGAAAAGCGTCACCTTTGCCCTTTCCTGATAACCCGCGCTACTACAAGTGGCTGGACACCGACATCCAGTTTATTTTCAGGCCGTGAAGTTGAGAGCACCCGAAAAGATGAAAACTGTTCTGACAGGATTTCTGGCGTTACTGATGTCGCTTGTCGGTCTGAACGCGATGGCTGTTCTGACTATTGAGATCACCGAGGGTGGCGACTCAGGCATTCCCATCGCCGTGGTGCCATTCGAGTTCGAAGGGGGTCAGAAGCCCGAGCAAGGCCTGCGTAGCGTTATCGCAGCCGACCTGCACCGGTCAGGCCGATTCGAGTTGTTGCCGACCGGTGACTTTCTCAGTCGCCCCGGCCACCCGGACCAGGTTCGCTTCAAGGACTGGCGCCTGATCAAGGCAGAAGCGCTCGCGGTAGGGCAGATCAGCCAGTCAGGGGATGATCGGTACGATGTGACGTTTCACCTGTTTGATGTTTTTAAAGAGAAACAGCTGGCCGGCTATCGCTGGAGTGTTCAAGGCAGCCAGATGCGTGAAGTCGCACATCAGATCAGTGACCATATCTANCAGGCCATGACCGGCGTGCCCGGTGCTTTTGACACCCGCATTGCTTACGTCACGATGGAAAATAGTTCTGGAAACGAAAGGACTTACCGGTTGATGGTCGCGGACTCAGACGGGCACAGCGCACAGGAGATCCTGCGCACTAATTTTCCGATCCTGTCGCCGGCCTGGTCACCCAGCGGTAATCAGCTGGCCTATGTCTCTTTTGCCAGCCGGACCAGTGGCGCCATGATCTGGCTCCAGGACATTCAGACAGGTACGCGCAGCAAGCTTCTGGANGAAAGAGGGACCGCAAGTGCTCCAGCCTGGTCGCCCGATGGGCGGCGTCTGGCGCTGACCTTGTCGCGGGATGGGAATTCAGACATTTATGTGCTGGATATCGCTAAAAGAAAACTCCGTCGCCTGACCCGGCACCAGGCCATNGATACGGAAGCTGCCTGGTCACCAAACGGGAGATATATCGTATTCACTTCGGACAGAACCGGTAGGCCACAGATCCATCGAATGTCCATTACCGGGGGCCCCGCAGAGCTTCTGACCCATGAGGGGCGGGAGAATGCCAGGGCATCCTACGGGCCAGATGGTAATAGCATGGTTTTGGTGACAAATCGCGGAAAAGGCTACAGGATTGGTGTATTCTATGTGGACAGCGGCAAGGTAGATGTTCTGACAGACGGGACGCTGGACGAGTCGCCAACGTTTGCACCCAATGGCGCCATGATACTGTATGCTACCCAGCGTGGCAGTCAGGGTGTGCTGGCAGCGGTGTCTGCAGATGGACGGGTAAAGCAGATTTTGAAGCTTCACCAGGGAGAGGTCCGGGAGCCAGCTTGGTCTTCCAGGAGCCCTTAGCGAAGAACGGAGGATTTTAAGAATGCGTCGACTATTTACTTTTTCTCTGGTGCTGTTGTTGGGCGTCATGCTTGCTGGCTGTGCTGCCAGCAAGAAGAAAGGTGTGGCAGAAGTCGAAGACTCGAGTGTAAATGTTCAGGCGGACGCAACGTCATCTGGCCTGGGTTCGGACGGTACAAGTTCCAGCGAGGCGCTTGTGACCACAGAATCTGGATCGGTAATCGAGGATGACCCACTTGGNAAACGAGTGGTCTACTTTGAGTTTGACAGCAGCGCGCTGACACCCGAGGCACAAAATATCGTCGAGGCACATGCAGAATACCTGGCCGGCAATCCCGGCATGGCAGTGGTCCTTGAAGGACACGCGGATGAACGCGGTACTCGGGAATACAACCTGGCACTGGGTGAGCGCAGGTCCAACGCTGTTGCTGAACTGTTCCAGGTGATGGGTGTTGCACCGGACGCGATTCGTAGCATCTCGTATGGTGAGGAACGGCCCATTGCTATGGAACACGATGAAAGCGCATGGTCACTGAATCGCCGGGTGGAGATCCTCTACTAACCGCGTACCGTAGCGAGGNTTAAGTCAGTCGGAGGCCGGTGTGCGGAGTGGTGCTTCGCGCGCTGACCTGCTCGCAGCATGTCTGNTGCTGGTACTCGCCAGCGGTTGCACTGAATTACCGGTCGATGGGTCTGACCCGAGTNCCTTATCCCGGCGGTCCAACGGCACGCCAGTATTACTTGTACAAAATACCCAGGCGGGCGGCCTATCTACAACGGACGCGACTGATCCTGGTGCCGCACTTGTTTTGATTGAGGAGTTGCGCAGCGAGATCAAACGGCTCCGGGATCAGTTTGAGATTCAGAAGTTCGAACTGGAAAAGCTCCGCCGACGCCAGCGCGAGTTGTATGATGATCTTGATGAGCGTCTTCGACGGGAGGAGCGGCTCACATCCTCGATGCCACAGTCACCCGGCTCGGACAGCGTAACNGGTGCCGGTGCAGCGCTGTCTCCTGGATCGTCGCCAGGCTCGGCTTCTACAATGTCTGTCCCTCCGGGTACCGAAACGTCGGAAACCGAGCCCGGAAAAGACTCAGAAACAGCATTACCGGATACCATCGTGGTGGGTACAGTGACACGGGAGATCGTGACTTCTGAATCCGCTACTACCCCNGAANGTCACCAGAAAANGACCGGAACCGTCTCGGTCAGCGAAGAAGATGCCTATGATCAGGCGTTCGACCTACTCAAGGAGAGTCGCTACGCCGATGCTGCCGTGGCATTCGCCCAATTCATTCGCCGTTTTCCGGGCAGCGAGCTGACCGACGATGCCTGGTACTGGATCGGCGAGGCGCGTTATGTGACCCGTGAATTTGATGCTTCGCTGAGAGCCTTTGAAACGGTGATCAACTATTTCACCGGTAGTCCCCGGGTCCCTGCCTCACACCTGAAGATCGGTTACATCCAGTATGACAACGGNGTTTATGACAAAGCCAGAAAGACATTGGACTATGTGCTCGCTGAGTTTCCCAGCCACCGGGTCACAGTCAGTGCGAAGGCCAGGTTNAAGAAGATGGACAGGGAAGGTCGTTAGGTTTTCGCNATCACATTATTTATCTGCCATCAGTTTTNCTGTGCAGACATTTTCGTTAACATGGTGANTGTTCAGGCGTGCCAGACATTACNGGAATAGCTTAGCGATGGAAGANTGGTCCGTTGCACACAAGGTGGCACTNTGGGGTTTTCTNGGGGCNGTTGTGTTCGGTGTTGTCGGCAACAGAACNCAGTTCTGCACNATGGGCGCGATCAGTGATTGGATCAACATGGGTTCACTGGCACGCTTCCGGTCATGGCTGCTTGCGATGGGCGTCGCATTGCTGGCTGCCCAGGCCATGCAGGCAGCAGATTGGGTTGATCTCTCGGCTTCGATGTATCTGTCGAGCAGGCTTGGCCTTGCAGGCCATATCGTTGGCGGGTTCCTGTTTGGTATCGGCATGACACTGGGTGCTGGCTGTGGCCAGCGGACTCTGGTGCGTGTCGGTGGCGGCAACCTCAAATCGCTGGTTGTCCTGCTGATCCTGGGGCTGACAGCCTATATGACCTTGCGCGGCTTGCTTGCAGTCGTACGGATAGAGGTTATCGAGCCGCTCAGCATCGGTGTTACTGAGTATGGGCTGGCTGACCAGTCGCTCGGCACCCTGATTGCCTGGGCAATTGGTGCTGACACCGGAACCACCTCGATCGTTGTATCGCTTTTGATCGGCCTGGGGCTGATCTGGTTCGCCGCCAAGGACCGGGTTTTCCGTGCCAGTCGCGACGACATCATATCCGGACTCGTGGTTGGCCTGCTTGTCGCGGGCGCTTGGTATGTGACGGGTGTCATCGGCAACGATGATTTCGAACCGGTACGCATTGAGACCCTGACATTCATCGCACCGGTCGGCAATGCCCTCAACTATCTTATGACATGGACCGGTTCGACGATTGGTTTCGGGGTTGCGGTGGTGTTTGGAGTTCTGACGGGTTCTTTAGGTTATTCGGTCATCAGCGGCCGATTCCGGATCGAGACGTTTGCCACGCGTGCCGATATGCTTAATCATCTCTATGCCGGGGTGCTCATGGGTTTCGGTGGTGTGCTGTCGCTGGGGTGTACCATCGGCCAGGGCGTCGGTGGGTTGTCTACGCTGTCGCTGGGCTCATTCGTAACGATCATTTTTATCGTTTTTGGTTCTGCCCTGACGATCAAGGTTCAGTATTACGGATTGGACGATCCTTTCCTGAAGTCACTGCGTCAGTCTCTTCAGGATCTTCGCCTGTTGCCAAAGTGAGTTATCTGCAAGGCACGTCCTGTCCCAACGGCAAACGGGCAGCGGTTATAATCCCCGCCCCTCCGGGCCGTTAGCTCAGTCGGTAGAGCATCTGACTTTTAATCAGGTGGTCGCAGGTTCGATCCCTGCACGGCCCACCAATAAATCAAC
>PBDS01000082.1 GCA_002718155.1 Pseudomonadota bacterium
GATCGCTATCCGTGTCACGAGTGATGGATATCCAGATATGCCACACCTCCAATCACATCGGCGTGGCCGGCGCCGAAAGCCTCAGCCTGTGTTTGTGGTTTACACCTTTCGACCAATTCACCCATTGATTTGCATCACCGCGGGGATATGGAGTTACTCAGTTTTTACCTTCGGTAGCCTGGAAGCAATGATTCGATATATTCCGCCGCCGATCACCGCACCACAAATTGGTGCCAGAATATAGACCGTGAAGAAGCCGTTACGTGGTCCCGGAATGGCTATCTCACCCCAACCTAGGAAATAAGAAACTAAGCGGGGACCGAAATCGCGCGCCGGGTTGAGCGCGGCCTGGGTCAAGGGCGCTACGACCGAAATGATCGCCGCCACGCCAACGCCGATGATTACCGCCCCCATGGCCGATGGCGGCCTAGCTGTATTCCGTTCATGCGTCACCGTGGACACTATAAACGCCAGCATCGCGGTGCCGATCATTTCAGCAATGAAGGCTGATGATGGCGTAATCACGCGCCAGGCGTCTTCCGCGGTGCCAAACACGGCAGGGTTCGGGAAATACTCACCGAACATCATGGCACTGAGTTCGCTTCCCGGCCCCCCTCGTAACAACCCCTTGGCACGCTCAAACTCGATAATTGCTTCGGCAAACATGGCATAAAGAACTATGGCCGCTGTCGCGGCACCTGCGACCTGAGCCAGCCAATAGGGCATCACGCGCTTGAGGGGGAACTTGTCATAAACCGCAGCCATCACGGTGATGGCTGGATTAATGTGCGCACCAGAAAGACTGGCCGCCGTGTAGATGCCAAGGCTGACACCCACAGCCCAAACTACAGCAACCTGCCAAAGACCAGCTTGTGCGCCGGTTGCAACGGCTGCCTGCACCGAACCAACACCAAAGAACACTAAGACGAAAGTGCCAAAATACTCACCTATCATGGCCGAAAGGATATCCGTCGGCTGATTAGCACTGTTATCAGTACCCTTTTCGGACGTTTTGGCATCGGCCCCAGCCGGCACTTCCGTTTTGTCGCTCACTTTACTTCTCCCCCTTCAAGACAGCGGGTACGCTGCGTGACGCATGGACATTTATGGCTTCTATTTCCGCGCCATCAAAGCGCGCGCCTTTCATGTTCGCTTGCGTCAAATCGATTTCTTGCATTTTTGCCTTGGAAAAATCTGCACCGCTGACGTCAACACCCGTCATCTGGGTGGACACCAGCAATGCACCTTGAAAAATCGCGCCACCCAATTCGGCGCCATACAATCGCGTCCAGGACAGATTGGCCTTCGAGAAATTAGCCCCTTTCGCCCTCGCCCAACTCATGTCGGCCCACCCAAGGTGCGCACCGGTCAGATCAGCGTCAACGAGAATGCTTTCGGCCATGTACGCATTCATCAGATTGGCGCCACTCAGTTTGGCATTCGAAAAATCGGCGCCGCCAAGTCTTGCGCTATTTGGCCCCGGATGCCCCATGCCTCTGCCGCCAAGATCAGCCTCGGTGAAGTTAGCCTTGGAGAACATCCCTTGGCGCAGATCGACATCAGGCATGAAAGCGCCGGAAAAATCAGCTCCGGCTCCCCGTGCCTTGACCATTGAGGCGCCTGGAAGAAAGGCGCCAGATGCCTGAACACCCGAAACCAACGCACCATCTAGCTTGGCAAGGGTCAAGTTTGAACCACGAAGAACTGCGTTGCTCAGATTGGCGCGAGTCAAATCGGCATTGCCAAGATTAGCGCCTTCAAAGTTCGCACCCACCGCATTCACTTCGCGCAGATACGCCTCACGAAGATCGGCCTTGCCGAGTTCAGCGCCGTTGAGATTTGCGCCTGTCAGGTTTGCGCCCCTTAGATCGGCCCCTTTCAAATCAGCACCGCGTAAATCAGCACCACGCAAATCCGCACCGGCTACTGCCTTCGCCAACCGTTCTTGTGCCGCCGCGGGCAACACGGTGATCATCAACCCGACGAACAGGGTGATAGTCAAACGCATGCTAATCGACCCTGTTTCTGAAGAGGAATGAAACGTTTTTCAACTCCTCTGGCGCGGGTCCGATACGCCGAATATCGGCCCAAGCCCCTTTGTAATAGGGAATGGTCGTTATCGGATCGACGTGATCGGAAATCAAATCGCCAGCTGCGCCGCGCGGTTGGCCAAACAGCATGAAGGCATGATTGGTTTTTACCGCGTCGGTGATGTAAGCCATCGCCCTGACCGAGCCGACGTCATTGCTGATCTCAAGCAAGTCGCCTGACGAAATGGCGAGTTCGCTGGCGTCCGCCGGATTAATTTCCAGGCATGGCATAGGATAGCGTTCGCGGTAAAATTCAATGTGCTGATGATGATACAGCGTCTGCCAGATGTGGTTGACCCGGCCGTTGTTAATCCAAAACCGATGGTTTTTGCGCTGGCGCTCGAAGCCAGCTCCGTAACCTGGCCAAGGACGCGGCGCCGGGATAAACCGTGCCTTACCTGATGGGGTGCCAAACCTACCGTTTTCGAAAAGCCTCGGCGTGCCAACGGGCGTACCGTTGACCAAGCGAACCGGCGTTTGAATACCTTCATTTCCCAGCTTGCGCAGCAAATCATATGTCAGGCCGGCGTATCCCTCCATGGGATCGGTACCATCACCCTTGAAGCTATAACGCGCATGGATGAAAACATCTTCGTCGGTCCGCCAGCTATAGTCGCGGAATCGGTTTGCCATCAGCGGGTTGCGATCATGTTCGTAAAGTTCGCGAAGGCGGTTCGCGAACTTGGCCATAATCTTCCAGTCCGGCAAGGCCTCGCCTGGCGGATCCATGAACTGTTCATAGAGGCGTAAACGCCGCTCACCGTTGATAGACGTCAGGTTCATCTCTCCCCATCCGGCGGCAGACAAAACGACATGTGCATGCTGCGCCGAAGCCGTCATATAAAGATCCTGGGCCAAGATAAACATGCCGCCATCCTTTAGCGCCTCGACCACAGCGACAACACGCTCGCCCACCGGCTTTCCCTTAGTCTCTTCCAAGACAGCACGCACCGAGGCTCCGCGCTCAATCAGGGCATTTTCCATCGCCTCGGCTCTAAGTGTCGTTAAAACTGGGTTACAGCCCCCAATCCAGAAAACTTTGGCTTCGCCCCGGCGAACGGCCTCGTCCACATTGAGCGCCGGGCGGCCACCCGGGTACGGTGGACGAACATAAGCTTCCTGATGACCACCCAAGCGGCTGCATCCCGTTCCGGGCTTGCCAACATTCCCGGTCATCAAAGCAAGGTCGACGATGGAGGCGATGTTCTCGTAGTTTTTGAGGCCCCAGATCAGACCTTTCTCGTAATGGAACAATGTACGCCGCCGCGCACCGCCTTTTTTCGGCTCCGCGATCCACTCAGCCGCCTTATAGATATCGGTCTCGTTAACGTCCGAAATAGCCGCTGCTTCGCCAACAAATTCAGCACTTGGCCGATCGACCCCCAAAGATGAGCGCTGATAGGCCTCAAACGTTTGCCATTCTGCCCGTTGGCGGACAAAAGCAATATCGTGCCAGCGTTTATCAAGCACGACCCGCGCGATGGCATTGAGCAGCGGAATGTCTGTACCAGGCTCGATCTGCAAATGAAGAACATTCTCCTTTCCGGCAGCCGCTTCGGCTGCGGCGACGGTCATAGTACGTCTTGGATCAACGATAATCATACGACCCGACCCCGATGGCTCACCGGCGAAAGTCCTCTCCTTCAACTCGGCGGATTCACTGTTCAGGTTCAAGATCATGTGATTGAGGAAATAGTTGGTCTGGGTCTCGTAAGGATTGGCGCCAACGACCATGATGGTGTCAGCCAGTCGCGCATCAACGTAGCCATTGGTCAGCGGTGCGAGACCGGCGTCTCCAGCGGCATGGACCTCACTGTTGTACGCGGGCCGGTTATGGATCGAGGCGAGGCGCGTGCCGATGCCAGAAAAGAAAAACCGTCCGACAGCCCAATTGTTCTCAAAGCCACCACCGCCACCGCCGTGGTCAAAAAATTTCATCCCAACCGCATCCGGCCCCCAGCGATCAATAACGGCTTTGATTACGCGGGCGCCAAGATCGACGGCCTCATCCCAATCCACATCGGTGTGTCCATTGACGCCAAGTAACAGTGGCTTCTTGAGACGTGCTTTCGTATCACGGTCGGGCGCATAGAGCGTCTGCGCCAGCCCCGCGCCGCGAACCGATGCCAGGCCGCCGTTCACGGAACATTCGTTGTCAGGAATGATGACGACGTTTTTCCGGGTGCCGTCCTTGTCCGTGACGACGCTATGCATATTTGGTGAAATCCAAATGCTATCCGCCGATTGTTGTTGGCGGAAGTCAATCCCAAGTGCATTGCCGTCGGCCTCCGGCGCACCACTTTTGCCTTCCGGCCACTTAAATACCTTGTAGCCGCATCCAACGATGCAGAACTGGCAGACCGTTTGAAAGGTTTCGGCAGACTTGGGCGGAAGCGGCACGCGGGTCATGGCAAGCTGGTTAAAGAATATTGGTGTGACGGCCGTAAATCAGGCCATCAAGACCAACGGCGCGAACCATGCCATCTTGGATGTCGAGTTGCATTTGCGGGAGAGACTGGCTTGCCTGCCCGATCACAAGTCGTCCTCCCTTCGAAGGATCAAAACTGCTCCAATGGCAAGGGCAAACCAGCGACTTGCGGTCAGCTACATAATTAAGTGGGCAGCCTTTGTGAGTGCACAGCAACGAGAACGCCACTATATCTTTGTCGGGACCAATGCCTCCTTCGGCAGGTTTTCCCAGCCGCAATAAGACAGATGGCGATGCCTCGTCCGGGTAATCAAAGGCAACTTCGGTACCCGGCGGAATTGACACCAACGGGGCTATATCGACCGTTGGATATGTGTTCTCGGGTTGCGGAGTCGCGGCCTCGGCGACGCCTTGGTTGTCCACACCAACCAGACCGGAAGCCACGGCCAAGCTCGCAACGCCGCCTTTCAGAAAATTTCGTCTTTTCACATCCATCATCCCCGCCTCTTTGATTATAGTCATGTCCAACACGTACTCATCCGTGCAATAGACGATAAGCACGTTATGGAAACGGCGACAAGTGTCAAAGCCATCAAAGGTCAACATTGACCTTGAAGCCGTTCGCCTCACGGTTCATGTCATATTTCTCATCAAGCACGGCGTAGGCCCACTTGGCAGTCTTCTTCAGCCCCCCCAACGGATACATATGCACTCCCGTTATGCCGCACTTGGGGTCTCGCGCCTGGTATCGCGCCAATTCAACGATCTGTTTATCCGGGGCAGAAGCCATCACCAGCTTTGGAACATTGCGCGCTTGGCGTTTCAGGAAGTTCATCGACTGCCCAACTCCACAAGCCTTGGCATAGTTCAGCAAGGTCTTGATGGTCGCCAGCCCAGGCACCCCGATCCGGATCGGTAGCCTGTTGCCCTCGGCCTGGATCGCCTTGTCCCAGGCGATGATCGGCTCAGCCTCGAAACAGAACTGTGTGACGACGTAGAGTTCGGCACCAGTACGTTCAGCGAAGCCATTTTTCCAGGCCAAGGCTTGCCTAATACCGTCGTCTGTTATGTCCGGACTGCCTTCCGGATGGCCAGCAACACCGATCCGGTTGATACCGTGTTTATCCAAAAGCCCGGTTTCCATAATCTGCATGGAGTCGGAAAATGTGCCGACCGGCTGATCAACGGCACCGCCGATGATCAATACCTCGTCTATGCCAGCTTCGCTCACTAGCTGCCTCAAGTTTTCATCCAAAACCGCTTTGTCAGGCACGCTACGCGCGACGATGTGTGGCACGGGGCGCATGCCTTCGTCTCTCAACCGCTTCGACACGGCTATGAAATCGGCATAATCTGTGCCGGGCAGGAATGCGACGAAAACGGTCGTGCCGGACCGTAGAACTTCGCCGAAATGGCCAATCTTGCCCGCCGAAAATGGTGTTGTCTCAGCGGTAAAATCATCCATCAATGTGCTGATTTCCTCGCCAATAGTATCTTCGGCTAGGGTTGTCGCAGTCATCAGCATTAGAGCCCCCACCTGGCAATCTTTAACGTTCGGTATTATAACACAGAGAAAAGCAGCAGAAACTCAGCCGGTCATGCGCAGGGTATATGGCGCAAAACTCACAGATCATAGCCAGTTTTTCCGTCGGCCTTACAATAACTCCCGAATTTCCTTCAAGCGGCCATGAACGTAAAATTTGACCGCCAGTTCCGCTTCTTCCAAATCGCCGCGCTCTATCGCATCAACGACCCCCCGCGTCATGTCCGCATGCGCCTTAGCAATATCCCGCCAACTGCCGAGCTTTTCTGAGATTAAAAACCACAAACGTAGATGCAGGTTAAAAATACGTGGGATCACTTCGCCGAGGTAAATGTTCTGAGCGGCTCGTGCCAAGGCTGCATAAAATTGACGGTCGCATTCGACGAAAGCATCGACGTCATTCGCATCAATGGTTTCCGCAATCTTCAAATGCAACGCCATGAGTTCGCGCGCATCCTTTTCCGAAGAACGACGAGCGGCAAGGCGGGCTGCCTGCCCGTCAATTAGGGCTCGAAACTCATAAATGTGCTGGGCGTTCGACGCATTGATCTCGGCAACGAACATGCCACGGTTAGGCAAGTGGACGACCAGTCCCTCCGCCGACAACCGCTGTAATGCTTCTCGGATTGGCGTGCGGCCGATGCCAAGCGTTTCGGTCAATGCTTTTTCGGCTAAGGCCGCGCCTGGTGCGAGCTCCAAGCGCGTAATTTTGTGCACCAGAAGTTGATAGGCTTTTTCCGACAGCGAGCGCGGGTCGCCCGGCGATTCCATGACGACTGCGGCGCCCGTTCCAATCATTTCACCCCCCCGGTCATCATTGAGGTAAAGCCACCCGAGATCGTCGCCTGATCCATGTCCGAACCGATAAAAACCATGTGGTACCCGTCCCGCTGTTCAGCAGGTGCGATTTCCAGCTGCCCCATGGTGAATTGGACCAGCGCCGGTTCGCCATCCAGTCGGGTAAAGCCCTTGGCGCGCCAGACGTTCTTTGACAATTCACCAAAAAAAAGTTCAAGCGCGTCGCGAGAGACGCTAGCTGACGCATCTAGGACGAACGATTGCGCGGGCGCGTGGCGATGATCATGATTGTGATCATCATGCGCATCAACCACTTGTTCCTCTTTCGCCCGTCCTAGCGCGGCAGCCATCACCCGACTTTCATCTCTGAACAGCATATTGTCGATATCCACATCGCATTGCTCGGCGAACAGGATGTCGGCGCCCGGGTTGAGAGCGACGATTTCACGGCGCAATGTTTCCAAATCATCGACGTCAGATAAGTCGATTTTGTTGAGTATAACTGTATCAGCATTGCGCACCTGAGCCTCGTAGAATGGCCCGAGCATCTCGCGTATTTTCATGAACTTGGGTGAATCGACCACCGAGACCATCGGCCCCATTTCATAAAGCTCTATCAGAGACGGGTCGGAAAAGGTCTCGATCATCTCTTCGGGTTCGGCAACGCCGGTCGCCTCAATCACCACGATGTCTACATTCGACTCGCGCCGCAGTTCCTCGACTGCCGTGAGAAGCGATCCTTTCAAAGTGCAACACAGGCACCCTGATGTAAGCTCCACCATATCGATGCTATCGCCCTCCTCCCGGCCTTTCAGGATGGCGCCATCAATACCCACGTCACCAAATTCATTTACAATCACGGCCATCTTGCGACCCTGAGGGTCAGTCTGCAAAAGCCGCCTGGCAAGTGTCGTCTTGCCAGAACCGAGAAACCCGAAAAGAAGGTTGACCCGCACCTCAGTTCTCTCCCTTTGCAGCGCGCCGCCCGCCCGCACGCAACGGATTATTAGACGTTTTGCTATGGTTCGCGTCGTCACCGCTCAGAAAGCTCATCCCTTCAACGAACAAATCCTGAAAGTCGGGGTGCGTGGCGAGGCCCACGTGCTCAATCGAACGCGCCAATTCCGAGGCGCGATTTCGTTCGGTTTCAGAAATAAGCGCAATCTGCGCGCCCATGAGCGCAGCGTTGCCGGCATAGGTGATTTTATCCATCGGCAGATCAGGCACCAATCGGATTTTGACTGCATTTTCGACATTGATGTAATTACCAAAGCCGCCACACATAAACAGCTCTTTCAGATCATCTTCACTGANTTCCATGACCTTTAGCAGCATGAAGATACCAGAGAAGATAGCACTCTTAGCCAGTTGAATTTGACGGATATCCTGTTGCGTGAGCGTGACAGCTTCATCTTTGCCGGATTGGTCTCGGTCAACCAGCGTGAACTCGACCCCATTAGCGGTTTTTTTGAAACGTGATTGCAGAGCCAACGGTAGTTTTTCACGGCCTTTAGGGAGGAACCGTCCAGACGTCTCCATGACGCCACACTTGACCAATTCCGCGCAGGCGTCGATCAACCCCGACCCGCATATGCCGATGGCCGGTGTATCACCAATCACCGTGCAGGTAATATCGTCCTCGATATGAACCCTTTCGATAGCGCCCATGGCGCCACGCATGCCATGGCGGATTTGTGCCCCTTCCAAAGCGGGCCCAGCCGGTGCGGAACAGGCCATCAAACGACCCTTCCCACCCATGACAACCTCGCCATTGGTACCAATATCGACGAGCGCTCGAATTTCAACGCTTTCAAATATGCGCGTCGCCAGTACGCANGCCATGGTATCCGCGCCAACAAACCCGGCAACGATGGGCAGCAGGCAGACCTGTGCATTCGGAGCCGCTTTCAAAGGCAGCTCACTTGACGGCACGACGATCGCGTCGTTGACAACCGGCGCATAAGGCGCAAGCCCCACGTGAGAAACATCGATGCCCAATAACACATGGTGCATGCAGGTGTTGCCGACAACCACCATTTTGTAGATATGATCGGCAGAGAGGTCCGCCTCCGCACAGGCCTGCTTGGTAAAATCGCTCAGTGCATTGAGCGCACGCGCACGAAGCGTTGCCAGCTTTTTCTCGTCAAATTGTGCGTACGCGATGCGCGACATCAAATCTCCACCGTATACGGCCTGCGGATTGACGCCACCCACATTGCTAAGACACTCGCCGGTCGTGAGATCAATTAGGCTCCCAACAATTGAGGTCGTGCCGATGTCGAAGGCAATTCCATAGATGTGCTCGGTGGTGTCGCCCGCTTCCAAATCAATAACCCGACCGTTAAAAGTGGTCGCGGTTAAGGTGCCTCCCTTCCCTCTAAGCGCAGTCGGAATCTTACGCATCACGCCAAGCGAGATTTGGCGTTCTGTTCCCTCCGGCAGCACGGAAAATATCTCGTCCCAGTCAGCGGTCTGGTTATGCTCACTCGCCGGTGCCTTGGCCGAAACTAGGTGCTTCTCAATGCCGGATTCAATATTCAATCCATGCGTCTCGGCCGCCGATATTTTAGAAGTCAGGATCTGATGGCCGGACTCCGATTTTGGCGGCATGGCCATTGCCACACAATTCTCAACAACCTTGGTTTGGCAGGCGAGACGAAAGTTTTCGCGCACCTCATCATGACCAAGTTGGACTGTGTCCTGTATCGTTGCCGGTGGCACCTCGCCACTGACGATCTTCACCCGGCACGAACGGCATCGTCCGCGAAGACCACAGGTTGCCTCAATCGCAATGCCTGCNGCATGCGCGGCATCAAGCAAGGTCTCATCAGCTTCGACGTTCGCACGCCTTTCCTTCCCTTCTTTTTCGGGGTCGACAAACGTAACGGTGAAGGTCTCAACCATGTACAGCCCTTTTGTTATGCCCAGGCAACGCGCTCTTCCGCAACCAGTTTCATGGCAAGGCGGACGGCTTCTATCGCGTCCTTGCCCCAACCATCGGCACCACATTCATCCGCCCACTCAGGCGACGTCGGCGCGCCACCGATTAGGATATGAACCTTNTCACGGCACCCGGCTTTTTCGAACTCTTCGATAGTCACTTTTTGATAGTACACTGTCGTCGAAAGCAGGGCCGAGAAGCCAACCAGATCGGCCTTTTCCTCTATTGCGGTCTCGATGAACTTATCCGGATGCACGTCGGTACCAAGATTGATGACGTTAAATCCTGCATTCTCGAGCATAATAGTAACAATAGATTGTCCAATATCATGCATATCGCCAAGTACCGTCCCCATAACGAAGGTCCCTAAAGGTTTTAGCGCCATGGCAGCTAGGAGAGGCCGAATTAAGGCAAGACCTGCTTTCATAGCACGTGCCGTAATGAGCATTTCAGGAATGAAAATCACTTGCGCGCTAAAACGGTCAGCCTGCAAATCAAATCCTGGAAATAAGCCGTCATCAAGAATAACCCGGGGGTCGATATCCGCATCTATCGCCTGTTGAACGCGTTCATCAGTATACACGTTATCGCCGGTTTCTACGGCATCCCAGAGCGTTCGCCATTCCCAACCTTCAGGCGAGCGCNCCTCCCACCCTTCAGGAATTTTTAAAATAGGCTCTTCATTAGTTGGCTGAAATTCAGTCATACTTTACCCTCCAATTTTGCCTATAGACGTTCCCGAATTAGTTCAGCGGATACTTTCCATAATTCCCGAACTCACGCTGTGCTTCGAGCATGGCAAAAATATTTTGTATGGGCACGTCAGCTAGAATGTAGTGGNATGGCGAGAAGATATAGCCGCCNCCAGTGGCAAAGTTCTTCATGACTTCAAGTACACCTTGGCGTACGTCCTCTACGGAACCCCGCGGCAATAGCCGTTGTACGTCAAACCCGCCAACGAAAGAGATATCATCACCATATTTTTTCTTGATTTCCACCTGTTCCTTATTACCGCCGGTTGGCTGCATAAGGCCAGAGAGGTGCACACCGAGTTCTACCTCATCGGGGATAATAGGCGAATAATCACCGCAGGAATGCAGTTTGATCAGAATATCTGGGTTCTCCTTACGGAACTCACTGAACATGTATTCGAAACGTGGCTTTGCCAGCTCCCGCCACTGCGCAGGCGAGATCATCATTGATTGTTGTGCCCCCACGTCATCCCCGACGCGGATCATATCGATCCCTTGCTTTATGGCATTCCGACCGATCGCAGTATAATACTCTGTCAAGCCATCCAGAANCCCTGCTATCAATTCAGGTTCGTCAAATAGTTGAAGGAAAAATTTCTGGGTGCCCACGATATGGGCATATGCCGCTTCAATAAGGGTCGACGACAAGTCACAAATGGTGAAATATTCACCGCCGAACGTATCAACCATATCCTTAACAGGATCCAGCAACTCGGGGTCTTTCGGATCGGGCCAAGTGTATGCTTTAAACTCTTCCATTGAAGTTATTGGATGATGGGAGGGAAAATTTTCCGGCACCACTTTGGCTGGGCCCCAAAATTCCTGGGTTTTGGCAAACTCTTCTTCCTCTTCCGCTGTACGACCTTGTAATCCACTCTTACCGTAACCAACACCAAAGTGGTTGTACCAAGTCTCCCCAATTTCTATATGCCTGTGCGAAAATTGAGCATTAATTCCGATTTGGTACATGACAATGTCGTTACCCAACCGAAATTCGAGCTTCGGGTTGTGCTTCATCCCGGTCGACGCATCATCAATTCCATAAACCCGCGCAAGTTTTTGCTTAGCTTCATGCTTCATACGGTAGAATAATGGTACCCGATCAACCGGTTCCCGNCGCAATGTGCGCAACACGCGTTCCTTGGACGTTAGTTCCTTCATTGCCAATCTCCTCCTCTAAGCCCGCTGCCGATGGTGCGTTTACTTCTTACCGCCACGTTTCGATTTGTCGCCACCACGAATGAATTTCAGGTATTTCATTGAATATTCGTCCGTGCCAGTCAGCGCCTCGGCGGCGAATTTGAACGATGTCAGTCCCTCGACCCCATTCATCACTGGATCAATCATCATTGCATCGCAACCAGCTACAATCGCCAATGACACAAAAACCTCGTTCAATAACTTACGGTTTGGGAGACCAAAAGACACATTGGAATGACCTCCNAATATGTGAACATCGGGATACATCGTACGTAGCTCTCTAACCGCATCCAGATAGTGCCCACCAAACTCTGGCCCGGCACCAACGGGGAATACCAGAGGGTCGAGGAATCGGTCTTCCATGGTGATGCCTTCTTGGTCCATCATCTCCATGCAGGTGACCAGGTTAGCAATACGTTCTTCCGCATTCTGTGGCATACCTGCATTTCCGCTAGCGTTAGCAAAAAGTAAGGCGTTGTGCTCCTTAGCCATCGGCACCAAATCCTGGCGGCCGTCCTCAAGGTTGAAGGAATTGATGGCTGGGCGACTCTCAGAACCGTCATGTGCTTCCAGGCCAGCATAAATTGTCGTTGAATCCGACGAGTCGATAGAAACTA
Source organism: Pseudomonadota bacterium (assembly GCA_002718155.1). GTDB lineage: Bacteria > Pseudomonadota > Gammaproteobacteria > Arenicellales > UBA868 > UBA9619. The sequence continues at coordinate 12,370 of PBDS01000082.1, forward strand.
TTTTATCGGTTATTTTTTGCGCCGTTTGTACCGTCCACTTGATCCACTCATGGCGCTCTTCCGGATATACCGACATTTCATCAACGCAAAGATCAATAATATGCGCGCCATACGCTTCTTGGTTTTTTATTGCCCACGCTATGTAGTTCATGTCTTTATTACGCAACGCCTGCGCGATATGCGGAATTAAAAAGCTATTCCGCTCCGCCGGATCTTCAGGAATAACGTCTGTGCAATCGAGAATCTGCTTATTGCCGTCTAGGTCAGTATAAGAGATGCCAGTTTTTCCATCTTCTTCAATAACCCTTGGATTAGTCGCTTTGATTTTGCGTGTTGAATTAAAATTTTCTCCAATGACGATGAGCTTTTCTGATTTCATGTCCTAATGTTCCTGATTTTCATGCTTTACAGTTAATGGTGCGGGAAGCCTTGCAAACGAGCCATTCTTTGTTTATCCGAGGACAATAACTATCTGACTTCCGTCTATTCTCCATCCTTAAGCGACATCCTACTTAGTTGAGTGAAACCAGCCCATACATCCCGGATCGCGACATCTTTGGTAGCATGACACAGCTTTCGAGCAGCGAGATCGGCAATTCCACCTCATCAAATACATCGAAAAGCCTGCGCTGTTGTTCCAATGGCCAGTCCATTTCACGGCCGCCAATCTTGTATCTGTATCCGGGGCCGCGTCGATGGGTAACCCGCAAGTTCTCTGGCTTTACGGTTTTTTGTAGATCCCGAACAAAATTCTTGGTCGTCCATTCGACGCCGAGCCATCCAGCTGTCTCCAGAAAAAGCGCATCAAGAGGTTCGAATTTATCCATTGCGGTGATCACTGCATCATCGAGAGCCCGCCCCACAGTTACCACCACGACAACCACGGCGCGCGCGCCATCCAAGGCGTGCTCAAAGTCAATACCCCCGAACTCCACGCCGTTGGCGAGAACTACCCGCTGTTCGCCGTAATGTTCGACATCCACGCGCCGCGCATGAGCCTCAGGCACCATTAATCCCTTAGCTATCTCGGCAATATCATCGGCGGCCTTACGGATTACCGGGCGGACTTTGCCCAGGTCCCGATATCCGTGAATACGAAGCATTTTGACCGGATCGATTTCGGCCGGCCCCGACCCGAGAAGCCAGTAACCATCGGCCGGCCCGGTTCCATCGTTCGCACGCCCCACTGGTTTTGTCATCGTCAATATCCACGAGAAAATATACTTGATATATTATCTGCCAATTCCACCCATTACTAGACTGTCACGGCTTCAGCAACAACTTAATATCAATCTGGGCAATTATTTCAGGGCCTGATCACGGATTTCAACGAACTGCGCCTCTATCTGCTCAGCTACTTCTTTGACCACGTCCACGGCGCTGCCCTCCCGTTCTTCGGCAGGAGACTTGTTCCACTCCTCGAGATAAGCATCTGTCCCAGCAAGTTCTCTACGCATCGCTGCCTCATCAATAAGTGCCTGAAACCTATCACTTAGTTGAATTTTTTTTGTGTCTGAATCATCCCGCGCCTCAACCATTGACGGGATCTCTTGCCATCTCAAAATTTGAACTCTTGCCATTTTCTCAGTCTCCTATTCACTTTTTCTGAACCCTCCTTCAGCGAGATTGAGCGGGGACTATACAAGCTTCGCTTTAGGCTGTTTCCACAATATTTTAACTGTTCTAAACCATCATGCCTCAAAGGTAAGGGCCTTTCTGGTTTGAGACAATAATATATTATGTTGTGGAATTGGACGCTAACCGGCAGTTCCGTTCCGTTTCCCATCAATAGCCGCATGCGTGACAAACATGGCGCAAAATGGGGAAAGGCTTTGATCGGATTTGCCGTTTCGGTACCATAACGTGGAACAAGCCTGCTTGGCGATCATTCTTAAAGGGGAGGCATGACCGTGGCCTATGTCCGTTTTCCTGTTCCGGAATTTGACCACAAGGCGCTTCGGGGTCTTGACTGGTCGGAACCGGACTATCTCGGTGAAGATGATGTTATAGCGAAGCTCAATGACGAGAATACATCTGGCGCTTTTCCGCTGAAAGCGCCTGCAGGCGTTTTGGATAGTTTCTCTGTCCAGGGTGAGCATTGCCACGCCTTGCTTTGCATAGTTCCCGCCGGTACACGTCTGGTTGGTCGCTCCTATTCCTGGTGGCTGCAGCGCGCCATCATTTTGGACTCACTGGGGCCTGAAAACCCTGACATAATCGCTGATTGGCACACGCCGAGGCCAGTGAACACCCGGTTGGGTCCAGAAGAAGGCATCGAGATCGACAGCAGCCTGTTTTATGTTATTAGCTGCCATGGCCTTAACGATCACTGGGTCGGAAACCGCACACTGGTTCAGAACATGGATAACGGTTTTCGGATTCTCGGTTGCGCCAAGGATGACACAGCGAACTTTCACGAGTTCTGTCTGACATTTACCTGGGGGGCATGACAATGGCACGAATTCTTCCGGAAGACGTCAATGCGGATTTTCTTACCGTCTACAGCGTCGAAGGGCTTCCAGGTTGCGCGCCCGAGGCACTCACCATTAAAGTATGGGACTTGTACGGAACCATGCCCAAGGACGGAGACACAGTTAGCGCCGAAGGCCAATATATTGCCGCCGTTGTGGTTTGTGATAGCTGTGATTTGAGCGTC
>PBDS01000083.1 GCA_002718155.1 Pseudomonadota bacterium
GAAAATTATATAGAATGGATCGCCATCACCTATTGCATCACCCTCACCGCCTGCCCGGCCTTGTCGCTGCCGTCGGGATTTACCGGCGATGGTCTGCCGGTCGGCATGCAACTGATCGCCGCCAATGTCACGGCCTATGAATTTTTTACTGGTTGCCAGCAAGCGGGGTTATCGGTTGGTATTATCTATTCGCCGGAAGAAGCCTTTGAAGACGAGCACTTTAAGGCGCGAGGATTTCAGGTTGAGTTAGTGCACGATGATCTGGGGCGAACCGTAAAGTATCCTGGCGCGCCCTACAAACTTCCAGCCAGTCCTTGGTCGATATATCGACGAGCACCGCATCTCGGTGAACACACGGACGAGGTTCTTCAGTCCCTGAAATAAACGACTTCTCCCCCGATGATGGTCAGCTTGACGTGGCGAGCATCCAAGTCCATACGTACCTCGTGCCACGGCGCATCAAGCAAGCAGAGGTCAGCGTCTGCGCCAATACTGACTTGTCTTGCTTCGAATGGGGACTCCAGCGCACCGAGGAAGCCTGTTAGAGCTTGCTCTGGTGTAATGCACTCCGCGCTGTTAAGGACGTTACCCCCCCCAGTTTGCCGATCCGTGGCCGCCCGCATTGCACTCCATGGATTTGGTTTTCCGAATGGTAGGTCGGTGCCGAAAGCAAGTGGCACATTTTCATCGATCAGGCTACGGCAACGATAAAGATAATCATGCTCCGACACCGGAACCTCTTTAAGGTAGGTGTCGCCTTTTTCATGAACAAAATTCGGCTGGGTAACAACGGCAAGCTCGAGTTCCTGCAGTTGCCGGATCAGTTCTGGAGGGATCACAGAGGCGTGTTCGATGCGATTGTCCTTGCTGCATCCGGCGGCCCGCATTGCAGAGAGCGTAAAGACCAGTGCAACTTCAGTGACGCAGTGTACTGCCACAGTTCGTGATTGCCTGTGGCTCTTTTTGATCAGGTCGACGAAATCTGGGAAATCAGGTAGATCGTAATCGTGCAGGTGGACTTTGGTTGAGCCTAGAGAGAGCGTATCGCTGAATCTACATTCTGAAAGTTCCGGTCTGCCTGACATCATGACTTTCTGCAGCAGCTTGTTCTCATCCTGAAGCTCGCTGAACCAAGTCAGCGAAGCAGGGTCATTGGCCGGGGTCATGTCGTTGACGCCGGTGACGCCGAATGAGGCCAGTTTTTGACTGGCAGTCATTAAGGGCGGGGGCTCCGCTCGTGTTAGGTTACTGATCAGTTCGTCGACGTCATAGAGCCTACCGCTCGTTTCGCTGAGCCGTCTGCGCTCGTGACCGGTAAGAGCGTCTGCTCGTTCGCGGATGAGTTCCAGGCCCAGGCTGTTAAGCACCCACAAGCGACCCGAGCGATGTTGGATACGGACGGGTCGCTTTGGGCCATGTTGATCCAGCCATACGCGGTCGATGTTGGCGCAGAGACTCTCGTGAAAACCTATACCCCGCAGCCAGTCAGACCCTGGTACCTGATTGAGCGTGATGATCAGGTCTTCTATACTGCTCACCTCTGGCGGACCACATTTTACTGAGTTGAGTGATGCGGCATAAGACACGAGATGCGCATGATGGTCGTTTAATCCAGGAATGACGACGCAGTTGTCAGCTTCGATGACTTCTTCGTTTGCCCACGGTGATAACGAGCCCAGCTCACATACTTTGCCAGCTGACAAGCGAATGTCTGTCGAGTAGGGTCTGAATTTCGAGTCAAGGAGCTCCGTGTCTTTCAGTAGCATATTTGTTTCAGTCTGCTCCCAGGTTTATCATTTCGAAGTTGCTCGATTAGTTTAACGGTCAGAGGTTTCAATGGAACAACAGGATATCGATAATCTCCGGCTCCTGATGGAGTTTGAGGCAGCGAGGTCGGAGCCACCAAGGGGCTTCCCTAAGTTGCCCGATCTGCCAGCGGGCCGATACGCGGATCAACGCTTTTATGACCTCGAAAAACAACACATCTGGCGTAAGACCTGGTTGTTTGTTGGTCATATTGATCAAGTGCCGGAACCCGGTTCTTTCATGCTCTGGGATAACACGGGTGAGCCCCTGGTCGTTGTGCATGACGATGATGGCATGATCAATACCTTCTATAACACCTGTCGGCACCGTGGCGCACCGGTCGTCACTGAGCCCGAAGGGAAAAAGATCAGGCTGACTTGTATCTATCATGGCTGGACCTATGACCTAAAAGGCAATCTGGTTAGCGTTCGAGACCCCGAAGATTTTCATGATATAGACTTGAGCTGTCGTGGTTTGAAGCCGGTTCGAACTGAGATGCTGGGCAACCTGATATTCATCAATTTTGATGAGTCAGCGCAGAGTTTGTGGGAATGGCTTGGTCCTGTTGCCGATGAGTTAGCCGAGTTTCAGTTTGAAAACTGCCGCCTGATCGGGCGCCAGGCTTTCGACATACAGTGTAATTGGAAGATTGCCATGGAGGCGAATACCGAGGTGTATCATATCAAGGGGATTCACCCGCTGACGGTAGCGCCAATGATTGATGATCGCAGGAACGTCAACAGTTTTTACAGGAATGGTCATGGCCGGATGGTGGCGCCCAACAAAATTGTAATTGATGAGCGCGAAGATGATCGAACTTTGTTTCCTAATATAGAAACAGTAGGTGAAATCGGCCGGACCTGTACTCAATCTTATGGCATTTTCCCCAACTGGGTATCGCCGCTCTCTCACCGCGCTCTGCCGCCCCTGCTGTTTTGGCCCACCAGTATTAATACTACCCGGTTCGAGGTCTGGACTTTTTGTAGAGACTGGGGCGGCGGGCCGATGCCAGAGGCCTACAAAAACATGTGGACTTCACCGGATGACACCGAGTTGAGTGAGGTGCTTCAGGAAGACACCACTTTTGGTCCGTGGATACAAAGATCGATGGAGTCATCAGGATTCCAGGGTGTACCGTTGAGCTACCAGGAAGCTCGGATCTATCATTGGAACCAATGGGCAGATCGACTCATCGGTATTGATGATATTCCCGAAGAGCTTCGTGTTGCCCAAGTGATTGGCGATGAATGGCTCGCGCCCAATGAGCCTCGACTGGACCAGATTGGCTCGAACATTGCTGCCAGTTGAAATTGTGGTCCAGGTTATATTGCCCTGCTCTTACAGGCCGGTAGATTGCCAGGCGAGCATCTGCAGACCATTAGTGGACTTGACCCAGACGCTGAGGAATTTGTTCCTGATTTGTTTCTCGATGCCATTCACTTCCGCAACACCTTCCACTAACCCTGAGTAAATATATACGGAATCGTGCATTGTGATCTTGCGATCTGATACTGCCAGGGACTTGTAAACGGTCTCTCTCGATTTAATAACAGCCAGCAACGCGACTTTATCATCCGTCCGTCCGGAAGAGTGAGTCCAGCTGAGGTTGTCGTGCAATAGACCTCGGAGCCCTTCGATATTGGCATCAATCATAGCCTGAATTCTTGCGGCGTCAGCTTTAACAAGTTTTTCCATAGTTAAGCTCCGGGGAATCTGGATTGTTCTATTGCCAGGACCAGCCGCGTCAGGATGTCATTGACCGGGGCGGTTAAACCTACTTTAACAGCTTCGCGTGGGACTGCGCCGTTAATCATCCCGACTTCGCTTGCCCTGCCGGCTTCAATGTCCAGTAGTACGGAGGGTTTCGCCTCAGGCATCCTCGAGGCGAACTCGCGGACGTGCTCAACAGGATCGGGGATGTCTATTTTAACCTTAAGTGCCCTAGCGGTTTCCCATGCTTCCGTCGCAGCATTTCTGCTGATCACGCTGATGTTCGGATCATCCATGATATCTCCGACAGTCATGCCCGTTAGAGCCGCTGGTGCGCTATAAGCACAGTTGCAGATCAGTTTGTCCCACTGCATAGCTTGGATGTCAGCGACGGGTTCTGCGTCGAAACCCGCTTCAGTATAAAGCTGGCTCACGAGAGCGACCTGTCCTGCATTGAGGTTGGCGTAAGCGCCCATTCGAATCGCTTTCATGTCACTGTGGTGCGTATGACCGGGTTCGGGAAGCGAGGCGCCAAAGCCCTGGGCGACTCCGACGATCAGCCGGTCGGGACCAAGTCTGTCTGCGACAATATCTGAGCTGCCAAGCCCATTCTGAATAGTCAGAACCAGGCTGTTTGCGTCAATTGTCGAAAAAGCCTTCTCGCTTGCAGATGCTACATGGGCGCCCTTGACCGCAATGATCAGCAACTCGGCCGGTGTCAAGGGCATTTCAGTTTGGGCTTTGATGTTTACCGTCCGGTCACCACTGGCACCCGATACACGTAGACCGTTGGCGTTGATTGCGGCGACATGGTCTGAGTTTGCATCTACCGCGGTAACTTCATGACCTGCCGTTGCCAGCAGGGCGGCGTAAATGGAACCCATGGCGCCACAACCGAGTACTGTGATTTTCATCTAATCGCCTCTAAGTTCTTTTAGGTGGTGCGTAAGTTCTGACTTGGTCTCCAGTCCGAAGCCTGGTGCTGAGGGGGCCGTCACCCAACCTTCCTGGACTCTGCAGGCGTCGGAATAACCGCCGAAGGGCTGAAATACTCCCGGATAGGCCTCACAACCGCCAAGCTCCAGACCTACAGCGATATGGAGATTGATGAGGTGACCACCGTGCGGCCGACATTGGCGGCGATTGAAGCCCGCGGTCTCAAGATCGGTCAGTATTCCGGCGTACTCAGTCAGGCCATAGCTCAGTCCTGGATCCATCTGAAAAACGTCGATATCCGGTCTCATGCCGCCGAAGCGCATGAGGTTGAGAGAGTCGATACGGCTGAACAAGTTTTCGCCAGTGGCAATAGGGGCTTGATATTCATCGATCAGCAATCGGTTCAATTGAAAGTCCAGAGGGTCTCCTGGTTCTTCGAACCACCTGAGATTCAAGTGTCGAATTACCTTGGCGTAGTTAAGGGCCTGTTTGAGATCGAAGCGACCATTAGCATCTACCGCAAGTGCACGGCTGTTACCAGCGATCTCCAAAGCTGACTCAATTCGGTGCATGTCGTGGTCAAGCGACGCGCCGCCGATTTTTATCTTAAAGGCTGTATAACCCTGATCGAGGTATTCTCTGAGCTCTGTCTTTAACAGCTCTATTGAATCACCCGGGTAGTAATAACCTCCTGCGGCGTAGACCGAAGTGCTTGCGGCGGATAGGCTTCGTTGAAAAGCGGATGCGATGGTGGCATAGGCTGGTTCATCTCTCAGCTTGGCCTTTAGGTCCCAGGTTGCAAGCTCGATCGCAGCAACGGCACCGGAGCGATCACCGTGGCCACCCGGCTTTTCATTCTTCATGGCGGCTGTCGCCACAAGAGAAGGGCTTAAATGGCCTTCCTGATCCAGCAGTTCGTCCGCATTGATGACTCGTTCTGACAGACGTTCATTGATGATGCCCGCTTGTCCAAAACGACCAATCGAGTTGAATGCAAAACCAATGACCGGCTTGCCGCCTCTGATTTGATCAGAAAGCAGGGCAACCAGCGACACTGTGTGGTCATTAAAACTGACCACAGCATTCCGGAGGTGGCCTCCCAGAGGGATCGTTTTCTCTCTGATTTCAAGAATTCTCATCACTGCAATTATAAGAAATTGAGGCTGGGGCGTATTGCCCCATTTACATAAAAATGGGAATACATTTCGTCTCAGCCAAAATAGCTCTTGCTAATTATAAGATAATAGATACCATAGTCATGACTATAGTCATATATTAAGACCATGAAAACGATCAAGGCTTCTGAATTTAAAGCCAAGTGTCTCAGCCTGATGGACGATGTTGCTCTTTCAGGTGAAGAAATCGTTGTGACCAAAAATGGTAAACCTGTCTCAAAACTGGTGCCCGTAAAGACGCGTCCAAAAGAGGTCTACGGTCTCCATCGAGGTATGTGGCAGTTGAAAGATGATCTTGTTGAACCGGTTAGCGAGTCCTGGGATGCCGAGAAGCCTTAATGCTCTTACTCGATACGCACATACTGGTCTGGCTGGACCAGGGTTCAGACCTCCTTGGAAACAGGGCACGTCGAACAATCGAAGCGGCCTATTTGCGCGAAGAGGTAGGCGTAGCAGCTGTCTCCTTCTGGGAGATAGGGACGCTAATCGAGCAGGAACGGCTTGAATTTGCTGGAGTGTTGCATGAATGGCGAGTCGCCCTGTTAAACACTGGTTTTATTGAGATACCACCCGATGGTGCAATCGCTTTAACCGCTGTAAGCCTGAAAAACTTTCTGGGTGATCCAGTGGATCGCCTTATTGCAGCCACGACTCTTGCCGAGGAGGCGAGGCTGGTGACAGCGGATGATCGATTACTGGGTCATCGAAGCATCAGAACGATAAACGGGATGATTTAGATGAGGCAGTTAATCCCTTTATTCTCTCTTGTAGTTGCTTGCGCTGAAGCGCGTACTGACCGGACCATAGAGCTCCATAAGGTTTCAGAGATCGAAGATATAGAAGTTCTCGATCAGGAAGTCGAGCAATTGGTTGCCAAAGTCAGACAATGTGCGGCAGCGGGTCTGGCACCAGCCTCGGACTGCTACTGTCAGTATCCCGGTAAACTTGCTGCTACCAAGCACGCTTATGATCGCGTGGCCAACAAGTATCCAAATTGGACTGATGGTTCGGTAAGATGGTGGGGAGAAGGCAGGGCGTTCTCGTCGAATCTCTATCTTCGCGGGATCCGACAGCAGCTAGAACAGCCCTGCATTTAGTATAGATATGCAGAAATTTGCCCAAAAAGTTGTCACTCTGTTTGAGCGGTTCATGCCGGAACCGTTTGCATTTAGTGTGCTAATGACTTTCGTCGCGATGCTCTTGGCTTGGTCTGTGACGGATGCAACACCAGTTGATGTTGTTGTGTCCTGGGGGCAGGGGTTGTCTTCACTGCTACCTTTCATCACGCAGGTATGTCTGACCATCCTCTTTGCCTTCTCGCTGGCTCATCTTGGACCTGTACCGCGGTTTCTTGAAAGTCTGGCTGATGTCCCGAAAACGGCATCACAGGCATATGCATTCGCGGCCATGTTCACCAGTGCTGTTTGTCTGATTGCTTGGCCACTCGGCACGATCCTGGGTGGTCTGATGGCGCGGGAGATCGGGCTGCGATTCAAGGCCCGTGGTGATCAGGTTCACTATCCATTACTCGGTGGCGCCGCTTTCAGTGGTTTTGTTGTCTGGCATATGGGTTATTCAGCGTCGGCGCCATTGCTTGTGGCAACGGAAGGTAATCCCATGCAGGAGATGATGGGGGGCATCGTACCGGTGACTGAAACACTGCTATCACCCTATAACCTAATGACGATTGTTGCGACAGTTGCTGTTGTTGCCTTTATGGCAACTCGGCTTGCACCTGCGGATAGCGATATCGAAGAGATTGATGAATCAAGCCTGCCGGGGTCAGGTGGGTCTCATGTTAGCCGGGAAGCTGAACAGCGACCCGGATTCGCTTCAAGATTTGAGCATGCGCGATGGCCGACAACGCTGATGGGCCTGATACTGTTCTCCTATGTGGGCTATTGGTTCTACACCCACGGGGTGCAACTGGAATTGAATATTGTTAACTGGACTTTTCTTGGGCTGTGCCTCCTGCTGGCCCGAAATGCAGCGAACCTGTCGGATGTCACGATGCAGGCAGGCCGGGCGGTGATACCAACGCTTCTGCAATATCCCCTGTACGGCGGAATTATGGGGCTGATGATGGGCACGGGCGTCGTGGCGATGATGGCGGGTTACTTTGCGGAGATTGGCAGCGCGGAAACGCTGCCGCTGATTGCCTTCTTTTCCGGTGGTTTAATTAATCTCTTCATTCCATCCGGAGGAGCTCAGTGGGCGGTCCAGGGGCCAGCATTCCTTGAAGCTGCTGATTTGCTGGGTACAGACCCTGCACTCATTGTTATGGGAGTCGCCTACGGCGATCAATGGACTAATATCATTCATCCGTTTATTGTCATCCCGTTGTTGATCATGACAGGTCTTAAGGCCAGCAAAGTGCTGTCTTATTCTTTCATATTGTTCCTGATAGCCACACTGCCACTCGCAGGCGGATTGCTGATGGCGAGTTTTGCTGCAGATTAGGTAGTTCGGCTGATTATCAGTTGCCTGACTTCGTTTTTGCCCATGGTTTACAGGGTGACTTATCCAACTCGTCCATGGTTGCGGCACTGATCCGGTTTGCTCGGCGGTCTGAGGCTGATACAACAATGTTCGTTTGGATCGCTGCAGCATATGCGGGATACTGCCCGGATGTTACCACAGCAGTAAAACTGAGGAGCCAGTATGCCTAGACTAGAACAAAAACGTCGAGTCGATATCGAAGACTTTATGGAACCTGTGTTCCAAAACCTGTTCGGTGATCGTGATCCCATTGATGAGCCAGGAACAGCCACAGGTACACCTGGAAACTGGTGGTCAGTTTTTGCACTGCATCCAGATGTGTTCCGGCACGCGACCCTGGGCTTCCAGTTGTACCGATCCGAGAACTGCATGGTTGATCCGAAGATAAGAGAGCTGGGCCAGGCCCGGGCAGGTTATGCTCGCGGCAGCCAGTTTGTCTTCTCGCAACATTGCAAGGCGGGTCGAGCCGCCGGGCTGACAGAAGAACAGATTGCTGACATTCCGAACTGGACCGTCAGCGATAAATTTTCAGAGATAGAGCGCGCTGTGCTGGCGTATACCGATGACCTGGTGTTGTCAGGTGGCCGGGTCAGTGACGGTGTATTCGAGGTATTATGCAAACATCTGTCGGATGCCGCGATTCTCGAGTTTACCTATGTCACTTGCATGTACGATATGCATGCGACCATGTGTCGGGCACTGCGGCTAGAATATGATGATGTCGATGAGCGGGTTGTTGAGATTGCTGCGCCGGAAGGCAGTTCGCTTGACGTCATGAACATGGTTGACGAGAAAGACTAGCCCATCTCTTGCGCTCTTGGGAAACCTTGATCCATCAGGTTGTAAGGCCCGAGACCATGAGGTTTGCTATAAAGTAGAGAACCTTCAACCGTTGCACTCGATAAACTCTGCCTTTACGCGGGGCACAACATCCCGGAACAATCTTTCCAGGCTTGTTTGCATTTGTTCTGCGCGCAGACCAGGCGGCACTGCCATGGAGACAATATCCGTCATACCGTATTCACGGATAAAAGCGCATAGCTCGGCGACACAGTGGTCCTCGTCACCCACGATCCAGTTCTGGGGAATAGGCTCACCTTTGTTGCCGAAGCCTTCACCGCTTTCCTTGAAGAACCGGTTGTAGAGCTGCATGCGATAAAGTTCAGCTGCGCGGATCACCGGCCAGTCGGTATCCCGGTCATCTGTGACCAGGATGCTGCGAATGATACCCTTTCGATAATCGGCTGGATCCTTACCATCTGTCTTCATGGTGTCCACCCATGTGTCAAAAACATCCTGGCGCAGTCCTTGTGGCAGGAAATGGGAACCGTACCTTGCAGCACGTTGNGCGCCGGCCGCNGACATGGCTGCGATCCAGAGTGGCGGCCCGCCTTCCTGGACATATCCGGGGGTGATGACGACATCTTCGAACTGATAGCGCTTACCGCTGTAGCTGAACTTCTCGCCGGTAAAACACCGTTGCAAGACTTCAATACCTTCTTCCATCAGGGAGACGCGATTGCTCTTTGGAATGCCAAAGCCCCTGAACTCGTGNGGGGCATAGCCCATNCCTAAGCCGATCTCGACGCGTCCATTAGACAGGTTGTCNAGCACCGCAAGGTCTTCAGCCAGTCTCACGGGATGGTTNAACGGCATGAGGCAGATATCGGTATTGAACCGGATACGCTCTGTCACCGCGGCCATGGCGCTGGCAACCGGTACCCAGCTCGGCAGATAGCCATCATCAACAAAATGATGCTCAGTAAACCAGACCAGGTCAGCGCCCAGCCCCTCGAGCCAACGGACNTGCTCCAATATTTCGGCGTACAGGGTTGAGTCGGCAACTCCGGAATCAGGTGGGTTGCGAAAGTCATAGCTGACACCAAANCGAATAGNGTACATAAAAGTTCCTTTTAGTCTGGCAGGACTGCGGTTGCTTCGATTTCCACCAAGGCTCGTTCCTCGATCAGTTTCACCACCTGAACGACACTCATGGCTGGGAAATTACGACCCATGATGTCCCGGTAAGCCTGCCCTATTTCTTTCTGTGAATTGAGATAGGCGTCGCGATCGGTAATAAACCAGGTCAGGCGAACGACATGCTCGGGGCCGGCTCCGGCCTCGGCGAGTAGGGTGACGATGTTCTCCAGCGTCTGACGAAATTGGGGTACGAACTTATCGCTTCCAAATTCCTGGCTGGCGTTCCATCCGACCTGGCCGCCAAGGATGATTAACTTGCCTTCAGCGACAATACCGTTGGCGTAGCCTTTNGGTTGAGCCCAACCTTCTGGTTCTAAGAACTGCATACCTTCTCCTGTAGCACTTTATATGGACATGGACGTCTACTATGCGGCTTCCCTTGCTTGCCTACGTCAGGCCCACAACCATTCAGAGAGGTAAGACTCAGCACTGCCAATTCGGCGCAACAAGCCTGCGTCTACCGTCGGTGGTTTTTTTACAGGGCCTGTCCAGATCGAGCCGGTCCCAGAGATTACAGGTGACCTGCTTATGTTTCTGATCAAGTCCTTCGCAATAGTTACTGTACACACACAGACGGATTTCATCACCATGACCTGTGCGGACTTTTTCAAACCAGTCAGGATCAGCCAGCGCCTGCCGGGCGAAGCCAACGACATCGCCGGCTCCGGAATCGAGCGCATTTTCTGCCTGTTCAAAGTTATGGATGCCACCGGCGACGACAATCGGTGTTTCATAACCTCTTTTGCGTAGGTGCTGGTGGATAGCTTTAGCAGGNCTGAGATTTCTGCCGAAGGGGCCAAACTCATCACTTAGATACTGGGGCATGCACTCATAGCCACTGGGACCGGTGTAGGGGTAAACAGCCCAACCGGTTTTGGGCTGTTTGGCATCGTCAAACTTNCCGCCACGNGACAGGGAGAGATAATCCAGCCCCCTCNTGGCGAACTGTTCGGTATAGAAGGTCGCATCTTCAACCGTCGATCCACCCTCAATACATTCTTCCGCAAGAATCCTGGCGCCGAGGACATAATCGGGGCCAACTTCAGATCTGACCGCATCTATGACTTGCAAGGCGAGTTTGACCCGCGCTTCAGGCGAGCCGCCGTAACCGTCACCGCGGTTGTTGGTCCGTGAAAGAAAAGACGCCATGGTATAGGCGTGAGCGAAATGCAATTCGACGCCGTCGATACCCGCAGTTCTAGCCCGGGCCGCTGCGCTCGCGAAAAGAGCTGGCAATTGCTCCGGCAGGTCCGCAACATGCGGCAAGTGGGTATCAGTCACCCGTTCACGATAACCGTGGGTCAGAGACTCGAGTTCTGACCCGGTCAGAACGTCGGCAAGCTCTCTGTTAGTCAGCGTCTTCAGTGCTGAGCGAACTTCGTCGTCTGTTGTGTTTTGGAGCTTCAGCGCGTATCGATGGTNATCGGTAATGCGCAGGAATCTGTNAAAATATTTGGCGGGTTCGGGACGTCGGCGCACGGCCAGGAAATCGATAAGCTGGATGAATAGCTTCGTATAGCCACCACTTTCCTCTTTGACNCGATCNACCACCCGGCTGAGTCCAGGAACAAATCTGTCGTGACCGATCCGCAATAGTGGACCACTCGGGACATCTCGAATGCCGGTTGCTTCGATCACCAGNGCGGCGGGCTTGCCGCGAGCAAATCGGCCATACCAGTCGATGTTGTCTTCGGTGACCTCGCCTGTTTCCAGAGCTCGCCAGGGCACCATGGCTGGAACCCAGGTACGATCATTGAGCTCCAGTGCCTGGTAGTCCAAAGGCTGAAATAACTTAGCATCTCTGACTTCAGCTGCATTCGGCCAGCTGCCAGATGAAGGTTTGTACTTGATCCGCTGGGATGGTTTCCACATGGCTAGTTGCCGGAAAAACCCGGTGACTCTTTTGCTACAAAAGCCTTGTAAGCGCGTTTGAAATCTTCAGTCTGCATGCAAATGGCCTGAGCCTGGGCTTCTGACTCGATGGCTTGATCTAGCGTCATGCACCATTCCTGGTTCAGCATGGTTTTGGTCATTCCGTGCGCAAAGGTCGGGCCTGAGATCAGCCTGTTGGCTCGTTCTATCGCAAGCTCGGTGACGTCAATCTCTGTCAGTTCGTTGAACCAACCCCAGCGTTCTCCCTCCTGGGCGCTCATGTTTCTGCCAGAGAAGAGCAGTTCTGATGCACGGCCCTGACCAATAATGCGGGGTAGGATGGCGCAAGAGCCCATATCACAGCCAGCTAGACCTACCCGAGTAAACAGGAAGGCAGTCTTTGCGTTCGGAGTGCCGTAGCGGAGGTCGCTCGCCATGGCTAGAATCGCGCCGGCACCGGCGCAGACGCCATCGACCGCGGCGATGACAATCTGCGGGCAGGCGCGCATGGCTTTTACGACATCACCCGTCATGCGGGTAAAGCGCATCAGGTCTACCATATTCATTTCAACAAGCGGGCCAATGATCTCGTGGACATCGCCGCCCGAAGAAAAGTTACCACCGGCACCTTCGATGACGACGGCATGCACATCAGTTGCATAGGCAAGGTCACGAAACAGATCGCGCATCTCGCCGTAGGAATCGAAAGTCAGCGGGTTCTTTCTGTCAGGTCGGTTGAGTGTTAGCTGACCAATACCGTCTTTAAGCTGCCAGAGAAAATGTTCGCCCTGGTAGTCAGTGAATGACATTTGTTTCATAGTGCTTCCTTATATTTCGCCGCCGCTGACGGAGATAGCCTGGCCTGTAATGGAACAGGCGGCATCGCTGATCAGCCACAACGCAGTGGCGGCAACTTCATCCGGTTGAATAAATCTTCCCTGGGGATTATTGCTGGCTAGCATTTTCCTGGTTTCTTCAATGCTGCGACTTGTCTTGTTGACTATATTGTCTACCGAATCGGTGAGCAGGTCGGTTTCAGCAAAACCGGGGCAGATGGCATTAAAGGTAATACCTGTCCCCGCATACTCGATTGCCAGTGCGCGTGTCAGGCCAAGCAGGGCGTGCTTTGAGGCCACGTAGCCAGCGACGTACGCATAACCTTTCAGGGCACTGGTACTGGCAATATTGATTACTCGACCCGAGTCACGTTCTAGCATGCCATCGATGACAGCCTGAGTGCAGTAGAAGGCGCCATCGACATTGACGGCGAAGGTGTTGCGCCAATCCTCGATGCTGTGTCGGTTGAATGGGCTGCTGGGACCGATTCCGGCGTTGTTGACCAGGATATCAATTTCACCGATCTCATCGAAAGCTGCTTTAACGGCTTCTGCATGAGTGACATCCAGTTGCAGACAGTTTGCATTGTTGAGCTCGCTAGCAGTCTCTTGTAGTCTGGCAAGGTCGCGACCCAATAAAGTTGTTGTAATACCTGCCGTGTCGAACGCCGCTGCGATCGCTGAACCCAGGCCACGACCGCCACCACTAATTACCGCATTTTTCATGAGGCGCCTCCGGGTACCAACGCCAGTACACGCAAGGGTGAGCCGGAGCCTTTCCTGATCTTCAGCGGCGCAGCGAAGATGACCGCTCCAGTGGCGGGTAACTGGTCCAGATTGGTCAGACACTGTAGACCATATTTGCCGGCACCATGCATATAGTAATGACAGGGGTGAGGTGGGTTCAGGTGTTCAGCCTGGCCTGCGTCTGTGCCGATTTCTTCTGAGCCGAAGCCGAGTACATTTCTCTCCACCAGGTAGCGAACAGCTTCAGGATCAGGCCCCGGTGTGTGCGCGCCTTCTTCATCATAATTCTGGTACTCGGCAGGTGTGGGCTTCTTTGACCAGTCGGTTCGCATCAAAACCCAGCTGCGAGTAGGGATCTCCCCATGTGTTGCTTCCCACTGCTGGATAAAGCTTTTGGTGAGAAGAAAATCAGCGTTTTCTGCGCACTCCTGCGAGCAGTCAAGGACAACCGCTGGCGCCACCATATGTTCTACAGGTATGGAATCCGTTGCATTGTTGGGCAGGTTTCGGCCTGAGACCCAGTGTATGGGGGCGTCAAAGTGTGTACCGGAATGTTCACAGCAGGTGAAGTTGTTCCAGTACCAGCTGGGTCCGCGATCATCGTACTGTGAGATCTCCTCGATCCGGAAGGGCTGGCATTGACCGAACTCCGGGGGTAGTGATAGCTGCGGAAAATCAGGATCTAAGGTCTGTGTTAGATCGACAATTTTAATACCACCGGCCGTCATAGTTGCAACGAAATCAACGAGAATGCTCATCGGATCCTCCTAGGTAAAGCTCATATTGCCGACGGACGCGCCGCCACAGACAAACAATGTTTGTCCTGTAACGAAGTCAGCATCGTCGGCAAGAAAAAATTTAGCAGCACGGGAAATATCGGCAGGTCGGCCGAGCCGACCGACGGGTACCCGACCTGCCACGCGTTCGGCGAGTTCGGTATCAGGCGGTACCGCGGCATCAAACATTTCGGTTTCGGCAATCGGACCCGGCGCAATCATATTCACGGTGATACCATGAGGCGCCAGCTCTAGGGCCCAAGTCCGTCCCATACCGACCATGCCCGCCTTGGTGGCGGAGTAGACAGTACGTTTTTCCAGACCAACAATAGCTCTTGTACTCATCAGAATAATGCGGCCATGGTGACGCTCTTTCATCGTTGGTAAAGCAGCCTGGACCATGGCGATGGCACTGCCGAGGTGCAGTTGTGTCACTGCATCGAGGTCGCTTGGCGTAACTTCTTCCAGAGGCTTCTCAAAC
>PBDS01000074.1 GCA_002718155.1 Pseudomonadota bacterium
TATAGCCTGAACCTGGGTTGGTGACATTAATCCCGATCACCGTACCGGCACCGCTACCCACAATAGTAACGGTTCCTACCGCGCCCTGCCCGACGGTGCCCGAGAGCGTTACGCCAGGAACGATGTTGTAACCACTGCCGGGCTCGTTTACCACGACACCAGAGACAGTCCCAGCCGCAAGGATGATCATGGTACAGGTTGCCTGTACCCCACCGCTGACATCGGGCGCTTCAATGGTGCAGGTGTTCGTACCCGTGTCGTAAGCGGTGCCGGCGTTGCCTACTGCTATTGATTCTACTCGACCCGGATCACCCAGAACCGCGACAGCTGTGGCCGTGGTCCCACCGTCGCTCTCGGGTGCGCTGATGGTCACAGTCGGTACGGAGCTGTACCCTTCGCCGGCATTATCAGCAGTGATCGATGCCACTTGCCCTGTACCCCCGATCCTCGCTACCGCTGTGGCTGTGGTTCCACCGGCCGGGGGGGCGGTGATGGACACAGTCGGTATCGATGTGTAGCCAGTTCCGCCTCCACCATCTATCGTGAAGGTGCTTGACAATGCACCGCCACCACCAGCCGTTCCACCCGCCACCTGGGCAATACCCTCGGCTCTTGTGCCGGTGGAATCTATCGGCTCAGCGAAGGCTACCGTGGGTTCCGACGTGTAACCGGTGCCGCCACTATCGATCGTGACCGCCGATATGCCACCGCTCGTGCCGGTCAGTGTGTAGGCCAGGTTGACCGTGCCCAGGTTGCTGTTTTCCTGGTCGACCGTTAGTGGGTTGTCGCCTTTAGTATTAACGGCGGCCGTCGTGGCTGTACCAGTCACATTGCCATCGTCAATACAAGTGTGCCCGCTCGCCGATATAGTGCCCGTAATTGTGGCACCGCCGGCGAGTGTCATTATCACCGGGACAACAGACTGCCTGTTATGTTGGCTGATATTGCCCGACCACCGGCCAGAGACATCGAAAGCCTGGTTGTACACACCATCGCTGCTGCTGCCACCACAGGCTGACAGCCCACCAATAGCAGCAACGAGAAGTAGGCCCAGCAGGGCGTGTTTGAGTCTGATCAGCACAATCGGGTCATCACGGTTTCAGGCACCCTCTATCTATATCTATAGCATATCCTAACATTTGGTTCATCGTTTCAACCGGGTTGGGGAACATGCCGTGCGGAAAACTCTAGCGATTAAAGGTATATAGAAGACTAGGTGGCTGTCAAGGCGACAGTTTCTGGCGCAGTATTGCATTGACCGCCTGGGGGTTGGCCTTGCCTTTTGTGGCTTTCATGACCTGACCGACCAGATATCCCAGTACTTTCTCCTGGCCGTCCCGAAACTGAGTCGCCTGTTCGACACATCGGCCCAACACCTCCTCGATCACCTGTTCCAGCGCGTCGCTGTCACTGATCTGCCGCAGTCCCCTGGCATCGATGATTCCATCAACATCGTGCTCACCTTCCCACAGGGCGGAAAAAATATCCTTGGCAATTTTACCAGAGATCGTCTGGTCATTGATTCGGCAGATCAGCGCGCCAAGCGCCTTTGGTGTGATTCGATTCTCCCCAATGGGACGGTTGTCGCGGTTGAGCCGCGCCATCAGTTCGCCGTTTATCCAGTTGGCGGCACTTCGGCTGTCACCACCGGCGGCATCAGCGGTGGTTTCAAAGAAATCGGCAATTTCCCGGTCGCTGGTCAACTGGTCTGCATCGGCCGGGGTCAACTGGTACTGGTGAACAAAACGCTCGCGCCGGGCGTCGGGTAACTCCGGCAGGGTGTCACGCACCTTTTCAAGTTCGGCCTGCTCGATGATCAGCGGCGGTAGATCGGGGTCCGGAAAATAGCGATAGTCATGAGCCTCCTCCTTACCGCGCATCGGCCGCGTCTCATCGGCCAGCGGGTCGTAAAGCCGGGTTTCCTGGACGACCTGCCCGCCGTCCTCGATGAGTTCGATCTGACGTTGGATCTCTTGCTGTATTGCCTTTTCGACAAAGCGAAATGAATTGATGTTCTTCAACTCGGTTCGGGTCCCGAGGGTATCTGCGCCGTACGGTCTGATCGAGACGTTGGCGTCACATCGAAACGAGCCTTCCTGCATGTTTCCGTCGCAGATCTCCAGATAGCGGACCAGCGAGTGGAGCTTTCTCAAATAGGTGACCGCTTCCAGCGGAGATCGCAGGTCGGGTTCCGACACCACCTCGAGCAAAGGTGTGCCCGCTCGATTCAGATCAATACCCGAAAGGCCATCGAATTCATCGTGTAACGACTTGCCCGCGTCTTCTTCTAGATGGGCGCGGGTGATTCGAATGATTTTCTCACCATTGCCACTGTCAATGGCCAGCTGACCACCGGAGACAATCGGCAGCTCATATTGGCTTATCTGATAGCCCTTGGGGAGATCCGGGTAAAAATAATTCTTGCGGGCAAATATAGAACGGCAGTTGACAGTGGCACCGGTTGCCAAACCGAACTTCACCGCCATCAACGCAACCTGGTGATTCATGACCGGCAACACGCCCGGCAGTGCGATATCGACAGCGCAGGCCTGGGTATTGGGCTGAGCACCGTAGGCAGTGGCGGCGCTGGAGAATATCTTGCTGCGGGTCTGCAGCTGCACGTGGACCTCCAGCCCGATGACACTTTCCCAGGCCATCAGGTGAAAGCCTCAGGAATGCGCTGATGCCAGGGGGTTACCTGCTGATAACTGTGGGCAGCAGCCAGTATTCGTGATTCCTCAAGGTATGGGCCGATCAATTGCATGCCAATCGGCATCGCGGCCTGGTCCAGGCCTACCGGGATCGAAACTGCTGGCAGTCCCGCCAGGTTAACCGGCACAGTAAAGATGTCATTGAGGTACATTGCGACAGGGTCATCTACTTTTTCACTCAAGCGGAAGGCCGTCGTGGGGGTGGTGGGTGCTGCGATGAGATCACATCTCTGGAAGGCATTGCGAAAATCATCGGCGATGATCCGGCGAATTTTCTGGGCCTTCAGGTAATAAGCGTCGTAGTAACCGGCGGACAGTGCGTATGTTCCGATCAGGATACGGCGTTTGACCTCATCGCCAAAACCTTCGGCACGGCTCTGTTCGTACATGTCCATCAGGTCATCGTATTGCTCGGCTCGATGACCGTAGCGAACCCCATCGAAGCGCGAAAGATTTGAAGACGCTTCCGCGAGCGCGATTACGTAATAACAGGGGATACCAGCGCTGCTGTTGGGCAGTTCTATGTCGACCAGGCGTGCACCAAGGTTTTCAAAAGTGCGCAGTGCTTCCTCTATGCCAGCCAGGACGTCAGGGTCGAGGGTTGAATCAAGAAAGCTTGCGGCCACCCCGACTGTCACACCGTCGAGGCTGGTTTTCAATGCGGGAAGGAAATCGGGAACTTCAATGTCGAGCGACGTCGAGTCTCGCGGATCAAAACCGGCCATCGCCTGCAGTAGCAGAGCAGCATCTTCTGCCGACTGGGTGATTGGTCCGGCCTGGTCGAGTGAAGACGCGAAGGCGACCATTCCGTAACGGGATATCCGTCCATAGCTTGGTTTCAACCCGGTCAGGCCGCAGAAAGCGGCGGGCTGCCGAATAGACCCCCCGGTGTCCGTACCCACTGTGGCGGGACAAAGGCGTGCGCTGACTGCTGCCGCCGAACCGCCGGAACTGCCACCTGGCACGCAGTCGACATTCCAGGGATTGAGCACCGGTCCGAAATACGATGATTCGTTCGACGAACCCATGGCAAATTCATCCATATTGGTCTTGCCAAGAAGGACGGAGCCTGCCGCATTCAGTCGCTCGGTCACGGTGGCATCGTAAGGCGAGGTAAAATTGGCCAGCATCCTGGAGCCGCAGCTGGTCAACATGCCGCGGGTACAGAAAATGTCCTTGAGTGCAAGCGGTAGACCGGTCAACAAATCGCCGCTTTTGTCATTCAGGGAAATGTCGGCCTGTCGGGCGTTGGCCAGCGCAGTCTCAGCATCAACAGTGATAAAAGCGTTGAGTTCCCTGTTTTGGTCTATACGCTGGAGAAAATGAGATGTCAGTTCGACACTGCTGATCTTTTTTGTCTGCAGCATCTTCCGAAGACTACTTAAGCTTTGCCTGTGGGGCATCTCAGGAACTTACCGGGATTGCCGCTCTGCACTTACAGTCGGCTGATCCAGCGCCGGACTGTCGCAGGAAACAGCTATTCAAGGACCTTGGGGACCAGGTACAGGCCACGATCCGAAGACGGTGCGCTAGATTGAAAGAGCTCACGCAAGTCCGGTTCGGTGGCTTGATCTTCTCTTAACCTCAGTCGAATATCCTGCGGGTGCGCCATCGGCGGTACGCCATCGGTGTTGGTCTGGTTCATCTCGTCAATCAGGTCGAGAATCCGAGATAAGCCGGAACTGTAGGAGTCGACTTCTTCGGGGTCGATACTGATGTGGGCGAGGCGCGCGAGGCGCTCAACGTCTGATTTGGAGATTGCCAAGACGAGGGGGAGGTTTCGTTGCCAGAGTGCGCATTATACCCCGGTGTCAGTTGAACCGGCAGGGGGTGCGTATGATACAGTACACTGATTAATTGTCGGTTTCCCCTGCTAACTGATTGCCCGGCGTCGACATGTTCTTCAAACAATTTTTTGGCCTGTTCTCGAATGATCTTGCGATTGATCTGGGTACGGCCAATACGCTCGTTTACGTTCGCGAGCGAGGCGTCATTCTGAATGAGCCATCTGTGGTGGCGATACGCACCGGTTCAATGGCACCGGAGAAGACGATCCTGGCCGTGGGGCAGGAAGCCAAGCTTATGCTCGGTCGAACACCTGGGAATATCCAGGCGATAAGACCGTTGAAAGATGGTGTCATCGCAGACTTCACGATCACAGAAGTGATGTTGAAGTTTTTTATTCGCAAAGTTCAGCAGAACCGGTTTTTTTCCAGTCCTCGAATCGTCATCTGTGTGCCGGGTGGGTCGAACCAGGTAGAGCGTCGCGCTATTCGGGAGTCAGCGATGACGGCCGGAGCACGGGAGGTATACCTGATTGAGGAGCCGATGGCGATGGCGATTGGCGCGGCACTACCGGTTGCTGAACCCACCGGTTCGCTGGTCGTCGATATTGGTGGTGGCACCACTGAAGTCGCAGTACTCTCGCTTGGCGGCATAGTTTATGCTACTTCCTTGCGTGTCGCCGGAGATACCTTCGACGATGCGATCATCAACTATGTTCGCCGGCGCCACGGTTTGCTGATCGGTGAAGCGACCGCCGAACGGGTCAAGAAAGCCATCGGTACGGCGTGGATCGATTCTGACCAAAGAGAAATGGAGATCAAGGGCCGTGACGTCGCTGAGGGGATGTCCCGTAGCCTGATTATCGGTAGTGACGAAGTCTATGACTCGATCAGTGATTCTCTGACCCAGATCGTCAGGGTGATCCGTGAAACGCTCGAAAATACGCCGCCCGAACTGACGGCTGATATAGGAGAACGGGGGATGGTGATCGCGGGCGGAGGTGCTTTGATCAGAGACATGGATCGTCGGTTGATGCAAGAAACCGGACTGCCGGTCGTCATCGCCGACGACCCGTTGACCTGTGTCGCTCGGGGATGTGGCCGGGCTCTGGAGGACATGGCAGTACTCGGGGATGTTTTTACCCGAGAATAGGCTCTTCGCCCCCAACCAGAGTCACGGTCTGGGCAGACACGTGCTGGCCTGATTGACGAAACTAGATTAGTCGGTACCGTACCGAGTGAAAATTCTTAGTCACGACTCCCCGTACGGGCTACTGTCTCTTCTGCTTGGGTCGGTCTTGTTGATGGTGTCCTACACCTACAGTGATGCGGTGCGGCGTGTGGCCGGCGTGATTTCTGTGATCAGTGCACCGGTCCACCTTCTGGCCTCTTCTCCTGTTGTGATTTATCGGTGGCTTGACGGGAGCTTCGAATCCACCGCAACCCTGGAGCGGGACCTGGTTGAACTCAATCAGCGACACCTTGTGCTGCAGACCCGGCTTCATCGATTTAAGGCGCTTGAGGCAGAAAACCAGCGCCTGCGAAAGCTGCTCGGTGCAGTTTCAGATGTTTCTCACCACATCCAGTTGGCCGAACTCGTAGAGGTCGACCTTGACCCCTACTCAAACACGATCCTGATCAACCGTGGCACCGCCGACGGCGTAACATCCGGTCTGCCGGTCATAGATGAAGGCGGTGTCGTTGGTCAGGTGACTCGGCCTGGCCTGTTTCACAGTGCTGTGACTCTGGTCACGGACCCAGGTCAAGGTGTGCCGGTACAGGCAGTGCGGAGCAACCTGCGTACAATTACCTTTGGCGCCGGCAGGGACGGACAGATGCGGGTGTTCTATGTTGATCGCAACGCGGACATTCAAATCGGTGATCTGTTGGTGACGTCCGGTCTGGGGGGTACATACCCCGCCGGTTATCCGGTTGCTAATGTCAGCCAGATACAGCGAAACGTCAACGAACCCTTTATGACTGTCTGGGCGATTCCCGCAGCGCACCTCGACAAAGGGACAAAGGTGATGCTGATCTTTACTGACCATCCATCGGCAGAAAGAAATCCGGGTTCTGGGTCTGGTTCGGCTGGAGATAGTGAGCGTGATTAGCTTTGGTACGCAGCGTCGCTTATGGGTGCTCCCTGCCACCTTTGTAGTTGCGTTCGTCATGTTTGCGCTTCCAGTTGGGGAAGAATGGAAAAGTTACATGCCGGCCTGGGTAACGCTGGTCCTGATCTACTGGTGTCTTGCGACACCTGAGAAAATCACTCTTGGTACCGGCTGGCTCATTGGTCTGGGACTGGATATTCTTGCTTTTGGGTTGCTTGGCCGTTATGCCCTGACCAAGACACTGATTACTTACCTCACCCGTCGGGTGGCTCTGAGAGTCCGGGTCTACCCAGTATGGCAGCAGAGTGTTTTTGTTCTCATGTTGCTGGCGCTGGAGAGCGTGATCCTGGTAGCCATTGGGTATCTGATCGAGGGGAACATTCAGGGGCTGGCACAATGGCGTGCACTGGCCATCGGTGCTGCTCTGTGGCCATTCATCTTCTGGTTTCTACGGCACTGTCGACGCTGGAGCAGGTTGCCATGATACGCCGTGATCCGATTGGAAACCGCAGCGAGGATGCCCGGATTATTCAGCTGCGTCTGCTGATCGCTGTCTCGGCGGTGGTCGTCTTAGTGGTCATTCTTTTAGGGCGATTTTTCATACTTCAAGTGGCTCACCACGATCGTTATCGGACGCTGTCAATGGATAATCGTATCGATCTGCGCCCCTTGCCACCGGTGAGGGGAATGATTCTGGACCGGAACGGTACGGTATTGGCTGAAAACCATGCGGTGTACGAATTAACAGTTATACCCGAGAAAATCGGAGATCTAGGCAGGACACTGCGCGAAATTGGTGAACTCGTCGACCTGAGTCAAAGGGATGTTGCGAGATTTCGCAAAAGACTAAAACAACGACCTGTCTTCGAGCCGCACGTTCTCAAATCGAGGCTGTCAGACGAGGAGGCAGCACGTTTTTCAGTCCATCAGTATCGTTTTCCAGGGGTGACACTGAGCGCCAGCCTGCGCCGTGTTTATCCTTATGGACCACTTACCGCTCACGTGGTCGGTTACGTGGGACGGATAAGTGAACAGGATACCCGGAAAATTGATCCGGTGGCCTATCGAGGTACTTTGCACATGGGCAAGATCGGCCTTGAGTTGTCTTACGAGAACGAATTATTAGGAGAAGCAGGCCTCGAACAGGTCGAAACGGATGCCCATGGTCGCGTTGTCCGCACTATCAATCGCAACCCCTCCAGAGCAGGTTATAACCTTCACCTTACGCTGGACAGTCAACTCCAAAAGGTTGCCGAAGAAGCCTTGGGCGAGTACCGCGGTTCGGTGGTTGTACTGGAACCCTCGACGGGCGATGTTCTGGCCTTTGTCAGTACACCGAACTACGATCCGAATCTTTTTGTCAATGGAATTGACCCCGAATCCTACCGGCAACTACGGGACTCACCGGACAAACCATTAATCAATCGGGCCATTTATGGCCGTTATGCGCCAGGCTCTACGATCAAGCCCATCCTGGCGTTCGCCGCCTTAGACCAGAATCTCGACCCGCTAAAAAAAACCTACTGTCCGGGATGGTTTACTCTGCCTGATAGTGATCGAAGATTTCGTTGCTGGCGGCGAAAAGGGCACGGCTATGTAGATCTGCATGACGCAATCGAGCAGTCTTGCGATGTGTATTTCTACCAGCTCGCCCACACCTTGGGAATCAATGTGGTAGCCGATTACCTGGGGCGCTTCGGGGTAGGTCAGGTGACCGGGATTGATCTTCTGAGCGAACCGAGTGGGCTTCTACCGACGCCGCTCTGGAAGAGGCAGGCACGGCAACAGGCTTGGTACCCGGGCGAGACCATCATTACGGGTATTGGCCAGGGGTTTCTACTGGTCACACCGCTCCAACTGGCTGTCGCGACAGCCGTGCTGGCCAACCGCGGTCGCCTAGTGCGCCCGCGACTCCTGCGCGGTATAGAGAATCCGCGTACCGGTGTCATGGCCCGTCCGGCCGAAAAACGCAGTAAGTCGATAAGGGCTGCAGATTCTCCCGATTTCGAAATGATTGTGGAGGATATGGTGGCGGTTCTTCACGGCTCACGCGGTACCGCCAGGGCGAGTGGCCGGAACAGCCCTTACCGAATGGCTGGAAAGACGGGCACAGCCCAGGTCATCGGGATTCCTCCAGGTAGTGAACACGATCCCGCGGAAGTGCCAGAAAAATTGCGTGACCATGCTTTGTTTATTGCTTTTGCCCCAGCGGAGAACCCGCAAATTGCACTGGCCATCATTGTAGAAAACGCCGGCAGTGGAAGTCGGACCGCAGCTCCTATCGCCAGAAAAATTATGGATTATTACTTCATTGAAAGGTTGCGAAGGGCAGCCCTTTCCGGAAGGTCGCGTGTTTTCGGGTAGGCGCGTTCATATCGACGGACCGCTGGTTCTGGGGGTGTTGGCCCTGTCGTTTTTTGGACTGATGGTGATCTACAGTGCAAGTGGCGAGAGCTGGCAAGTGATGTGGCGCCAGAGTGCCCGATTGGTGCTTTCGGTTGTGGTGATGCTGGCGGTGGCACAGATCCCCCCGGGCCTTCTCAGACGGCTGTCCCCTCACTTCTTTCTGGCCGGTATTTTGATCCTGACACTCGTACTGATTGCCGGTTACGTCGGCAAGGGTGCTCAACGATGGCTGGATCTGGGTGTGGTCCGGTTTCAGCCCTCGGAGTTGATGAAGTTGGGTGTTCCAATGGCGGTGGCCTGGCTGCTGACACGCAGATCGTTACCGCCCCGTTTTCTTGACGTTCTTCTGGCTATTGTGGTGATTGTCCTGCCGGCGGTTCTGGTCGTGGTTCAGCCAGATCTTGGAACTGCGATCATGTTGATGATCTCCGGTCTGCTGGTGTTGTTCCTCAGTGGTGCGCGCTGGCAGCATCTGCTGATGCTGACGGCAGTGGCGCTGGCCGCAGCGCCATATCTCTGGAGTCGACTGCACGAATACCAACAAGAAAGAATTCTGACCATGTTTGATCCCTGGTCAGATCCACTCGGCAGCGGTTATCACTCTATACAGTCGATGATCGCAATCGGTTCCGCCGGACTCGCAGGCAAGGGTTGGCTTTCAGGGAGCCAGTCGCACCTTGAGTTTATACCCGAACGAAGCACCGATTTCGTGTTTGCTGTATTTGCCGAGGAGTTCGGCTTGATCGGTGTGATCGCTTTGGTCACCTTGTACGTTTTCCTTGTCGGAAGATGCCTGGTCATGGCTTACCATGTGAGAGAGGCGTTTTCACGTTTGCTGATCGGCGGCCTGGCAATGACTTTCTTTTTCTATTTCTTCGTCAACACGGCCATGGTTTCGGGCCTGTTACCGGTCGTTGGGGTGCCACTGCCGTTGGTGAGTTATGGAGGGACATCCATGGTAACGTTGATGGCAGCATTTGGAATAATGATGGGTGCTTATACTAGGCGTCACCTGATGTTTTGAATATGGACCGGAACATTACGATGCCCCTTTACATGGCCTTTCTTAGGATCTGGCGGTTTGTCGTGATCCCGATCATGATTGTGTTGGCTTTCGGCACTACCGCACAGGCCGTGTCGCTGGAAAAGTACCCGGTGCTGGTGAAACTCGCCGATCGACTTTCTTCTGAACATGGGTTTGATCGTGGGCAGCTGCTCAACTGGTTCAAAGAAGCCCGGATCAAACCGAAGATTATCGACGCTATGAACCGTCCCGCGGAGAAACTCTCCTGGAATCGCTACCGTGGGCTGTTTGTCAATGAGGCATCGGTGCGTAATGGGATCAGATTCATGAACGCCCATCGATCGGTCCTGAGCCGTGCACAGGCTGAGTTCGGCATTCCGAAAGAAATCATTTGCGCCATCATCGGTATCGAGACCCGCTATGGAACGGTCACGGGCAGCCTGCGGGTGCTGGACAGCCTGACCACGCTGTCAATGGAGTACCCTCGCCGAAGCAAGTTCTTTCTTTCTGAGCTCGAGCACTTTATGGTTCTTGCAGATGAGCACGGCCTGGACCCGCTGGCTGTAAAGGGTTCCTATGCCGGCGCTATGGGTATTCCGCAGTTCATGCCGAGCAGTTACCGGCGTTACGCAATAGATTATGATGACGATGGTCGCAGCGACCTGCTTGGCAGTGTCGATGATGCGGTAGGCAGCGTTGCCAACTATCTCAAAGTTCATCACTGGCGAGTGGGTGACCCAGTAACGAATACTGTTCCTCGTCACCAGGCAACCGGACTTGAGCAGTTTGTGACCCGCCGTCTTAAAGTCAACACAGCGCTTTCGACGCTGGTAGCAGCAGGCGTTACACCTTCGCCCGGGGTTGATTTGAACTGGGATGTCGGCGTTATGAAATTCGACGATGATGGACGGCCAAGCTATCGCATCGGATATCACAATTTCTTTGTCATCACACGGTACAACCGAAGCCAGAACTACGCGATGTCCGTATTTGAACTGGCCGAAGAGATCAAAGCTGGATCGGGGAATTGAGGGCTCGTTGAACAAAAGCTCCATCCTGGCGTTATCTTTGCTGCTGCTTCTGTCCGGGTGTGGCTATTTCGAGCAAGCCAGGCGGGACGGTGCTTATTTTGAAGATGACGGACCACCGTCGGATATGGGTCCGGATCCCTCCACAATTTCAGACGCTGTTCCTGTAATTGAACCCCTCAGCAGGACGGGGAACAAGCCCTACACGGTTTTTGGCGTCCAATATCGTCCCCTGAAGAGTGCTGATGGCTATCGGGAAAAGGGCACCGCATCCTGGTATGGCCGAAAGTTTCATGGCAGACGGACCTCCAGCGGCGAGGTCTATGACATGTACGCGATGACTGCCGCCCACAAGACTCTCCCCTTGCCGACTTATGTCAAGGTCAGGAATCTCGAGACCGGTGCCGAGATTGTGGTCCGTGTCAATGACCGCGGCCCGTTTCTGGGAGGGCGTTTGATAGATCTTTCCTACATGGCGGCTCGTAAGCTGGGGGTCGTTGCCACTGGAACCGGCCGGGTCGAAGTCATGACCGTGACCCCGCGTACAGCGTCTGTGCCGGTTCAGGAAATTGTCGTTTCGGGCGAGCAGGTCGATTCGGTTTTTCTCCAGGCTGGTAGTTTTCGTTTGCGGGGAAACGCCGAAGCACTGCGCCACCAGTTGGCTGACAACGGTCTGGCCGGCATCACATTGACCAAGACCTGGGTTGGAGACACGTTGTATTATCGAGTCAGAGTGGGCCCTCTGAGCCGAGGGAAAGCAGCCGATCAAGGGCTTGAGCGTATCAGGGCGATCACGGGCGTTGAACCACGAATCGTTGAAGTTCGACATTGAGGTACATCATGGGTAACAGGCGGAGATATCTTTCTTTTATCGTCCAGTTGGTTTTTCTTTTTGTTCCGATTTGTGTATCTGCCTTTGACTCGGATATCTCGGAGAGTGCTCGTTCTTCTATTCCACCGCCAAGAACGGATGCGACGTCCTGGCTTCTGACAGATGTCGGAACCGGCATGATCATCGCGGCCGAGAATGCTGATAAGCGGGTTGAGCCTGCCAGCCTGACCAAGCTGATGACAGCATTTTTGGTTTTCAGAGAGATCGCCCGCGGTAATGTCAAGCTTGAAGAGGAAGTGATAGTCAGTGAAAAAGCCTGGCAGACTGGTGGTTCCCGAATGTTTATTGAACCTGGTGACCGGGTCAGCGTCGAAAACCTGTTGTTGGGACTCATCGTTCAGTCTGGCAACGATTCGGCTGTCGCTTTGGCCGAGCATCTGGCCGGCAGTGAGGCTGGTTTTGCTGATCTGATGAATCAGACCAGTGTCGAGATCGGCCTGAAGAATACCCACTTTGTCAACAGTACCGGTCTGCCGCATCCCGATCACTTCAGCACCGCGCGTGATTTAAGCCGACTGACCCGGGCCATCATTCAGGAACAGCCGGCCCACTATGCCTATTATGCAATCCCAGCATTTACCTGGAACGGAATCACTCAGAAGAATCGCAACCCCCTTTTGGACCGGGATGAAAACGTAGATGGCGTTAAAACCGGCTATACGAAATCAGCTGGGTATTGCCTTATCGGTTCAGCTGACCGAAGTGGAACCCGGTTGATAGCGACAGTGATCGGCGCCAGCAGTGAACGTGATCGTGCGAATCTGGTTTACGCGCTGCTGAAATACGGTTTTGCAGCCTACGAGTCGCATCACCTTTATGGTGACGATACCGTCATCGTCACGGTAAGAATATTCAAGGGCAAGACAGACTCAGCACCCGCCGGCATCAGCCAGGGTATTGATCTGCTGCTGGCCAAAGGCCTCGGGAAAGAACTGGAGGCAAAGGTACAGCTTGTCGAACCGCTAGTGGCGCCAATTGAAAAAGGGCGCGAAGTTGGAACACTGACACTGCAGCTTAAGGGTGAACCCTTACTCTCCCGACCGCTTGTGTCGCTGGAATCGGTACCGTCCGGATCCTGGTTCAGTGGACTGGCAGACTCGGTACGCCTGTGGCTTCGATAAGTCGGCAGGATGCCTGAGAAGTTCGAAGAATCATTGGAACTGCTGGATTTCCCATGTAAATACGAGATCAAGGCCATGGGAAAGTGTGGTGTGGCGTTCGAGGCGCTTGTGTGTGAGGTGGTCAGTCGACATCTCAATGGTGCCGAGATTATCGACGTGGCTACGCGTCAGAGCGCTCGGGGGCGTTATCTGTCTGTCAGTTGCACGATTGAAGCGGCGGATCGCGACCAGCTGGATTCGATCTATCTGGACCTGCACAGCGAAGCCGACGTTCTAGTCACTCTCTGATCTTTGTGGTGCACTGAAAATGGCGATAGCTTCCGTCGACCGGCTCTTTATCAGGGAATTGGGATTGCAGGACTACCGTTCAACGTTTGAGTCCATGCGGTCATTTACGGCGTCACGTAACGAATCGACACCGGACGAGATCTGGTTTCTTCAACATCAGCCGGTCTACACCCGTGGCGTGAGTTGCCGTGACCGGCCCTGGGGTGATGGCAGCAACGTGCTCTTGGTTGACTCCGATCGGGGTGGTCAGATTACCTACCATGGGCCCGGTCAGTTAATCGGTTACCTGATGCTGGATCTGCGGCGGCGCCGACTGGGGATCAGGCAACTGGTTTCTCACATCGAATCTGTGATCGTGGAAGTCCTGTCCGAGTATGCCGTTGCAGGGTCTACTCATCCTGGGGCGCCCGGTGTGTACATAAACGGTGCCAAGATTGCTGCTCTGGGCCTTCGGATTCGCAATGGATGCACCTACCATGGCATCAGCCTGAATGTTGATATGGACCTTGCACCTTTCGACTTTATTGACCCCTGTGGTTACGAATCGCTTCCTGTGACCCAGCTCAGGGACCTTGGTGTGAGCTCAGGTATTTCGGATCTGGAGACAGCGCTGGCCAAGCGGTTTCAAAAGACTCTGGGTTATTCCAGCCTTTCCAGAATACCGTGTGAGCGATCCTCAGTGAGTCAATACTGATCTTCTCTGGGGCAGGGTCCCAGCGGCTCGGCCCTCCCTCGCTCTGGCGCAGGCCTTTGATGCTTATACTGCGCCCTGCCTCAAGGAGCCCAGTAGCAGAATATCCGGTGAGAAAAACAGTTACCGATCATTTCGCGAATCTGCCCACTGGCGCGCCTGGTCCAGCCGAGCAGGGTTGCCAATGTCCATCCATCTGCCAGGGAAGTGTCCGCCAGATACCAGATTCCTGTCCGCGGCCTCCTTGAGGCAGGTTGCCAGCGGGAATCGACCTTCCGGGGTGTCGTCAAACAGACTGTGACGGTAAACGCCAATGCCAGAAAACGTCAGGCGCCTGGCACCAGCGACGCCATAGTTGAGAACCCTGTTTTCGGCGAGAAAAAAATCACCCGCCGGATTATGTGGCGGGTTGTCTACCAGGATCAGGTGAGCCTTGCTGTCGATCTGATTCGGGAGGTTGCCCGGGCACAGATCTGTCCAGATATCACTGTTCAGGACGATGAAAGGGTCTGAATCGATCAGTGGCAGGGCCTGGCGGATGCCTCCACCGGTCCCCATCGCGCCTTCGGGTTCGCGGGAATAAGCGATCGACAGGCCGTAGCGCTCACCGTTACCGACCTGCGCCTCGATCATCTCGCCCAGGTACGCAAGGTTGATCACGACCCGCCGTATGCCGGCACTCGCCAGCGTCTGGAGCTGGTATTCGATCAGGCAATGCCCGCCGATACGGATCAGCGGTTTGGGTAAGCGATCTGTCAGCGGTCGCAGACGTTCGCCACGACCGGCAGCCAGTATCATCCCGCAGCGGTGGATCGGGGGCATTCGTTTCAGGCTGATTCGAAAAAATGCAATGAACGTTTTGGGCTCACCTTCGTGTTCCCTATAATAACCGACTGTGAAACCCCCCAGATTCCTACCGGAGATCGTTTCCAGATCGTGGACCTTAAAAAGCCAGACCGCGTCGGCCTGGGGAACAAGCTGATGGGAGCCTTGTTCACCCGGTCGTCTTCTAGCATGCTCGCAGGGCGTCAATTGCTGGTACCGATTACGGTTTCACTGTTTCTTTTCTCGTCAACACTGCCGGCTGAGGCACCTGTTTCTTTCGCTGATGAGACGATCTGCCCTGACGATGTCATTGATACACCGCCGCTCATGTTGCCCTATATAGGGCGTGATCCGACCGGCCTGAAGATCGAACTTGAGTCCGATCAGATCGATCTGCCGCGACCCGGGGTACTGTCGCTGTCCGGAAAGTCGTCCGTTATCCAGGGTGCACAGGCGATCTTTGCTGATCGCATCGTGTTCGACAAGGAAGCGCTTTCCCTGAAGTCTGAACGCGCAGTTGTCTATTCTTACCAGGGCGACAAGATCACTGCCAGTTCGCTGGAACTCGACCTGGAGACCAGGGTCGGCAGTGCGGAAGAGGTCCGCTTTCAGATCGCAGAGCGGGGCGCGATTCCCAAAACCAGTATCGTTGATCCAACAGGCCATTCTTTTGATGAATCAGGATTTACCTATGCGGTCGCTGGCCAGATTGGTAGCGTTAAGGGCCCTCGTTCGTTTCATCTGCCAAACGTTGTTGCACTGCCGACTGGCGAGTTGATTTCGATTGACTCGGGTCAGAAAGACGAGGGGAAAAGCGCCGAAGAGAAAGACTCTGAACCAGACTTCGAGGTCAAGGCCAGAAGTAGAGGGACAGCGCAAAGAGTCTACTTTGAGGGCCACGATCGTGAGCGACTGGAGGATGTCATCTACTCAAGTTGCGTGGCGGGCGATGACACGGTCCTGATGAAAGCGGGTGAGATCATTCTGGATCATACAACCGGCGTTGGCACAGGAAAGAACTTGAGCGTACGTTTTTTCGATGTTCCGATTCTGTATTTTCCGCAGGCCAGTTTTCCTATAAACGATGAGCGCAAATCGGGTCTGCTGTTCCCTGTGTTCGGCTATGGGAAGGACTGGGGATTTAATTTTCGAATCCCTTATTACTGGAACATTGCACCGGAGCAGGACGCGACTTTTGAAGGTCACATGATGGCCAATCGCGGTCTGCAGCTTGCGGGTGAGTACCGTTATATCGGTAAGAGCCGGCACGGTGATCACAATGGTGTGTTGCGTGGCGAGTTCATGCCCGACGACAGCAAATTCGGTGACAGCCGATATGGTTGGAGCTACGAGCACCGATTGAATACCCGCCGCTGGGAGACTGACTTCAACCTGGATATTGACCTCGGGTATGTCTCCGACACGGCGTATCTGGACGATCTTGCAGATGACCTTCAAGTCAGCAGCGCGGCGCATATCCCCCAGATCATCGATCTAGCAATTGATCCGTATGACATTTTTCTGGAAGACGAGAATCTGGCTGTGAATGTGGACGCGTCCTCCTATCAGAGCCTGGATACGGCACTTCAGATTGAACAAGAACCGTATGCCAGGTTGCCCGGCATCACGATCAACTGGAGTAAGGATTTTGATCTAACCCTGGACGATTCGGGTGCCGGCTACCAGCGCGATGACAGCACTGAGTTCACAGTTCGACCTGAAGTAGATTCAGAACTGGTAAATTTTCAGCATTCTGCCGATGGCATGACAAAAGGTTTGCGACTGGACATTCAGCCATCCTTGGCGCTGCCTATGGAACGGGTATATGGTGCCATCACCCCTAAATTGACCTGGGCCTATACGGCCTACAGTGTCAGCGATCAACCGCAGGGCGATCCGTCCAGCCCTATGCGGAATATTTTTCTTTTTGAGGTGGCTTCGGAATTGTTTCTCGAAAGAGATGTCGTTTGGCGATCTACCGAGCATGTTCAGACTCTTGTTCCCCGGCTGTCGTATCACTACGTGCCGTTTGAGGACCAGAGCGACCTGCCTGTATTTGATAGCGGTTCGGTTGGGTTCGGAAACATTGCCGATGCCTACCTGAGTGACGGTTTCTGGGGGTCAGACAGGATCCAGGATTTTCAGGGGTTCACGCTGGGGCTGGAGAGCGAAACCTATGGAACAGAGTCAGGTGATCGGCTGATGAAATGGACACTGGCCCAGCAGATCTACTTGGCCGATCGGGAGGTCACCCTGGATCCTGCTGACGAACCGCAGACCAGCGATTATTCGGCGCTGCTCGGGGAGATCGATTTCAATTTCAGCAAACAGTGGAGTGCAGGGGGGTTTGCCAGTTGGGATTGGGATGCCAGCGAACTCAACCAGTGGCGCTTTTCTTCCAGCTTCAGTCCGGATTATCGTCGTGAGTTGAATCTTGCCTACCAGAGCGAGGGTGACAACACGAGCAACGTTGAATTGGGTCTGAGCTGGCCGCTGGCTCCGCGCTGGCAACTGGGTGCGGCCGGGTTGTTGGGTCAGGGCGATGACGATGGACAATATACCCGCGTGAGTGTGGGATATGACGCCTGTTGTTGGGCTCTCCGTGTGCAGCTTGAAGATCGCCCTCGTAGAGATGACGAACAGAATGGCGAGTCCGAGGGTGGCACTCACGTTATGGTTACTCTGAAGCTGAAAGGGCTGGGCAAGATCTCCTCTGGCGAATTGATGGGCCTGAGTCAGGGGTTCACTACTGCAGCGCCGTCGCTTTGAGTTGTGTTTCAGTCCTGATTCACCATCACCTGATGATGCCCAGCGTTCCTGAAATGGATCGTGAAGCNAGGTTTTGTGTTCCTGAGAATTGCCTGGCAATCGCAAGGCGGGTGATCTGCACTGTGCCGGTAATTCTATGGCGCGCGCGCGCTGTAGTTGTTGCTGCCCTGCTCGTGTTTGTCACGACGATTGCCCAAGGTGAAAGCATTGATCGGGTTGTTGCTGTGGTCAACCAGGGCGTGATCACGGAATCTGAACTTCAGCGTGAAGTACAGCGCGCACAGCTGGAAATTCGTGCCAGTGATCAGAAGGGCCCCAGCCAAACTGANCTGAGGCGGAACCTGCTGGAGAGCATGATNCGGGATCGTATACAACTCCAGCTGGCAGGGCATCGCAACATTCGAGTGAACGACAACCTGGTCAACAGTGCAATCTCTGATATCGCCGAAAAAAATCGACTGTCACTTGAGCAACTGCGTGACGAAGTTGAGCGCGGTGGCATGGCCTACCAAGACTATTTTGAGGATCTTCGAGAGCAACTGACGATCCGGCGACTGATCGACGTTGAAGTCGTTCAGAAAGTCAGCGTCTCCGAGCAGGAAATAGACCAGTATCTGGCGCTTAACCCCGATTCATGGGCTCCTGGGGAGCTTGAGCTGGAACTCAGCCATCTACTTTTGTCGGTTTCCGGCAGTGCGTCTGACCAGGAGATCGATTCTCAACACGCCCGTGCGGTGGACATCAGAGGCGAGATACTGGCCGGGCTCAGCTTCAGTGAAGCTGCAACCCAGTATTCCGACAGCCCCGACGCCGAGCGCGGCGGAAACCTCGGATGGCGGAAGAAAAGCGAGTTGCCGAGTCTTTTNGTCCAAGCCGTGAAAGGGCTNCNGCCCGGGCAGTTGTCAGAAGTCAGTCGCAGCCCTAATGGGTTCCATATCATCCAGCTGATGGCCAGGCGTGGTGGTGAAGAGATGCTGGTAGAGCAGATTCGTGTGCGTCACATCCTGCTGGTTCCCAGTGTGGTTGCGGATGAATCTCAGATCAGAAAGCGGCTGGAGCGTGTGCGACAGCGTATAGAAGTCGGGGAGCAGTTCTCCGAGATGGCACGACTGCACTCCGAGGATCGTCACAGCCGTGCCAAAGGCGGTGACCTGGGCTGGCTGAATCCCGGTGACGCAACGCCGGAATTCGAAAAAGTTCTCCAGAAGCTAGATGTTGGTCAACTCAGTGATGTCTTTCAGACGCGGTCTGGCTTCCACCTGGCAAAGCTTGTAGATCGACGAACCAGAAACCTGAGTGAGCAGATGCGCCGCAGCGATGCCAGGTTCCGAGTTCGCGCCAAGAAGATTCAGGAAAACTATAATCAATGGATCCGCGAGTTGAGAGACCTCGCCTTTGTGGAGATCCGGGTACCGCTGGATGAACTCTGAAGAACAGAGCCACATCACGGACCCGGATTCCGCCTGCCTGAAAAACACTTTCGGTGTTCTGATTATCGGTTGGAGGTGAACTCCGAATAGGCCTCCAGGCCACACTCGCTCACCTCCACATCACGATACTCTTCTTCTTCGCTGACTCGTAAACCCACGGTCGCNCTGAGAAACTCCAGAGCAGACCCCAGGTAATCAGCACGAACCAAAAGATCACAGCGATACCGATTATTTGTGGGTCTACCTGCACTACCAGGTCCGGTTGAGCGAGTAGGTAACAAAAGGCCAGAAAAGAGGGCGCCCCAAAAGGGACGCCCATACAACACGGCACGGTCCAGACCGCGGGGGTAACGCACTTTCCAGCGACAGTGAACCCCGGGTGGTCTCCAACNTTACCCGGCCAAACGTATGCTGTGACTCCTGCCGGGGGATGTAGTCGCTGGGCCGGCAATGCCATTTTTCTTAGGCGCCTAGGTTGTAACCGCGCTCATCGTGTAGGGCAACATCGAGACCTTCTGCTTCTTCCTCTTCATTGACTCGCAGTCCCATTACGCTATCGATAATCTTGAGCAGGATGAAGCTCACCACGCCGGTATAGATGATGGTGGCGATGATGCCGATAGCCTGTGTTTGGACTTGACCACCGATGCTGTTGATGCCATCGCCAAAACCCGCGCCGCCCAGGGCCTGGGCTGCAAATACTCCGGTCAGCAGTGCACCGATAATGCCGCCAACCGCATGAACCCCGAACACATCAAGCGAGTCGTCATATCCGATCCTGCGTTTAAGGGTAGTTGCTGCGAGAAAGCACCCGACCCCGGCTGCAATGCCNATCNCTAGTGCCCCCATCGGGCCGACTGAACCCGATGCTGGCGTGATCGCAACCAGTCCACCG
Organism: Pseudomonadota bacterium; assembly: GCA_002718155.1. Lineage (GTDB taxonomy): Bacteria > Pseudomonadota > Gammaproteobacteria > Arenicellales > UBA868 > UBA9619. The sequence continues at coordinate 19,976 of PBDS01000074.1, forward strand.
ACAGCGCCAGAAGCAATGCCAAGTACGCTGGGTTTACCGTGTGAGAGCCACTCACTGAACATCCAGCCGAGCGCAGCAGCAGCGGTTGCGATCTGGGTGACAGCCATCGCCATGCCGGCGGTACCGTCCGCCGCCAGTTCGCTGCCCGCATTGAAACCAAACCAGCCAACCCACANCATGGCTGCACCAATCAAGGTGTAGCCAAGATTATGCGGCGGCATCGGCGAGGATGGATATCCTCTGCGTTTGCCAAGGACTAGAGCCGCGACCAATCCCGCGATGCCCGCATTGATATGGACCACGGTACCTCCGGCAAAGTCCAGTATTCCCAGACCACCAAGCCATCCGCCATCACCCCAGACCCAGTGTGTAATAGGAGCGTAAACGAGGGTCAGCCAAAGCCCCATGAAACAGAGCATGGCGGAGAANTTCATGCGCTCAGCGAACGCACCGACGATCAACGCCGGGGTAATGATGGCAAAGGTCATCTGAAAGGTCATGAAGACGGTCTCCGGGATCGACCCGCTGAGAGCNTCTACCGTGACCCCACGCAGAAACAGCTTGNNTANTCCACCCCAGTACGCGCCTTCGCCGCCAAAGGCGATGGAATATCCGTACAGCGCCCAAAGAATGGTCATAAGAGCGGTAATGGCAAAACACTGCATCAGCACGGACAGGACGTTCTTGGCGCGAACCATTCCCGCATAAAACAGTGCTAGGCCGGGGATGGTCATAAATAATACCAGCGCGGTTGCAGTGAGCATCCACGCGGTATCACCTGCGCTGAGCCCGCCCTCGTCAGCGGCTGCTTGGGTGACGTTCAACAACAGACCTAGCGCAACTGTCAACCGGGCCATGTTCGGTGTAAGAAAAAATTTCATATGATGTTCTCCTGGCGGTCGTTTCCGGTTAAAGGGCGTCGCTACCGGTCTCGCCTGTGCGAATCCGGATCACCTGCTCGATATCGTAGACAAAGATTTTGCCGTCGCCGATCTTGCCGGTTTGGGCAGAACCGCTGATCGCCTCGAGGGCCTGCTCCAGCAGGGCCGCGTCGAGGGCGACTTCCAACTTGATCTTAGGCAGAAAATCCACTGCATATTCGGCGCCGCGGTAGAGCTCGGTATGGCCTTTCTGGCGGCCGAAGCCTTTTACCTCAGTGACCGTCATGCCCTTGACTCCGATCTGGGCAAGTGCATCGCGTACGTCATCGAGCCGAAATGGCTTGATCACAGCAATTACCAGTTTCATTAGGTTGTCTCCAGTGACTTAAATTTTGTTGGGCGGCCCGGGCAATCTGGTGGCTGCCTGGGCCTGCTTGTAATTATTAAAGCAACTAGCGTGCCAACGGTTAAACTGGCCCTGAACGCGCGCGTAACGACCGATCTGTGGTGGGAAAATGACATAGGGGACGCGGTTTTGCCCAACCGTGGCGCGTGTCGTGGCCGTGCTTGCCCTGATACAGTGCAAGCAGCGGTTTGCAGGCACCAGTCTGTTAGAATGAGCGGGTGTTACGGTGTGGTGTTTCCTATTGGTGGATTGCGCCATGCCAGGGG
>PBDS01000080.1 GCA_002718155.1 Pseudomonadota bacterium
GCCCGGGTGGTGGCAATACCGAGCCAAGCCTGCCTAGTGGTGCAGGCGGGAAGGTGTAGAGACTTGACGGGCAGCACCTAAGGGCTTCGGCCTACCGGTGAAGATAAAGTCCAGACCACAAACGGTCATTGCCGGCAATGAAAATTGCAGTGGTAAGAAGCGATAGGTCGCAAGTTCGAATCTTGCCGGGGGCGCCATACTGTCAGCGGCGTGAAGTGGATAACCTGTGGATAACCCTGTGGATCTGCTGTTGACTACTTTGACAAATGTTCTCGCTATCCCACTTCCTGCTCTTCACCCTGCCCCGGACAGATAGGCCGGATCTCGCCAGGCCGTGAACGCTGTTCAGGAGCTCCGCGACCCGAAACTGGGATTTTTCTCGGCAGCAAATGACAAACGACATGACCTCTTCTGAAAAACCGATGTGCCCGGCTGGATTTTTTCGCCGCCTCGGGGCAATGATTTACGACAGCTTTCTTCTGATCGGGGTGTTGTTTGTCGCATTCCTGCCAGTGCCACTGGTCGATGCAGCAGCAGCCCCGGCGCTGTGGATAAAGCTTCTCAAACCGGTCTACCTGTTACTGGTCTGCTACCTGTTCTTCGGCTGGTTCTGGACTCATGGCGGTCAGACCCTCGGGATGAAGGCCTGGCGCTTACGCCTTCGTCGGAACGATGGCGGTGAACCGCTGTGGTCAACAGCCGGGATGCGTTTCCTTGGGGCACTGGTCTCGTGGTTGATCCTCGGGCTGGGCTTCTTCTGGGTACTTGTCGATCCAGGAAAAAGGGCCTGGCACGACCGCTGGTCACGAAGCAGGATCATCGTCCTGCCACCGGCGTCTTGAGATGGACATCCCTTGTTCACAGATACGGCTCAACGGTTGTTTTCTGACCAAGCGTAGAAAGCGATTCGCATGACCGACCTGATCAGGCCACTACACTCGTGCAACTGGCGCTCATGGTTTCTTGCCGTGGCCAGCTTTGCCGGGCTCATCTTCCAGGCCACCGCCTCAGAAAGCGTACCTGGCCAGACAAAAAAATATCCCGATCCGGTGAGCGCGCAAAATTTTCTGGCAGTCACGGCCAATGCTCACGCAACCCAGGCCGCTGTCGATGTTCTGAGTGCCGGAGGCTCAGCGGTTGACGCGGCAATCGTCGCACAGCTGGTTCTCAACCTGGTTGAGCCGCAGTCTTCAGGTATCGGTGGTGGTGCTTTCATGCTCTATTACCATGCAGCAGACAACACACTCTACGCGCTGGATGGGCGCGAAACAGCACCCGCCACCGCCGGTCCGGAGCACTTTCTCAACACCGATGGAACACCCCTCAACTGGCGCGAGGCGGTTGTCGGCGGCCGCGCCGTCGGTGTTCCCGGTACCCTGCACCTGCTGCACACTGCCCACCAGCGATTCGCCAACCGCCCCTGGCGTTCTCTTTTCCAGCCGGCCATCGCGCTGGCCGAGGGCGGTTTCAATGTCTCGCCACGCCTGGCCAGTGCCATCGCATCGGCATCGGACCGCGGGTTACGCCGCTTTACTCCGACACGCCAATATTTTTTCACCGAAAACGGTACCCCGCTCCCGCAGGGATACCGACTGAAGAACCCGGCGTTCGCCACGACGCTTCACCGGATCGCTGACGATGGAATTGGTCCTTTTTACAGTGGAGAGATCGGCCACAGAATCGTAGACACCGTACGCTCGGCAGCGAACTCACCCGGCCTGATCACCCGCTTGGACCTGGAAAGCTATCGGACCATCATCCGCCAGCCGGTCTGCCAGGCGTATCGCGGCTACCGGGTTTGTGGGATGGGCCCTCCAAGCTCCGGAGGCCTGACGGTCGGGCAGATTCTCGGGTTGCTAAGACACTTCGATCTCCGGGCTGCAGGTTCGGGTGCTGTGGGCCTCCACCTGGTACTTGAAGCATCCAGGCTGGCATTCGCAGACCGCGCCAAATACATGGCGGACAGTGATTTCGTATCAGTTCCCGAGGCCGGCCTACTGAATGCCGGCTATCTCAGGCAACGCGCCGGACTCATCCGGCGCGACTCGTCCATGGGTAAGGCACAGGCCGGATCACCCCCGAAAGCTGTAACCGCTCTTTCTCCAGACAATCGGGAAAAACTGCCGGGCACCAGTCACATCAGTATCGTCGACCGCTACGGCAATGCCGTTTCGATGACCACCACGATCGAGTCGGGATTCGGCAGTCGACTGATGACGGACGGCTTTCTGCTCAACAACGAATTGACTGATTTCTCTTTCCTACCCGAACGCCACGGCCTGCCGGTCGCTAACCGTGTCGAGGGCCGTAAACGCCCCCGCAGTTCGATGGCGCCGACGATGGTATTTGACCATCTCGGACAGCCGGTGATCGTCGCAGGATCACCGGGCGGCAGCCGGATCATCGGCTATGTGGTTCAGGCGTTGATCGCCATGCTGGACTGGGGAATGGCACCCCAGCAGGCCGTTGAAATGCCGCATTTCATCAACCGCAACGGCCCAACTGAACTGGAAAACGAGCCCCGCAACCAGAACCTGCAATCGGCGCTCGAGTCACTCGGACACGAGGTCCGTGTTCGCCGACTCAACAGCGGCCTGCATGTAATCCGGCGCAATCCGGACGGCCAGCTGGAAGCGGGCGTGGACCCCCGACGAGAAGGGCTGGCACTTGGCGGTTAGCAAAATGGCAAGGCTCATTCGAGGCTGGCAATGATCTCACTGTGGTAGGCCCGGTTGTCGTGGCGACTCATCTCCTGCAGCCCGGTCGGGCTGGTGATATTGACCTCAATGAGCATCCCGCCAATCACATCGATGCCGGCAAATATGACCCCGTGCCTGATGAGATCTTCCCTGAGCGCCGCACAGATCTCAAGATCGCGGTCTTCCACCTGGCTTGCAAGCGCCGCACCGCCCTGATCCAGATTATTCAGCTCCACACCGTCGGCATGCAGTCGCAGGATGGCTCCGAGTGGTTCTCCGTTCAGCAGAAGAATGCGCTTGTCTCCCTCTCGAGCCGCGTCAAGATACTCCTGAACGATCACCCAGTGACCGGCATTGGACGTCGCACTTTGGATCTTTGATTCAAGATCAGTGTCACCCGGTTCCACAAAGATGATCCCAGCGCCACCGTGGCCATCAACTGGTTTGATGGTGGTTCGGCCGTGCCGGTTCACAAAATCAACGATCGACTCGCTGTGTCTGGCAACAAGCGTCTTCGGGATCACATCGGGATAGCGCAGCGCCGCCAGTTTTTCGTTCCAGTCGCGTATCGTCGATGGCCTGTTGATGATCGTCACCTGCTCGGGAAGTAGGTCGAGCAGCATCGTCATATAGAAATAGGACCGGTCCACCGGTGGGTCGGTTCGAATCCAGACCACATCCATCTCATCCAAGCAGGCAGACCTAGGCGTTGCCGGTGAAAACGGTCGCTCCGAATTCTCACGCACCTCCACCTGCTGAGTCGTTGCAATGACCTTATGTCCGTCAACTGACAGGTCACCTGCGTCAAGATAGAACACATCGTGCCCGCGCTGGGCAGCCGCCAACATCAGGAAGTAGCTGGTGTCCTTGTACGCCTTGACCTGCTCCAGCGGGTCCATCACAAATGCATGTTTCATACTGCAAGCATAACCGCTGTGCCAGGCATGCCGCTACGCGTCACGCCGCCGCCGACTCCTGCGCTTGCGAACTGCCTTCGGTCTAGCATGCATCCCATCACAGCAGGCTCTGGTTCCCGCCGTGACTGGTCCCAAGAGTTCAACAACAGCGTCGAGGTCCGGAGCACCACGCTTGGAATGGCTTTCAAGCGCCTGCCGCATGGCTGCCAGGTGCTCCGGTGTCGTGCCACAACACCCGCCAATGATGCGGGCACCCGAGTCCAGTGCCAACTCGACATAGCGGGACATCAACTCAGGGGTGCCACTGTAGTGAATCTGCCCATCGACAAACGCTGGGATTCCACAGTTGGACTTTGCCACCAACCGATCATCGTCAGTCAGTTGCTGTGACATGGCCAGCAACGCACCGATAAGGTCTGCCGCTCCGATACCGCAATTGGCACCAAAAGCTGCCAACCTGGGTACCGTTTCGCGATACAGATCGACCAGTTCTACCGGGGAGACGCCCATCATGGTGCTGCCGTTAGTGTCAAAGGTCATGGTCGCGATGACCGGCAGCCCGGTTGCCGCAGCGGCCGTTCCGGCTGCTCTCATCTCTTCCTTGGACGACAGCGTCTCCAACCAGATGACGTCTGCACCGCCGTCAGCAAGGGCCATCGCCTGTTCGGTAAACGCTTCCGTTGCAAGTTCTACCGAAAGCGCCCCGACCGGTTCCAGGATCTCACCGGTCGGCCCGATTGAGCCTGCAACTACGACGGGTCGCCCGACACGCTCCGCCTCTTCCCGGGCGATCTCAGCAGCAGCCCGGTTCAACTCAACGACTCGGTTCTCCATCCGGTGCAACTTGAGTCTGTAGCGACTTCCACCGAAGCTGTTTGTGAGGATAATGTCGGCCCCGGCCTCGATAAACCGGCGGTGCAGAGATGCGACACGATCGACATGGTCTGCGTTCCACATCTCCGGCGCATCGCCGGACTGAAGTCCCATATCGAAATAATTGGTGCCTGTCGCGCCATCAGCAAGCAACCACGGGCGCGTTGCAAGCAATTCTGTTATGTTCGGCAAAGGTACCTCCCGTACGCGGATTAACGCCAGCAACGGGAACAAAAAACCCGCGCCAGCTGGTGCTAGAGCGGGTCTGCCTCGACACACTCGCTTTAGCGTATTTGTTTAGCGCCCGCAAGCTGACAATCAAATCGGCGCTCTGAAAAGAAAAGGGTATCGACTATCGGCTGGACTGTCAAACCACCCCACTGGCAGGTATCGATCGATTCGAACCCACCTCTAACCGAGAGGGTTGTCTGGATCTATACCGGGCATGAAGGGCTTTCGTCGGTCCCGATGCGTGATCTGGTACACAGTACCGAGCCAGTTGTTGAACACCACCTTGCCGGTATCCCCCCACGTGTTGTGGACCTGTACGTCAGATTCAGGAAATTCTTCTACTAGACTGGTCCTATCTGAGCAATTCATTGCCTTGTTCTGGTACTGCCGTAGTACGGCTTTCGCATCATCAAGAAAATAACGGTCAGGATAGGGCGGATAGTCACTGATCTCGCCGGTCAGGAAACGGACCACTTCCCGCTTGTATTCCTTGAGCAGGCTGTTGTGATCGTATTCCGGATGACCCTGGAAATAGACAAACCGGAAACCGTCCGCGCTGGTGGCGAGATGCACACCGGCATCCTCACTAGAGACCAGTACTTTGAGGTCTGCGGCCACCATCTGTTCCGGGAAAATCTCATTCCACCTGGAATGCGGCACGTCAAAGCGGGTGTTTGCACCCTGAACCAGCGGGTGGGCAAGACTGACCTGGTGGGCAAAGACACCCCAGCGCTTGGTCGGCAATGGTTGTCGTTCAATACCGTGGAAATACTTGAGCGCGGCATGGGTTGCCAGACAAGCGCACAGCGTAGAGGTGACGTTGGTACGTGCCCAGTCCAGCAGGTCGCAGAGGGGTTCCCAGAACATCTCATCGGTCAGTTCCGCATGAATCGGGTTGGCGCCACTGACAATCAGGGCATCCAGCCCCGCGTCCTTTAGCTCTTCGAAATCAAAATAAAACCTTTCAATGTGAAGCGCTGCGTTTTCGCCGCGGGGAATCTTCTTGGAAGTGAACGGGTAGATATGGAACTGCGCAATGCGGTTGCAGCCACCGACAAGCCGCAGGAACTGCCGCTCGGTTGGTTCCAGCGCCGCATCAGGCATCATGTTGAAAAGACCAATGTGAAGCTCCCGGATCTCCTGCCCTTGGGCACGAGAAGGATCCAGAACCTCTCCGCCTTCGGCCTGATAACGGGCAAAACTGGGAAGATCTGTATTGGCAACGAGAGGCATGGCTATCCCAGGCTGTCAGAGATAAGGTCCATAAAGTCCTCCTCGCCCTGTATCGCATCGATCTGATCGGCTTGCACGACTACGCCATAATCCCGGGCTATAGACTCGTAAAGCGGCAGCCGATGTTCAACCAGCCGAGGAAACATCCAACGGAAATAGTCGGAGGGGTCGATCTGCCATGGAACTTCAAGCTCTTGTTCACGGAGATACTGTGGCAGGACCCTGTCGAGAAAGCTTTCCTGGTAATACATCGGTTTCGGATCCTGCAGCGACCGTTCAATGATCTGGTCGAGCAGCCCGTTGGAGGGCTTCAGATAGATAATCAACGTATCTTCAGCCAGCTGGCGAATCACATCCGGTTCCTCGAGTTCACACAGGCTGCCGCCCGCATCATTGATGAAATACGGGTAGCCGTAAGTCTCTTGGGCTTTATTGATGAATGTCCGAACGTCGTACATGGCAGAGATCTCTGCGTCCCGATGCTGTCTCTGGCGTCTCTTGAACTCCTCCACCGACAAGCCTCCGCTGGCAGGGTCACCGATCATCCCCAGATAACTCGCGATTGGAGCAAGGTTGTTGATGGTGATGTTGTGGCAGATGCAAATCGAATCCGAACGCAACAGGTTCGCCAGGAAAGGCACCTTCATAGCTTCTTTCTTGATATTGTTCAGGATCGGTTCGCCCAGGTACCAGGTCCCGATGCGGTAGTCGCCTGAATAATGAAACCAGCGTTCCCTGGGAAGCTTGCTCGCCAGAGTGGTTTTACCGGAACCTGACATACCGAGCAGGGTCACCGCACGGAAAGGCGCAGATCTGAACTCGACTGCCGTCATATCTCGTTTAACTTGTGGCAACGCTTTTCTCCGCGCGGTGTATCTTCAATACCCTAAACGACCTAAAATTGGACGCTGACTGACCCGACAAATACTAACCGGAATTTTAGCCGGGATCTGACCCTATTTCGAACAGCAGTGCCAAGACGTGCGTCACGTTCAGGACCGGTCACTGACAAAGGTCGCGATCTCTACCCTTTTTAATCTAGGAGTTACCAAGACATGAGTGAAGACACACTCTTCAGCCGGATCGTGGCCGGTGAGATACCAGCAGATATCGTTTTCCAGGATGACCGCGTGACGGCTTTCCGGGATATTAACCCCCAGGCACCGACCCACATCCTGATCATACCGAACAAGATCATAGCAACGGTCAATGACGTCACAAAAGCCGACGAAGCGACGCTGGGGCACATGTTTGTAGTGGCGAGAGACCTGGCGGAGCAGGAAGGCATTGCCAGTGACGGCTACCGGTTGCTCGTGAACTGCGGGCATCACGCCAACCAGGAGGTTCTTCACCTTCACATGCACCTGGTCGGTGGAAAACCACTGGGTCGAATGTTGTCCACCAAAGTACGAGAATCGAGCTAGAACCCCCGCCGGGTGTTTATCTGAATCTTTGGGTCGTGCACTAAGCGAGAGTCGCCCGGGGAAAGTGTGCCCGCCACACCGGCAGCGAACCGCCCCCCCCTCAGGCCTGTGACTTGGACAACGCCTGGTCGATGTCCCACAAAATGTCGTCCAATGTCTCCAGCCCGACAGACAGGCGGATCATGTCGGGACTGACACCAGCGGTGATCTGTTCTTCTTCGGTCAGCTGGCGGTGCGTGGTCGATGCCGGATGGATGACCAGTGTTTTAGCGTCACCAACATTGGCCAAATGACTGAGAAACTGCACCCCCTCTATGAACCGGATTCCAGCCTGCTGCCCCCCTTTGATTCCAAATGCCAGCAGGCCGCCCGGCCCGCGGGGCAGGTATTTGCGGGCCAGATCATGGTAGGGACTGTCTGCCAGACCCGCATACTTCACCCAGGCAACGGCAGGATGGTCCTTAAGATGCTGTGCAACAGCCATAGCGTTGTCGCAGTGTCTGTCCATTCGCAGGGGTAACGTTTCGAGTCCCTGGAGAAACAAAAACGAGTTGAAGGGACTCAGTGTCGGGCCCATGGTACGCAGGGTCTCCATTCTCGCCTTCATGGTAAACCCGAAGTCTCCGAAAGTCTCGTAGAACCGAATGCCGTGATAGCCCTTGGAAGGCTCGGTCATCCCGGGAAAATTTCCATTGTCCCACGGAAATTTCCCAGACTCGATCAGGGCACCACCAATCGAAGTCCCGTGACCGCCGATCCACTTGGTGACCGAGTGCACGACGATGTCCGCGCCGTGCTCTATAGGTCGGCACAGGTAAGGTGTTGCAAACGTGCTGTCAATAACCAGGGGTAGCCCGGCATCGTGCGCCACGTCAGCGACCGCAGCAATATCGAGCACATTGTTCAGCGGGTTGCCAATGGTTTCGGCATAGAGCACCTTGGTCCGCGGTGTGATCGCCCGGGCGAAGTTCTGAGGATCATCTGGATCGACAAAATGGGTGGTAATGCCCATGCGCCGGAACGTGTAGTCAAACTGGGAATAAGTACCGCCATAAAGCGTACTGGACGACACCAGTTCGTCACCGGCTTCAAGCAGAGTAAGCAACGTCACCATCTGCGCCGCCATCCCGGAACCCACGACCACCCCGGCCCTGCCGCCCTCCAGGGTAGCCAGTCGCTCCTCGAGCACCGCACTGGTCGGATTCATCATCCGCGAATAGACATTACCGAAGGTCTGCAGGTTAAAGAGGCTGGCTGCGTGATCAGTATCATCGAAAACATACGAGGTGGTCTGGTAGATCGGAACCGCGCGGGAACTGGTGGTGGTGTCAGGCAACTGGCCTGCGTGCAGACACAGCGTCTCAAACCCGAATTCTCTGTCAGCCATTGAGATGACTCAGTAAACCAGCCATTTTGGCCGCCTGCTGGAAACCACGCCTGTGGTCACTCCGAAAAGGTTGAGTCCGCCCATCAGGCGGCCGTGTTCGATCTTCATACAGCGGTCCATCACCACTTCCAGCCCCCCTTCCCGGGCGATAGAGGCCGCCGTCTCGTTCACGACACCCAGCTGCAGCCACAATACTTTTGCCCCGATATCCACAGCACTCTGTGCAATCGGCGGCGTGACCTCGGACCGCTGGAACACATCGACGACATCGATCGGCTCTGGAATTTCCTGCACCGCAGGGTAGCACTTCTCACCCAGTATCTCGTCGTAGTTCGGATTGACCGGGATGATCCGGTATCCGTGATCTTTAAGATACTTGGCCGCAAAAAAACTCGGTCTCCACCAGTTGGCTGACAATCCGACGACTGCAATGACTGTATTCGCGCCGAGTATTCGGCGAAGATCATCAATGTCGGTCATCCTGATCACCTTTAGGGTTTTAGGGCACTCGGCTAGGAACCGGGCAGCTACTGGTCCCAAATTCTACCTGTAAAACCCTTGGTGGGTGTACCGCCGGTCAGACCGCAATAACCAATCTATTCTGTCTTAGGTGTTGCCAAATGTTCGAAGGAAGCACGCCAACCGGGTCCCGGCCGTTTAGAATCCCGTACGCGTTTTCCATTTCCGAGTCTGAATTCTCAGTTAGATGAGCCCCCGTACTCCGTTGCATCTGGGATGGATGGTCGTTGCCGTATGCTGTGCCGTTGGCATTCTTTCCTACGGCGTGCGCCATTCGTTCTCAGTTTTCTTTCCGTCGATTCTGAGCGAGTTCAGCTGGAGCCGGGGCAGTACTGCATTCATGCTCTCCCTGCACCTGCTCGTATACGGGTTGGTTGCCCCTATTGTGGGCAACCTCGCAGACCGCTGGAAAGCAAAGCGCCTGATGCTGAGCGGCGTGACCATTCTCGGCTGTGCGGCCGCGTCCTGCAGCCTCGCTCAGGAACTCTGGCATTTCTATCTCGTATTCGGCGTGATCACCCCCATTGGCCTGGCCTGCTGTGGTTCCCCGGTGATGAATCCCACCATCGCCAACTGGTTCGAGAGCCGTCGTGGCCTCGCCCTCGGGCTGGCCCAGATGGGCGGGGGCCTTAGTTTTGTCTATGTGGTACTGGTTGAATACGTCATTGAGTTACTGGGCTGGCGCCTGTCCTATGTGGTGATGGGCTCCAGTGTGATTATCATTCTAATACCGCTCATCCTGACACTATATTTCTTCCACCCCAGCCACAAGCGGATGCAGCCGTTCCGGTCGCAGTCATCCCGGCTGCGGCCCCGGAACAGACCCCGGCACGGACAGCGCGAGCGTCCTGAATGGAACCTGAATCAGGCTCTGGGTAGCCTGCAACTGTGGATGCTGGTGTTGTCAAACATGTGCTTCTGGGGGAGCGGTTGCTATCTGGTGATTGCACATCAGGTCAAGTTTGCAATGGACATCGGCTACTCCGGGATTCTGGCCGCATCGGTGTTCGCAATGTTTGGCGTTTTCATGGTCATCGGGCAGGTCGGTTCTGCTGTCTCAGACATCATCGGGCGTGAACTCACGGTCCTGATCGCCACTGTGCTCGTGGTTTTTGCTGTCATCCTGCTTAACGGGATAACTGATACCAGTCAGGCTTGGATGTTGTATGTTTACGCCGTCACCTTCGGCCTGGGTGCTGGCCTATATTCTCCAACCATTTTCGTAGGCGCCGCAGATATCTTTCACGGTCGCCACTTTGGTACTCTCAACGGCATCATTCTTGGCGGCCTCGGCTTAGGCGGTGCCATGGGTCCCACCATCGGTGGTTACCTGCATGACATTTTTGGCAGTTATCGGTATGCCTTCGTCTTCGCGATTTTCAGCTTCGTAATTGCCGGTACGTCTTTCATGATTGCTGCACCCAGAAAATTCGGCCGCTCAGGCTGAGGGCTGTGTACCTGAAGACCGGCGCGGACCGTGTCCAGAAGCTGTTTGGTGTAAAAGAGACTATAGTGTGATGGCACAATAGCTTAAAGGAGTGATGTTGATGGCACACACTGCATTGATTGTTCATCTTGATATAAAAGATGAATCATTTTCTGAGTTCCTTGACCTGATAAGTGCACACGCTGTTAACAGTCAACAATTTGAAGCGGGCTGCCTACGTTTCGATGTGATGTTATCGACTGAAACAGACAACCATGTTGTTCTTATCGAGGTTTACGAAAGCGATGAGGCACTCGAGAAACATCTTGACTCGGAACACATGGCACACTACCGCGAACAGGTTGATGGCATGATTGAGAATCGTCAACGTTACCGTTGCGAATACCCGGAAACTGTTTACTACTTGAGAAATTACGGAACCGTTACTCTCGGTGATCTTATACCTCGGACAGATTGATACTATGTAGATCGCCCTTGCCGCCTGAAAATTTCCCCTCAAATTTCAGGACTCCAAAATCGTCCTTCTCCGTGTGGACAGGACAGACTCTTATGAACGCAAAGAAAAAGGAGGTGGGGGGTACTTAAGTCAAAAGTACATTCAGATACAAGGGAAAATCCTGTCGAAGCAGAGCTTTTCCGTAGTGAACAATCTGTTACTGTTGGGAGGTCTTTTTGCCTCATTGGGACTATTTCCAGAAACAGTTCTTTCAAGTTAAGCGAAGCCAGGTTGAATATTTACATTCATCACTGCCATGCGAACAGTGGCTGCTCGTAATGCGCGACCCGCGTCGAACGACCGTAGAAAGTGACCTCTCGAAACTGGAACAGGATGGCCGCCGTGGGAGAGAAAATCTCGTCCTCTAGTGACGCCAACACCATCGACAGAACCGGGTTGCTGCTTTCGGGAATGTGATGCAGGCGAGGTATACCGGGCTGATCAAGATCCGTGATCGGCACGAAAAACACTGCCTCAACTTCCGCAGGATCCCGCTGCACCGCTTGATGGTCCTCAAGCCAGACGATGACAGGGGTGATTCGAAAGCCGGAACGGGTCGGAAAATCATCCAACTGACCGATCACGCTGGACTGCGTTGCGTTCAGGCCGAGTTCTTCTTTCAGTTCCCGAAGCGCTGCGCTGTGGGCATCTTCCCCATCGTCCAAGCGCCCTCCGGGCAGCGCATACTGGCCTCCGTGCCTGGACAGCCGGCTGGCCCGTCGGGTCAGCAGAAAACAAGCAGCACCGGTGGACGGGTCCCTCACGAGCACAATGGCCACAGCGGCTGGGCGTAACTCGTCATCCTGGATTGTGGCTGGCAGAAACGCCCCCAGGTTATTCTGACAGTGCGAAAGCAGCGTGTCGTTAAAACCGAACTGCAAATCATCTTTTCCCACGACCAGGCCCCGGCTGATGAGTCGTTATTACTATGTTTTCCGGCGCAGGCTGGGCTAGATTTCCGGTTGCGCTCCGGCGGCCAACTCGATCGGCTGCCCGTGGGGTGTATTGAGATAAGCCCTGCGCCACTGCTCGATTCGCGAATCAAGTATTTTGCGCTCGAGAACTGCTTTGCGCAGCAACAGGACTTCTAAGGCTGCCAGCCAGTGCTGGTAGTAGGTATCGCCACGGTCGGCCTCACCACGTGCACCAGCACTGCGGATCTCCTCGGACAGCGTATCAGTCCATTCCGACCAGTCGAACACACCCTGCTCGAACAGCTTTATCACCATCGCGAAAGCCTGTGCCTGCCAGGGTTCAGCAAACGTCTCAGCGTGAGTTCTCTCCAACTCGGAAAGGGTCCGGTCAATATCAGGTTGCTGCGTCATTCCGCTGCCAGGTAGGGCTCCCAGAGATCAATATGTACTTTGAAATCCGAGTTGAGTCTCTCGCCCCAGAGTTCGGTCGCTGAAAAACAGACGCTGTAGAGGTGCTCGCCTTCGCGGCTGCCCAAAGCGCGCCTGTCAGGAAACACATGCGCACCGCAGTGGTTCCGCACCACACCCTGTTTACCTCTCGCATATCGAGGCAGCCTGGTGTGCCCTGTCGGGTTGATGTTCACGACCCGCACTTTGTCACCGGGGTGAAACCGTGGATGCTGGTCGATTTCCATGTCTGTGGGACCGCCCTTCAGGAGGGTGGTCTCCACATCGCCGGCCTGCAACGGGACAACAGCTGAAGCTCCCGCTGAGGGGTCAGCTGCACCACGCTCGAGTTCCTCGGCCGTAACCAGTCCTTTTTCCACAAGCAGCATTTCCAGACCTCTGAGCCAGTTCTCGTAATAGCTGTTGCGCATGTAATCAGCTGGGTGCTGGCGTTCCCTGGCATGCCTGGATTCATCAAGGTTCCAGGTGCGGAGAAAACCGGTGGCCATCGTCATCGCAAAGACCCTTTTTTCCCAGGTACCGTGGAACACGGGCTCATCTTTCTCAGCCTCGGGGGCGATAGGACCGAGACCATGCATCCCTCCCAGGTCGTGCCCGCCGTTCATGGGTCGACCGACGACCCGGGCGTCCGGGCTTTTTCGACCCCGATCATCGCATTGCGACTGACCAGCGGAATCAATTCGTCTATCGGCCAACCGCCTGTGCCAGCAGGGCGTTCCGGCACGACCATGTAGCGCATCTCCGACGTTGAATCCCAGACCTGGATTTCAACGCTGTCGGCAAGTTCCGTGCCGAACTCGGCGAGAACACCCCGCGGATCGCTGACAGCCCGGGAGCGATACGGCGCAGACTTGTACCATACCGGTGGCAAGCCGAGGACCGTCCACGGATAACACGAACACAGTGTACAGACCACCAGGTTATGAACCTGTGCGGTGTTCTCCACGGCCGTCATGTGCTCGCCCTGGCGGCCAACAAATCCCATCGAGGCGATGGCAGCCGTCGCATCTTCCAGCAACCAGACCCTGTACTCAGGATCTGACCAGGCCCTTGCCACGACCTCGGCGCCGTTTCGGGGGCCGACCTTGTTTTCGTAGGTGTCGATCAGTGCATCAAGTGCGGCCGGGTCCACCAGGCCCTTCTCCACCAGCAGGGACTCCAGCGCCTTGACCTTCAATACGAGGTCAGACGGCGGTTCAGTATGATCATGTGAATGTTCAGTCACGTGGTCTCCCTTAACTCTCCTGCTGATTACTTTGCGATCAGGCAAGACCCGATCTCGTCGGCAGTAAGTTTACGTCAAGTCTTACCTTTTGTACCCGGCTCGTTAGCCAACGGCTAATGCCAGATAAAAACAATCGCCCCGCCGGAGATGATTTAAGCCTTTCTGACACGGGCAGACTGGTCTTTCATTTCGGCTATCAAGACCCCGTGCGCCTCCATGATATCTGAGACAGGGCAGCACCAAGCGCGACCAGTACCGCACCGAACACCTGACTGATCAGCAATGCCCCGCCGAACATCAAATCCAGCAGCAATACATAGAAAGGCAACGCATTGATGTGAAGGGCTGCAACAGTGACGCCGATTTTCTCAGCGCTGATCATCCAGCAAACCATTGAAAGACCCACTCCGAAAACACACAAAGCGAAAACCTGGGCCAGATCAGGTGGACTCAAAGATGCACTCAACTCAAAAAAACCACTGTGCTTTATCAGCAATGTCACCGGCAGCAGGAACAATGCACCGGCTGCCATGGTCAATAACGTACGGGGATAAGCAGGAATCGGCAGGAGCCTGGTCACCGATACACGCGAGAACCAGGCCCACAGGATCACCGCACCCAGGACCAGAAACTCACCGCCTTCGAAGCCGATCTCGGTCCGAGTACTGGACCAGGAGACCAGAAGACCGCCGCTGATCGCAAGCCCTATCGCAACCGAAATCCGGGTGGTCACTTTCTCCTCACCCTTGAGCGCGCCCATTACTACAGAGAACAATGGGATGGTCGTCGCAATGACCGTGACGTTGACGGGATTGGAGTACTTGAGGCCAAGGTTCATGGCAAATGTTCCCACTCCGATACCCAGAGCACCGACAAACAGCGCATCGCGAAACGGCCAACTCTGCCAGTTGTATTTTCTGCCAGATATAAACGCTAGCAACCCCAGCACCAATGCACCGCCGGTAAGTCGAATCGTGGCAAGTGATAATGGATCCCAGCTTTTCAGGAGCACATCTGAAATCGGGAAACTGGTTGCCCAGAGCAACATGCTCAGCACCGCCATTAGGTTTCCCTGTGAACGGTCTGAGTAAGAAGAAAAAAACATGTTGAATCGCCAGAGCCACTAAAGAGAAGCGCGACTATAAGACCTGCCTAAGTGCACCGGGCAATTAATTCACCTTTCATGGATGGCACATCCGACGCAACGCAACCGGGCTCTGGACCTGTAGTGTAAAAAGGCTCCCGTGCAGGGATGCCCGGCCTTTCTAATCAGATCCCGTGCCGCTTCGACAACAGCGAATCGCGGCACATGGACCTGCGCTGGTCAGAGATTTCCGCTTTCGGGCTTACTTCAAGTCCACCCATTGATAGAGCCCAAAAGAGAAAATAATTCTATTCTTTTGCTGTATTTAGAGTTCTATTTCCTAGAATTCGAGCGAATCCTTAGGCAGAATGTTTACTAGTTGCGAAGCACCATCTTGTTGGGGGTAGAACGGCATCCCGGCTCTGATAAGGCCCTACAAGCCGCTTCACAACCCAATCACAGAGGTCGACGTCGAGCTACAGCCGGACAACGGGATTTAGCGATGATTCGTGGTATGCGTCAGGCAGGTGCTGAAACCAGGCTTACCACGATTCACTCACCCATCAGGAATTGAGGACACATGAGATTCGATGAAAGACAACTATTACTTTGACAACGCGGCAACCACATTGCCCAAACCTGAGCCCGTTTACCAGTTTATGGACAGTTTCTTTCGCAGCCACGGCGTCAATCCCGGACGCTCGGGCCATGAACTTGCCATAGAGGCCGAGACCATGATCATCGAGACCCGACGAATGCTCGGTGAGTTTTTTGGCTTCGGCGGAGATCCCAACAGGGTCACGTTCTCACTCAACGCTACCGACTCAATGAATATTGCGCTGCTTGGGTTGATCCGGCAGGGCGACCATATGATCATCACACGCGTCGAACACAACGCTGTACTACGTCCGGCCAATCACCTGGAGCGGGACCTCAATGTCTCGGTCAGTCGGATTAGCGCAGACGACGTGGGTTACGTTGATCCTGAAGACATCCGAAAAAACATCACCGATAAGACCCGGATCGTAGTTGTTAATCACGCTTCCAATGTCATTGGCTCATTACAGGACATCCAGGCCATCGGTAGGATCGTCAAGGACTCACCGGCGATCTTTGTTGTTGACACTTGCCAGACAGCCGGTGTGGTTCCCATTGACATGGATGGGTGGGGAATCGACGTGCTGGTTTTTACTGGGCACAAAGGACTGTTTGGGCCCATGGGCATCGGCGGCATGATCGTCCGTGAGGGTGTCGATATACGCCACGTGAAAACAGGGGGCACCGGAGTCAACTCGGTCGCCGAATTTCACCCGGAGGAATATCCACACAGGGTGGAAGTCGGAACACCATCTATACCTGGAATCGCCGGCCTCAACGCCGCCCAGAAATGGTTTGCCAAGCTTGGCCGGGACCGATCGAGCGATGCTGCTGATCTCTCGTCCCATGCTGCTGCCTGTCAGGCAGCACTCAAACACATCCACCAGCAAGAAAACAGGACTGCCAACCAGTTGCTCGATGCGTTTCATGATATTCCTGGCGTAATCATCTACGGGCCGACCGGCACACAATCCAGGGTCGCAACACTCTCGATCAACATAGGTGAGCTACCGGCAGAACAGGTAGGTACAATGCTGGACGCGGACCATCAGTTGTGTGTGCGGGCCGGACTTCACTGTGCACCCGTGATCCACAAGGACCAAGGCACCCTGGAACGCAATGGGACGGTCCGTATTGCACCCGGATTCTTTACAGATGACGAAGATATTGAACAGGCAATCAAAGCAGTTACGGAGATTGCCGGATTTGGTGCCTCTTCCTAGTTTGCCTTGGTAGTTCTTTGCGATGCGTCAGATTTTGATCGTAAATCGACCTGTCGCGAAAGGCTTAGAGGAACCTTTATCTCCATACCCTGTCAATTCAGGCGGAGGCCAGTAACGTGAATTATTCTGAGAGTGTACTGGACCTGGTCGGCGACACGCCGCTGGTCAGACTTAATAACGTGGTCGAACCAGGCATGGCGACAGTGCTCGCCAAGATGGAGAACCTGAATCCGACTGGTTCGGTCAAGGACCGCATGGCTGTCAACATGGTCAGGCATGCCGAAGAACAGGGCCTTCTCAAACCTGGCGGCACCCTGGTCGAGAGCACATCAGGCAATACCGGCCTGGGACTCGCAATGGCGGCGGCCGCAAAAGGCTACCGCTGCATCTTTACGATCCCGGACAAAATGAGTCAGGAAAAGATCGATATGCTCAAGGCGTACGGCGCTGAGGTGATTGTCACCCCGACCGATCTTGATCACCATCATCCTGACAGCTATGTGGAGGTCGCAAAACGTGTGTCAGCTCAGACCCCGGGTGCTGTCTACACCGACCAGTACAACAACATGTCGAACCCAGAGGCCCACTATCTCACTACAGGACCCGAGATCTGGGAGTCGACTGACGGCCTGATCGATTCCTTCGTTGCCGGCCTTGGCACGGGAGGCACCATATCTGGAGCCGGAAAATACCTGAAAGAGAAAGCACTAGAAGCCGGGCGGGAGGTCCGTGTCGTCGGACCGGATCCTTACGGCAGCATCTACCACGATGCGTTTTACAAGGGCGAATGGGACGACCCTGGCATGTACAGAGTGGAGGGCATTGGTCACGACTTCATGGTCGGCACCCTGGACTTCTCGGTCATTGATGAAGTTGTCAACGTGTCAGACCGCGACTCTTTCTTCATGGCCCGATCTCTAGCCCGCCAGGAGGGTATTTTCTCTGGGGGCTCTACCGGAACGGTGTTTCATGGAGCACTAGAGGAAGCCCGCAAACAAGGACCGGGGAAAATCGTGGTCGCCATCGTTTGTGATTCGGGAGACCGTTACATCAGCAAAGCGTTCAATGACGAGTGGATGCGGGACATGGGTTATTTCGCACCGGAGCGTCATCTGGGAACGGTAGCAGACGTCCTCAACTTCAAGAACCAGAAGGTGGTTCTCGCCAACCCTGAAGATTCTCTGCAGTCCATCATTGACCAGATGTCATCACTCGGCATCTCGCAAATGCCAATGACGATCGGTAAAGGCGATCTGCGAATGGTCGAAGAACTCGACATTCTCAGGGCAGTTGCCGGTGGTGAGCATTCGCTACAGGACAGCGCACGGGAGATCGCCCGACCGCTTCAGGGACAGGTCGAGCCATCACAGACGCTGGATCACGTGCAGCAGGTCTTTGAAGACAACAATGTAGCGATCGTCGTCGATGCTGGAAAGATCGTCGGAGTTATCAATAAGATCGACTTGCTCGAATTCTTTACCCGGAAAAACAGGCAGTCAGCCTGATCTGAGTACAGCTTCCCACCAACAGGAGATTGTCCGTTGAAATTTGACACCAAAGTCGTTCGTGCCGGAATAACACCTGACCCCACCACTGGCTCTATCCTTCCACCGATCTATGAAACAGCGACCTATGTGCTCGACGAGGTCGGTCGGGACAAGGGATTTGATTACACCCGTTCCTCCAACCCAACTCGACAGATCCTCGAGGACAATCTTGCTGCCATTGAAAGCGGTCAGTACGCAATCAGCTTCGCGAGCGGTATGTCTGCCGTGGACGCAGCTCTCAAGCTGCTCAGCGCCGGCGATCACCTGATCTGTGGTGACGACGTGTATGGTGGTGTTACGCGTCACCTGGACAATGTGTTGTCCCGCTATGGGCTCGCTACCACTTATGTCAATTCGGTCAATCCCGACGAGGTGAGGGACGCCATAACACCAAAGACCAGAATGATCTGGATCGAGACCCCGACCAATCCCTTGCTCAAGATAACGGACATGGAAGCTATGGTCGGAATTGCCCGGGAACACGACGTCCTTCTGGCTGTCGATTCGACCTTTGCCACCCCTGTATTTCTACGACCTCTTGAATTCGGCGCCGATATCGTCATGCACAGCACCACCAAATATCTATCTGGACACAACCAGATCATTGGAGGTGTTCTGGTCACGAACCGAAAGGAACTATTTGATCAGATGAAATTCATCCAGAAAACAATCGGCGCTGTTTCCAGCCCGTTCGACTGCTGGCTGAATCTGAGCGGGCTCAAGACCCTGCACTTGCGCATGAAACGCCACGAAGAATCTGCACTGCAGATCGCTCGGTTCCTCGAAAGCCACGACAAGGTGGCCTGGGTACTTTATCCCGGCCTGCCTTCCCATCCGCAGCACGATCTCGCCAAGACCCA
Organism: Pseudomonadota bacterium; assembly: GCA_002718155.1. Taxonomy (GTDB): domain Bacteria; phylum Pseudomonadota; class Gammaproteobacteria; order Arenicellales; family UBA868; genus UBA9619. The sequence goes on from PBDS01000080.1 coordinate 19,145, forward strand.
GATGTCCGGATTCAGTGGGATGATCGCCTTTGAACTGAATGGCGGCGTCGAGGCGGGCCGACAGTTGATGAACAATGTCAGGCTCTGTGGGCTGGCTGAAAGCCTGGGCAGTGTCGAAACGATGATCACCCACCCCGCTACCATGACCCACGCGGACGTTCCCGCCGAAGACCGCCGGAAACGAGGACTCGGTGACGGACTGGTACGGCTTTCTGTGGGGATTGAGGACGTCGAAGACATCATCCAGGACCTCGAACAGGGGCTGACACAAGCCTGACCCCGGCCCAGCGGTATTGTCTACCCATGGGCTCAGCTGTCAGACGGACTCAGCCGGTATCAAACTTGTGTGTTGAACAATACCGCGGCGTGTCAGGAAACTTCGCCGAGAACAAAAAACGATCCACAACTCCAAACGCCGCGCTCACCTGTCCGTGTTCCGGTTTTTTCGACGGCAAGATCCACCAGCTGGTAGAACACCGGCCGCGAAATCAGTGCGTCCAGCCGGTCGCGTACTCGGACATAAGGCGATGGCTCCCCGCTCAGGGGGTGATGCGTCACAAGGATCGGATGCTGCTTATCTGCTGCGACCACATCGTCAACGTTTGTTCTGAACAACAGGCGTTGTAAATCGCCATCGTTCTCGTGTTCCATCTCGACAACCAGAAAAGGGGCATCTTCAACCTGAATTCTCAATTTCTCAGTCGGTGTAACCAGACAGTAGCCGTCGTCGTCCCTGCGCATTACAGAGGCCAGAAGCCTGACCAGCCGGCGACGATTAATCGGTGAATTCATGTAGTACCAGGTGCCATCCCGAGCAATGCGAAGATCCATGTCTCCGGTGGATGCTGGATGCCACTGGTGCACCGGGGGCAGCTCTGTCTTCCCCAGCTGATCCGCCAGCCTATCAAGGCGAGACGCCGCGTCTTTGTCCTTCACCGGCTCACCTTTCGCCCATCTTTACGATTTGGCAGCTGTCCGATCCATCAATAAGCACCCTAAAGACAACGCTGGAAACCACAACATCTTTATCTATCACTGAATCCAGCCAAAGTTTCATGAAGAAAATTGTACCCGCATTGGAAAATTGATCGGAACCTAACTCTATGACAAAACGCTGATCGTTATCGGTTTTCTGACAGTGATTGTCCCGAGTAATAGCGGGTTAAGATTCAACTCAGTCCGACTGTTCAGAGTACACTAGCAAGCTCACTGGCTCTCACCAAACCAACGCAACGTAATAAGAACCGCTTAAACTGTTGCCAGATCAACCGAAACCGACGTATCGTTAGGATCACGGATCAACATTCGCTTTAACCTTGGAAGAAACATGAAACTCTACCTGGCTTTTATGACCCTGCTCTCGACGCTTTTCTTGGGAGGTTGTTCGGATTTCTGGTGTTGGCCATTCGAATGTGATTCATCTTCATCCGGGGTTGAAACCTCGAGCACTGGTGCGGTGGCGTCGAGTACGACCGCCAGCGAATTTGATCTCAGCAGAGTCACCTGGCTGCACACCGATGTCTCTGGCTGGGCTGAGACGACCAGCCTTAGTGTAGAGATCGGTGCCGGTGTGATCTGTTTGAATTTTGACAAGTCTGCTTCCTGGCCGTCAGCCAGTATTGATCACACTTCAGGCACTCGCAAAATTAATGTCAACGCAAATCCATTGGTGTTCGTCAATCACGGCGGTCAATGGTACGGTGGAACATGGGAGTGGTTTACGCCCGGCAATGGCTGTAAACCCATGACCTCGGTAGCCGGAGATCATATCAAGGTTGCACCATTAGTCGACTGGGTGCCTGCAACAGGTGAAGAAATCTACTTCATGGCAGCCGGACTATCACGCAGTGCCAGCATCACCAATGTTCAGGAACGAAGCCAACCAGTCAAGGTAATCTGGCCATAGGTCCTCGACCGTTTGTAGTCTCCACTCCAAACTCTGAAGCAGGTATGTGGAGTCTGGGCGGATTGACCTTTCGATCGATGGGCTAGCAGTAATTTCTAGATTGTCCGGACAAAACATTCAGTAGGTGCTGTTCAAGATGATGCGGCCAATAATTCAGCTCCATTATTCCAGATCCTTAACCCGCTACTAGAAGGAGTCAAAGTGGACTACTCGTCACTGGTAGATCGCATTGACGGTGAAAGTGTCGATGTCTGGACTATCCATTACGAAGCCCGAAAACGCCAGCACAACGGTGAGGACATCATCATCCTCAGCGTAGGCGAGGAATCGGATCAGAATACCCCACTCCCAGTTCAGCAGACGGCGATTAACTCCATCTCCGGCGGCCGACATCACTACACATCAGTCCTCGGCGATGAAAGGCTGCGTGACACCATTGCAAAAAGACACCAAGACCGAACGGGCCAACCGGTCAGTGCAGACAATGTGTCGGTCTTCTCCGGTGCCCAAAACGCCCTGTTTGCGACTTCACTGTGCCTTCTGGAACATGGTGACGAAGTCATTGTGCCCGAACCTTACTACGCTACTTATCCCGCGTCGGTCAGGCTGGGTGGTGCCGATATGGTTTCTTTGCCAACCGATGTTGGCAGTGGTTTCCAGATCAGCATTGAAGCGCTGGAAAAAGCACTCACAGCCAGGACCCGCGCTGTTCTTCTCAACTCGCCGAACAACCCAACTGGCGCCGTGTACAGCCGGCAGTTACTTCAATCGATTGTTGATCTGTGCCGGGCAAGAGACATCTGGCTCATCAGCGACGAGGTTTATGCGGAGATCGCTCCCGAAGACTTCGTAGGTATCGGTAGTATCGACGGTGCAGGGGATATCAGTATCACAATATCCAGCGTTTCGAAATCACACCGTATGACAGGCTGGCGCTGCGGCTGGACGATCGCTCCCAGACCGCTCAATCGCCATTTCTACAATCTCAACATGTGCATGGCATACGGTCTACCACCATTTACCCAGGACGCCGCCGCATATGCCCTGGAATCCGATACCGAAACGGCACTTCTGGTTCGGGAGCGACTATCCCGCAACCGGCAGATCATCGCTGATGAAATGGCAGACATGAACACAGCGCGCCTTCATACCGACGGCGGTGGCATGTTCGCCGTTCTCGATATCCGAGCTCTGGACATGTCCTCATCCGATTTCGCCTGGAATCTGCTCGCCACTCAGAACGTCAGCGTTCTGCCATGCGATGGGTTTGGTCCCAGTGGCCGGGGACTGCTCAGAATAAGCCTGTGCTTAAACGAGGACACCATGCGTACTGCGGCGAGACGCATACTCGCCCATGTCAAACAGGTGCTCGCCTAGGTTGAACTTTCCATCGCATTCGAGCCTATGACGCCGAAGATGAAGGAGCGTTTCAGGAGATCCCCTGGAAAAGTGAAATGTTCCGGTCCCGCTATCAAGCCGCGTGGCGTTCAGTTGGTAGGTCAAAGAAATCGGTATAGCCGAACAACCCCACCGAACCACCGGTATGTAAAAACACCACATTCTGTCCACGCTTGAAGTGACCGGTCCGGATCAGATCGATCAAACCGGCCATTCCCTTACCCGAATACACCGGATCCAGCAGGATGCCTTCAAGTCGTGCCATCATGCGAATTGCCTCGATGGTGCCTTCATTCGGTATACCGTAACCCTCACCAACATAATCGCTGTTCGCAACCACGTCCGAGCGATCCACTACGCCCGGGCAGCCGACGCGGTCTGCTGTCGCTGATGCCAAACGAAATACATTGTCCTCCTGGATGGACTTCGTGGCACGTACGCTGATACCGAGTAGCGGCACACCACTGTTGATGCCCACCAGGCCGACCGCCATTCCGGCCTGGGTACCCGTGCTGCCAGTGGCATGGACCACATGGTCTATCCTCAGACCCACCTCATTGGCCTGATTCACCAGTTCCAGAGCCGCATTGACGTAACCCAGGGCACCCGTGGCGTTTGAACCACCGCCGGGTATGGAGTAAGGCCTGCGGCCATCTTCACGAAACCGGTCAGCGGTCGCCGCCATCGCTGCCTCCATGTCCGTACCACCGGGGTGATGTTCCAGTGTCGCGCCGTGGAGCAGATCCAAAAAAACGTTACCATTGTGCTGGTAGCCGGTCGACTGGATACCGGTTCGGTCTTCCAGCAGGATGTGGCTGTCCACCCCCATCCGTGCGGCAAATGCGACCGTCTGGCGTGCATGGTTGGACTGCGTGGCACCCTGTGTCAGTACAATATCGGCCGCCTCAGCCCTCGCTTCAGCCATCAGGAATTCAAGCTTGCGGGTCTTGTTCCCGCCGGTAGACATTCCAGTACAGTCATCCCGCTTGATCCAGATCTCCGGCCCATCCAACTCCCGGGAAAGGTTCTCCAGGTACTCAAAGGGAGTCGGCAGGTGTCCAAATCGCAAGCGAGGGAAACGGCCTAGGTTCATTCCTGCACCTCCTCAATCGGACCGGTAGTGAATTCCCATCTGCAAACCTGTCAGCGACTGTCGATATCTAAAGATCCATGGGCTGGTGTTGAAATGACCGGCCAAAAGAGAGAGGGGGCCCGAAAGCCCCCTCTAACTTACATATAGTAGTGGAGATTTGATCAACTGGACCGTCTTGTAAAGGCCCACCAAATAATGCCCAAAGCGACCAAGCCCACTAGACCTTGACTTCCAAGAGCGTTGACAAATGCAATTACATTCCCGGTGACATCGACAGGAAGGAAGGGAATGTCGTCGAACAGAATTCCAAGAACCACCCCCAACGCGATGATCGAAATACCGAGTTCCGCTAACGATCCAACCCAACCGCGCACAGAATTAATCCAATGCATTTACGAATACCCCTCTAGGTAGGAAAGGATCTCCAGAATATACTAATGTACTTAACCAGTCAAATATCGTTATTTATTGCATAAGTTCCTCTTATATTAGAAAAATCCTGTTGCAGACTGAATCCTTATGATCTACCGAGGTACGGCCCGTCAAACCATCACAATAAGGTAAGTTCCTCGAGGAAATACAGGTAACTCATTGTTATTGAATAACTAACTCACAGGCATTGGCAATACAACCCGGCGACACCGTTTAGGCTCTGAAGAATGGCCACACGCTCATTCTTTCCCAACGGCACCTGCAGCGACCCTCTAGTGGGGCACAGCATAGAAACTGCCTAGGAAGGGAAACGCCTTCTTGCCCGATTGATTCAACAGAATGGGCAGCATCTGGAACTGCACTGTGGACAGATATCCAGACCGGGGCAGCGGCAAGATCTCACTGGCCGGCCAGCCCTGCTGGCCCAGAAATCAATCTCAATCGATTGACCGGCGATCCTCGATCACTTTACCGTCGTCCGGCAACTCGCCAGCCGAACACAACTCGATGTCAGCGCGTAACTTACACACCTCTCGAACACTTTCAGCAATCGCCGAGACCAGTGAATCGGGTCGTGCACCCGTTTCGCCCTTGAGCACCATGACATCGGCATTGTCGATCCGATCGATCACGAGACGTGCCCGAAGAAGCTCATCA
>PBDS01000081.1 GCA_002718155.1 Pseudomonadota bacterium
ATGAAAAGGTCCGCAGCATTTTTAGAGTAAAAAATTAGAGTAAAAGAGAATTAGGAAATTTCAATAAACGTAAAATACTCTTATAAAACAAATTCTTGGAGAGATGCGAGAGTGGTTGAATCGGGCGGTCTCGAAAACCGTTGTGCCTTATGGGCACCGTGGGTTCGAATCCCACCCTCTCCGCCATTAACCAAATAAAGATCGACCTGCGAGCGAGAAGCTTTCCCACCTATTGTTGGTTTCTCTACTCGGCCTGGTCTCTCTTGTGGTGAGTAGTGTGCGGCCGGCGCTCTCCCCAGGGGTTGGGCCCCCAGGGGTTGGGCCCCCAGGGGTTGGGCGGGACGCACTGTTGCAAGAACAGTCTAGCCGCTGTCCGGTTGGGGCTCACCAAGCACCCGAAGGTTGTCAAGCGCCGCACTGTTACCTTGCTTGGCGGCCCGCTTGAACCAGCGAATAGCGACTTCCCTGTCCGGATTGACACCGTGCCCGTTCATGTAAAGCCAACCCAGATTGGTCTGTGCAGGTGCATAGCCCTGGTCGGCGGCACGCCGATACCAATATGCGGCGTTCTTGTAATCCGAGTCGATTACATATCCATCGACAAAATAGTCACCTAGGTCAGACTGGGCCCACGCTTTACCCTCACTGGCTGCCAGTTGGACGGGGCTGAGTGCGAGGGCGAAAAACCGCAGAGCTTCATCCTCATCGCGCTTTGTCCCACGTGCACTGTGCAGCATTCGGGCGACTCGGACCTGCGCCCGTGGATAGCCACGCTCAGCCAGTGGTCGCAGAAAACGGTAAGCCTCGCGGTACGCGCCATCATAGTAGGCTGCCATGCCACTTTGCAGGTTCAGCAGATCCTGTTCAGCGGCCAACCGGTCTGCATCTGCCTTTCTAGCGGCCGCTTCCACCTGCAGGCGGCGTTCTTCCGCAGCAAGATGCTGGCGCCGTTCTAGTTGTTGCTGGAGCTTGAATACGGTCTGGTTTCCGGGCTCTATAGCCGCAGCAATCCTAAGGCTCTGTCCGGCGACACCGAGCTGACCGGCGGCCAGCTCTCTTTGAGCCTGGCGGAGATAGTGTTCGCTGATGCTTTTGATACCATTTCGGGCGCGTTGATTGTCCGGATTCAGATCGAGCGCTGCTCGGTAGAGCGTCAGTGCGTTGTCACCTGGTGGCTCAACGCGCTGGTTGTTGTCGAAAGCGTTGGAGGCTTTCGCCAGGAGCTGTTCGATCTTCTGGCGCCTTTCCCGCTCCTGTTCCAGGCGTGCCGCCTTTACCGCTTGTTCAGCGCGGGCCCGTTCTTGTTCCTGGGCGAGGCGCTGTTGTTCGATCTGTTCTATCTGCCGTTGCACTTCGGTCACCGGCTCGGAGGCCTGTTCGATCATGGCGAGGGTCGCGAGATTCTCACGGGCACTGACAAGATCGCCTTTGTTAACAGAACGTTGTACGGTTGAGATTGCCTGGGCGACGATATCCTGAATACCCCGTACCGCTTCTGGGTTATCAGGATCGAGAGACAGGACCTCGACATATTCAGCGTAAGCGTTGTTGCCAGCAGGTTCCAAGAGTTGCCCTGCTTCAAGATGCTTCCGAGCAGCCGCAAGATGGGGATCAGTCAGGGTCGCCAACCGGGTCAGTTCGCGATACTTTCGGGCCCGTTCCTGGTCGGTTGCACGCGACAGTTCTGTTGCAGCATTGACGACGGGCGAAGGTTGGCCGTCATCGCCCTCAGGCTTGGTACTGCGGTCCTTACCGGCAGCTGTGTTGCGTGCCCCTCCAGATCCAATGATTTCGATCCGGGCAGGTTCGGCGGACGGCGAAACCGTGCTGCGTTCCGGCTGCAGGAACCAGTAAGCGAGAACCAGGATCGCGACCGCTGTAATGATCCAGCTAAACGCTCGCAGTCCTTGCCTGGAAGAACGATTGTCAAACCGGGGCGGTAGAGCCTGAGTTGTTCGAGACTCATTCTCCAGGAGGATGTTGCCAGCGCTCTCGAGTTCGGTAGTCACACCGACCGGTATTGAAGACGAGGGGTCGATATCGAGAGATTCAAGTGACGTGGCAAGCGAGCCTGGATCGCCGGCCGGTACAGGAGAATCCATCTCCGGAACAAGTTCGGGTGCCGATAGAAATTCTCCATCCGTTTCTTGTCGCTCGAATGTAGTGGTGAGATTGGCGTGTTTAGGCTTAGTGGCGGAAAATATCGTGGGTTGTGGTGCGCGGTTCTCTCGCCGAGAGGTAGATTTCAGGGCGGCCAGGGCAATGGCACTGGCCCCGCGGTGTGTTTTGGGTTCGGCTGGCTGGCTGTTTTCCTTACGCTCTCGGTCACGATCGGTAGGCTCGATAGAGTCGGCCTTGGACGGATCGTTCTCAGTCCCGGTGGACGGAACTTGGGATGGTTCCGGTCGACCTGGTTCGGTTATTGATGTGGGAGTGTCGAGGTCGTCACTAGCAGGTGTTCCGATGAACAGAGAATCAGTGAGTTCCTCATCGTCTTCGGAAGAGACCCTGGCATCGGGGTCAAGTCGTCGGAGGATAACTTCTGTGTTCTGAGGTCGCTCGATGGTTCTCAATGAGAGCAACCAATCAACCGTCTCGAGAAACTGGCCGGAAAAGTAGCCGTGACCTGCTTCGACGGCAGGTACATAGGGGTCTGGCAGGCCGTTGTCTAAGGTATCGATTCTCTCGCTCGAAGTAATGGGAGCTGTGCGGGTCGCTGCCTCGTATAACAAGGCACCCAGCGCATAGAAGTCAGTCCAACAGCCGATCTGTCCCCTTGCGGTGGATAATTCTGGTGAACGATAGTCAACAAGCGCTGACTCGTCCGGCGGCGGGTAGTGGAAGCGGTCGGTGTTGAACCCGCAAATCATGAGTTGCTCATTTTCCGAGATGAAAATGTTGTCCGGAGATATTTCCAGATGCAGCAGCCCGGCTGTATGAACTGCGTCGAGGTAGGTCAGGGCCGAGTAGAGCATCGACTTCAGCGCATCTTCGGGCAAGGGTTTTTGAGGTTTCAGCAGGTCTCTCATCGAGGCCAGCGGGCGAAACTTGACCGCGTAGTAGGCGCTGTCACCTTCTTCTCCGTAGTGAGCAACTCTGCCGGGGTGATCGATCTGGCTTAAAACACGGGCGAGAAGTAGAAAATCTTTCAGGCTCTGCTCATAGTCTTCGTTGACTGACTCATCCCAGAGCAGCAGTGATACGCCGTCACTGTCCCGTACGGCAAGTTGTTTGGGAAAGAACTCCTGTACCAGGTGTGATCCATTGTTCGACGAATAAGTGTAGCCACTGTCTGTGGTGGCCAACAGTCGATTGACCTGGAATTCACCTAACCTGGAGCCCGGCGGGAGTGGTTGTGGAGAAAGCCTGGATTGATCGCCCTGGGGCGGATATTGGTCGCTCGTCGTCGGCAAACGTGGTTCGAAGGTCACGTCAGTGGCCAGTTTTCGGGAAGGTGGGGGGTAGGAACCTCACCGGGCAAAGCGTTGTTTGCTCGGGTTCATATCGGTTGCACGAGAACAAGGTGCTGGCCGTTAGAAAACCGTTTTTCCTCAAGCGGTAACTGCCCTCATCCGGCGTTATCATTGTTACGATCGAAACCAGGACCGTTTGGCAGAATCCGATTCCGATCGCGCTGAGCATTTAACTGCCGCTTGGCCCTGTATGATAATGCCATCCGCAGTAGAAGAGAATAGGTGTAAGTGGTTTTCTCATGGTTTTTCCACCGGGTATCGCCCGAGGACGAGATGAACTTTCCGAGCCTGAGCTGGTGGAGGCCTGGGCAGGCAGATAGATGATGAGACCTGACACAACCAGCCGCATGGACAGGGTTCAGACGCCAATCATCCCGGCGATCGGAGCCCTGATCGATGCGACTCCCGGCACTATCTCGTTAGGGCAGGGGGTCGTCCACTTCGCTCCCCCGCCGGGAGTTGCCAGAGCCATTGAGGCGTTCTGGCGTGATCCAACGAACCACCAGTATGGTCCGATAGAAGGGAGTGAAGCGCTGCGAGCCTGTATCAGGGCCAAGCTGACCGAGGAAAACGGGCAGCAGGTGACCGAATCGCAGATCATCGTGACAGCCGGCAGCAACATGGCGTTTCTCAATACGGTGCTGGCGATCACCGGCCCGGGTGATGAGATCGTGGTGCCTGCTCCTTACTACTTCAACCAGGAAATGGCCATCCGGTCTGTCGACTGCACACCAGTGATCGTGCCGGTTGGTGAGGATCATTCTCCTGACGCTTCATCGATTGCGGACGCCATCACTTCCAGAACCCGGGCGGTAGTCACCGTATCACCCAACAATCCAACCGGCGCTGTCTATTCAGAAGCCCTGTTGCGCGACATCAATAGAATCTGTGCCGACCGTGGCATATATCACATCAGTGATGAAGCGTATGAGTATTTTGTTTACGGTTCGGCGCGTCATTTTTCACCCGGTTCGATAGAGGGTAGTGGCGGCCACACCATCAGCCTGTATTCCTTGAGCAAAGCCTATGGGTTTGCGAGCTGGAGGATCGGCTACATGGTGTTTCCGCAGCACCTGCTTGGAGCGCTGAAGAAGGTACAGGATACCAATGTGATCTGCCCGGCGGTCATCAGTCAGTTTGCGGCGCTGGGTGCAATGCAGACTGGCCGCATTTACTGTGAGCCCTTTGTGTCCGAATTGGAAACAGTCCGGCGCTCTGTTCTGGAGGTGCTCGAAACGGTCGGTGATCGGGTCAGAGTAGTGAGGCCGAGGGGTGCCTTTTACGTTCTGGTCCAAGCGCCTGACTGCAGACTGGATGACTTGACTCTTGCCAGAAGATTGATTCAGGAGTACCAGGTCGCCACGGTGCCGGGGCGGGCATTCGGCAGCACCGATAGCTGCTGCCTGCGGGTCTCATACGGTGCACTCCAAGCGGTAACGGTCATCGAAGGGATCGGCAGGCTGGCCGAAGGATTGGCTGGTTTGACCTGATTTTCAGGGACGATCAGCGTCGTTGCGCCCCGAGGGTAACTGTTATAGGCTTGCGCCGCGTCGGAGAGGTGGCCGAGCGGTTGAAGGCGCACGCCTGGAAAGTGTGTATACGTTAATAGCGTATCGAGGGTTCGAATCCCTCCCTCTCCGCCAGACATCAGGTTTGACAGGCGTTCCGTTTACTCGGTATTCAGGCTTGGTCTGAAAACTATCAATGGCGATACAGTTTGCAAGCCATCCGTGACTCCGCCCGTTTGGGAAATGTCTGATTCGCTGCCCTTTACTTTCCTACAGCAACGGCCTAGTCTGTCAGTGTCTGTGGTATGCCGTTTATCATTCTTGCCCAAATCTTCGTTGTTATTGTGTGTTGCTGGTGGTTTTGCTGTGTCCCTTGAGTGGGTTCGCGAAGCTGTAAAGAGCTTCGGAAAGTCTGCAGTTGTCAATATTTGGCTAGACGCAAACGAATATGCACCAGGTATCAAAGCCCAGACGATGTGCAAATAATGGCCCTCGGCTCCCGTACTAATTTACGGAGATGGTAATGAAAGCTCTTGAAGGCGTTCGTATTCTGGATATGACTCACGTTCAATCCGGGCCCACCTGCACCCAGTTGCTGGCCTGGTTCGGTGCGGACGTGATCAAGGTTGAGCGACCCGGAATCGGTGATGCAACTCGAGGTCAGCTGAGAGACATTCCAGATGTGGACAGTCTTTACTTTACGATGCTGAACCACAATAAGCGCAGCATCACGCTCAATACCAAGGATGACAAGGGCAAAGAGATCTTCACTCGACTGATCGAGGAATGTGATGTGATGGTGGAGAATTTCGCCCCCGGGGCGCTGGACAGGATGGGCTTCTCCTGGGAGCGTATCCAACAGATCAACCCCAGGATGATCTATGCTTCGGTCAAGGGTTTTGGTCCGGGCCCTTATTCCGATTGCAAGGTCTATGAGAATGTTGCCCAGTGTGCAGGTGGCGGTGCTTCCACGACCGGGTTCCCTGATGGCCCACCGCTGGTAACCGGTGCCCAGGTCGGGGATTCAGGCACTGGTCTGAATCTTGCGCTGGGCATCGTGACCGCGCTCTACCACAGAGAAAAATCTGGCAAAGGCCAAAGGGTGCTTGCATCCATGCAGGACGGGGTCCTCAATCTCTGCCGGGTCAAACTGCGGGATCAGCAGCGATTGCAGCGCGGCCCGTTGACCGAATACTCGCAGTTCGGCGAAGGCATCGAGTTCGGCGAAAGTACGCCCAGGGCAGGTAATGACTCCGGTGGTGGACAGCCCGGTCGAATACTCAAGTGTAAGGGCTGGGAAACAGATCCCAATGCCTACACCTACTTTATTACGCAGGCCGCCGTCTGGAAAAGCATCTGCGACGTGATCGGCAGACCCGAATGGAAAGACGACCCGGACTTCGCCACACCGTCGCAGAGACTGCCCAGACTGGGAGAGGTGTTCGAAGCCATTGAGAACTGGACCAAAACCAAAACCAAGTACGAGGTGATGGAAATCTGTAATCCCCTGGACATCCCGGTGGGACCGATTCTTTCGATGAAGGAATTGAGTGAGGAACCCTCTCTACGTGAGACCGGCACCGTTGTTGAAGTGGATCATCCTGAGCGCGGTAAGTATCTGACGGTGGGAAACCCAATCAAGCTTTCGGATTCACCGGCCGAGGTGAGGCGCTCGCCGTTACTGGGTGAGCACACCGAAGAGATTCTGCGTGAGGTCGTAGGATTCAACGACGACGAAATAATCTCGGCGCAGACGGTAGGCGCTGTCTAGTCCGAGACACAGGGGAATACTCATGCAACTGATCGTCCATGGCCAGCAGGCTGGCCGCCATTGGGTGCAGCAGGTAGAACAGCAAGCCCGGTCAATTAATTTTCCTTATCGTTGCCGTAACAGTTTTGACTGGCACTCCTGGACCCAAGCAGTTAGCGTACATATCACCCGGTCAACGCTGGGTGGATTTGAACCAGTGAGTCGGAGCTTCTTCGTTGAGCGATTGAAAATGGCCGCTCTTTGTCGGTCTACGGAGAAGTTTGTCACTGCTCATAATAACTGGAGTTGAAGGCATGAAGGTATGTGTGGTTGGGGCTGGCGCGATCGGCGGCTACATGGCGGTTCGGATCGCCAGAGCGGGCCACGAAGTCTCCGTTGTTGCACGTGGCCCACATCTGGCTGCGGTTCAGGCAAGTGGTATGAAGTTGGTCGAAGCTGATCAGGAACAGCTGGCGACTAGCCTGATTGCCACCGATCGCATCAGGGATCTCGGAGCGCAGGATGTGGTGCTCCTGGCGCTCAAGGCCCACCAGATAGAGTCCATTGTCGATCAACTCGGTTCGTTGATGGGCCCGGAAAGCGTAATGGTGACACTCCAGAACGGGATTCCCTGGTGGTATTTCCAAAAGCTCGGGGGAGAGTATGCCGATCGTGTGGTCAGAGCCGTTGATCCAAATGGTGTACTGTCTGGAAGCATCGACCCAGACCGGTTGATCGGCTGTATCGCTTACCCGGCGGCGACCATCGCCCAGCCTGGTGTGATCCGCCATATCGAGGGGAATCGGTTCCCCGTGGGTGAGTTGGACGGGCATGAGACTGCCCGTGTGCGAGAGGTCTCGGCGTTGTTCATCGAAGCTGGGTTCAAGTCACCGATACTCGATGACATCCGTTCAGAGATCTGGCTAAAGCTGTGGGGTAACCTGACGTTTAATCCGATCAGTGCGCTGACACACTCGACCTTGGAGGACATCTGCAGATTCCAGTTGAGCCGGCAGCTCTCTGTCGCGATGATGACAGAAGCCAAGATGGTAGGTGAGCGTCTCGGAGCCCACTTCAGAGTTGAGATGGAAAGACGCATTGCAGGTGCCGAGGCTGTGGGCCGGCACAAAACGTCAATGCTCCAAGATGTGGAATCGGGCAAGCCTCTTGAAATAGAAGGCATGCTTGGAGCGGTGGTAGAACTGGCCGAGATGACAGGAATTGAAGTGCCGAACTTGAGAGCGCTCTATGCCTGTGTCAGTCTGCTCGACAGGACAATCTGTCAGGAGGGAGTTGCAATTAGAGGGACTCGAGAGAAATAGCACCTCAGCGTGGTGCAGATCCCAGTCTCTGTGAAGGCTTAAGGCCTCTCACCCCGGCCCAGTCGTACGTTGATGTCCTCGATCACATCTGGCATTTCCGCCCAGGTGTCGATTACGTAGTGTGTACCTGCCTTTTGAAGCAGTTCCCGTGTGACGCCCAGTCGCCGGTCGATCTCCGACTCGGATAGAGTATCCACTTCTTCGAGCGAATCCATGTCCATGTAGTTACTGTAGCGGGCGATCCCAACACCCCAGCACCCCGCTTCCAGTGCCTCACCGATTCCAGAGATGGTGTCATCCATTTTCACTACTGACTGAATCGGATGAATGTCCATCAGGTCCAGGTTGCGATAAACCATGAATGGCTTTGGCCGGGCACCGTTAATGACCTCGTCGCCAGCCACTGAGGCATCCGGGACATAGCCCTGTTTCTTGGCGTCTTCCTCGAGAATATCAACCATACTGCGGACGAAACCGGTCGAGCTGCCGATTTTGATGCCCTGTCTCTGAAAGGCCTGAGTGGTCTCGGCAACCAGAGGCAGTAGCGTGGTGTACTTTCGCAGACAATCCAGTTGCATGGGTACGAAATCGGCGAACATTCGATCGACATCGGCCTGGTCGGGATAGGCGCCATGAACCTCGTGCCATCTTTCGCGGATTTCCGGGATCTCAGTCATAGCCTTGATGTGCAGATCTTTACGTAGTCCCATCGGCCCACGCGCTTCCGACATGCTCACTTCCAAACCGTGTTTTTTGAACACATCTACGAAGACCACGGCCGGCGCAAGCACATAGGCGTCGGCCGTGGTACCGCTCCAGTCGAGAACCATGCCTTTTACCTGGCCCCTGTAACTCCGGCTGTAAACGAAATCTGCTTGGATGCTCATTTCTCTCTCCAGGTCTATTTACTTTACTATTGTGAACGGCGTCCCTGACTGGTGTGCTTGAAGCCCGCCAATTCAGGTATTGTCAGAGCATTGTTGCCAGCTGGATGGCCTTACCCAGGCTTCATACAGGCGGGCAAATTTTATACGAAATATGCCTTCAGCCTGCAACCGGGCATCTGTACAGACCGGCTGCCGGCAGTTTCGGGGTTGCCTTCAACTATGTATGGTTGAGAACCGCGTCGAAGATATCGTAGTTTCGAAGTCGCTCAAGTGACAACCCCGAGACCGGTCGACTGACAATAAATGGTACGCGTTGCTCAGACAGACCACCGTGGGACCTGAGAGGCTCTTTAAGCGCTGCCAGGTCATGATAATCCTCGGAGTGACCCAGCACCCAGTGGTTGCTGGCTATGACCACGATGTCACCCAGTCTGTCTGGCGGCAGCTCGAATCGTCGGCAGGCCTCCTGGCGGTTGAGGGCCAGTTCAATGCCTGGTGTGGCAGATAGAATTTCAAGAAGTTTTTCAGAGATGCCAGGGTCGTCAAGATATATAGTTGCGAAACCACCCAGTGCGCCATGGTGAACGACGTAAGGGTCTGTGATCGGAAGGACGATTCTGGCTTCATGCTGGCCCAACCGACTGCGCAGTAGAGGCGCCAGGTAGACAATGTTGGGCCGACCTTGGAAATCGTGCTTGGCCTTCATGCCATGGTCAGCGGTCAACGCAATGACGGCACCCAAATCATGGATCCGCTCAAGGTAACTGTCGATCATTGCGCAGAAAGCGTCAGCGGCCGGCGTGCCGGGCCGGTGTTTGTGTTGGATGTAGTCACTGGTAGACAGATAGAGGATGTCCGGGTGTACCTTTTGGAGAAGCTTGAACCCGGCTGCAAAGACGTATTCGGACAGTGCACCACTGTAGACATCGGGAGCCGGCAATCCCACCAACTCGAAGGCGTTGTCTATCCCGTTTCCCTCAAGCGTCGTGTTGTGGCAGTTCTCAGCCGAGAAACAGACAGCCCCATCCTGACCAAACTCGAGTTGATGTCCGAGGAGGCGTCGTAGCTTATCCTTGGCGGTCACTATGGCAATGCTGGCACCTTTTTCCTGGAAGGCATGAAAGATGGTTGACGTACGCAGCAGGGCAGGGTCATTCATCATGACTTCCTGATCACGCTCCGCATCGTAGAAGAAATTACCTGATATGCCGTGGGCCGAAGGTGGTGCGCCGGTCACGATTGAGATGTTATTGGGATTCGTGAAACTGGGGATGATCGACTCAGCGGTTCGGAACATTCCTGTCCGTCTGACCTGCTCGAGATAGGGCATGCAGCCATTGCCGATGGCCTGGTCCAGATAACCGCCGCCATCCGAACCGGGATATTCCGGTTCGCTGCCATCAAGACAAACTACGACAACCGGTTGGCGAGGCCAGCGGTACTGGCGTCCATTGCTGGTGACAGACAGGGTATCCAACAGGAATCCGTTCAGGGCGAAGGGCCGCAGTTGTTCACGTTCAATGTTGCCAGTGCTTCGCGAACAGCCTGCAGCACACCGCGGATTTCGTCCGTTGTGATCCGGCCGATACAACCGATTCGAAAAGAGTCGGCGCTGGTCAATTTGCCTGGGTAAATCACATAGCCACGCTGGCGGAGGGCATCATAAAAGGACTCGAACTGAAAATGGGGATCGGCCGGCACCAGGAAGGTGATGATGACTGGCGCCTGCAGGTTATCGGGCAGCAATGTCTGGAAGCCCATCTCCCGCATACCGTTTACCAGCATCTTGCAGTTCCTGCGGTAACGCTCGCCGCGACCCTGGACGCCGCCCTCGGCATGAAATTCGGTAAGTGCCTGCGCAAGGGCCAAGACGGTATGAGTGGGCGGTGTGAAGCGCCACTGTCCATTGTCCTCCATTGACCGCCACTGTTTGTAAAGATCCAGTACTACACTGCCTGCATTATCTTGGGTGCCGACGAGCGCATCCCGCCGGGCGACACAAAAACCCATTCCGGGAGAGCCTTCAAGGCACTTGTTACTCGACGCGACAACGGCATCGAAACGAATATCGACGGCGTCGAGCGGCAGTGCGCCGAAGGTGCTCATGGCATCGATCAGTAGTGCGCGGCCATGCCGTGCCGTGATCTGGCTGATTGTACTGATTGGATTCAGAATGCCGGTAGTCGTCTCACAGTGAACCACGCCGACATGGCTGATACCCGGATCTTTCGCGAGGGTCCGGTCAAGGCGATCTGGGTCGACAGGTACATCCTCGGGCGTCTGCTGTGTCTCAAATGTCCTCTGGTGGGCCAGGCAGATGTCTGCCATCCGGCGGCCGTAGGCACCATTGATCAACAGCAATACCTTGCCCTGACGTGGGATGAAAGTGGTCAGCATGGCCTCGACAATGAATGTGCCGCTGCCTTGGAGGGGCACACACACATGGTTGTGATTGCCGTTGACGATTCCCACCAGGTCGTTGCGGATCCTGGCGTTTACTTCGATAAAATCGATGTCCCGGGAGCCATAGTCATGCAGCATGGCCCGCTTGACAGTGCTCGAGGTCGTCAGTGGCCCCGGCGTCAGCAGCCAGGGATCGCCATCAGGTGACGCCGCAGGTTGGACCAGTCGTCTGTCAGTCATTGGTCTTGAGGATGGGAAGAATCACATGAACGCAATGACCGGCATTCGGCACTTCAGAGCAGCAGTGAACTCCAAGTCAGGATGCCGGACGCCTTGGTCTTTCCCTCATGCACCTGGCGCAGTTGCACCATCAGATAATCCAGATCCGGTGACAGCCAGTAATAGAGTTGTCGACTGGATTGGCGGTCGATCAGGTAGCGAACGGTATTCAGCTTCTTTCTGCGGACCATGATGGTTTCGGTTCCTTTTCGTCGGAACTGGTATGGTCTCAGGCGATCACCTTCGTGAACCATATAGTGTGGTTCGGTTACCCCGTTGCGCAGGTCGATTCGGGCCATAAGTTCGAAAGACAGTGGATCGAACACTTCTTGATCAAGTTTTAACAGATGCTCTGAACCACGTGCCTGGGCTCGGGTGACACCGCTGGAGAAGTCAAATTCGATCCGAATGATCCGGTCCGGGTTACCTGTGCCGTCATGAGCTGTGTAGAGTATCGGTATGATTCTGTCCTGTGTGAACTGGAAACGGGAAGTCTCGACTGCAGTACCGCGTCCTGCCAGTGAGGCCAGTCCTTTCAGGGTGGTCTTTGCTGTCAGCAGGTACTCAGAACCGTCCCGCGACAGTTCTACGGTACGTTCAGCCTTGAACGCTGCACGGCTGATCGTGTAAGTCGCTGAAAAGGGTTCCAGTTCTGTGCCAAGGCAAAATGCCGGTGCCAGTATCATCAGCACCAGTGCAGACATTACACGGGCTTCGAGGTAGTGGCCTTTGAGATGGAGACAATTCCAGTCGGAGATAAGATGCATAATGACAGGCAGTATGTGGTTGGCCGTAGCCAGATGAGGTTATTCTAGGATAACCAGGTCGCATATTCATAACACCGAGAAAGGGCCTGGCTGAAATATGAAGATCCGGATCATCACCTACAATATTCACAAGTGCATCGGCGGTGTCGATCGGCGCTATGCTCCGGCACGTATCGCTGAGGTCATTGCGCACTACGGGGCGGACCTCGTGCTCCTGCAGGAAGTCGCTAATCGATCACCACGCTCGGGTGGGGACCGGCAGGTCGATCTGCTCGGGGAGTTGCTGGGATTCCGGCATCGCGCCTGGTTTCCGAACGTCCGCTTGCGTGGTGGGGGCGAGTATGGCAATGGAGTACTCAGCCACTGGCGACTGACCGCATCAGAAAATGTCGATCTCACTATCGCCCCGAAGAAGCGACGCAGTGTGCTGCATGTACGCATTCGCGTGCCCGTGTACAGCCAGAATCTGAGCCGGCCGCGGTCGCGCACAATCCATCTGTTCAACGCGCACCTCGGGCTTTCCGGGATAGAACGGCGTATGCAGCTGAAAAGGCTGCTGAACAGTACTTCTGTCACTGGAATCAGTGAACGTATACCTCTCGTTATTGCAGGCGATCTGAACGATATCTGGGGTATGTTGGGTCGACTCATTCTGCACCCTGCCGGTTTTCAGGGGAGTCAGGGGACAATACGGACCTTTCCAGCCTACACGCCAGTCCGACCCCTGGACGGGTTCTACGTCAAAGGTGATCTGGAACTGCTCAATCTGATGCCCTCGCGGTTGAAGCTCGCCCGGTTGGCCTCCGATCACCTGCCGCTGGTCGCTGATCTGCTGGTACATTGATCATTACAGGTAGTGACGGGTGATCCACCGGGCCGCCAGGGCTGGTCGGTCCTGCTCTTCGACCTCAACGGTAACGTCATGATGTAGAGTCAGTTCACCCGGTGTCTCTTCCTCGACAGATTTCAGGGTAAAAAGTCCTCGGATTCTCGACCCCGAGCGCACCGGAGAGATGAATCGGATACGGTCGAAGCCATAGTTTACGGACCTCGTCGTCCCGTCGATCCCTGGCAGGGTCGACTCCACCATCTGTGTGAGATGTGAGAGTGTCAGAAATCCGTGCGCAATGGTGCCGTTAAACGGCGTTTCCGTCTTGGCCCGCCCCGGGTCAACGTGGATGAACTGGTGATCATTGGTGATTCGGGCAAAATCATCAATCATGCTTTGCGGCAGAGCGATCCACTCGGAGAGCATCGGCTCCTGCCCGGGTATGGCTCTGAGTTCCTCGAGGGAAATGGTTTGCTTTCGGGTCATAGGGTCTCCAGGAGCCTGCCGGACGATGATTAGGGTATCTGGAATCTGTTCGCGGGCTACACTAGCGTAAAATGCGCGTTTGCTCGAAAGGCATCAGAGCATTGTGACACGCACAAGTCACCGTGCACGCTCGAGTTTCACCATTTAGGGTTGCTATTGAACCATGATTCAGCTTCTTTATCAGGGACAATGGTTCCTGTTCTGTGTCATCCTGAGTGCGCTGGTGGTGTCCCTGTCCTGTCATGAGTTCGGTCATGCCTGGGTCGCCAGGCGTTGCGGTGATAACACAGCACAGCGGGCGGGACGTCTCACCCTCAACCCGCTCGCACACATCGACCCCATGGGATTGTTGATGGTGATGATCGTGGGGTTTGGTTATGCAAAGCCTGTGCCGACTGATCCTCGCCGATTTACCTCTCGCTATGCCGAGTTGCTGGTTGCCGCCGCAGGCCCGGCAATGAATTTCGTGCTGGCACTTGTTGCTGTCAATATCTATCTACAGGGACTGCGCTTTGGCTGGTATGGGCCTTTCGACGTCCTGCCACAAAGTTTGGTCTTTGTTGCGCGGATAAACCTGTTGTTGATGGTCTTTAACCTTTTGCCGATCGGTGCGCTGGATGGGCACTATATCCTCCCTTATTTCCTGCCCCGAGGGCTTTCTCAACGCTATCGGTATTTCAATGCTCGCTATGGTAATCTGGTGCTACTTGCACTGATCGGGCTCGCAGTACTGGGTGTGCCGGTGCTTGAAGGTGTCTGGAGAGTCAGTGACGCACTGTTGCCCATGGTAGCCCTGACCTGGTGACAGGCCACTATTGTTTCGCTGGTAGAACAATGAAGAGCAAGGGTAAACCGGTTTCAGATGAGGCCTCAACACTTCTCAAACGGGCCTATGCGCTGAGTGGAGCAGAAGATGCCCAGCAGTTGTACAGGGACTGGGCATCGACCTATGACCAACACCTTGAACAGGACCTTCGCTATATCGCTCCGGTTCTGATTGCAGAGATGCTGGCAGAAGCAGTGAAGGATCGAACCGCACGGATCCTCGATGTGGGGTGTGGTACAGGCCTGGTAGGCGAGCACCTGGCGGGCCAGGGTTTCAGCGGAATAGACGGACTGGATTTTTCTCCGGAAATGCTCGCCCGGGCGGAACGCAAAGCCTGCTACAGGCACCTTGTCGAGGGTGATCTGAATGCAGCACTGGATATTCCCAGCCAGACCTACGATGGTGCCATTTCCTGCGGTACTTTTACCCATGGCCATGTACAGGCAAATGCTCTGGATGAGATCGTCAGAGTACTGAAACCTTCGAGCTATCTGGCGTGTACCGTGCACCGTGACATCTGGCACTCGGCAGGGTTTGATTCAAGAATCGCATCGCTCATAAAGGATGAGGTCATTGTCTTGAGTCGGCAACAAAAGGCACCATACTATGAAGGCTCCGAGGCCGACGGTAATTACTGTCTGATCCGAAAGCTGTGAGATCAGCGTTCAAGTATCTCTGCCGGTGCCCTCGGCTGGATGCTAGAATCGTGCGCGAACCCCTTGTGGCAGGAGCGCTGCCTTTGGCCGTTTATGGCGGCGGCAGCCGGTCTCCCCGGTGGCGATAGATTGTGAACCCGGTCAGGTCCGGAAGGAAGCAGCCGCAGCAGTTGAATCGGGTGCCGGGGCGGGGCTGGCTGGCGCCGTCTCCAGACGCCGGGCACCATCACCAGGAAGTGCTGTAAAACCTTGAGCGAACGACCCTGATGAGTTATCTGGCACTGGCCCGGAAATGGCGGCCACGTGGTTTCGATGAAGTCGTTGGCCAGGAGCATGTTGTGTCCGTTCTAACCAGCGCGCTGGACAATGATCGAGTTCATCATGCCTTCTTGTTCACGGGTACCCGCGGTGTAGGTAAGACGACCCTGGCCCGACTGCTTGCCAAGGCGCTCAACTGTGAGGTGGGAGTAAGTTCCAGACCTTGCCAGACATGCTCTGCCTGCCAGGGGATTGATGAGGGTCGCTTCATTGACCTGCTGGAAGTCGATGCCGCGTCCCGTACCAGAGTCGACGACACACGGGAGATTCTTGACAACGTGCAGTACACGCCGACTCAGGGCCGTTGTAAGGTTTACCTGATTGACGAGGTCCACATGCTGTCCGGCCACAGCTTCAACGCCCTCTTGAAAACTCTCGAGGAGCCTCCCGGACACGTCAAATTTCTGCTGGCAACCACCGATCCACAGAAGCTGCCGGCGACCATTTTGTCACGCTGCCTCCAGTTCAATCTGCGGGCACTACAGTCGGAGCAGATTGTCGGTCAGCTGGAAAAGATTCTGTCTGCAGAGAAGATCACCCATGATACCGCGGGCCTCGAGGTGCTCGCGCGGGCCGCGTCAGGCAGTATGCGCGACGCGTTGAGCCTTCTCGACCAGGGCATCGCGTTCGGTGCCGGTTGTGTTACAGCCGGAGAAATGCGGGAGATGCTGGGCATGATCGAGACCCGCTACGTTGAAGAGATACTGCGTGGGCTCGCTGCCGGCGATGGTCCCGCGATCATGGCGGCCTGCGACACGATGTCTTTAAGGGCATTGGACTACATGGCGGCGTTGGATGACCTCATGCTCGTTCTGCAGGATATATCTCTGTACCAGACAGTGCCTGATGTCCTGGCTGCTAAAGGGGTCGATACGAGCCTGGTTGCAGACCTTGCCGACCTGATGGCTCCTGAGGACGTGCAGCTTTACTACCAGATCGGTTTGATCTCAAAAAAGGACTTACCCCTAGCGCCCGATCCAGCAACAGGTTTTCAGATGGCTCTGCTGCGGATGCTCACATTCAGGCCGGACAGTACGGGTAGCTCACCCACCAGACCGCTAGAGAAAAAAGATTCTGGCCAAACTTCGCAGCCTCGAAGCGTTTCCTCAGCTGGACCAGACGACGGTTCCGGGGCCAGGGAAACGAATGTCCCTGACAGTTCAGCGAATCCGTCGGACCTGGCGCAACCCGATGTTTGGGCAGGCCTCGTCACGGATTCAGACCTTGGCGGGATCACTCGGGAACTGGCCATGAACCTATCTCCCTATCGCTTTGTAGGGCAGACTCTGGAGGTTTCTCTGGCCGATTCTCTTGGCCATTTGTTCAGCCCATCGCGCCTGGGTGCGATAGAGAAAAGTCTCGGCAGTGCACTTGCTGGAACACTACGCCTTAAGATGGTCGAAGTTGAGCCCGGTGGTGTGCCAGAGACACCGGCGGCAAACGAAAAACGCCGGGCTGAAGGCGCCAAAGTAGAGGCCTACCAGAACCTTATCAATGATCCCGCCGTACAGGACATCATGGATGTGTTTGACGCAACTGTCGTGCCTGATTCAGTGAGGCCCGGCAACCACAAAGGAACAGAAGAATGAAAGGACCGTTGGGCAATATCATGAAGCAGGCCCAGGCCATGCAGGAGAACCTCAAGAAAGCCCAGGAGGAACTGGCTGGAATCGAAGTTGAAGGAGGTGCCGGTGGTGGCCTGGTCGAGGTAGTCATGACGTGTCGTTACGATATTCGGCGGGTGACAATCGATGACAGCCTGATGGGGGACGACAAAGAGGTACTGGAAGACCTGGTCGCTGCTGCAGTCAATGACGCCGTGCGCCGGGTCGAAAAAACCAGCCAGGAAAAGATGGGCGGCCTGGCTTCCGGGCTGAATATCCCAGGGCTCAACCTGCCGGGCTGAAAGATGAACAACGGGCACGCCATTGACCGTCTCAAGCAGGCGCTGCGCCGCCTGCCAGGCGTTGGCCCGAAGACAGCCCAGCGAATGGCATTCTATCTGCTGGAGCGCGATCGGGATGGTGCCCGTGCCCTCGCCGACGCGCTTCGTGAAGCGACTGCCAGTGTCGAACATTGCCAGCGCTGTAACAATTTCAGCGAGACGGAGTTGTGCCAGATCTGTGCTTCGGGAAAGCGTGATGATTCTCTTTTGTGCGTGGTTGAGACACCGGCAGACCTAGATACAATCGAGCAGGCGGGAGCCTATTCGGGTTATTACCTGGTGTTGATGGGCCATTTGTCACC
Source organism: Pseudomonadota bacterium (assembly GCA_002718155.1). Lineage (GTDB taxonomy): Bacteria > Pseudomonadota > Gammaproteobacteria > Arenicellales > UBA868 > UBA9619. The sequence continues at coordinate 17,752 of PBDS01000081.1, forward strand.
ATTGGACGGCGTGGGTCCCGAGGATCTTGCCATCGATCACCTGATGAAGGTCGTCTCTCAGAACGCAGTTCAGGAGGTGATACTTGCGACCAATCTGACGATGGAGGGGGAAGCAACAGCCGACCATTTGTCGGATCTTCTGGATCAATCCAGTGTCAGGGTCAGTCGCCTGGCCCGGGGCGTACCAGTCGGTGGAGAACTGGAATACATGGATGCCAATACCCTCAACCAGGCATTCAACGATCGCCGTACCCTTCAGGCTTCATCGTCCGGTGACAGCGTTTAAACATGAGCAACCGGGCAGCTTGGGTACTGTTGCCGGCCCTAGAGTTTTTTGAGAACGGCCGGTCGAGGAGTCAGTTGAATTCGCCTGTCAGGTGAGTGAAGAAGACCGTCAGCCGTCTCTCCAGCCAGTATTCTGTGCAGCCAGGCAGTGGACCTGTTACAAATCCTAGATGACCGCCACGGGCTGCCAGTTCCAGATGTACGCCCGGCCCGAGTTCTTGTTCTTTGGGTATTTGTACTGCTTCTATGAACGGATCATCGTGGCTTTGCACGATCAGCGTCCGGGTGGTGATCTGTGGCAGATACTGGCGACAGCTATCCTTGGCGTAGTAGTCCCTGGCACCTGCAAAACCGTGAAGGGGGGCTGTGCCCAGTTCATCGAATTCGCGAAAGGTGGTGGTCTCCAGCAGACGGTTTATATCCAGGCGCCCGGGATATTGCGTTGCTTTTTGCCGGGCGGTCTTCTTCATTGCGCTCACCAGCCAGTGCTGGTAGATCCTGGAAGTGCCTTTCTCCAGACGTTCTGCACAACTCGCGAGGTCGAAAGGGACTGAAACGGCGGCCGCGCCGGACAAAACGCACGAGCCCGCCTGTTCTCCTAGTAGTTTCAACAACATGTTACCCCCGAGTGAAAACCCCACGGCAAAAAGTGCTACACCAGGGTAGTGATGGCGGAGCCAGCCGATAACGAAGTCTGGATCGCCCGTTTCACCGGCGTGGTAGGTGCGGGGTAGTCGGTTGATGTCGCCACTGCAGCCCCGATAATGCATGACACAGGATCTGAAACTGGCGTTGCTCAGAACTGAACACAGGCCGCGCACATAGTGGGACTGTGAGGAGCCTTCCAGCCCGTGGAGTACCAGGACCAAAGGTCGGCCGGAATCTTCGGGGCCCGTCCAGTCCAGGTCGAGGAAGTCTCCGTCTGGAAGCTCAAGTCTCTGACGGTTGAATCGTGGCCGAAGATGGCGCCGTGCCAGCATCGGCCACAGGGTCTGGAAGTGTGGGTTTCTGCACCACCAGGCCGGACGAAAGGCTGCCGGTACGCGTTTCCCAACCGCCTGGTGGCGGCCATCACCCCGGGTGGGGGGCAGCTCAGGCGTCGTCGTCAATAAAACTCAGTGCGCTGCCAAAAACACCAGGTCGAATTCGCCCGTTGTCGAATACAACCCGGCCGCCAACCATGGTATACAGTGGCCAGCCGCTGAGTTGGAGCCCACTGTATGGACTCCAGCCGGCTCGACTGAATACCTCTTCGTCACGGACCTCGTGGCTGTGATCGAGGTCAACCAGCACCAAGTCAGCATCAAAACCCTCTTCGATGCGCCCCTTATTCGGGATACCGTAAATACGAGCAGGCCCATCGCTCATCCAGGTCTGTATTTCGGCGAGGGTGCACTTGCCCGCTTTCATATGGGTCAGCATCAACGGCAGTGAAGTTTCAACACCCGGCATTCCTGCTGGTGAGTCTGGGTAGGGTTTCGACTTTTCCTCCAGCGTGTGAGGAGCGTGATCGGTTGCGATGATGTCAATCACCCCATCATGCAGACCCTGCCAGAGTAACGAAGCGTTACCCGGGTCACGGATCGGGGGATTCATCTGTGCCCGTGAGCCGAGTCGCTGATAATCTGTTGTATTCAGGAACAGGTGATTGGGAATGACTTCGCAGCTGACCTGGGCAGGCTTATTCGTCCGGAGATAGTCGACCTCGCTGGCCGTAGAAAGATGAAGAATATGAAGCCGGCGCCCATATTTCTCAGAGAGTTCGACTGCCCGGCAGGTAGCGATCAGCGCGGTTTCCGGGTCACGGACCTCAGAGTGGAGACTGTAGGGCAGAGGGTCATCCGAGGGCTGGATGATTTCTGTCGTGCGTTGCTTGATACGCTCCTCGTCCTCTGCGTGCACAGCAATGAGGCGCCTGCCACAGGAAAAAATTCGATCCAGCGATTCGTGATCATCCACCAGTAGGTCACCGGTACTCGACCCCATGAATATCTTGATACCGCACGCCGGGTGGACATTGTTGAGGGCCGCCAGGTTGGCTTTCGTTGCTCCGATAAAGAAGCCGAAATTAGCCACACAGGTACGTGCGGCGCGGGCGAGCTTCCAGTCCATCTGTATCTGGTCAACCGTAGCGGGCCTGCAGTTCGGCATTTCCAGAAAACTGGTCACCCCACCGCGGACCGCAGCACGGGAGCCGGATCCTAGATCTTCCTTGTGGGTGGCGCCGGGTTCGCGAAAATGCACCTGAGGGTCGATTACGCCCGGCAGCAGCAAGTGGCCTTGTGCATCGATCGTTTCGGTTGCATCGGCGGTGATCTGGCCCTCGATCCGCTCGATACTACCATTCAGGCAGGCCAGGTCCGCGTCGGTACGAGAACCGTCGGGTCTGGCGATCTGGGTATTTTTGATGACCAGGTCAAACATCGAGGGTATTGCTGCGGTGGGGTGCCGAACTGAATTTTAGCCGTGTGTCGTTGATAACGGAGAAATTTTCGGGGCGGGCTTCAGGATGCTGTCCCGCTCGAGCGGAGCGGATCAGGCGAGTTGTTTTTCCCGGATCTCGTCCAGGGTCTTGCAGTCGATGCATTGGGTTGCCGTCGGTCTGGCTTCCAGGCGCTTTATACCGATCGGCACACCGCAGGTTTCGCAATAACCATAATCGCTGCTGTCTATGGTGGCGATCGATTCCTCGATCTTCTTGACCAGCTTGCGTTCTCGATCACGGGTTCTCAACTCAAGCGACCTGTCGGTTTCCTGGGTCGCCCGGTCGTTGGGGTCGGGGAGATTGATGGATTCATCCTGCATTGCATGAACGGTACGCTCAGTATCGAAGATGAGCTCCTGGCGCCAGGCATTGAGAATGGCTCGGAAGTGGTCCTGCTGGGGCTCATTCATATACTCTTCCCGCTTTTTGGGGTGATATGGTTTGATCCCGTGAATGAGTTCGGCGAGCTTGGTTTTGGTTGTTGCCATCGGATTAAGAGTCAGGGTAGTACGTTCGGCGAGATGCCGGCTGGAAATCGGTATTGTGGTCAAGAAAGCCGGCCGTTATACCAGAGTGATCCGAGGCACGCAACCATTTTCAAACAGTTCGTCTGATGTTCGAGCAGGCTGCCAGCAGAACGGTCCGAAAGCGTTCGTGGCGGTGTCAAAGCGTCGGGCTCTCGCCGGTGGTCACGCGGGATTCGATCGTCGAGAGCGCTCTGATAGGAGCCCTCTGAATGTTTCCTGGGTCGAACCCGGATCAGATATAATTGAGTGCCAGTTTGGACCAAAATATCTCGAATCTTATTTTCCCGTTGAGCCGGCCGGTCTCGCCAGCAGGCTTTTGTCTCGTATGTCCGGGGCCGACATGAATCTGGTTTCACTAACCTTCAAAGATCTGACTTCATGCGCCTGAAAAGACTCAATGTTTCCGGTTTCAAGTCTTTTGTAGATTCGACAGTGATAACCGTGCCTGCCGACTTCACTGGAATCGTTGGGCCCAATGGTTGTGGAAAATCCAATGTGATCGATGCTGTTCGATGGGTCATGGGAGAGATCTCCGCCCGCAACCTTCGGGGCGAAAACATGTCGGATGTCATCTTCAACGGATCTGCCGTTCGCAAACCGGTGGGTAAGGCCTCTGTTGAGCTGGTGTTTGATAACAGCGAGGGGACTGCCCCGGGCAATTATGCGGCGTTCTCGGAGATTGCGGTCAAGCGCACCCTGTCGCGGGATGGGACTTCGGAATACATCATCAATCGAAGTCGTTGCCGCAGACGGGACATCACGGATCTGTTCAGGGGAACGGGGCTTGGCCATCGCTCATACTCGATCATCGAGCAAGGCATGGTTTCGCGTATTGTCGAAGCCCGGCCAGAAGACCTCAGGGCGTTTGTGGAGGAAGCGGCAGGCATTAGCCGCTACAAGGATCGACGGCGAGAAACAGAGACCCGCATCCGCCATACCCGGGAGAACCTCGATCGGGTTGAAGACATTCGTGGGGAACTGGGTGCACAGCTTCGTAGACTACAGCGGCAGTCCCAGGCGGCCCGACGTTATCGCAGACTCAAGGACGAAGAGCGCCAGATCAATGGTCAATTGCTCGGTGTGCGGTATCGGGTAATGAAAGAAAGATCTACCGGACAGGCAAGACGGATATCTGAGGAGCAGAATCGGGTCGAATCGGAACTCGCCGAGCAGCGCTCGCTCGAGCGCCAGGCTGGAGAGATACGCTCTGAACAGGTCGAGTCGCAGAGTCAGGTCAATGAAATACAAGGCGAGTTCTACTCAGTGGGCGCAGATGTAGCCTCGGTAGAGCAGAAGATCGAGCATACCCGGGAGACTGAACAACAACAGCGTGGCGAGCTGGATCGTTTGACCGTTTCACTTGCTGAGATCGCGGCTCAGTTGGAACAGGATACTTTGGAGTGTCGTGAGCTCGAAGAGAAACTCGGCCACAGTGATGTGCTGCGAACTGAAAGTGCTGCTCGGCTTCGTGACATTCAGGAGCGACTGGCTGAGCACGAGCAACGCTTGGAAGACTGGCAGGAGCGCTGGCATGAGTTCACTCAGCGGGCTGCAGA
>PBDS01000075.1 GCA_002718155.1 Pseudomonadota bacterium
AAGCGTTTGCGCCGGGATAGCCCGTCACAGGTCCCGCCCGCCGTTCTTCTACAACCAGTTCTTGGTGACTTGTACTGTTGCCACCGATAAGTTGATCAGTCGGTAACCCTGGTCATCTTACGCAGCGACGGCAATGGGGTCGGGATCGGTTCTTCCGGATAGAGCTGCGGCCAGGCCGTGGCAGAGACCTCGCCCACGTAGACGTCACCAGCCGAATCGACCGCCAGCCCGTGGGGCGCAATGAACTGCCCCGGTGCACAGCCAGCATCTCCAGCATCGCCGACCCTGGCGAGCAGAACTCCGGCGCTGTCGACAATACTGATCCGCGGGCCCAGATGGGGAAAGCTGCGATTGACCGACAGCACCGGGCCCAATTCACCCACGTAACAGACCGGGCACCGGCCCGCGGGCATGAAAAGCCCACACGGCCGATGGACATTGCTCCACTGCGTTTCGAATCGGCCATTGCCGTCAAAAATCTGCACCCGATGACTTTCGCGATCAGCAACATAAACCCAGCCGTCGCCGTCACAACAGATGTTGTGGGGCAGATTAAATTCACCAGGCCCGGTCCCGGAGGTCCCCCAGGACAGCAGATGTTTGCCCTCTGGGGAATACTTGTGAACGCAGGCATTGCCGTAACCGTCGGATACGTAGATGGCGCCATCGGGAGAGAGCGCCGTATGGGTGCAGCGATTGAAAGGATCAAGACTCATGAAAGGCGCCGGCGTGCCGGGAATTCCTAGAGTCAACAAGACCTTCCCGTCCAGTGTGCATTTCCTGACCGTGTGATCCAGATCGTCAGTCAGATAAAGCAGGTTGTCTGGCGCGATGTGCGCGCCGTGGGCTCGCACAAACAACTCCTCACCCCACGAGCGCAGGAAATTACCTTCGCGGTCAAACACCATCATGGGGTGGGGCCCCCGGTTGAACACATAAACCTGATCCTGGTCGTCTACGGCGACAGCAGCGACCTCCCGCCATTCCATGCCTGGAGGCACTTTGGCCCAATCATTGTTGATGGTGTAGCGATAGGCACCTTCGCCATGCACTCTCGTCATTGCGCTGAATCCTTGAACTATTTAGCCTTCAGTCCCTGTCCAGTTCGGATCGCTAATGATGTCGACCGTATCCAAAAATACGGCGTTCAGTCATTGAAACTCGGGTCAAGCTCGTTCATCAACCGCATGACGACTGAGAACTCAAGCTCGCCCGAGCCACCTGCCCCGAACCAGCCATGATCCCTGAAAATCTCGATCCATAGATCTTCCCCGGGTACAGTATAGGAAGAATGGATTCTCACTCCAAGCGGCTCAGCCGATCGTGAAGAATTGTGAGGTCTTTTGCTGAAACCGGTTGACCCCATTTAAGGATATTCACCGATTTTTCTTTTCAAGAGAAGTCCGGTGGGAAAGGCATTTAGCATGCCGGTACCCACCTGCAACAGGCCGGCAGCCTCAATAGACATTCTCCAGGCGGCATCCTTACAATCAGTGACCGTCGGACCAATCAAAACGAAGCTCGAACATGGCCGAAGAGCGAATGCAGCGCCGCCTTGCAGCGATCCTGGTGTCCGATGTCGTCGGCTATTCAGGCATGATGGCTGCCGACGAGGCAGGAACTCTGGCTCGCCTGAAGGCCTTGCGGGCAGAGGTTTTTGACCCCGTCACTGAGCGCCACGGGGGAAGGATCTTCAAGAATACCGGTGACGGTGCCCTGGTGGAATTCGGCAGCGCCTTCGACGCCGTGCAGGCTGCTCTGGAGGTACAGGGAGATCTCGGCCGGCGCAACGCCTCATTGCCTGACTCGCACCAGGTTCTTCTCCGAATCGGCATCAGTCTTGGCGACGTTATCATCGACGGAGAGGATCTTTACGGGAACGGTGTCAACATTGCGGCCCGAATGGAGGCGCTGGCCGAACCGGGAGAGATCTGCATCTCCACCAATGTTCACGAACATGTTTCAAACTCGATGGACGTTGCATTCCAGGACCTGGGGGATCAGACGGTCAAAGGGCTCGACAAGCCGGTACGCTCTTACCGGCTGGTTCCCACTGCGGCCAATCAGCAAAACACCGCTGACCCTGAAGCGACTGCGCCTCTCGCCCTCCCTGACAAGCCGTCGATTGCGGTACTTCCATTCCAGAACATGTCCGGCGACCCTGAACAGGAATTTTTTGCCGATGGGATGGCAGAAGACATCATAACGGGTCTCTCCCGCTACCGATCTTTGTTCGTCATCGCTCGTAATTCGACGTTCGCGTACAAGGGCCAATCACCAGACCTGCGCGATGTGTCACGCGACCTGGGGGTCCGCTACGTACTGGAAGGAAGTATTCGCAAAGGCGGCTCGCGTATTCGCTTAACGGCCCAGCTGATAGAAGGCAGCAGTGGAAACCACATCTGGGCCGAACGCTATGACCGTGAATTGACAGACATCTTCGCGGTACAAGACGAGATCACCGAAACCATCGTCGCTGCCATCGGACCGGAGATCGACCAGGTCGAACGCGAGCGCGCACAACGACTGCCCCCCGAAAGCCTGGATGCGTGGGAGAGCTATCAACGGGGCCTGTGGCATCTTTATCGTTTCAGCGAAGAGGACAATGCCGAGGCACAACGCTTGTTCAAACAGACAGCCGTGATCTCGCCAAACTTTGCTCCGGCTAAATCAGGCCTGACCCATGCCCTCTATTTCTCCTTTATGCACGGCTACGCACAAGACCGGTCGGCCGTTTTGGAAGAGGCTTTTGAGAGCGGGCGCCAGGCCATTGCTTTTGATGAGCGCGACGCCGATGCCCACTTTGCGCTGGGAAGAATTCTTCAGATGAAGCATGAACTGGATGCTTCTATAGCCGAATGCGAGGCAGCTGTAACCTACAACCCGAGCTTTGCTCACGCGCACCTGGGACTGGGAACAGCCCTGCTATTTGCCGGGGACTGGACTCTGGCGATTGAAAGTTTTGACCGAGCTATTCGCCTGAGCCCACATGACCCGCTTCTGTGGATTGTCCTGGCGGCAAAATCGATGGCACTACTCGGTTCAAAACAACTCGAAGAGGCCGAAAAAACCGCCCGTCAGGCGACCCGCCAACCGACGGCGGAACTCAGTCCGTATGCAGTGCTTGCGGCAATACTGGGCCAATCCGGCAAGGATGCCGAGGCCCAGCAGGCGATGGCGGACCTTCTGCGTATCAAACAGGACATCAGTATCAGCCACATAGAACAGATCTTTCCGTATCGGGACAAAGTAAACCTCGAATACCTGATTGAAGGGCTGCGCAAAGCAGGCATACCCCATTGAATTGCAGTCCTGCTCAGGTTGGCGATTACATTTCCGGTCAGACACCGGCAGCACGGGATCAGGGACGGGTCGCGCTGACGATCCAGGTGCTGTAACCCAGATAGACTCCTCTGCTGTCGGCATAGGGTGCCAGTGCTTCTTCAATCACTCTGAGCGTGTTGCGCTGTGTTTCTTCATCGGCGAGCGCAAACGGTTCGGACATCGGCCCCATCTGCGAGATGAATCCAGTGGCATCAGCGACATCGCCGCCGAGCGAACATTCCGTATCGAAGCGCTCGAGAGTGACATCTGACCAGCCGGCACCGGACAGGATAGTGCGAACGCGTTCTTCGTTCTGCATCGAGAACTGGCCGGGCTCATCGTCGGCAGGTTGCGGGGGCAGTTCGAGGTAGGCCTTGGACGCGCCAGCGGGAATGCGGATCCAGGGGTTGTCTTTGCGGTCTGCCCAGCAGACATAGGCGACCCGACCGCCCGGACGGACGGCGCCCAGGATGTTTTTGAATGCGGCAACGGGATCGTCGAAGAACATCACGCCAAAACGACTGAAGGCGGCATCGAAGTGCTGTCTCGGAAAATCGTACACCTGGGCATCAGCCTCTATAAACCTCACCGGATGGCCGGATGTTTTCCCTCTTTCCATTGCCTTGTCGAGCATCGGCCGGGAGAGGTCTACGGCAAGAACCTCCCCTTCTGCACCGACCCGCTCGGCCAATGCCAATGTTGTCGTCCCGTTACCGCAACCGATTTCGATCACCCGCTCCCCGGGCATCAGATCGAGCGCCTCGATGGCTTTCTCCCCAAAAGGGGCCAGCATAGGGTCGATACGGGGCTGAAGTTCGACCCACAGTTGGCCTTTGATGTCGCTCCAGAATTCGCGTTGATCGGCGTTGGCTGGTTTGGTATCGGTCATCGATTACAGTCTCTATGAAAATTGGTTTCGCCTAATACTGCTAGGATAACGACTAAAGTAAAAGATAAATATAGCGAAAGAACGTTTGTTATGCCGACTGCTCTGATCCAGGGCCGCATAGCGGTCCAGTACGAACACCTGCTCCGGCAGGAACTGGATGATCACTGGACGATCCTGGTCTGGGACCCCGCCAAGAATGAGCCCGACGAATTCGTCGCGATGGCCGGCGAGGCAGACGCGATGATCGGCGGCCAGATTCCCACTGATTCCTGGCCGCGGGTTCCGAACCTGAAACTCTTCCAGATCCCCTGGACTGGATACGATTTCTGCTCTCCGGAGACCATGCCCGCGGGGGTGCCGGTCTGTAATTGTTTTGAACACGAAAGCAGCATTGCCGAATTTGTACTCTGTGCCATGCTCGAGTCCAAGATCGGTTTGCACGCGATCGACCAGCGGTTCCGCCGCGAAGGCTGGGGCGGGCGGCAACCCGGCACGTCTTTGGACCACCAGGAAATACGGGGGAAAACCGTCGGCATCGTAGGCTATGGTCATATTGGAGAACAAGTGGCCAAACGGGCAGCGGCCTTCGACATGCGGGTGATCGCGGTGCGCCGTTCTGAGAAAACCACCCCCCCCTTGCTGGACTGGCTCGGCACTCCAGACCGGTTGGATGAGCTACTTGGCCAAAGTGATTTCATAGTAGTTGCCTGTCAGCTGAACGACAAGACAGAAGGAATGATCGGCGCACCGCAGCTGGCCAGAATGAAGCCGGACAGCGTCATCATCAATGTCGCGCGCGGGCGGATCATCGCCGAAGAAGCACTGTACAACGCGCTCAAGAGCAAGACGATCGGTGCTGCGGTACTGGATGTCTGGTACAACTACATCGGGGCCGACAAGAAAGAAGTGTGGCCCTCGAACCACCCTTTCCAGGATCTGGACAACGTGATTTTGAGTGCTCACGAAAGCGCGTCAACGCCTGAGCAACTGATGCGGCGCTGGCAGTTTGTCGCTGCCAATCTGAATCGTATGGCGATGGGAGAACCGCTGGAAAACCAGGTTTTCGAAGGGACGGCCAAGACGGGCGGCTGATCGAGTTCCTGGATGGGGGGCGGAGTCTTGCCTGGGGCGGATTCCGGCAGTCTCAGTTCTGAACTTTGGCCAGGACCAGGTGTGGTTCGCAGTTTTTGGGTTTCGAAATCTGTGAAATACACATAACATCTCTGTAAGCCGTTGTGATGTAGTCGATTTATTAAAGAAGCAAGAATATGGCTGATACTTTATTTCCGACCACCGTCATCGGTAGCCTGCCCCGCCCTGAATGGGTGCGCGAGATCATTCTCGATCGCAAGAACGGAACAATCTCCGAAGACGAGGCCGACCGCTTGCTGAATCCAGCGATCGAGTCCGCCCTGCGCCTGCAGGAACGATGCGGGCTCGATGAAGTGACCGATGGCGAATGGCGCCGCGAGAGTTACGTCAAAATCTTCGCGGAACGGGTGCGAGGGTTCAAACCCGACTTGATCGGCACACAGTGGCAGATGGCCTATCCAGCCGTTGTTGAGCCTCTGGAATACTACCGCCCCCTGACTCTCGACGAGGCCGTCTTTGCGCGCCAGAGAACCCGGGCCAGACTCAAGATTGCGTTACCGGCGCCCTACATCGTGGGTCGGCGAATGTGGCATCCTGATCATTCCAGACGGGCATACCCAACGCCCGAGCAACTGATGACCGACTGCGTCCCCATCCTGCGCCAGGAAATCGGACAGCTTCATCAGGCGGGTGTGGATACGATTCAACTCGATGAGCCCTGGCTCAGCACCCTTGTCGACCCGAAGTTCCGCGAACGCGAGGGATTCACTGATCTGCAGTACGAGATGGACCTGTGCGTGGATCTGATCAATCAGGTTGTGGATGGATTCGATGCTCTCGATATCGGCATGCACCTTTGCCATGCCCATTTCAATTACGCTCATGGCACCGAGGGCCCTTACGACGTCATCATGCCAGCGCTGGGTAAAGTGAACGTTGGTACCATCTCGATGGAATACGCCACACCTGTCGCGGGCGGTATGGCATCACTGGCCCAGTTTCCCGACGGGCCGCGCCTGGGCCTTGGCTGCATCGACCACTGCGATCGCAATGTCGAAACACCCGAGACCGTCGCGGCGCGGGTCGAACAAGCTATGCAATACGTCGACAAGCAGCGTATCACTCTGCATCCCGACTGTGGATTCTCACCTTCGGTTCAGAATCCCGTCGACCTCGACCACGCCTACCTCAAGCTGAAATCAATGTGCCAGGCCGCAGACATGCTGAGAGAAAAACACGGCTGACTAGCGGAATACGCATTCGGCTAGTCAGCCTCCAGCGTCTCCAGAAATCCGTCGATCAGACCCTCCGGGGCACTGACAAGCTGCTCTGGTCCCGGAAAACCACCCTTCTGGACGTCGTCGATGAAGGCTCGGAAACCGGCTACGCGCTCGGCCTGCATCTTTTCCTTCAACTGGTAAAGATTACGGTACTGTTTGGCGTGCCGCGGGTACGGCGGCGGATTGTTGCCGAGAATGTCCTCGGCGAACAGGAACTGGATGTCACCACCGCTGCCACCACCGATCGATGAGGTCAACAGCGTGGTGCGCCTGCTGATCTCGGCAAGCAGTCCTTCGGGAATCACCTCGACCTCGACCGCATAGGCACCCGCCTCCTCCAACGCCTTGATCTCCCGGTAGACCCACAGCGCTTCGTCCAGGGTCTTGCCGACCGCACGCAGGCCGCCCGTCCAGGTGCTCTTTCTGGGTACCAATCCGGCGTGACCCTGTATGGGGACACCAGCTTCGGTTGCCGCCGAGATGAATCGTGGGCTCCACTGGCACATGATGGCGTCTGCACCGAGCGCCATCGCGTCGTAGGCCACACGCACCGCTTCGTTCTCGCTCGCAGCAGCGAGCAGGGGGACCGAGAACGCCATGAAAGTGTTGGGTGCTGCACGCCGGATCGCGATGGCAGGATCGGGATTCGATGGATCGAAACGCACCTTCATAGTGTCGATTCCGGCTTGTTCGGCTGCGGCGGCCTCCTCTGTTGAAAAAGGAAGTGTTTCGACCAATACACGCTTTCCTTTCTGGTCTCGCAGGTCCTTCACGGTGTAGTTTCGTGTGCCGTAGGCTCCACCAAGGGTCATGATCCGCTTCAAGCCACGCTCTGCTGCGTCTCTTGCTGGAATACCGCCGTCACCAGTCGCGTGACTTGCCATGGGTCTTCTCCTGATCAGCTGTGTAAAGAAACCTCGAGAGTCTGAATCTTACCCCAACAGGTAAGGGTCCAGTTCCAGAAGCAGTGTGTGGCTACAGTCGAAACAAGTAGGCAGCAGGCCAGGATTCACCATCCAGACTCAACGGAAAAAAGGTTGGATGATCTTGTCCATCCACAAGTCCACCTGCGCCATCTCCGGACCGGCTGGCTGGATCGTGACATGCTGAAGACCATGACTTTCCAGAAACTTAAGTTTCGCAACAATGTCATCGATACTGCCCACGAGGTAACATCCTTGCAGATGATCCCAATCCCGATTATGGCCCATGATCGTTTCCATCGGTTTGCGCTGTATTGACAACGCTTTTTTCGAATCCGAGGTGTCGACTACGTAACCCGCCTGCACGTGCGCAAGTTCCAGCGTCGCTGGATCGCGGCCTGCGGCCTCAAGGTACGACCGTACGGTCTGGTAATCGCGTGCGACCCACTCTGTGCTACCCGATGCCCGGCAGGTAAACACGTCAGCGTGCTTGACGATGCGCTTGAGTACAGACTTGACCATGTACGGCTGATCTGGTGACAGCGGACCCGGCATTCGCGAGCCGCCGGCAATCCATACTGGAAAATAGTTCTCCGGGCGTGGCTCTATCGTGACGTTTTCGAACTGGTAATATTCCCCGTTGAATGACACATTCTCTTCGCTCAGCAGGAGCTTGACTGCGTCGAGAATCTCGTCAGTCCGACGACCCCGTTCCCGCATCGAGATCCCCATCGAAGTGAATTCCGGTTCGTTCCAACCGGGACCGACACCGAAGAAAAAACGCCCACCAGACATATAATCCAGTGTCGCCAGCTCCTTAGCCAGCAATACCGGGTGCCGAATCGGCACGACTAGAATGTTAGTTCCCAGCGGGATCTTTTCGGTCGCACCGGCTGCACAGGCAAGTACCATCAACGGGTCCAGCCAGGAGCCGCCGTACAGGCCCGGTGCCGTCAGCAGGTGATCCCATACGCTGAGCGAATCGTAGCCCAAGGCTTCAGCGCGGCGTGCCATATCCTTGGTGACTCGGTAAGTCATCTTATAGTCAAGGCCTGGCCAGGTATAAGATGGCAGCGTGAACCCAAACTTCATATCAGTGTTCCCTGGTTATTTTCGAAATAGTGAGACCCCAAGTATCCCATGCCTGGGCCAGTGCTTGGACCTGGCGACTGGGTTTTATATCCATCTCCCGACTAGCAGCAGCCAGGGAGGGGTTTCCCGTGTCTATTCGAATGTCGGTGGAAACTCCTATGATCCCAACTCCCGATATGATAACTTTTCCCTGTCATACTGGATGCTGAAAATTACCGATCACACAGTATGTATTGATTTTTTGGCTTGTTGGATTCGCAGGGATTTGAAGAGATGAAAACCTACATCGGCGCAAGAACCATCGATGGTATTAAGGTCACTGTGGATGGCCAGCAACTCGATGAGAGGATCGATATCCACCAGTTCACTGACAACGGTTTCGAGTGGACATACGAAGGCGACGCACCTCAGCAACTGGCACTGGCCATACTTGCAGAACACCTCGGAGACAATGGGCAGGCATTGGCGCTGTCTGGTGAGTTCATGAAACAGGTGATCGCAGAGCTTGACAATGAATGGTCCCTAACCAGCACCGAGATTGATGCCGCACTTAACAACAAGAATTTGACGGGGGAGCAGCATGGCGGATCGACTGCAAGTTAAGCCGTACTTAGACCTTCGGGCGGAAACACAGGCGCGCGACCGGGGGCTCCATGAGAAAGTCATGTCGCTCGAGGAGGCCGCCGCACTTGTGCACGACGGTGATCATGTTGCGATCGGCGGTTGTACGATGTCCCGCACCCCGATGGCAATGATCTGGGCACTGATCCGGCAGGGACGGCGTAATCTCATTGCCTCGCGCAGCATCATGTCCAACGAAGGTGATCTGCTATTGGCATCTGGCGTCAGTTCTCACGTGGTGACGAGTTGGTTCAGCCAGGGTATTGTCTGGGGAATATCGAAGGTCATGCGACTTCACGTCGAGACTGGCAAAGCCCGCTTTGACGAATGGTCACACATGTCGATGGGATTGCGTTACCGAGCCGGCGCGATGGGTGTTCCCTTCCTGCCCACGCGCTCCATGATGGGATCAGACGTGGGTAAGCGGGCAGAATCGGAAACACGCGAGATGACCTGCCCGTTCACTGGCGACCAACTGGTGCTGCTACCAGCGCTCAACCCGGACGTAGCAATCATTCACGTGCAAAGAGCTGACTCATATGGAAACGCACAGATCGACGGCCTCCCGTTCATGGACATGGACATCGCCATGGCGGCGTCAAAGGTGATCCTCACCACTGAACGGTTGATCGACAACGCGCAGATCCGCCGGGCTCCCGACCGTACCCGAATTCCATTCTTCACCACCGATGCTGTGGTCGAGGTACCGTTTGGCTGCGCTCCCCACGAGTGTTATGGCACCTACGAACCGTTCTTCGATCAAATGAATGATTATGCGAAGCTGGTTTCAGCAGACCCCGACAAGGGCGCTGCCCGTTATCTAAAGAATCACTTCTACGACACCGCGACCTGGGAGGACTATCTCGAGAGATTCGGTACAGCCGCGATGCTGGACGCGAGCAGGCGCGGACGGAGTATTTATGATGACTGACAAATCTGCCTACACCGCATCAGAATTGCTGGCGGTCATGAGTGCGAGACTCCTCGACGACGGTCAAATAGTGTTTGCCGGGGTTGGCATACCACTGTTGGCTGTAACGCTTGCCCAGAGGCTGCACGCACCCAGTCTCACGATCCTGTTCGAGGGCGGCGTGATCGGTCCGTTCGTCGTGCCTGGCGAATTACCCCCCTCGACAAACGAGCAGCGCTGCACGCGAAAGGCCAACATGGTACTTCCGATTACCGATGTTATGCTGCTGCTGCAGCGGGGCTACATCGATATCGGTTTTATGGGTGGAGCCCAGATCGACCGTTATGGCAACCTCAACAGTTCGTTCATCGGCGATCCGGACAAACCGAAAACCCGCCTTCCCGGCACAGGCGGTGGAAACGATATCTCTAGCCTGACCAATATGATCGTGGCAATGAAACACGAGAAACGCCGTTTCGTACCGGAGGTCGACTTCGTCACCAGCCCCGGTTTTCTGTCCGGCGGCACTTCACGGGCTGATGCGGGCCTGGTTACCGGTGGCATGTTTCGTGTCGTGACTGATCTTGCTTTGATGGGGTTCGACGGTGAGAACCGACAGATGAAAGTGCTCGCGCTACACCAGGGGGTAAGCCGCGATCAGGTTCTGAACAACACCGGTTTCGACCTTGCGTTCGATGACGAACTCACTGAGACCGAACCTCCTTCGGCAGACGAACTGGCCGTCTTGCGGAAACTGGATCCAGAACAGCTTTACACCGCTTGAATCCCAGCAACTGAAACTGAAACCAAAGGAGTCCAAGAAATGCCGTCGAACCAAGTTGTCTATGGCATGGCGCTGCGTAACTTCGTGGCCTACCCGGAACTGCCTGACCCTGACAGTCTGATTGAGCAGGGCGTGTGGATCGAGCAACTCGGCTTTGAATCGGCCTGGGTCTGGGACCACATTCTGCTTGGTGTCGAGCCCCATTTCCCGATCATCGACTCGCTCTCTCTTCTGACTGCGTTGGCAGTAAAAACAAGCACAATCAAACTCGGAACCGGGGTTCTGATTCTGCCACTCAGGAACCCAGTCATTCTTGCCAAGCAACTCTCCAGCATGGATGTTATCTCGGGTGGGCGACTGCTTTTGGGTCTGGCATCGGGCTGGTACAAGCGTGAATTCGATGCCGTCGGAGTCGACTTTCACCAGCGGGGCAAGATCATGGATCAGAGTCTCGACATTCTTGAGCACCTGTGGACCGAGGACCAGACAACCGCCGAGTACCCGCCGCACAATCTAAGAAGCGCGGTCATGTTCCCTAAACCGAAGCAACAACCCGGGCCACCGATTCTGATCGGCGGATACGCAGACCGGGTTCTCAAACGTGTTGCCACGCGCAGCGATGGCTGGCTCACCTACTGTTACACCGCCACTTCTTATGCTGAAGACAAGGCCCGAATCATCCAGTTGGCCGAAGATGCCGGCCGCGACCCAGCAACGCTTTCTTTCACTAACCAACTGCCGATCGCAATCGGCCCACGGGAAGAAATTGAAGGGCCGATGATGGAATGGCTCGACACGGAGTGGGATTTTGCGTCCTGGAGCAAATCGACCGCAAAAAGCGCAATTATCGGGACGCTGGATGAATGCGCCGAACAGCTCCGCGCCCACTTCGAAAAAGGGCTCGATCGACTGGTCTTTATGCCCTACCGCTACCAGGACGACCAGGTGGAAATGATCGCGAAGGAACTGATCCCGCTGCTCGACTGAAACTGATCACCTCAATACGGGTGATCCGCCCTGATTCACCCCTGAATTTGGCACTTTCTGCCTAAAACAAGTCATCTGGGTAACTTCGCTATTGACGACCATACTGGCTTCGTTGACACTCGACGTCGATGCCCGTTGTCAATCGGGTGCAAACTCTGTCAAACCGGCATAGCGCGATTCGCCAATTCGGAATGACAGCCTGGTGTCAAACCCACTGCAGAGGAGAATGCAGCATGTATAAACGAATAACCAAACTGTTGTTAAGCAGTATCGCCGGTGCTGCCCTGATGGCATTCGCCGTCACGTCGCACGCTGGAGAGAACTGGAGCATGGCCACCTCGTGGGGCGGCGGACCGTTCCTGAAAAAGGATGCCGAAGGGTTCGCCAAGTACGTCGAACAACTCACCGCAGGCCGAATCAAGATCCAGGTCTTTCCCGGTGGTACCCTTGGCAAGGCACTCAAGGTATCTGATACTGTCAAATCCAACGTCGCCCAGATCGGTCACACCTGGATGGGATACGACTGGGGTATCGACAAAACCACTGTAATCTTTGCCAATATGGCCGGAGGGTTGAACCCCGAAGAACTGATCATCTGGCTTTACGAAGGTGGTGGTGCGGAACTCGCATCCGAATATCGGCGTGAGGTATTTGGCGTGGAATCAATCCCGTGCGGCATCTTCCCAACCGAGATCTTCCTGCACTCAACAAAGCGTATCCAGAATCTGGATGACTTCCAGGGACTGAAGATGCGCACCGCCGGCGCGTGGGCCGAAATTGCAGGCAATCTGGGCGCCTCGACGGTGATCCTGCCCGGCTCCGAGGTCTATCCGGCGCTTGAGCGTGGCGTCATCGATGCCACCGAGTGGAGCTCACCGTCAGTGAATCTGCCATCGGGTTTTCACAAGATCGCCAAGTACATCATCATGCCCGGCGTGCACCAGCCCGGCGCGGTACAGGAGTGCCCGATCAATATAGAGGCCTGGAACCGGATCTCCAAAGAAGACCAGGAAATGGTCAAAATGGCCGGTCGCCTGAATGTGTTGGAAAGCTGGACTCGCTACGCCTATCATGATATCGATGCCCTGGACCAGATGCGCGCGCATGGCAACGAGTTCGTAAAGCTCGACCCGGCATTTATCAAAGCAGCCCATGAAGCTGCGGCCAAGTGGAGCGATGCCCAGGCTGCTGCGAGCCCCTGGTTCAAGCGTGCGTTGGATAACCGGCGCAAGTTCCAGACGGCCTTGAGGGAAAACTGGAGTTTCTTCCGCTTCCCAATCGGTATGTAATAGGCGGTTTAGCCTGAACTGTCGTTTAGAGTTACCCTCTAGCTTAAACACTTAAGCCAGTTCCCGGGGTGTCCGAAGGACACCCCGGGAAATTTGCTAACGCCTTTATTTCATAGGACTCGGATCGATGCTAGAGGTGCTCGGCAATTATTTCTCCTTCATCGGGGATATTTTCCGTTTCTTTGCCAAAGCTTATTTCAAGGAACCCGCTTTTTTCTTCTCGCGTGTTCTTGAAGCTCCGACCAGCAGTTTCTACGAACTGCTCTTTGTTTTGTTCCTACTCGGTGTGGTCGTAGCTCTGGCCTGGGGTGTGGTCGCCGGCATTGCCAGGCGTAGCTTGCTTCCTTTCATACAGGCAGTTGAAACCTATGTGCGACTGTTTGGCAAGATCGGCGCATGGGTCATCACAATCCTTGTGATATCCATGGTTTACGAGGTCATTGCCCGTTATGTCTTCCACGCACCGACCAAGTGGGCCTTTGAAGTGGCGTATATGCTGATGGGCACAGTGTTCATGTTCGGGATAGCCTACTGCCTGCAGATGCGCCGCCATATCCGCGTGGATTTTCTATTCGACCAGGTCAACGATAAAACCAAGGCGATTATTGACCTCGTTGGTTACATGGTGCTGGTACCGATGCTGCTGTGGTTGACTGCCGGGCTATGGGAGTATTTCTTCCAGGCCTACCGGGTCGATGAGACCTCGGGCGAATCTGCCTGGAACCCGATTATCTGGCCGTTCAAGTTCACCTTCGTAGTTGCTTTCGTGCTCCTGCTGCTGCAGGTGATGATGGAGGTGCTCAAGAACATCCTGACACTCGCGGGCCGTAAGGTACCGCCACCGCCGCCAGTGGAGGGTCTCGGATGAGCGTTGAATTTGCGCTGTGGATGTTTCCGGCGCTGATGTTGTTTATTTTCCTGGGTTTTCCAGTCGCGTTCTCATTGCTTTCGGTGGCGTTTATTTTTGGTGCAATGCGGTTCGACTTCAGTATCGGCGTTGTCAACGTATTTGCCCAGACAGTCGACGAGATCGCATCAGCCTATGTCTTAGGCGCCGTGCCACTCTTTATCTTCATGGGTTCGCTGCTCGAGCGCTCGGGTATCGCTGAACGACTGTTCGAAGCGATCCACCTGTGGACCCGCCGCCTACCCGGCGGGCTCGCTGTAGGGACAGTGATCCTGTGTGTGATCTTTGCTGCCGCCAGCGGCGTTGTCGGTGCAACCGAATCGGTAGTCGGCCTGCTGGCCATCCCAGTGATGTTGCGCTACGCCTATGATAAGGGACTGATCTCCGGCACAATTTGTGCCGGTGGCTCACTCGGTACCATCATCCCGCCCTCGGTCGTCGTGGTGATTCTCGGTCCGGTTGCCGACGTAGATGTCGGTGGCCTTTTCATGGGCATGTTGTTCCCCGGGCTCATACTCGCCGGGCTTTACATCATTTATATCCTCGGACGATGCATTGTCTGGCCTGCGGATGGCCAGCGCCTGCCGCCGGACGAGAACGATCCGCCGTTCATCCAAAAACTGTGGATCACTGCGGTTGCGCTGGTGCCTCCGCTGATTCTGATCTTCTCAGTACTCGGCACCATCATGCTCGGCTGGGCAACGCCAACCGAAGCCGCCGCCATGGGCGCGGCGGGCTCCGTGATCATGACCATCGCCTATGGCAACTTCACCCTGAAGGCCCTCAAAGAAGCCCTGGTGAAAACCACACTGGTCACCGCCATGATTCTCACGATCCTTCTGGCAGGCAAGGTCTTCGCTACGGTGTTCACGATCTCCGGTGGCCTGGTGGGTACCCAGCAACTTGTGTCCGCAGCTAACCTGAGTGGCTGGGAAACCCTTGGGATTCTTTTGTTGCTGGCGTTTATTGCAGGGTTCGTGCTGGATCTCATCTCGATCATTCTGATCATCATTCCGATCGCGATGCCATTGATTGAGCAGTTTGATTTCTATGGCCTGGACCCGAGTCAGGTAAAGACCTGGTTCTGCATTCTCTTCCTGATCGTGATCCAAACGAGTTACCTGACACCGCCGATGGCACCTGCAATATTCTATCTGCGCGGCATCAGTCCGCCTGAAATTCGCCTGGTACACATGTACAAGGGTGTTCTGCCATTTATTGCGTTGGAAGTCATTGCGTTAGTCCTCGTCGTGCTGCTGCCAGCATTGGCGCTCTGGCTGCCTGAGCAAATGCTGAACATGCGCTTCAAATAGCCAAGATCGAGCGGGATGCAATTAACACGTGCCCAACTGGAAGCGTTTGATCGGGACGGGTTTTTGGTTTTTCCCGAGTTACTTGCACAGGAAGAGATCGACATTCTGCTTAGCGAAACTGAGCGTGTATCCCGGGTCGAGGCGGACGGAATTTTCCGGGAGGGGGACGATCAGCAGGCCAAGAGCCTGTTTCGCCTGCACGAACCAGACGGTGCGACGGCCTCACCCGCGTTCCGCCAGCTTGCCCGGTCACCTCGCTGCCTTGGTTTAGCTCAGCAGGTTCTCGCTGACGATGCACTCTATCTCCATCATTCAAAAGTGAATATGAAAGCGGCGATTCAGGGCTCAACTTGGCCATGGCATCAGGATTTCATGAGTTGGAAACTGGACGGCATCGAACGACCGAACATGGTCACCGTGCTGGTGATGCTGCACGAGGCAACACCCATCAACGGCTGCCTCTACTTCATACCGGGCAGCCATAAGTTAAACCGACTCGATCCGTACTACGACACCTCCACCGCTTACCGTCTATGGGCTGCCGACACTAAAACCATGCGCAAGGCCATGGCGCTTTATCCGGAGCCGGTCTCGGTCACAGGCGCAGCAGGGACCGTAGCTGTTTTTCACTGCAATTTGCTCCATGCCTCTGGGCACAACCTCTCTCCGGTGGACCGCTGGCACGCATTCATGTGTTTCAACACCGTGGCTAACCACCCACAGCCGGTGGAGGACCCCCGCCCTGACTATGTGCGCTCAACCAATTGGAACAAGTTGGTGCTTGGTGACAACAGCCAGATCTCGAATGCCGCGGCCGGTTGACTGGCTGAATTCAGGACCGTTGGCTACTTTCTTGACTAAGTCCGGAACACACCCTATCTGCCGATACGCCTGGCAGCGAGGCCAGCCCGCGACGCTCAGTTGAACATCTCGGGCAGCGGCACCACAGCAATGCCCTGTGCTTCTAGCCCTTTCCGCACTTCGCGGGCAACAGCAACACCGGTGGATTCGTCGCCGTGGACACACAGTGTTTCCACCTGGACTGGAATCACTTTGCCATGGCGGGAGACGACCTCACCATCCCG
>PBDS01000076.1 GCA_002718155.1 Pseudomonadota bacterium
TCACCAACGTGCTCATCAGCGGGAGCAATTCCGGCATCGGCGTTGTTCGTCGGCCAGGTCCCATTCATATTCTGGAATTCGGCCATCCCGGTCTTGGCCGCAGAGGCAAGCGCCAGGGCCTCGGTAGCCTGCGCCCGGGCAGTGTAGTTCTGGTACTGGGGGATCGCGATGGCCGCCAGAATACCAATGATCGCGACCACGATCATCAGTTCGATTAGTGTAAAACCCTTTTGTATCTCTCGCATTGCCCTGTCTCCTTGGACTGTGTCGGTTACTTAAAATATGATCCTGGTCACTTTTCCTACTGCAACTATAAACCAACGATAGCACGAATGGAAAACTTAGGGAGCAGTTTCGTCCGATCCGTAGCAATTCGAGGGTAACTGACTCCCTGGAATTACAGTAGCTTCACACACCCATGATATCGAGCCACCCTGGTCTGCCGCTGTCAACGTAATTGTATTGCCACTATGGACGCCGCTGTTAAACACAATCGCTATCTCATTTGAATTAACAGTCACGGAACTCACATATGTGCCCGTGATATCGGCCGGTTCTTCGATTCCGGCATCGGAGTTATTCGTCGGCCAGGTGCCATTGTTATCCTGGAATTCGACGATCCCGGTCTTGGCCGAACTCGCCAAGGTTAGACCCTCGGTAGCCTGCGCCCGGGCCGTGTAGTTCCGGTACTGGGGAACCGCGATGGCTGCCAGAACAGCAATGATCGCGACCACGATCATCAGTTCGATTAGCGTAAAACCCTTTTCTATCTCCGGCATTGAACTGTTTCTTGAACCCTGTGTTTGTCGTTCTCTCCTTCGCTTTTGTTCTTCGATAGAAATTAGGCAATCGTCACTAGACCGCCTGACGCCTAGGGGGTGTGTAATCAAGCTGTGTCAGCAAGATCAACCTCTGGGCTTCTTCGTAGATTGCATCTGTTCAGCAGATTATAACAGGACTTTTAGTTATTTAACTGATTGATTTAGATATCTTAATTAGATAGATGACGGTAACTTCTGGCACCATTTGTATTGCAGTTCTCCACGACATTTCCGACAAGATTGAGCCGTTCAGATATCATAACGGGCTGGGTTGAAGTGAACCCCGGGTTCCAGTGGATCCCGCGCGAGCATGCCCCAATCGCCTAGGAAGCTCCATCGATCATCGCTGTTTGGCGCTATACTCATACTTCGAATTCTTATAGATGATTCCGGATATGGCAAGCACCCAAGAACCGATTACGGCCGTCGAACAGTGGGAGCAACAAAAAACTATCGGTGGGCTTGCGCGTCGCATGATCGAGCAGGATCTGATCAACCGTAGCCAGGCGGAGACTATTCTGGGAGAAGCTGAGAAAAACGGTCACAGCTTTCTCGCCCAGACACTTCAAAGTGACGTTGCGAATCGAGAGCGGGTCTATCACTGCGCGTCCGAGGAATTCGGCATGCCGTTTCTGGATCTGGGCTCATTCGATCTGGACACGTGCCCAGACGGACTGGTTGACAACAAATTCATCGAGACCCACAAGGTCTTGCCGCTTTATCAGCGTGGCACCAAAGTGTTCCTGGCAACCACCGACCCATCGGACAGCGCCGGGCTTGACGCGTTCAAGTTCCAGACCGGACTCGGTGTTGAAGCCATCCTGGTCGACTCGGCAATCCTGGCCCGATCCATCGAGCAAAGCAATACCGGAGTTTCAACCGGACTGGCCGAATTATCCGACGATGGCCTAGATGAACTGGAGATTAGCGCCGGCGATGAAGAGGACCTGGATGACCCGACTTCGACAGAGGTCGACACGCCCGTTGTTCGCTTCGTCAATAAGATTTTCATGGACGCCATCCGGCAGGGCGCATCCGACATCCATATCGAACCCTACGAAGAAAAACTGCGTATTCGAAACCGCCAGGACGGTGTGCTGCAGGAAATCGGCTCAGCACCTTCTGTGTTGGGCCCTCGAATCGTTGCCCGAATCAAAATCCTGTCAAACTTGAACATCGCCGAGCGACGTGTTCCACAGGACGGCCGCATGAGGATAAAGCTCTCCAAGAATCAGGAGATCGATTTTCGTGTGAGCACACTGCCGACCCAGTTTGGAGAAAAAGTTGTCATCCGTATCCTCGACGGCAGCGGGGCCGCCCTCGGGCTCGAAGTACTCGGACTGGAATCCGAACAGTTCCAACTCTACGAGGAGGCCATCAGGCGACCGTACGGCATGATTCTCGTGACGGGTCCGACTGGTAGTGGTAAAACTGTCTCGCTGTACTCCGCTCTGAACGTGCTAAACACTCCGGATATCAATATCTCCAGTGTTGAAGATCCTGTCGAAATCAGTGTGCCGGGCATCAACCAGGTCGCTATCAATGAAAAAGCCAACCTGGATTTTTCGATGGCGCTGCGAGCGTTCCTTCGCCAGGATCCCGACATCATCATGGTCGGTGAGATCCGGGACCTGGAAACAGCAGACATCGCGATCAAGGCATCCCAGACCGGGCACCTTGTTCTCTCCACGCTGCATACCAACGATGCAGCTGCCACAATTACCCGGTTACTCAACATGGGGGTAGAGCCGTTCAATGTAGCATCTTCGGTTCATCTGATCATGGCGCAGAGGTTAGTCAGGCGACTGTGTACAAAGTGCCGCCAGAAGACCGAACATCCGCCGGAAGCCCTGCTCTCAGCTGGTTTTGACGAGGCCGACCTTGAGGACCTGACTATCTACGGACCGGTCGGTTGCGACGAATGTGTTGCCGGTTACAAAGGGCGGACTGGAATCTACCAGGTCCTGCCAATAACCGAGGCCATGATTGGATTGATCATTCGTGGTGCCGAACAGGACCGGATAGAACAACAGGCCTCCGATGAAGGTGTGAGTACCCTCCGGCAATCAGGCCTGAAGAAGATCAAGGCCGGTATAACCAGTCTGGAAGAAATTCTCCGGGTCACCAACCTCTGAGATTTTCGTGGCCAGTCGCAAAGAAAAGCCAGTGGCCACCTACGTGTGGACCGGTTCCGATCGCCAGGGCAAGCCGACCGGCGGAGAACTGGAAATCTCCAGTGCTGCCGAAGCACGGTCCACCCTCAGGCGCCAGGGCATACGGGTCAAGAGCCTTAAGAAGAAATCCAAGCCACTTTTCAGTCAGAAGCTCAAAGGCAAAGACATTGCGATTGCGACCCGGCAGCTCGCGGTCATGCTGAATGCGGGGATTCCGATCGCGACCTCCTATGGGGCTATCGCCGGCGGCACCGATCACCCGAAGATACGCGAGATCTTCACTGCAATCCGTACAGACGTCGAAGGGGGCACTGCCCTGAGTGAAGCGCTGGCTCGTTTTCCTCGACAGTTCGACAACCTGTACACCAACCTGGTGGCTGTCGGTGAACGCTCTGGCAACCTTGACAACCTTATGGTAGAGATTGCCAACTACATGGAGAACCTGGAGGAGATTAAGGCCAAGATCAAGGGAGCTCTGTTCTATCCCGCAGCAGTCCTGGTGGTCGGGATCGGTGTCAGCACTTTGTTACTGTTGTTTGTGGTCCCCCAGTTTGAGGCACTTTTCACAGGATTTGGCGCCAGCCTGCCGGCCCTCACCGCTGGAATTGTTGCTGCCTCCCGCTTCGTTCAGGACTACTGGTTGTTTGTATTCTCAGTTCTAGCCATCGTTATTGTTACTATCGTCATGTCCTACCGGCGCTCGACTAAATTTCAACGAGCGGTCGACCGGTTCAGTCTCAGAATGCCGCTTTTTGGTAATCTGCTCCGCAAGGCATCGATCTCCCGTTATGCCCGCACTCTGGCGACCATGTTTGGCTCGGGTGTGCCACTGGTTGAAGCGCTCACGTCGGTATCAGGTGCCACCGGCAGCAGCGTCTACCAAGACGCCTGTCTGGAAATTCGAGAATCTGTCAGTACCGGACGTTCTCTGTCGGCTTCAATGGCGGATACCGGCCTTTTCCCGACGATGGTGATCCAGATGACCAACACCGGCGAAGAATCCGGCTCAATCGAGGAGATGCTCAGCAAGGCAGCCGACTTCTACGAGAGCGAAGTTCGCGAGATGGTCGACAACATGAGCAAACTGATCGAACCGCTGATGATGGTGGTGCTGGGCGGTCTCGTCGGGACCCTGGTGGTCGGCATGTATCTGCCGATCTTTAAAATGGGTTCGGTCGTCTAAAAGACATCGGACTGTCTGGATCGCCTACAGCAACAAGGTGGATGCGATTCCGCTTGTGCACGGTACCCCTGTTGTTGTGCTGTTGCTGATCGCTGTGTTGGGACTCGCCGTCGGCAGTTTTCTTAACGTCGTAATTCTGCGCCTTCCGCCGCGACTGGCCTGGCAGTGGCAGACTTCTGCGGGGACGCCGGGCACAGTAGCCGATCCGCCAAAGCCGCCTCCGGGTCTGGTTCGGCCTGGTTCACGATGCCCCACTTGTAAGCAGTCGATCCACTGGTGGGAAAACATCCCGCTGCTGAGTTACGTCCTGCTGCGGGGCAGATGCTCGCACTGTGATGCTCATATCTCACTCCGCTATCCCGCGGTGGAGGCTCTGACGGCCCTGCTGTCAATCACGGTCGTCTGGGTCCTGGGCCTGGACTGGCAGCTTGCTGCTGCGCTCATTCTGACCTGGGGACTGATTGTTCTCAGTTTCGTTGACCTGGACCATATGCTGCTCCCCGATGTCATCACCCTGCCATTATTGTGGCTGGGATTGCTGGTCAACCTGGCCGGGGGATTCTGTGATATCGGATCTGCCGTGATCGGAGCCGTCTCCGGTTACCTGGTGCTGTGGATCATTTTCCACGTGTACCGGATGATCAGCGGACGCGAAGGTTTCGGCTATGGTGACTTCAAACTGCTGGCCGCACTAGGCGCCTGGCTTGGCTGGCAGATGTTACCCCTGGTTCTGCTGCTCGCCTCACTATGCGGTGCGGTCATCGGAATCACACTGATCATGTTGACCCCACGCGAAGCGCGGCAACCTCTTCCCTTCGGACCTTACCTTGCCGTGGCTGGCTGGATCGTGCTTCTGTGGGGCGACGCCTTGCTGGCCACTTACCTGCAGTTCGCCGCCATCAGCTTCTGAAACCGTGTTGAAGGTCGCACTCACTGGGGGCATCGGCTCGGGTAAGACCACCGTCACAAACCGTTTTCGTGAGCTGAGTGTGCCGGTGTTCGATGCAGACGAAGTATCCCGCGAAATCACGCGAACTGGAGAGTCCGCGGTCAAGCGTATCGCCAAGCATTTTGGTGACAGGGTAATTCTTTCGGACGGTAGCCTTGACCGGCCGGCATTAAGAGAGATCGTATTCAAAGACCCCGGTGCCCGCCGGCGACTGGAGGCTATCCTTCATCCGGAGATCCGCAAACGGATGAACCATGCAGCAGCACATATGAGTACTCCGTACGGCGTGTTCTCGATACCCCTTCTGATAGAGACCGACCAACAGGACAGTTTCGACCGTGTGCTGGTGATTGAAGCGACGCAGGCGCGGCGCCGACAATGGATTCGCAGCCGAAGTAGTTTGACTCACAGACAGATCAGTGCAATTTTTCGATCACAGGCGTCATCACAGGCAAGACGCCAATCGGCAGATGACCTTCTGATGAATAATGGCTCGATCACCGAACTGTATCAGCAGGTCGATACACTACACGGCCGGTACCTGATGCTGGCCAAAGAACTCCATTCATAAGAACAAGCAGTAAGAGTAAATGCTGCTTGTCCGATCGCTGACCTGGAGCCAGCACTCTGAATCCAGCCTACCTCAACCCACCCATAGGGTGTCGGCGTCCTCGCCTAACGATTAGCAATATTCCAATTGGCCTTCACCCTTGACAGGTGGTGACCGGTCCTGATCGTAACCATACTCCTGAACAACAGGACCAATTGCTCAGCTACGGTACTCGGCGTTGATCCTGATGTACTCGTGCGTCAGATCGCAGGTCCAGATCCGAGCTCGGCCACGACCAAGCCCAAGGTCAACCGCGATCTGGATATCCGTGCCCTTGAGGTGCTGTTCGACATCGGACTCGACAAAGCTCTCGATCCGTTCTCCAGCCCGGGCAATCATTACGCCGCCGATAGACACGCTCAGTAAACTCTGATCTACACGGGCTCCGGACTTGCCAACAGCCATCACGATACGCCCCCAGTTAGCGTCTTCGCCGGCCATCGCGGTCTTGACCAACGGAGAATTCGCGATGGCCAACCCGACTACCCGCGCCGCTGTGCGCGAACTGGCACCGGAGACATCCACCGTAATAAACTTGCTCGCACCTTCGCCATCCTTGACAACCTGGGTCGCCAAATCGACGTAAAGCGAGAGCAGCGCCTTCCTAAAATCCTTCAGAATTGGATCGGAAGCCCTCGAGGGTCGCTGGTTCATCGCCTTGCCGGTGGCCGCCAGTACGACACTGTCGCTGGTCGAGGTGTCACTGTCTACGGTAATACAGTTAAATGACTGGCCCACCGCAACGCTGTGCAGCGATTGGAGGATATCAGCTGAAATCCTGGCATCCGTAAACACAAAGACCAGCATGGTCGCCATATCCGGGGCGATCATACCGGACCCCTTGGCGATCCCTGAGAGAGTCACCCTCTGACCTGCGATCTGGCAGACACGGGAAACTCCCTTCGAAAAAGTATCGGTTGTGGTGATCGCCCGGGCCGCTTCCGGCCATCCGTCGCGCCCCAGACGATCGACAAGCTTTGGCAGCGCAGCATCTATGCGGTCGATCGGCAACGGTTCACCAATGACTCCTGTTGAGGCGATCAACACGTCCGACGGACGGCATGCCAGCCTCTGAGCGACAGCCCCAGCCGCCCACCTGACAACCTGAATGCCCTGCGCTCCGGTAAATGCATTTGCATTGCCGCTGTTGACCAGCAGGGCCCGTACTCGCCCTCGGGGAACCTGTTTCCGGCACCAGGATACCGGTGCAGAAGCGGTACTCGAGCGCGTAAACGATCCCGCAACAGTGGTACCCGAATCCAGTGCAGCCAGCAGTATGTCAGGTCGACCCCGGTACTTGATACCTGCCGAGTACACAGCCAGGCGAACACCCTCAACCGCAGGCATGCGGGGAAAGCGCGCGGGAGCAAACCGCGATCTGGTCACTTTTGGCACGTTATCCTTCTGCCATCCCGACGACGTCTGGCGTCAGAGCTTTCCGTGACAGTGCTTGTACTTCTTCCCGGAGCCGCAGGGACACGGGGCATTACGTCCCACCTTTGGCTGACTGCGGACAAACGGCTGCACAGCCTGGTCCGCCGCTGCATCAGGCAGGGTGCCAGAGCCTGCTAGACCGGCGGCGGCTTGGGCCGGTACATCTGTCCCCGCCTGTGGCTGTTCCAGCGCCGCGTCCGGGTGGAGGTATTCCCGTGCTCTGCTATCCTGCTCACGCCGTTGCACCTCCAGCTGCTCCACCTCCGCCTCGGTCTGGATCTGCACCTTGGAAAGAATCGAGATCGTTTCGTGCTTCACACGGTTCAGGACATCGGTGAACATCTCGAAGGCTTCCCGCTTGTACTCCTGCTTCGGGTTTTTCTGGGCGTAGCCTCGCAGCCCGATCCCCTGACGCAAATGGTCCATCTGGGCAAGGTGCTCCTTCCATTGCTCGTCCAGAACACGAAGCATGACCGCTTTTTCCAGGTGACGCATGACCGGTTCTCCGACCGAGTCCCCCTTCTGGTTATAGGCCGTGCTGATCTCGTCTGCGACTCGCCGGCGAAGGGACTCTTCATGCAGATCGTTGTCCTTATCAAGCCACTCGGTCACCGGCATGGACAGGCCGAAGTTTGTCTGAAGGTCACTTTCCAGCCCTTTGATGTCCCACTGTTCTTCAAGACTCTCGGGAGGCACGTGAACGTCTATCACCTCGTTGACCACTTCACTACGCGCCATGTCGACCGTCTCCGAGATATCATCGACTTCCATCAGGCGATTACGCTGCTCGTAGATGACCTTACGCTGTTCGTTGGCCACGTCGTCGTACTCCAGTAACTGCTTACGAATATCGAAGTTTCGACCCTCGACCTTTTTTTGAGAGTTCTCGATTGCGCGCGTGACCCAGCTATGTTCTATAGCTTCACCGTCTTCCATGCCCAGCTTCTCCATCAGCCCGGCAACCCGTTCCGAGCCAAAGATACGCATCAGGTTGTCCTCCATCGACAGAAAAAACCGGCTCGATCCGGGATCTCCCTGCCGACCGCCACGCCCACGCAACTGGTTATCGACCCGTCGCGATTCGTTTCGCTCGGTTCCAAGCACATGCAGGCCTCCAGCAGCAACGACCTGGTCATGGCGTTTTTGCCAGTCTTCCCGGGCCTTGGCTTGCTCTACCTCTGGCGCCTTACCGAGTTCCGTCAGTTCCAGGTCCAGATTACCGCCCAGCACAATGTCTGTACCGCGACCCGCCATATTGGTGGCGATTGTGACCGCACCAGGCTGTCCAGCCTGGGCGATGATCTTGGCCTCACTCTCGTGGTGCTTGGCGTTCAGCACCGCGTGCTCGATCTTCTCTTTTTCCAGAAGCCCGGCAACATACTCTGAAGATTCGATCGATGCTGTGCCAACCAGAACCGGCTGCTTGGCCTCGCGACAGTCCTTGATTCCGTCCAGAATAGCGTTGAATTTTTCCTCCTGCGTGCGGTAGACCAGGTCGGGTAGATCGTCCCGGATCATCTCCATGTTGGGGGGAATCACCACGACCTCCAGTTCGTAGATCTGCTGGAATTCAACCGCCTCGGTGTCGGCTGTACCAGTCATGCCCGAAAGTTTTCCATACAGCCGAAACAGATTCTGAAACGTGATCGCCGCCAGCGTCTGATTCTCCTGCTGTATCGGCACGCCTTCCTTGGCTTCGACTGCCTGGTGCAGACCTTCGGACCATCTTCTGCCCGGCATCATGCGGCCGGTAAATTCATCGATGATGACGATCTGGCGATCACGGACGATGTAATCGACATCACGCTGGAACAGCGAGTGAGCCCGCAAACCCGCGTACAGGTGATGGACTAAAGAGATGTTGCCGACATCATAGAGGCTGGAGTCTGCATCCAGAAGCCCCGCCTCAACCAGCAGTGCCTCGGCGTTTTCGTGGCCCTGCTCGCTCAGAAAAACCTGCCGGTTTTTCTCGTCAACCGAGAAGTCCCCCGGTCCGTCTTCTTCGTGCTGACGTTCGAGCCTCGGAATGACCTTGTTGATCTTGACATACAGGTCGGTACTGTCCTCGGACGGCCCGGAGATGATCAGCGGTGTTCTCGCCTCATCGATCAGAATAGAGTCCACTTCATCGACGATCGCAAAATCCAGCGCCCGCTGGACCCGATCCTCGGCAGCGAAGGCCATGTTGTCGCGCAGATAGTCGAATCCGTACTCGTTATTTGTACCGTAGACGATGTCACAAGCATAGGCTTCGCGCTTCGCCGCCGGATCCTGCCCAGAGACAATCACGCCGACAGTCAGCCCCAGAAAACGATAGATCTTACCCATCCACTCGGCATCCCGCGCAGCCAGGTAATCATTGACAGTCACCACATGAACTGTCTGGCCGTACACCGCGGTCAGATACGCCGGCAACGTTGCAACCAACGTCTTGCCTTCGCCGGTCCGCATCTCTGCGATCTTGCCGTCATACAAGACCATGCCGCCGACCAGCTGCACATCGAAATGCCGCATATCGAGCACCCTTTTAGCAGTCTCCCGGACAACGGCAAAGACCTCGGCCATCAGAGCTTCGGGGGTCTCTCCGGCTACTGCTCGCTGGCGGAACTCTTCGGTCTTGGCTGCCAGCTGATCATCTCCCAAAGCACTCATCGCCTGCTCAAAAGCGTTGATTTCACCAACCGAACGCCCCATACGCTTGAGCATCCTCTGATTGCGACTGCCAAAGACCTTGGTGGCTACATTGCTAAACATCATCGACAAAGGCTCGAGTGAAGTGTTCCGATAGTCTGGAAACAAGTTGCGTAAACAACACCTGTTAACGGATTCCGGCTGCGGTTAAACTGATACCTTTGAGGCATCCAATGTAGAAGATTTTATCATGAGCGAGTCGACCTTCAGACGATTGGGCGCGCTCATCGGCCAGATCCCCGCTGCGGGGTCAGACGCTGCAGAGTCTCTGGACGAGATTACCGGACCCTGGGCAGAAGCTGTTGGCAGCGAGATCGCATCACATACCAGCATTGCACTTGAGGGCAGTGAGCTCTTTGTTCTGGCCGACACGCCGGTCTGGGGCCATCTGCTGACACAGCAGAAGCATTCAATCCTAAAGCATCTGAAGATCACCAGCCCCGGAATCAACCGGATCAGTGTTAAGGTCAGACCACAAAGTCCTGACCGGGTTCCGCTGCCGGTCAATCGACCGCCCCGCCCGTTAGACTCATCTTCGAGCCGTGCACTTGCACAGAGTGCCTGCTCGGTCAAGACGACGGGTCTGCGAAACGTGTTGCTACGCATCAGTCGACACGGGGAATCGTAAAAACTGGCCACCGTAACCTGCCGGCTGGACAATCTTCAGCCAACGGTACAGCCAGTATCCTCTGGACAACGTGGAATCAACGACCCCGCCAAACGGGTTTGCGCTTTTCGGTAAACGCCAGAGCCCCCTCAATCTGATCTTCGCTGCCATACAACCGGTCCACTGTTGGAAACTGCCGGCCCGTGATGCACCCCAAGGCATCTTGGAAGTTCATGCTTTCGGCCGCTCTCGCCACCTCCTTGATTGCGGCAAATACCAGCGGTGGCCCTTCCGCCAATGCCTCGCCCATTGTCCGGGCACGGGACATCAGGTCAGTCGCTGGTATGACGTGGTTAATCAATCCCCAACGGTGCGCTTCGGCCGCATCCAGCCATCGACCTGTAAACAGCATTTCCATGGCGATGTGGTAGGGAATACGCTTCGGTAGCTTCAACGTCGCAGCATCAGCGATCGTGCCCGAAGAGATCTCGGGAAAGGCGAATGTCGCATGATCGGCAGCCAGTATGATATCTGCAGACATCGCCAGTTCCAGCCCGCCTCCGCAGCAGATTCCGTTGACCGCAGCAATGACCGGCTTGTTCAGGTCCGGTAGTTCCTGCAGGCCACCGAACCCCCCCACGCCGTAATCGCTGTCGACCGCCTCGCCTTCAGCAGCTGCTTTGAGGTCCCAGCCGGGACAGAAAAACCGTTCTCCGGCACCGGTGATGATCGCAACCCGCAGGTCTGGATCATCGCGAAAAGCTGCAAACGTATCGCCCATGATGCGGCTGGTCGCAACATCAATGGCATTGGCCTTTGGCCGGTTCAACGTCACTTCAAGCACAGCCTCGCGTCTTTCTATATGAATAGGTGACTCCATGTCAGGGTTTCCTCCTATCTGAAAAATAAAATACCGGCTACGCCGGCGCAGCGGGTCCCAGGGACACCGCCAGCTCTAACAGCACAACTGGTGCACCTTTTTGCAGCCACCGGTCGA
The DNA here is from genome assembly GCA_002718155.1 of Pseudomonadota bacterium. Classification (GTDB taxonomy): domain Bacteria; phylum Pseudomonadota; class Gammaproteobacteria; order Arenicellales; family UBA868; genus UBA9619. Next base: position 11,467 of record PBDS01000076.1, read on the forward strand.
TAACTCACTCAAGCGTGGCGGTTCTCCACTTGACAGAGCAAGACGTCCGCGGCGACAACGCCCCGGCCTGCCGGCCGCACGATGAGCGGATTGATCTCCAGCTCGGCGATTGCCCCAACGTCCGACAAGACAAATTCGGACACCCGGCTCAGCACATTCAGAACCGCATCGATATCTCCCGGGATCGAGCCGCGGTATCCTCTGAGCACCGTTGCGACATTCAAACGTTCCAGGGCACTACGAAATAGATCCTGGCCGGCGGGCAGCAGCACGACCTCGCAGTCCTGGACCAGTTCGACCTGAACGCCACCTGCTCCAAGCAACAAACAGGGACCGATCTGGGGATCCTGTTCAAAGCCGATGATGAGTTCGGCTATACCGTCGCTGATCATACGTTCCACGATCAGACCACCCTGCTGTACGGCCAACTGTTCAGCGGCCAGACGCAGGGCCTGTTCGTTGTCAAGGCTCAACACAACCCCACCGCTCTCACTTTTGTGCGCCACACCAGGGTTGCAGACTTTGAGGACCACTGGAAAACCGATCTCCTGTGCGGCGCTAACTGCTTGATCGGCGTTCCGAACCAGACGACCGGCCGGCACAGGGATTCCCTGTTCAGCCAGAATCTGCTTGCCCTGCCATTCATCCAGGGACCGTAGCGTGCCCACTACCAGTGGCTGAGGACCGGGCAGTCGTTCCTTCGGGAGGCGGGTCCTAGCACGACCTATCGTGGCAGCGGCTTCAACTGCGTCCAGAGCATGCCCCATACCGCACAACGGTACGATCCCATTGTCGATGAAAGTCTCAGCGACCGGTTCAGGCAGATTCTCGGGCAGACTGGCGAGCACCGCTCCGGGTTGGCCAGTATCCCGTGCCGCTCGGGTAATCGCATTGACGGCGGGGTGCCAGGTGTCCCAGTGACAACGATCCCTCCTTGGAAAATCAAGGACCAGGATCGACAAATCGAAGCCACAACCCAGCATCGCACAGTACGTTCTATAGAGCTTCTCCTCATCATTCCAATTGAACGTATGGTAATCAAGCGGGTTCGACACCGTGGTCAGATCTGTCAGTGTGTCCGCCACCATCTGATGCTGCGCCGGTGAAAGGTCCGGAAAGCATACCTGGCGATTTTCGGCAGCATCTGCCATCAACATCGCCTCACCTCCAGAGCAACTCATCGAGCTGATGCCTGAGCCCGCCAACGGTCCGTGGACGTGCAGTATCTTGAGCGTCTCAATCAGGCTTTGCAGGGAATGCAGTCGAGCAATCCCAAGCCTGTCCAGCAACGCCCCGGCAACCCGGTCGGCGCCGGCCAGAGAAGCCGTATGCGACAACGCCAACGTGGCGCCCCGTTCACTGCGGCCTGCCTTGATTGCGACCAGAGGTAGATTCCTGTCATTTGCCTGGCGGACAACCTGCTCGAGGGCCGGGATATCACGAAAGCCCTCAATGTGCAGACCAACAGCCGTGACTCGCTCATCATTCAAAACGGCCTCAATGGCTTCTGCCATACCGGTCTGGGCCTGATTGCCCAGTGCCAGAACGTAGGCGATCGGTAGTCCGCGGGCCTGCATGGTCAGGTTAAGTACTATATTACTGCTCTGGGCAAACAGAGCGACCCCGCGTGCTACCCGCTTGCCACCATGCTGGTCTGGCCAAAGCAGTGCACCATCGAGGTAGTTAATCATGCCGTAGCAGTTCGGACCCAGCACCGGCATCTGGCCAGCTGCTTCAACCAGTGCCATCTGCAATTCGATACCGTCTTCACTCTCGCTGAAGCCCGACGCGTAACAGACGGCACCGCCAGCACCGGCATCACGCAAGGCACGGACGACTTCAATGGTCATGCGGCGGTTCACCCCAACGAAACTCGCATCCGGTGCCGCAGGCAATTCACTGACATCCCGATAACAACGATGCCCGGCAACTTCATCATGGCGGGGATGAACCGGCCATATCTCACCCTCGAAACCCAGTTGTGTGGATTGCCGGATGACCTCGGCGGCCTCCCGGCCCCCGAAAACAGCGACGGTCTTGGGGCGAAACAGACGTTCCAGATCCAAAGGTCTGCTCCAGGAACCGCTTAAGGGTCAGGTCCAGTGCGGGCGCAGAATGTCCCTGGAAATAATGTGCCGCTGAATCTCGCTGGTGCCTTCCCAGATACGCTCAACCCGCGCATCGCGCCAGATACGTTCCAGCGGCAGATCGGACATCAACCCCATACCGCCATGAATCTGTATCGCTTCATCCGCCACAAAAGCGAGCATTTCTGTGGTGTACAACTTAGCCATGGCGTAGTCGGTATCGGTGGCTACACCCTGATCGGCCTTCCACGCAGCCTGAAGGGTCAGCAGTTCTGAGGCTTCAAGGCGCATTTTCATCTCCGCCAGTTTGAATCCCACACCTTGAAAGCGCCCGATAAACTGGCCGAACTGCTGACGCTCGGCAGCCCAGTTCGTTGCATGCTCCAATGCCCGGTGGGCCCGGCCCAGACACATCGCCGCCACCTGCAACCGGGTGGCACCCAACCAGTCATTGGCCACGCTAAAGCCCTGGTGCTCTGCGCCCAGCATCTGCCCCGCAGGCACCCGGCAGCTTTCAAACTCGAGGATACAGTTGTGGTAACCGCGGTGTGAGACGCTGTGATAGCCCCGGCGCACCGTGAAACCGGGTGTGCCTTTGTCTACCAAGAAAGCGCTGATCAGTTTTCGTGGACCTCGAGAAGATTCCTCTTCTCCCGTCGCGGCAAAAAGAATGACGAAATCCGCCAGGTCAGCATGGCTGATAAAGTGCTTGGTGCCGTTGATCACATAACTATCACCATCCCGCTGCGCGCGACACTGCATCGAACGAAGATCGGAGCCAGCGCCCGGTTCGGTCATCGCCAGA
>PBDS01000077.1 GCA_002718155.1 Pseudomonadota bacterium
CCATTAACCAAATAAAGATCGACCTGCGAGCGAGAAGCTTTCCCACCTATTGTTGGTTTCTCTACTCGGCCTGGTCTCTCTTGTGGTACGTAGTGTGCGGTTGGTGGTCTTCCCAAGGATTGGGCGGGATGTCCAGTTGAAAGAGCGGTCTAGCCGCTGTCCGGTTGGGGCTCACCAAGCACCCGAAGGTTGTCAAGCGCCGCACTGTTACCTTGCTTGGCGGCCCGCTTGAACCAGCGAATAGCGACTTCCCTGTCCGGAGTGACACCGTGCCCGTTCATGTAAAGCCAACCCAGGTTGGTCTGCGCAGGTGCATAGTCCTGGTCGGCGGCTCGACGATACCAATATGCGGCGTTCTTGTAATCCGAGTCGATTACATATCCATCGACAAAATAGTCACCTAGGTCAGACTGGGCCCACGCTTTACCCTCACTGGCTGCCAGTTGGACGGGGCTGAGTGCGAGGGCGAAAAACCGCAGAGCTTCATCCTCATCGCGCTTTGTCCCACGTGCACTGTGCAGCATTCGGGCGACTCGGACCTGCGCCCGTGGATAGCCACGCTCAGCCAGTGGTCGCAGAAAACGGTAAGCCTCGCGGTACGCGCCATCATAGTAGGCTGCCATGCCACTTTGCAGGTTCAGCAGATCCTGTTCAGCGGCCAACCGGTCTGCATCTGCCTTTCTAGCGGCCGCTTCCACCTGCAGGCGGCGTTCTTCCGCAGCAAGATGCTGGCGCCGTTCTAGTTGTTGCTGGAGCTTGAATACGGTCTGGTTTCCGGGCTCTATAGCCGCAGCAATCCTAAGGCTCTGTCCGGCGACACCGAGCTGACCGGCGGCCAGCTCTCTTTGAGCCTGGCGGAGATAGTGTTCGCTGATGCTTTTGATACCATTTCGGGCGCGTTGATTGTCCGGATTCAGATCGAGCGCTGCTCGGTAGAGCGTCAGTGCGTTGTCACCTGGTGGCTCAACGCGCTGGTTGTTGTCGAAAGCGTTGGAGGCTTTCGCCAGGAGCTGTTCGATCTTCTGGCGCCTTTCCCGCTCCTGTTCCAGGCGTGCCGCCTTTACCGCTTGTTCAGCGCGGGCCCGTTCTTGTTCCTGGGCGAGGCGCTGTTGTTCGATCTGTTCTATCTGCCGTTGCACTTCGGTCACCGGCTCGGAGGCCTGTTCGATCATGGCGAGGGTCGCGAGATTCTCACGGGCACTGGCAAGATCGCCTTTGTTAACAGAACGTTGTACGGTTGAGATTGCCTGGGCGACGATATCCTGAATACCCCGTACCGCTTCTGGGTTATCAGGATCGAGAGACAGGACCTCGACATATTCAGCGTAAGCGTTGTTGCCAGCAGGTTCCAAGAGTTGCCCTGCTTCAAGATGCTTCCGAGCAGCCGCAAGATGGGGATCAGTCAGGGTCGCCAACCGGGTCAGTTCGCGATACTTTCGGGCCCGTTCCTGGTCGGTTGCACGCGACAGTTCTGTTGCAGCATTGACGACGGGCGAAGGTTGGCCGTCATCGCCCTCAGGCTTGGTACTGCGGTCCTTACCGGCAGCTGTGTTGCGTGCCCCTCCAGATCCAATGATTTCGATCCGGGCAGGTTCGGCGGACGGCGAAACCGTGCTGCGTTCCGGCTGCAGGAACCAGTAAGCGAGAACCAGGATCGCGACCGCTGTAATGATCCAGCTAAACGCTCGCAGTCCTTGCCTGGAAGAACGATTGTCAAACCGGGGCGGTAGAGCCTGAGTTGTTCGAGACTCATTCTCCAGGAGGATGTTGCCAGCGCTCTCGAGTTCGGTAGTCACCCCGACCGGTATTGAAGACGAGGGGTCGATATCGAGAGATTCAAGTGACGTGGCAAGCGAGCCTGGATCGCCGGCCGGTACAGGAGAATCCATCTCCGGAACAAGTTCGGGTGCCGATAGAAATTCTCCATCCGTTTCTTGTCGCTCGAATGTAGTGGTGAGATTGGCGTGTTTAGGCTTAGTGGCGGAAAATATCGTGGGTTGTGGTGCGCGGTTCTCTCGCCGAGAGGTAGATTTCAGGGCGGCCAGGGCAATGGCACTGGCCCCGCGGTGTGTTTTGGGTTCGGCTGGCTGGCTGTTTTCCTTACGCTCTCGGTCACGATCGGTAGGCTCGATAGAGTCGGCCTTGGACGGATCGTTCTCAGTCCCGGTGGACGGAACTTGGGATGGTTCCGGTCGACCTGGTTCGGTTATTGATGTGGGAGTGTCGAGGTCGTCACTAGCAGGTGTTCCGATGAACAGAGAATCAGTGAGTTCCTCATCGTCTTCGGAAGAGACCCTGGCATCGGGGTCAAGTCGTCGGAGGATAACTTCTGTGTTCTGAGGTCGCTCGATGGTTCTCAATGAGAGCAACCAATCAACCGTCTCGAGAAACTGGCCGGAAAAGTAGCCGTGACCTGCTTCGACGGCAGGTACATAGGGGTCTGGCAGGCCGTTGTCTAAGGTATCGATTCTCTCGCTCGAAGTAATGGGAGCTGTGCGGGTCGCTGCCTCGTATAACAAGGCACCCAGCGCATAGAAGTCAGTCCAACAGCCGATCTGTCCCCTTGCGGTGGATAATTCTGGTGAACGATAGTCAACAAGCGCTGACTCGTCCGGCGGCGGGTAGTGGAAGCGGTCGGTGTTGAACCCGCAAATCATGAGTTGCTCATTTTCCGAGATGAAAATGTTGTCCGGAGATATTTCCAGATGCAGCAGCCCGGCTGTATGAACTGCGTCGAGGTAGGTCAGGGCCGAGTAGAGCATCGACTTCAGCGCATCTTCGGGCAAGGGTTTTTGAGGTTTCAGCAGGTCTCTCATCGAGGCCAGTGGACGAAACTTGACCGCGTAGTAGGCGCTGTCACCTTCTTCTCCGTAGTGAGCAACTCTGCCGGGGTGATCGATCTGGCTTAAAACACGGGCGAGAAGTAGAAAATCTTTCAGGCTCTGCTCATAGTCTTCGTTGACTGACTCATCCCAGAGCAGCAGTGATACGCCGTCACTGTCCCGTACGGCAAGTTGTTTGGGAAAGAACTCCTGTACCAGGTGTGATCCATTGTTCGACGAATAAGTGTAGCCACTGTCTGTGGTGGCCAACAGTCGATTGACCTGGAATTCACCTAACCTGGAGCCCGGCGGGAGTGGTTGTGGAGAAAGCCTGGATTGATCGCCCTGGGGCGGATATTGGTCGCTCGTCGTCGGCAAACGTGGTTCGAAGGTCACGTCAGTGGCCAGTTTTCGGGAAGGTGGGGGGTAGGAACCTCACCGGGCAAAGCGTTGTTTGCTCGGGTTCATATCGGTTGCACGAGAACAAGGTGCTGGCCGTTAGAAAACCGTTTTTCCTCAAGCGGTAACTGCCCTCATCCGGCGTTATCATTGTTACGATCGAAACCAGAACCGTTTGGCAGAATCCGATTCCGATCGCGCTGAGCATTTAACTGCCGCTTGGCCCTGTATGATAATGCCATCCGCAGTAGAAGAGAATAGGTGTAAGTGGTTTTCTCATGGTTTTTCCACCGGGTATCGCCCGAGGACGAGATGAACTTTCCAAGCCTGGGCTGGTGGAGGCCTGGGCAGGCAGATAGATGATGAGACCTGACACAACCAGCCGCATGGACAGGGTTCAGACGCCAATCATCCCGGCGATCGGAGCCCTGATCGATGCAACTCCCGGCACTATCTCATTAGGGCAGGGGGTCGTCCACTTCGCTCCCCCGCCGGGGGTTGCCAGGGCCATTGAGGCGTTCTGGCGTGATCCAACGAACCACCAGTATGGTCCGATAGAAGGGAGTGAAGCGCTGCGAGCCTGTATCAGGGCCAAGCTGACCGAGGAAAACGGGCAGCAGGTGACCGAATCGCAGATCATCGTGACAGCCGGCAGCAACATGGCGTTTCTCAATACGGTGCTGGCGATCACCGGCCCGGGTGATGAGATCGTGGTGCCTGCTCCTTACTACTTCAACCAGGAAATGGCCATCCGGTCTGTCGACTGCACACCAGTGATCGTGCCAGTTGGTGAGGATCATTCTCCTGACGCTTCATCGATTGCGGACGCCATCACTTCCAGAACCCGGGCGGTAGTCACCGTATCACCCAACAATCCAACCGGCGCTGTCTATTCAGAAGCCCTGTTGCGCGACATCAATAGAATCTGTGCCGACCGTGGCATATATCACATCAGTGATGAAGCGTATGAGTATTTTGTTTACGGTTCGGCGCGTCATTTTTCACCCGGTTCGATAGAGGGTAGTGGCGGCCACACCATCAGCCTGTATTCCTTGAGCAAAGCCTATGGGTTTGCCAGCTGGAGGATCGGCTACATGGTGTTTCCGCAGCACCTGCTTGGAGCGCTGAAGAAGGTACAGGATACCAATGTGATCTGCCCGGCGGTCATCAGTCAGTTTGCGGCGCTGGGTGCAATGCAGACTGGCCGCATTTACTGTGAGCCCTTTGTGTCCGAATTGGAAACAGTCCGGCGCTCTGTTCTGGAGGTGCTCGAAACGGTCGGTGATCGGGTCAGAGTAGTGAGGCCGAGGGGTGCCTTTTACGTTCTGGTCCAAGCGCCTGACTGCAGACTGGATGACTTGACTCTTGCCAGAAGATTGATTCAGGAGTACCAGGTCGCCACGGTGCCGGGGCGGGCATTCGGCAGCACCGATAGCTGCTGCCTGCGGGTCTCATACGGTGCACTCCAAGCGGAAACGGTCATCGAAGGGATCGGCAGGCTGGCTGAAGGATTGACTGGTTTGACCTGATTTTAAGGGACGATCAGCGTCGTTGCGCCCCGAGGGTAACTGTTATAGGCTTGCGCCGCGTCGGAGAGGTGGCCGAGCGGTTGAAGGCGCACGCCTGGAAAGTGTGTATACGTTAATAGCGTATCGAGGGTTCGAATCCCTCCCTCTCCGCCAGACATCAGGTTTGACAGGCGTTCCGTTTACTCGGTATTCAGGCTTGGTCTGAAAACTATCAGAGGCGATGCAGTTTGCAAGCCATCCGTGACTCCGCCCGTTTGGGAAATGTCTGATTCGCTGCCCTTTACTTTCCTACAGCAACGGCCTAGTCTGTCAGTGTCTGTGGTATGCCGTTTATCATTCTTGCCCAAATCTTCGTTGTTATTGTGTGTTGCTGGTGGTTTTGCTGTGTCCCTTGAGTGGGTTCGCGAAGCTGTAAAGAGCTTCGGAAAGTCTGCAGTTGTCAATATTTGGCTAGACGCAAACGAATATGCACCAGGTATCAAAGCCCAGACGATGTGCAAATAATGGCCCTCGGCTCCCGCACTAATTTACGGAGATGGTAATGAAAGCTCTTGAAGGCGTTCGTATTCTGGATATGACTCACGTTCAATCCGGGCCTACCTGCACCCAGTTGCTGGCCTGGTTCGGTGCGGACGTGATCAAGGTTGAGCGACCCGGAATCGGTGATGCAACTCGAGGTCAGCTGAGAGACATTCCAGATGTGGACAGTCTTTACTTTACGATGCTGAACCACAATAAGCGCAGCATCACGCTCAATACCAAGGATGACAAGGGCAAAGAGATCTTCACTCGACTGATCGAGGAATGTGATGTGATGGTGGAGAATTTCGCCCCCGGGGCGCTGGACAGGATGGGCTTCTCCTGGGAGCGTATCCAACAGATCAACCCCAGGATGATCTATGCTTCGGTCAAGGGTTTTGGTCCGGGCCCTTATTCCGATTGCAAGGTCTATGAGAATGTTGCCCAGTGTGCAGGTGGCGGTGCTTCCACGACCGGGTTCCCTGATGGCCCACCGCTGGTAACCGGTGCCCAGGTCGGGGATTCAGGCACTGGTCTGAATCTTGCGCTGGGCATCGTGACCGCGCTCTACCACAGAGAAAAATCTGGCAAAGGCCAAAGGGTGCTTGCATCCATGCAGGACGGGGTCCTCAATCTCTGCCGGGTCAAACTGCGGGATCAGCAGCGATTGCAGCGCGGCCCGTTGACCGAATACTCGCAGTTCGGCGAAGGCGTCGAGTTCGGCGAAAGTACGCCCAGGGCAGGTAATGACTCCGGTGGTGGACAGCCCGGTCGAATACTCAAGTGTAAGGGCTGGGAAACAGATCCCAATGCCTACACCTACTTTATTACGCAGGCCGCCGTCTGGAAAAGCATCTGCGACGTGATCGGCAGACCCGAATGGAAAGACGACCCGGATTTCGCCACACCGTCGCAGAGACTGCCCAGACTGGGAGAGGTGTTCGAAGCCATTGAGAACTGGACCAAAACCAAAACCAAGTACGAGGTGATGGAAATCTGTAATCCCCTGGACATCCCGGTGGGACCGATTCTTTCGATGAAGGAATTGAGTGAGGAACCCTCTCTACGTGAGACCGGCACCGTTGTTGAAGTGGATCATCCTGAGCGCGGTAAGTATCTGACGGTGGGAAACCCAATCAAGCTTTCGGATTCACCGGCCGAGGTGAGGCGCTCGCCGTTACTGGGTGAGCACACCGAAGAGATTCTGCGTGAGGTCGTAGGATTCAACGACGACGAAATAATCTCGGCGCAGACGGTAGGCGCTGTCTAGTCCGAGACACAGGGGAATACTCATGCAACTGATCGTCCATGGCCAGCAGGCTGGCCGCCATTGGGTGCAGCAGGTAGAACAGCAAGCCCGGTCAATTAATTTTCCTTATCGTTGCCGTAACAGTTTTGACTGGCACTCCTGGACCCAAGCAGTTAGCGTACATATCACCCGGTCAACGCTGGGTGGATTTGAACCAGTGAGTCGGAGCTTCTTCGTTGAGCGATTGAAAATGGCCGCTCTTTGTCGGTCTACGGAGAAGTTTGTCACTGCTCATAATAACTGGAGTTGAAGGCATGAAGGTATGTGTGGTTGGGGCTGGCGCGATCGGCGGCTACATGGCGGTTCGGATCGCCAGAGCGGGCCACGAAGTCTCCGTTGTTGCACGTGGCCCACATCTGGCTGCGGTTCAGGCAAGTGGTATGAAGTTGGTCGAAGCTGATCAGGAACAGCTGGCGACTAGCCTGATTGCCACCGATCGCATCAGGGATCTCGGAGCGCAGGATGTGGTGCTCCTGGCGCTCAAGGCCCACCAGATAGAGCCCATTGTCGATCAACTCGGTTCGTTGATGGGCCCGGAAAGCGTAATGGTGACACTCCAGAACGGGATTCCCTGGTGGTATTTCCAAAAGCTCGGGGGAGAGTATGCCGATCGTGTGGTCAGAGCCGTTGATCCAAATGGTGTACTGTCTGGAAGCATCGACCCAGACCGGTTGATCGGCTGTATCGCTTACCCGGCGGCGACCATCGCCCAGCCTGGTGTGATCCGCCATATCGAGGGGAATCGGTTCCCCGTGGGTGAGTTGGACGGGCATGAGACTGCCCGTGTGCGAGAGGTCTCGGCGTTGTTCATCGAAGCTGGGTTCAAGTCACCGATACTCGATGACATCCGTTCAGAGATCTGGCTAAAGCTGTGGGGTAACCTGACGTTTAATCCGATCAGTGCGCTGACACACTCGACCTTGGAGGACATCTGCAGATTCCAGTTGAGCCGGCAGCTCTCTGTCGCGATGATGACAGAAGCCAAGATGGTAGGTGAGCGTCTCGGAGCCCACTTCAGAGTTGAGATGGAAAGACGTATTGCAGGTGCCGAGGCTGTGGGCAGGCACAAAACGTCAATGCTCCAAGATGTGGAATCGGGCAAGCCTCTTGAAATAGAAGGCATGCTTGGAGCGGTGGTAGAACTGGCCGAGATGACAGGAATTGAAGTGCCGAACTTGAGAGCGCTCTATGCCTGTGTCAGTCTGCTCGACAGGACAATCTGTCAGGAGGGAGTTGCAATTAGAGGGACTCGAGAGAAATAGCACCTCAGCGTGGTGCAGATCCCAGTCGTTGTGAAGGCTTAAGGCCTCTCACCCCGGCCCAGTCGTACGTTGATGTCCTCGATCACATCTGGCATTTCCGCCCAGGTGTCGATTACGTAGTGTGCACCTGCCTTTTGAAGCAGTTCCCGTGTGATGCCCAGTCGCCGGTCGATCTCCGACTCGGATAGAGTATCCACTTCTTCGAGCGAATCCATGTCCATGTAGTTACTGTAGCGGGCGATCCCAACACCCCAGCACCCCGCTTCCAGTGCCTCACCGATTCCAGAGATGGTGTCATCCATTTTCACTACTGACTGAATCGGATGAATGTCCATCAGGTCCAGGTTGCGATAAACCATGAATGGCTTTGGCCGGGCACCGTTAATGACCTCGTCGCCAGCCACTGAGGCATCCGGGACATAGCCCTGTTTCTTGGCGTCTTCCTCGAGAATATCAACCATACTGCGGACGAAACCGGTCGAGCTGCCGATTTTGATGCCCTGTCTCTGAAAGGCCTGAGTGGTCTCGGCAACCAGAGGCAGTAGCGTGGTGTACTTTCGCAGACAATCCAGTTGCATGGGTACGAAATCGGCGAACATTCGATCGACATCGGCCTGGTCGGGATAGGCGCCATGAACCTCGTGCCATCTTTCGCGGATTTCCGGGATCTCAGTCATAGCCTTGATGTGCAGATCTTTACGTAGTCCCATCGGCCCACGCGCTTCCGACATGCTCACTTCCAAACCGTGTTTTTTGAACACATCTACGAAGACCACGGCCGGCGCAAGCACATAGGCGTCGGCCGTGGTACCGCTCCAGTCGAGAACCATGCCTTTTACCTGGCCCCTGTAACTCCGGCTGTAAACGAAATCTGCTTGGATGCTCATTTCTCTCTCCAGGTCTATTTACTTTACTATTGTGAACGGCGTCCCTGACTGGTGTGCTTGAAGCCCGCCAATTCAGGTATTGTCAGAGCATTGTTGCCAGCTGGATGGCCTTACCCAGGCTTCATACAGGCGGGCAAATTTTATACGAAATATGCCTTCAGCCTGCAACCGGGCATCTGTACAGACCGGCTGCCGGCAGTTTCGGGGTTGCCTTCAACTATGTATGGTTGAGAACCGCGTCGAAGATATCGTAGTTTCGAAGTCGCTCAAGTGACAACCCCGAGACCGGTCGACTGACAATAAATGGTACGCGTTGCTCAGACAGACCACCGTGGGACCTGAGAGGCTCTTTAAGCGCTGCCAGGTCATGATAATCCTCGGAGTGACCCAGCACCCAGTGGTTGCTGGCTATGACCACGATGTCACCCAGTCTGTCTGGCGGCAGCTCGAATCGTCGGCAGGCCTCCTGGCGGTTGAGGGCCAGTTCAATGCCTGGTGTGGCAGACAGAATGTCAAGAAGTTTTTCAGAGATGCCAGGGTCGTCAAGATATATAGTTGCGAAACCACCCAGTGCGCCATGGTGAACGACGTAAGGGTCTGTGATCGGAAGGACGATTCTGGCTTCATGCTGGCCCAACCGACTGCGCAGTAGAGGCGCCAGGTAGACAATGTTGGGCCGACCTTGGAAATCGTGCTTGGCCTTCATGCCATGGTCAGCGGTCAACGCAATGACGGCACCCAAATCATGGATCCGCTCAAGGTAACTGTCGATCATTGCGCAGAAAGCGTCAGCGGCCGGCGTGCCGGGCCGGTGTTTGTGTTGGATGTAGTCACTGGTAGACAGATAGAGGATGTCCGGGTGTGCCTTTTGGAGAAGCTTGAACCCGGCTGCAAAGACGTATTCGGACAGTGCACCACTGTAGACATCGGGAGCCGGCAATCCCACCAACTCGAAGGCGTTGTCTATCCCGTTTTCCTCAAGCGTCGTGTTGCGGCAGCTCTCAGCCGAGAAACAGACAGCCCCATCCTGACCAAACTCGAGTTGATGTCCGAGGAGGCGTCGTAGCTTATCCTTGGCGGTCACTATGGCAATGCTGGCACCTTTTTCCTGGAAGGCATGAAAGATGGTTGACGTACGCAGCAGGGCAGGGTCATTCATCATGACTTCCTGATCACGCTCCGCATCGTAGAAGAAATTACCTGATATGCCGTGGGCCGAAGGTGGTGCGCCGGTCACGATCGAGATGTTATTGGGATTCGTGAAACTGGGGATGATCGACTCAGCGGTTCGGAACATTCCTGTCCGTCTGACCTGCTCGAGATAGGGCATGCAGCCATTGCCGATGGCCTGGTCCAGATAACCGCCGCCATCCGAACCGGGATATTCCGGTTCGCTGCCATCAAGACAAACTACGACAACCGGTTGGCGAGGCCAGCGGTACTGGCGTCCATTGCTGGTGACAGACAGGGTATCCAACAGGAATCCGTTCAGGGCGAAGGGCCGCAGTTGTTCACGTTCAATGTTGCCAGTGCTTCGCGAACAGCCTGCAGCACACCGCGGATTTCGTCCGTTGTGATCCGGCCGATACAACCGATTCGAAAAGAGTCGGCGCTGGTCAATTTGCCTGGGTAAATCACATAGCCACGCTGGCGGAGGGCATCATAAAAGGACTCGAACTGAAAATGGGGATCGGCCGGCACCAGGAAGGTGATGATGACTGGCGCCTGCAGGTTATCGGGCAGCAATGTCTGGAAGCCCATCTCCCGCATACCGTTTACCAGCATCTTGCAGTTCCTGCGGTAACGCTCGCCGCGACCCTGGACGCCGCCCTCGGCATGAAATTCGGTAAGTGCCTGCGCCAGGGCCAAGACGGTGTGGGTGGGCGGTGTGAAGCGCCACTGTCCGTTGTCCTCCATTGACCGCCACTGTTTGTGAAGATCCAGTACTACACTGCCTGCATTATCTCGGGTGCCGACGAGCGCATCCCGCCGGGCGATACAAAAGCCCATTCCGGGAGAGCCTTCAAGGCACTTGTTACTCGACGCGACAACGGCATCGAAACGAATATCGACGGCGTCGAGCGGCAGTGCGCCGAAGGTGCTCATGGCATCGATCAGTAGTGCGCGGCCATGCCGTGCCGTGATCTGGCTGATTGTACTGATTGGATTCAGAATGCCGGTAGTCGTCTCACAGTGAACCACGCCGACATGGCTGATACCCGGATCTTTCGCGAGGGTCCGGTCAAGGCGATCTGGGTCGACAGGTACATCCTCGGGCGTCTGCTGTGTCTCAAATGTCCTCTGGTGGGCCAGGCAGATGTCTGCCATCCGGCGGCCGTAGGCACCATTGATCAACAGCAATACCTTGCCCTGACGTGGGATGAAAGTGGTCAGCATGGCCTCGACAATGAATGTGCCGCTGCCTTGGAGGGGCACACACACATGGTTGTGATTGCCGTTGACGATTCCCACCAGGTCGTTGCGGATCCTGGCGTTTACTTCGATAAAATCGATGTCCCGGGAGCCATAGTCATGCAGCATGGCCCGCTTGACAGTGCTCGAGGTCGTCAGTGGCCCCGGCGTCAGCAGCCAGGGATCGCCATCAGGTGACGCCGCAGGTTGGACCAGTCGTCTGTCAGTCATTGGTCTTGAGGATGGGAAGAATCACATGAACGCAATGACCGGCATTCGGCACTTCAGAGCAGCAGTGAACTCCAAGTCAGGATGCCGGACGCCTTGGTCTTTCCCTCATGCACCTGGCGCAGTTGCACCATCAGATAATCCAAATCCGGTGACAGCCAGTAATAGAGTTGTCGACTGGATTGGCGGTCGATCAGGTAGCGAACGGTATTCAGCTTCTTTCTGCGGACCATGATGGTTTCGGTTCCTTTTCGTCGGAACTGGTATGGTCTCAGGCGATCACCTTCGTGAACCATATAGTGTGGTTCGGTTACCCCGTTGCGCAGGTCGATTCGGGCCATAAGTTCGAAAGACAGTGGATCGAACACTTCTTGATCAAGTTTTAACAGATGCTCTGAACCACGTGCCTGGGCTCGGGTGACACCGCTGGAGAAGTCAAATTCGATCCGAATGATCCGGTCCGGGTTACCTGTGCCGTCATGAGCTGTGTAGAGTATCGGTATGATTCTGTCCTGTGTGAACTGGAAACGGGAAGTCTCGACTGCAGTACCGCGTCCTGCCAGTGAGGCCAGTCCTTTCAGGGTGGTCTTTGCTGTCAGCAGGTACTCAGAACCGTCCCGCGACAGTTCTACGGTACGTTCAGCCTTGAACGCTGCACGGCTGATCGTGTAAGTCGCTGAAAAGGGTTCCAGTTCTGTGCCAAGGCAAAACGCCGGTGCCAGTATCATCAGCACCAGTGCAGACATTACACGGGCTTCGAGGTAGTGGCCTTTGAGATGGGGACAATTCCAGTCGGAGATAAGATGCATAATGACAGGCAGTATGTGGTTGGCCGTAGCCAGATGAGGTTATTCTAGGATAACCAGGTCGCATATTCATAACACCGAGAAAGGGCCTGGCTGAAATATGAAGATCCGGATCATCACCTACAATATTCACAAGTGCATCGGCGGTGTCGATCGGCGCTATGCTCCGGCACGTATCGCTGAGGTCATTGCGCACTACGGGGCGGACCTCGTGCTCCTGCAGGAAGTCGCTAATCGATCACCACGCTCGGGTGGGGACCGGCAGGTCGATCTGCTCGGGGAGTTGCTGGGATTCCGGCATCGCGCCTGGTTTCCGAACGTCCGCTTGCGTGGTGGGGGCGAGTATGGCAATGGAGTACTCAGCCACTGGCGACTGACCGCATCAGAAAATGTCGATCTCACTATCGCCCCGAAGAAGCGACGCAGTGTGCTGCATGTACGCATTCGCGTGCCCGTGTACAGCCAGAAACTGAGCCGGCCGCGATCGCGCACAATCCATCTGTTCAACGCGCACCTCGGGCTTTCCGGGATAGAACGGCGTATGCAGCTGAAAAGGCTGCTGAACAGTACTTCTGTCACTGGAATCAGTGAACGTATACCTCTCGTTATTGCAGGCGATCTGAACGATATCTGGGGTATGTTGGGCCGACTCATTCTGCACCCTGCCGGTTTTCAGGGGAGTCAGGGGACAATACGGACCTTTCCAGCCTACACGCCAGTCCGACCCCTGGACGGGTTCTACGTCAAAGGTGATCTGGAACTGCTCAATCTGATGCCCTCGCGGTTGAAGCTCGCCCGGTTGGCCTCCGATCACCTGCCGCTGGTCGCTGATCTGCTGGTACATTGATCATTACAGGTAGTGACGGGTGATCCACCGGGCCGCCAGGGCTGGTCGGTCCTGCTCTTCGACCTCAACGGTAACGTCATGATGTAGAGTCAGTTCACCCGGTGTCTCTTCCTCGACAGATTTCAGGGTAAAAAGTCCTCGGATTCTCGACCCCGAGCGCACCGGAGAGATGAATCGGATACGGTCGAAGCCATAGTTTACGGACCTCGTCGTCCCGTCGATCCCTGGCAGGGTCGACTCCACCATCTGTGTGAGATGTGAGAGTGTCAGAAATCCGTGCGCAATGGTGCCGTTAAACGGCGTTTCCGTCTTGGCCCGCCCCGGGTCAACGTGGATGAACTGGTGATCATTGGTGATTCGGGCAAAATCATCAATCATGCTTTGCGGCAGAGCGATCCACTCGGAGACCATCGGCTCCTGCCCGGGTATGGCTCTGAGTTCCTCGAGGGAAATGGTTTGCTTTCGGGTCATAGGGTCTCCAGGAGCCTGCCGGACGATGATTAGGGTATCTGGAATCTGTTCGCGGGCTACACTAGCGTAAAATGCGCGTTTGCTCGAAAGGCATCAGAGCATTGTGACACGCACAAGTCACCGTGCACGCTCGAGTTTCACCATTTAGGGTTGCTATTGAACCATGATTCAGCTTCTTTATCAGGGACAATGGTTCCTGTTCTGTGTCATCCTGAGCGCGCTGGTGGTGTCCCTGTCCTGTCATGAGTTCGGTCATGCCTGGGTCGCCAGGCGTTGCGGTGATAACACAGCACAGCGGGCGGGACGTCTCACTCTCAACCCGCTCGCACACATCGACCCCATGGGATTGTTGATGGTGATGATCGTGGGGTTTGGTTATGCAAAGCCTGTGCCGACTGATCCTCGCCGATTTACCTCTCGCTATGCCGAGTTGCTGGTTGCCGCCGCAGGCCCGGCAATGAATTTCGTGCTGGCATTTGTTGCTGTCAATATCTATCTACAGGGACTGCGCTTTGGCTGGTATGGGCCTTTCGACGTCCTGCCACAAAGTTTGGTCTTTGTTGCGCGGATAAACCTGTTGTTGATGGTCTTTAACCTTTTGCCGATCGGTGCGCTGGATGGGCACTATATCCTCCCTTATTTCCTGCCCCGAGGGCTTTCTCAACGCTATCGGTATTTCAATGCTCGCTATGGTAATCTGGTGCTACTTGCACTGATCGGGCTCGCAGTACTGGGTGTGCCGGTGCTTGCAGGTGTCTGGAGAGTCAGTGACGCACTGTTGCCCATGGTAGCCCTGACCTGGTGACAGGCCACTATTGTTTCGCTGGTAGAACAATGAAGAGCAAGGGTAAACCGGTTTCAGATGAGGCCTCAACACTTCTCAAACGGGCCTATGCGCTGAGTGGAGCAGAAGATGCCCAGCAGTTGTACAGGGACTGGGCATCGACCTATGACCAACACCTTGAACAGGACCTTCGCTATATCGCTCCGGTTCTGATTGCAGAGATGCTGGCAGAAGCAGTGAAGGATCGAACCGCACGGATCCTCGATGTGGGGTGTGGTACAGGCCTGGTAGGCGAGCACCTGGCGGGCCAGGGTTTCAGCGGAATAGACGGACTGGATTTTTCTCCGGAAATGCTCGCCCGGGCGGAACGCAAAGCCTGCTACAGGCACCTTGTCGAGGGTGATCTGAATGCAGCACTGGATATTCCCAGCCAGACCTACGATGGTGCCATTTCCTGCGGTACTTTTACCCATGGCCATGTACAGGCAAATGCTCTGGATGAGATCGTCAGAGTACTGAAACCTTCGAGCTATCTGGCGTGTACCGTGCACCGTGACATCTGGCACTCGGCAGGGTTTGATTCAAGAATCGCATCGCTCATAAAGGATGAGGTCATTGTCTTGAGTCGGCAACAAAAGGCACCATACTATGAAGGCTCCGAGGCCGACGGTAATTACTGTCTGATCCGAAAGCTGTGAGATCAGCGTTCAAGTATCTCTGCCGGTGCCCTCGGCTGGATGCTAGAATCGTGCGCGAACCCCTTGTGGCAGGAGCGCTGCCTTTGGCCGTTTATGGCGGCGGCAGCCGGTCTCCCCGGTGGCGATAGATTGTGAACCCGGTCAGGTCCGGAAGGAAGCAGCCGCAGCAGTTGAATCGGGTGCCGGGGCGGGGCTGGCTGGCGCCGTCTCCAGACGCCGGGCACCATCACCAGGAAGTGCTGTAAAACCTTGAGCGAACGACCCTGATGAGTTATCTGGCACTGGCCCGGAAATGGCGGCCACGTGGTTTCGATGAAGTCGTTGGCCAGGAGCATGTTGTGTCCGTTCTAACCAGCGCGCTGGACAATGATCGAGTTCATCATGCCTTCTTGTTCACGGGTACCCGCGGTGTAGGTAAGACGACCCTGGCCCGACTGCTTGCCAAGGCGCTCAACTGTGAGGTGGGAGTAAGTTCCAGACCTTGCCAGACATGCTCTGCCTGCCAGGGGATTGATGAGGGTCGCTTCATTGACCTGCTGGAAGTCGATGCCGCATCCCGTACCAGAGTCGACGACACACGGGAGATTCTTGACAACGTGCAGTACACGCCGACTCAGGGCCGTTGTAAGGTTTACCTGATTGACGAGGTCCACATGCTGTCCGGCCACAGCTTCAACGCCCTCTTGAAAACTCTCGAGGAACCTCCCGGACACGTCAAATTTCTGCTGGCAACCACCGATCCACAGAAGCTGCCGGCGACCATTTTGTCACGCTGCCTCCAGTTCAATCTGCGGGCACTACAGTCGGAGCAGATTGTCGGTCAGTTGGAAAAGATTCTGTCTGCAGAGAAGATCACCCATGATACCGCGGGCCTCGAGGTGCTCGCGCGGGCCGCGTCAGGCAGTATGCGCGACGCGTTGAGCCTTCTCGACCAGGGCATCGCGTTCGGTGCCGGTTGTGTTACAGCCGGAGAAATGCGGGAGATGCTGGGCATGATCGAGACCCGCTACGTTGAAGAGATACTGCGTGGGCTCGCTGCCGGCGATGGTCCCGCGATCATGGCGGCCTGCGACACGATGTCTTTAAGGGCATTGGACTACATGGCGGCGTTGGATGACCTCATGCTCGTTCTGCAGGATATATCTCTGTACCAGACAGTGCCTGATGTCCTGGCTGCTAAAGGGGTCGATACGAGCCTGGTTGCAGACCTTGCCGACCTGATGGCTCCTGAGGACGTGCAGCTTTACTACCAGATCGGTTTGATCTCAAAAAAGGACTTACCCCTAGCGCCCGATCCAGCAACAGGTTTTCAGATGGCTCTGCTGCGGATGCTCACATTCAGGCCGGACAGTACGGGTAACTCACCCACCAGACCGCTAGAGAAAAAAGATTCTGGCCAAACTTCGCAGCCTCGAAGCGTTTCCTCAGCTGGACCAGACGACGGTTCCGGGACCAGGGAAACGAATGTCCCTGACAGTTCAGCGAATCCGTCGGACCTGGCGCAACCCGATGTTTGGGCAGGCCTCGTCACGGATTCGGACCTTGGCGGGATCACTCGGGAACTGGCCATGAACCTATCTCCCTATCGCTTTGGAGGGCAGACTCTGGAGGTTTCTCTGGCCGATTCTCTTGGCCATTTGTTCAGCCCATCGCGCCTGGGTGCGATAGAGAAAAGTCTCGGCAGTGCACTTGCTGGAACACTACGCCTTAAGATGGTTGAAGTTGAGCCCGGTGGTGTGCCAGAGACACCGGCGGCAAACGAAAAACGCCGGGCTGAAGGCGCCAAAGTAGAGGCCTACCAGAACCTTATCAATGATCCCGCCGTACAGGACATCATGGATGTGTTTGACGCAACTGTCGTGCCTGATTCAGTGAGGCCCGGCAACCACAAAGGAACAGAAGAATGAAAGGACCGTTGGGCAATATCATGAAGCAGGCCCAGGCCATGCAGGAGAACCTCAAGAAAGCCCAGGAGGAACTGGCTGGAATCGAAGTTGAAGGAGGTGCCGGTGGTGGCCTGGTCGAGGTAGTCATGACGTGTCGTTACGATATTCGGCGGGTGACAATCGATGACAGCCTGATGGGGGACGACAAAGAGGTACTGGAAGACCTGGTCGCTGCTGCAGTCAATGACGCCGTGCGCCGGGTCGAAAAAACCAGCCAGGAAAAGATGGGCGGCCTGGCTTCCGGGCTGAATATCCCAGGGCTCAACCTGCCGGGCTGAAAGATGAACAACGGGCACGCCATTGACCGTCTCAAGCAGGCGCTGCGGCGCCTGCCAGGCGTTGGCCCGAAGACAGCCCAGCGAATGGCATTCTATCTGCTGGAGCGCGATCGGGATGGTGCCCGCGCCCTCGCCGACGCGCTTCGTGAAGCGACTGCCAGTGTCGAACATTGCCAGCGCTGTAACAATTTCAGCGAGACGGAGTTGTGCCAGATCTGTGCTTCGGGAAAGCGTGATGATTCTCTTTTGTGCGTGGTTGAGACACCGGCAGACCTAGATACAATCGAGCAGGCGGGAGCCTATTCGGGTTATTACCTGGTGTTGATGGGCCATTTGTCACCATTGGACGGTGTGGGTCCCGAGGATCTTGCCATCGATCACCTGATGAAGGTCGTGTCTCAGAACGCAGTTCAGGAGGTGATACTTGCGACCAATCTGACGATGGAGGGGGAAGCAACAGCCGACCATTTGTCGGATCTTCTGGATCAATCCAGTGTCAGGGTCAGTCGCCTGGCCCGGGGCGTACCGGTCGGTGGAGAACTGGAATACATGGATGCCAATACCCTCAACCAGGCATTCAACGATCGCCGTACCCTTCAGGCTTCATCGTCCGGTGACAGCGTTTAAACATGAGCAACCGGGCAGCTTGGGTACTGTTGCCGGCCCTAGAGTTTTTGAGAACGGCCGGTCGAGGAGTCAGTTGAATTCGCCTGTCAGGTGAGTGAAGAAGACCGTCAGCCGTCTCTCCAGCCAGTATTCTGTGCAGCCAGGCAGTGGACCAGTTACAAATCCTAGATGACCGCCACGGGCTGCCAGTTCCAGATGTACGCCCGGCCCGAGTTCTTGTTCTTTGGGTATTTGTACTGCTTCTATGAACGGATCATCGTGGCTTTGCACGATCAGCGTCCGGGTGGTGATCTGTGGCAGATACTGGCGACAGCTATCCTTGGCGTAGTAGTCCCTGGCACCTGCAAAACCGTGAAGGGGGGCTGTGCCCAGTTCATCGAATTCGCGAAAGGTGGTGGTCTCCAGCAGACGGTTTATATCCAGGCGCCCGGGATATTGCGTTGCTTTTTGCCGGGCGGTCTTCTTCATTGCGCTCACCAGCCAGTGCTGGTAGATCCTGGAAGTGCCTTTCTCCAGACGTTCTGCACAACTCGCGAGGTCGAAAGGGACTGAAACGGCGGCCGCGCCGGACAAAACGCACGAGCCCGCCTGTTCTCCTAGTAGTTTCAACAACATGTTACCCCCGAGTGAAAACCCCACGGCAAAAAGTGCTACACCAGGGTAGTGATGGCGGAGCCAGCCGATAACGAAGTCTGGATCGCCCGTTTCACCGGCGTGGTAGGTGCGGGGTAGTCGGTTGATGTCGCCACTGCAGCCCCGATAATGCATGACACAGGATCTGAAACTGGCGTTGCTCAGAACTGAACACAGGCCGCGCACATAGTGGGACTGTGAGGAGCCTTCCAGCCCGTGGAGTACCAGGACCAAAGGTCGGCCGGAATCTTCGGGGCCCGTCCAGTCCAGGTCGAGGAAGTCTCCGTCTGGAAGCTCAAGTCTCTGACGGTTGAATCGTGGCCGAAGATGGCGCCGTGCCAGCATCGGCCACAGGGTCTGGAAGTGTGGGTTTCTGCACCACCAGGCCGGACGAAAGGCTGCCGGTACGCGTTTCCCAACCGCCTGGTGGCGGCCATCACCCCGGGTGGGGGGCAGCTCAGGCGTCGTCGTCAATAAAACTCAGTGCGCTGCCAAAAACACCAGGTCGAATTCGCCCGTTGTCGAATACAACCCGGCCGCCAACCATGGTATACAGTGGCCAGCCGCTGAGTTGGAGCCCACTGTATGGACTCCAGCCGGCTCGACTGAATACCTCTTCGTCACGGACCTCGTGGCTGTGATCGAGGTCAACCAGCACCAAGTCAGCATCAAAACCCTCTTCGATGCGCCCCTTATTCGGGATACCGTAAATACGAGCAGGCCCATCGCTCATCCAGGTCTGTATTTCGGCGAGGGTGCACTTGCCCGCTTTCATATGGGTCAGCATCAACGGCAGTGAAGTTTCAACACCCGGCATTCCTGCTGGTGAGTCTGGGTAGGGTTTCGACTTTTCCTCCAGCGTGTGAGGAGCGTGATCGGTTGCGATGATGTCAATCACTCCATCATGCAGACCCTGCCAGAGTAACGAAGCGTTACCCGGGTCACGGATCGGGGGATTCATCTGTGCCCGTGAGCCGAGTCGCTGATAATCTGTTGTATTCAGGAACAGGTGATTGGGAATGACTTCGCAGCTGACCTGGGCAGGCTTATTCGTCCGGAGATAGTCGACCTCGCTGGCCGTAGAAAGATGAAGAATATGAAGCCGGCGCCCATATTTCTCAGAGAGTTCGACTGCCCGGCAGGTAGCGATCAGCGCGGTTTCCGGGTCACGGACCTCAGAGTGGAGACTGTAGGGCAGAGGGTCATCAGATGGCTGGATGATTTCTGTCGTGCGTTGCTTGATACGCTCCTCGTCCTCTGCGTGCACAGCAATGAGGCGCCTGCCACAGGAAAAAATTCGATCCAGCGATTCGTGATCATCCACCAGTAGGTCACCGGTACTCGACCCCATGAATATCTTGATACCGCACGCCGGGTGGACATTGTTGAGGGCCGCCAGGTTGTCTTTCGTTGCTCCGATAAAGAAGCCGAAATTAGCCACACAGGTACGTGCGGCGCGGGCGAGCTTCCAGTCCATCTGTATCTGGTCAACCGTAGCGGGCCTGCAGTTCGGCATTTCCAGAAAACTGGTCACCCCACCGCGGACCGCAGCACGGGAGCCGGATCCTAGATCTTCCTTGTGGGTGGCGCCGGGTTCGCGAAAATGCACCTGAGGGTCGATTACGCCCGGCAGCAGCAAGTGGCCTTGTGCATCGATCGTTTCGGTTGCATCGGCGGTGATCTGGCCCTCGATCCGCTCGATACTACCATTCAGGCAGGCCAGGTCCGCGTCGGTACGAGAACCGTCGGGTCTGGCGATCTGGGTATTTTTGATGACCAGGTCAAACATCGAGGGTATTGCTGCGGTGGGGTGCCGAACTGAATTTTAGCCGTGTGTCGTTGATAACGGAGAAATTTTCGGGGCGGGCTTCAGGATGCTGTCCCGCTCGAGCGGAGCGGATCAGGCGAGTTGTTTTTCCCGGATCTCGTCCAGGGTCTTGCAGTCGATGCATTGGGTTGCCGTCGGTCTGGCTTCCAGGCGCTTTATACCGATCGGCACACCGCAGGTTTCGCAATAACCATAATCGCTGCTGTCTATGGTGGCGATCGATTCCTCGATCTTCTTGACCAGCTTGCGTTCTCGATCACGGGTTCTCAACTCAAGCGACCTGTCGGTTTCCTGGGTCGCCCGGTCGTTGGGGTCGGGGAGATTGATGGATTCATCCTGCATTGCATGAACGGTACGCTCAGTATCGAAGATGAGCTCCTGGCGCCAGGCATTGAGAATGGCTCGGAAGTGGTCCTGCTGGGGCTCATTCATATACTCTTCCCGCTTTTTGGGGTGATATGGTTTGATCCCGTGAATGAGTTCGGCGAGCTTGGTTTTGGTTGTTGCCATCGGATTAAGAGTCAGCGTAGTACGTTCGGCGAGATGCCGGCTGGAAATCGGTATTGTGGTCAAGAAAGCCGGCCGTTATACCAGAGTGATCCGAGGCACGCAACCATTTTCAAACAGTTCGTCTGATGTTCGAGCAGGCTGCCAGCAGAACGGTCCGAAAGCGTTCGTGGCGGTGTCAAAGCGTCGGGCTCTCGCCGGTGGTCACGCGGGATTCGATCGTCGAGAGCGCTCTGATAGGAGCCCTCTGAATGTTTCCTGGGTCGAACTCGAATCAGATATAATTGAGTGCCAGTTTGGACCAAAATATCTCGAATCTTATTTTCC
The DNA here is from genome assembly GCA_002718155.1 of Pseudomonadota bacterium. Lineage (GTDB taxonomy): Bacteria > Pseudomonadota > Gammaproteobacteria > Arenicellales > UBA868 > UBA9619. The sequence continues at coordinate 21,120 of PBDS01000077.1, forward strand.
CGTTGAGCCGGCCGGTCTCGCCAGCAGGCTTTTGTCTCGCATGTCCGGGGCCGGCATGAATCTGGTTTCACTAACCTTCAAAGATCTGACTTCATGCGCCTGAAAAGACTCAATGTTTCCGGTTTCAAGTCTTTTGTAGATTCGACAGTGATAACCGTGCCTGCCGACTTCACTGGAATCGTTGGGCCCAATGGTTGTGGAAAATCCAATGTGATCGATGCTGTTCGATGGGTCATGGGAGAGATCTCCGCCCGCAACCTTCGGGGCGAAAACATGTCGGATGTCATCTTCAACGGATCTGCCGTTCGCAAACCGGTGGGTAAGGCCTCTGTTGAGCTGGTGTTTGATAACAGCGAGGGGACTGCCCCGGGCAATTATGCGGCGTTCTCGGAGATTGCGGTCAAGCGCACCCTGTCTCGGGATGGGACTTCGGAATACATCATTAATCGAAGTCGTTGCCGCAGACGGGACATCACGGATCTGTTCAGGGGAACGGGGCTTGGCCATCGCTCATACTCGATCATCGAGCAAGGCATGGTTTCGCGTATTGTCGAAGCCCGGCCAGAAGACCTCAGGGCGTTTGTGGAGGAAGCGGCAGGCATTAGCCGCTACAAGGATCGACGGCGAGAAACAGAGACCCGCATCCGCCATACCCGGGAGAACCTCGATCGGGTTGAAGACATTCGTGGGGAACTGGGTGCACAGCTTCGTAGACTACAGCGGCAGTCCCAGGCGGCCCGACGTTATCGCAGACTCAAGGACGAAGAGCGCCAGATCAATGGTCAATTGCTCGGTGTGCGGTATCGGGTAATGAAAGAAAGATCTACCGGACAGGCAAGACGGATATCTGAGGAGCAGAATCGGGTCGAATCGGAACTCGCCGAGCAGCGCTCGCTCGAGCGCCAGGCTGGAGAGATACGCTCTGAACAGGTCGAGTCGCAGAGTCAGGTCAATGAAATACAAGGCGAGTTCTACTCAGTGGGCGCAGATGTAGCCTCGGTAGAGCAGAAGATCGAGCATACCCGGGAGACTGAACAACAACAGCGTGGCGAGCTGGATCGTTTGACCGTTTCACTTGCTGAGATCGCGGCTCAGTTGGAACAGGATACTTTGGAGTGTCGTGAGCTCGAAGAGAAACTCGGCCACAGTGATGTGCTGCGAACTGAAAGTGCTGCTCGGCTTCGTGACATTCAGGAGCGACTGGCCGAACACGAGCAACGCTTGGAAGACTGGCAGGAGCGCTGGCATGAGTTCACCCAGCGGGCTGCAGAACCAGCCCGGGACCAGGAGGTTCAACAAACGCGTATAGGCCAACTCGAATCGGTGGATCTTAAACTTCAGGAGCGGCTAGCGCGCCTGGATGATGAGAACATGAAGCTACTCGAGGAGGAGGAAACCCTGGATGTCGAGAGTGCCCGTGGCGCTGTCCGACAACAGGATGAGATTGCCCGTCAAAAGAGCAGCGAGTTGCAGCGTCTGGTAGATGAACTGGCCAATGGCCGAAAGGCTGAGGAAGAACTGGTACATACCGTCGATACAGGCCGGCAGGGTATGCATGCCAAGACCAGTCGGCTGGAGACTCTCGAGGATCTCCAGGAGACCGCGCTGCGGCAGGATGACGATTACCGGAGCTGGTTGGAAAAACGTGGGCTTTCCCATGCACCACGCTTGACAGCTGAAATCAACGTGGCCGATGGCTGGGAGATCGCCGCTGACGCTGTCCTGGGCAACCGGCTGGCAGGGCTTGGGGTCGGTAGCCTCGAGAACACAGTGGCTGACGAGACGGCTCTACCGACCAGTGACCTTTTCTTCATCGAATCAAGAGGACCTTCGGTCCCGGTGACCCCAGCGAACGATACACTGTTGAGCAAATTGCACTGTAAACGCTACGACTTCCAGCCTCTTCTGGCTGGTATTTATGTTGCAGAGACTCTCTCTCAGGCCATGGCCCGGAGGCCTGAGCTGGCGACATATGAGTGTGTCGTGACCCGCTGCGGTACTGTCATTGGGCAAAACTGGATTCGGGCACCGCGCGGACACGCTGACCAGGCAGGCCTACTTGCTCGCGAAGAAGAGATCGAACAATTGCGATCCGAGGTTTCCCGGCTGGTGATAGCTACAGCCGAACTGGAACAGGAACTGAACCAGGCCCGCGAAATGGTGCGTTTTGCCGAACAGCAGCAACAGACTCTGCAGCATGAGTTCGGCAACATTCAAGTTGTACGGGATGAGTTTCGACAAGTGCTCGCTGGCAAAGAAGCACGTTTCGTCCAAATCGAGGCTCGCCGGCAGCAGTTACTAAACGAGATCGATGAGGTGATCTCTGAGTTGGACGGAACTGGTCAGGAACTCGACCAGGCAGGCCGAAGCCTGGCACTGGCACAGGATGAGACCGGTTCCGTCGACGACGCGCGGGAGACGTTGCTGGAACAAAAACAAACAATATCGGCCGATCTGATTCAAGCCAGACGTGCCGTCCAGGAGGGCCGCGACCAGTTGCACCAGACCGAGCTGAACCTGCAAGTGCTGCGGGCTTCCCTTGAGTCACTACAGGCCGGGCGAGAACGGCTGGTGTCTCAGAGCCAAGGTAACCAGGAGCGTCGCAGCGAACTGGAGAACATACTTGCTCAAGGGAGTGAGCCTGAACAGGTTCTTCAGCAACGCTTGCAGAAATTACTCGACAGAAGGATTGAAGTCGACGCTCAGCTTGCTTCAGCCCGAAGCCGACATGGGCTATTGGATGAAAAACTGCGTGCGAACCAGGGGCTTTTGTCTGAGTGCGAGCAGCGAGTCGCTGTGGCACGGGATGTCCTGGAGGAACAGCGATTGCTGGGCCAGGAGCTGAATGTTCGGGCTGAGACACTCGTTGATCAGATCACGGCCGACGATTTCGATCTGGACGAGTTGATGCGTGATCTTCCGGAGGAAGCTGATGAGGAGATCTGGGCTGAGAAATCTCAGCAGCTGGGGGAGAAAATCTCCCGGATCGGCCCCGTAAATCTGGTTGCGATTGAGGAGTTCGAGGAGCAGTCAGAACGTAAGACCTACCTGGATGCGCAACATGCCGATCTGGTCGAATCTCTCGAGACCCTTGAAGCTGCGATTCACAAGATTGATCGTGAGACCCGGGAACGTTTTCGGAATACATTCGATCAGTTAAATGAGGGGTTTACCGAGTTTTTTCCAAGATTGTTCGGTGGCGGTACCGCTGTTCTGGAACTCACCGGTGATGATCTTCTGACTGCCGGAGTCACGGTCATGGCGCGCCCGCCCGGGAAGCGCAATAGTTCGATTCACCTGCTCTCTGGTGGTGAGAAAGCTCTGACAGCTGTGGCGCTTCTTTTCGCCCTGTTTCGCCTTAACCCTGCACCCTTTTGTATCCTGGATGAAGTCGATGCACCGCTGGATGACGCCAACGTGGTGCGTTATTGCGAGACACTCAGGGCTCTGTCCGAGCGTTCCCAGTTGATCGTTATTACGCACAACAAGATCACTATGGAGTCCGCTGACGTGCTACTTGGTGTGACCATGGGAGAGCCCGGAGTATCGGCTATTGTTTCGGTCGACATCGACCAGGCGGTGGAGATGGCTGCACAGTGACATGAACTTGCAGCTGGCACTCATAATCCTGGGGGCGCTCGCGCTGACGTTTGTGGTTGTCTTGTCTTATGCCCGTGGCCGCTTTAGCCTGAGAAGGATCGCGACCGAGTGGATGAATGGGTTTCCGTCGGTCGAGGTGCTGATCGACAAGTTGGGCTCTGTGCTCCATCTGCGCCAGTTCGATCCGGCGGGGCAACGCGAACCGTCACTGGTGCCATCGGATGATTTTGAGCTTGGAAAGGAGCCCGGCAGGACTGGCAGCCCTCCAGCGCAGGAGGATGCAAGAGCAGGTCAGGACGCCGGGTCCGGTATTCCTCGAGACATTGCCGGCCTCGCGCCCCAGGACGGGATAGGCTCTGGCCCACTGCGCATCGATTACTGGGCACGACTTCCTGGTCAGGATCCCGTTAGTCGAGATGTAGTTCTGGTTCTTTATCGTGAGCACGAAATCCGATTGGAACACCCCAGGGCAGTGCATGGGCGGAGCCACCCCGGCAATGTCTGGCTGGACCTGGAGCAGGCTGGTAGTGACGAATTGTTCACGGACCTGGTCGTCAGCCTGCAATTAGCAGATCATCGTGGGCCGGTTGACGAGGCAGAGTTGACCCGCTTCAACACCCTGGTCTACGGTTTGGCAGAGG
>PBDS01000078.1 GCA_002718155.1 Pseudomonadota bacterium
AGTCTAAGCGGCGGGCTCGGTGACTTCTGCAGATAGCCTGGAAGGACGGCGAGTGCTGGTGACCGCAGCGGCATCAGGGATCGGTCTGACAATCGCCCGGCAGTTCAGCGAGACGGGGGCCCGGGTGATGATCTGCGATATAGACCGCGACAGCATCAACGTACTCGATCGATTCGAAACCTGTATTTGCGATGTCTCAAGCATTGCAGATGTCGATGAGTTGTTCGATAAGTTGGAGACGGTTTTTGGTGGGCTCGATATACTGGTCAACAATGCGGGTGTCGGCGGGCCTATCGGGCCTCTGGAGAGTCTCACCGTGTCTGAATGGCAACACACGCTTGAGGTCAATCTGTACGGTGCCTATTACTGCTGTCGGAGGGCGATACCCCTGTTGAAGAAGGCGGGCGGGGGATCAATTGTTAACCTGTCGTCAACGGCGGGATTCTACGGTGTGCCCAACCGGACACCATATGTGGCCTCTAAATGGGCGCTGATCGGGTTGACGAAGTCCCTGGCGGGTGAACTGGGCAGCGCCGGGATAAGGGTCAATGCAATCTGCCCCGGTTCGGTCGAGGGTGAACGAATTGATCAGGTCATCACCGCTGAATCGAGAATTCGCGGTTTACCTGAGGAGATGGTACGTACGGAGTTTGTCCAGAGCAGTTCGATGACGACCTTTATCAGTGCCGATGATGTTGCGGCTCTTGCTCTTTTCCTGTGCTCGAGCCAAGGCAGGTATATATCCGGCCAGGCGATAGGCCTTGATGGAAACACCGAGGTGAAATGGTAACCGCGAGAATATCTCCAAGTGCTGAAGGCCGCACCGTGATGATAAAATCCCGGCTACAAAACTGTGATATCCCAGGGGTAATACACCATGCGTGAATATCTTCACATCGATCTTCAAGAACAATCTGTACGGCGAGAAGAACTTCATGGGGAAGCCATTGCCCGTGCCGGAAGGTATTTAATAGCCAAGAGTCTGGTAGAGTCTGGCGCCGCCGCAGTTGATCCCCTGGCGCCGGAAAACCCGCTGATCTTCTCCGCCGGGCCATTTGCCGGAACTAATTTCTCCAATGCAAATCGCCTTAGCGTCGGCTGTAAGAGCCCTCTGACCGGTGGGGTCAAGGAGGCCAACGCCGGCGGTACATTCGGTTTTGCACTGGGTCAGATCGGGCTGGCGGGTTTTACTCTGAATGGGGCCTCGCCTGACTGGACCGTCATCCACATTGCCAAGGATGGCCAGGTGACCTTTGACCCGGCAGAACCATATCTTGGTCTTGGTAATTTTGAGGCGGCGGCGTTGTTGCACCAGAAGTACGGCAAGAAAGTGAGCATCGGACTGTGCAGTCCGGTCGGTGAATACCAGGGCCTGATTTCAGGGATCTCTTTCAGCGATACCGATCTGCGGCCGTCCCGGCTGGCTGCCCGCGGCGGCGTTGGCGCGGTCATGGGTAGCAAAAGGGTCAAGGCAGTAGTCGCTGAACTGAACCGCATGCCGCAGCTTCATGATCGTAAAAAGGTGATCAGTGCGGTCAAGGCCTACAACGCAAAACTGGATGAAGACGAGATCGCCCAGAACCAGAAGACTTATGGCACGGCGCTCATGGCCGACGTCCAGAATTATCTTGGCGGCCTGCCGGTGCGCAACTTCAGTGATGGCCGGATTACGACCGACGATGACGAAACCATGACGATGGGCGGGCAGTACATCCGGGAACAGCAGTTGGAACGAGGTGGGCAGACTGCGCATATGTGCATGCCCGGCTGCACCATTGAATGCAGCAATGTCTACGTCGATAAGGATGGAACTGAGATCACCTCACCGGTGGAGTACGAGACTTTGGGGCTCATGGGAACCAACTGTGGCCTGACGGAACCCGACGAGTTGGCCGAGGTTAATCAAGTCGCTAATGATCTTGGCATAGATACCATCGAGACCGGCGCCATGATCGCGGTACTGATGGACGCGGGTCTAGGCGCGTTTGGCGACGTAGACTTCATGAAGGAAGTGTTGAAAGAGATCGGTGGAGCCACCGAGAAAGGAAAATTGTGGGCGCAAGGAACAGCCCGAGTAGGAGACCACTACAATGTATCCCGGGTTCCGGTGATCAAAGGCCAGGCGATCAGTGCCTACGACCCCCGCGTGGTTGAGGCTACCGGAATTACCATGATGGTGAGTGCCCAGGGTGCGGACCACACAGCCGGCAACGTGCCGAAGCTTGATTGCACGAATATGAGTGTCGAAGAGGTCGTGGCCGCCAGCCTGGAATCCCAACGGGTGATGGCCAGTTCAGACGCTCTAGGACTGTGTATTTTTGGTCGGGGTGTGACGGACACGAATGTGGCGTTTGTGGTCAACGCCATCAATGATGCGCACGGTACTGATCTAAAGGAGAGTTTCTACAGTGAACTGGGAGATGAGACGCTTGCATTGGAGCGTCAGTTCAACCTGGATGCAGGATTTACCGTAGCCGACGATGAGTTACCCGAATTCTTCTACTCAGACCCGCTGGCGCCCACCGGCAAAGTAGCACGCTTCCACGGTCCGGAGGTAAATAAAGCGCTGGGTCACTGATCGGGATTCAATCCAGCGGGTCTGGCGGTACTTTAGCCGGCTAGATCCCAATGATTGGCTCTATCCTGGAACCGTCGGTGAACCGCGAGTAGCGAAATGGAGCGGGATCGACCAGCGGTTCCGCGCCGATCGCGACGTCGGCTGCGAGTTGTCCGGCGGCTGGACCTATGCCGAATCCATGCCCCGAAAGACCGCTCGCGAGGAAAAATCCGGGCACAGTTTCTACTGGTGAAATCACCGGTATGGCATCGGGTGTCGCATCGATCAGACCGCCCCAGCTTTCCAGAATCTCGACGTCTTTAAAAGCCGGAAACGCAGCAGCCAGGTTCCGTCGAGCTTTATCCAAGGTGCCTTTTATAGGTCGGGGGTCAAGCGTCCGAATGGCTTCAAAAGGTGAGACCTGGTCCAAGGGCCATGACGATTTCTGTCTCCACTCGGTGAGGAACCTCTCTGTCAGGCAGGGTCTCAAGCTCTTTCTCGCCATCCAGGTCAACTGTAGGAAATCAGTGAAAAAACGGAATGAATCCGGAACAATATCGAAATTCGTGATGCCGCCGTGGGATACCGAGTAACCGCCATCCAGGCGTTTACGGATGGCAAAGCCTGCCCCGCTGACGGATCGCTCGGGGGCGTCCAGAACAGGGGCCGTACGGTAGACAGATCCGATGGTGGACAGCAGGGGAAGCCGTATCCCGAGGTTGCGGCAAAACACGCCAGACCAGGCTCCGCCTGCAAGAATAACCGTGCTGCATCGGATGGTGCCGTGTTCTGTAACCACCGCCGATACGGCACCGGCAGTTGTCTCAATCCCACGGACCGCCGTCTGAGTGAATACTTTAGCGCCGCGCCTTTGAGCAGCGCGGGCCATTTCAGGGGCCGCGATCGCGGGTTCCGCCCGCCCGTCGGTCGGGGTGTACAGACCGCCAGGCCATTCTTGGTTTGATCCTGGAAGCAACTCGGCAATCTCTTTTGATGACAGCATATGGCATTCAACGCCGTGTGCTCGGCCGTGTTCTAGCCAGGCCTCTCGGTCGGCAATACCTTTGGCTGTTGCCGAGAGATAGAGAATGCCGCACTGTCTGAATCCGACGTCACATCCGGTTCGCTGATGCATCTCGCGCCACAGGCGCAGGGACTCGATGATGAGAGGTAGCTCGCGGGGATCGCGACCCTGTTGACGGCACCAGCCCCAGTTGCGTGAAGATTGTTCCGCCCCGATCTGGCCTTTTTCGCAGAGCACTACAGGCAGGCCCCGTTCGGCCAAGGTCAGTGCAGCGGCCACGCCGATTATGCCGCCACCAATAATCACGACGTCTGTTGTGCTTGGCAGTTGCTCGTCTGGGGTGGCGGGGTCTACACGTGTTGCCATCGACATCCACTCCTTTGGGGGTTTGCGAATGAGAACATATTTAACAATATTATGTCAGCAAAACCCTCAGAGTTCCTAAAGTGTCGCCTGACCGATGTCAGTTGCGAGACAGACCGGCCCACAACGGGTATCCGCCAACGGCAGGCTGGGTTACTATCTTTTCCGTCCTGGAGGGGTTCGATTCGCACTTTCGAACGTTGAACTGCCGGAGAATCAGCTTTGCCTAAGGTCAAATCGTTGCCCGATGACATTGAATTCGAGCTGGCGCCCGATGAGACCCTGCTGGAAGGGGCGCTGAGGGCCAGTATCCCGATTGCTCATGCCTGCGGCGGCCGGGCGAAATGTTCAACCTGCCGTTTTTGGATCCTTAATGGCCTGGAGACCTGCCCTGCGAGAAACCCGGCTGAAGCGGAGCTGGCCGAGTCCATCGGGCTTGGTGATGAAGTGAGACTCGCCTGTCAATTACGACCCAAAGGGGACCTTACGATTCGCCGGTTGGTCCTGGACGAAACCGACCTGTTCATGACCAGTCAGCTGGAACGCTCGGTAACGACCCGTACGGGCGAAACGCGAGAAGTAGCCATTTTTTTCAGCGATATTGTGGGGTTTACTTCGATATCCGAAAGCCTCTCGCCGTACGACGTGATGTATCTGCTTAACCGCTATTTCGCTCAGACCGGCGAGGTGATCGAAGCCAACGACGGTTATCTGGATAAGTTCACCGGCGATGGACTGATGGCGGTGTTTGGCATCAATGGTCAGGAAGACGCAGCCATTCGAGCGGTGAACGCGGCACTTAAGACGCTGGAGGTGGTGGATAGAATGAAGCCATTTTTTGCCTCTATGTATGATATTGACTTTGACATACGCATAGGCCTGCATTGGGGTGAAGCGCTGATCGGCTCCATCGGCGCGATCGGCCACGAGCGCTTGACCGCGGTGGGTGACGCGGTCAATGTCGCGAGCCGGGTCGAGAGTGCAAACAAGGACGCTGACACTCGATTTCTGGTATCGGAAAACTTGTACGAGAAGATCAAGGACTGTGTCGAGGTCGCAGACTTTGTCCGAGTCAAGCTCCGGGGAACAAGCGACCGAATCACCCTTTATGAAATCGAAGGACTGAACGAGGCCGCCGATGCTGAGATAAACAAGACCGAGATAAGGGAAAAAGTTCGGCTTGGGGGGCGTGACTGGGTGCGGCTGTTCCAGGCCGCGGAACTCGGCGAAGGGGACCACAGGGTAATGGAGTTTCGCGACTACGATGTGGTGGTGACCCGCCAGAATGGCAACGTGACCGCTTTCAACAATGCCTGTCCTCACCTCAGGCTGCCGCTGTTCGAACGAAAGGAACGCCCTGCAGGTGATGAATCACCGATTCCACCGGCAAGTAAATTCACTGAGAGCAGCGAGATTCTGTGTCGCTGGCATCAGAGTTGTTTTGATCTACAGAGCGGTGAGATCAAACGTTGGTGCGATTCGCTACAGGATGATGGTACTTCTGCCGGGATGGAGTATCTGGGGGATATCTCGAAGAACCGTTCCGGCTTGCAGATCTTTCCCTGCCGTACGGATCAGGGCTACATCTGGTTATCTCTGGACTGAGAAGATCATTTCCTGCTTCAGGGCCGGGTCAGCCGGCCGGCGGCAACCAGACAGCTAAGCCCTATCAGTCCGAGCGAGAAGGTTGCCTTAAGTACGCCGGAATACCCGGCTATGCTCCAGATATAGCCGGACAGAGTCGGCCCTGAGGCGAATCCAAGAACATAGGCCATGGATACGACGGCCGAGATAGCGCCGAAGTTCGCCTGGCCCAGCAGATCGGCTGTGACCGTGGGTTTGGCGATGCTGCTTATTCCGACCGAACCCCCCTGACAGATCACGAAAAGAATCAGGATCAATACGCCGGTTCCGGCCCAGGCCAGATTGACGCTGGCAACCGAAAGACCCATGAAGGCGCACATACAGATGACCAGCATGGAGACCCGCTGTTCGACCGGGATCAGCACCAGGCGGCCGAGGACCTGGGCCACGCCAATAGTCGAGGCCGCGATCACCGCGTGGGTGGGCGATACCCCGCGACTTTCCAGCAGGGGCAGAATGTGACTGATGATCATGCTGTGGTTGAGTGAGAAGGCCCAAAAGGCGATCGCCAGGCACCAGAATACGGGGTTCTTGAGCAGCGGTGTGATGATCGCAGAAAAGGGCGTCTTTACTCTGGCGTCTTCGGAATCTGTCACGCCAAGGTCAAAAGAGGCGCCGTACCAGAACAATGGGGCCGCTATTACCAGAACCAGCAGCGAAAACAACCAAGTACTGGCCTGCCAGCTGAGCGCGTCAGCAACATAGTGGGACAGTGGAAAGCACAGTGTGCCGGCAAAACCCGCGACCAGCGTGACCATGATGATCGGTCTTTTGGCGTCGGGATAGAAGATCCTGGTGAGAAAGGCGAAACAAGGTTCATAGAGACACCCGGACATCGTTACCCCAACCAGCAGCCAGATCAAGTAGAACTGCCAGAGCGCCTCGATCAGGGGCAGCAGACCCACGAGCAACGCGCCCGCGACTGCGCTGGTGGTCATCAGGACCCGGCCGTGGCCGCGATCGATCAGTCGCCCGGCGAATACCGCAGTTGATGCTGATACGACCAGTGCCGCGGTGAAGCCCACGACCAGATCGACCCGACTCCAACCGAAGTGATTCTCCCAGCGAACCAGCATAGCGGGAAAAAGATAAAATATGCCAGCCCAGGCCACTGTCTCAGCGACTGCCAGGGACCACACCTTGGGGTTTGTCCACATGTATTGATCTGGGTGTCGGTTGGCAAGCAGAGAACGAATTGTAGTCTGAGCCCCGGATGGGTGGATAAGATAAAACGAGGCGGCGGTGGCTTTGTGCCGGGTACGACTGGTATTTGACCATGCAGCGAAGATCTGGGTGAGAGAAAACGGTGCTGACTTGTGAACCTAATAGTCGTGAGCGCTGAAACTTGATGAAATCTTTTCGCTTCAAGTCCGGCAGCTATTCTGGTTATGTAACCCGCCCTTCGATTTCCAGTGATGATGAGCTGACGCGGGTTGGGCCGAAGACCCCTTGCGGGGAGTATCTTCGTCGTTACTGGCACCCGGTTTCTTTGGCTGGTGAGCTCGGGGAGCGGCCCCTGGCCTTGAGAATCCTCGGTGAGGACCTGGTTCTGTTCAGGGACCGTTCGGACCAGTTGGGCCTGGTCCACAGGCATTGCCCCCACCGGGGATCCTCTTTGGAATTCGGCCGTTGTGAGGAGCGAGGCATCCGTTGCTGTTACCACGGTTGGCATTTTGACGTCGACGGAACGTTGCTGGATGCACCCGGCCAGCCTGCGGGGTTAATTGAGAGGCTGAAACACAAGATCCAGCTCGGGGCCTATCCGGTCCTTGAATACAAGGACCTGATCTTCGCCTACCTGGGGCCGGTCGAGGAGATGCCGGAGTTTCCGGTGTTTGATGCCATGACCTTTGAAGATATGACAATGGTCCCCTACAAGGCGCCTTTTAACTGCAACTGGCTGCAGGTGCTGGATGCAATTTTGGATCCATTGCACACGAGTTTCTTGCACTCGCGAATCGGCCGAGTGCAGTTCTCCGAGGGTTTCGGGGAACTCGGCCAAATGGACTTCTTTGAAAGGTCGGGCTTTCTCCTAGGCATCAATACGCGGCGGATCGGTGACAACATCTGGCTGCGAATTAACGAACTTGTGATGCCGAACTTCACCCAGGCGGGCAGCGCCTTTGCCGCAGATGGGTCACAAGTACGCTACTACGGTCGCAGTTCGTTTACGCGTTGGGTCGTACCGCTGGACGATGAAAATACGATCTGCTTTGCATGGGCAAATTTCGGCGAACGCGGGGACCCTCTTGCGTGGAACACCCCAGAGGGGCCGGAATTGATTGAACAGGGTGAGCTCTTCGAGCGAAGTTATGAAGAGAGACAGCGCTCACCAGCGGATGTGGAAGCCGTAGAGGGCATGGGCGCAATTACAGTGCATGAAAACGAGAATCTCGTTATCAGTGACAAAGGCATCGCCCTGATGCGCAGGCTGTTGCGGGATCAGATCCGGTCGCTCGCGAGCGGCGGTCCACCATTGAGGGCGCGAGCCAATTCATTTGGCACGATCCCGACCTATGGTGGCGACACGGTGCTCAGGATGCCCAGGGAATCAGCGGACAGCGAGGCCGAAGAATTGAGCGCTCTCGCACATCGGTTCATGGAGATTCAGTATCAAGTAGACGACCTGGCTGAGACCGACAGGATTTTGGGTGTGACTGAGTCTCTCAAGGCACTTGAGGCAGCGGGTATGGGGCAGATTGATCCCGATACGACACCCCGGAATCCGGCCCATAAGGCCGATCAGGAGACTTGAGCTTGGCAGCGAAACTGCGTGTCCATGTCAAGAACAACCATGCGTCAGCGGAGACTTTTCCTCCGACCATCGAGGGGGAGGCGGTCTTCACGATTACGGCGGAAAAGTTTCAACTGGCCTGCGACAAGTACCCACAGATAGCTGACCAGATAGAGGTTTTTATAGACTGGGATCTGGATAATTTTCAGGCGTCAATGAAAACTGCGGACGTGCTGGTGGCATGGGACCTGCCGACTGCTAACTTGGCGACCATAGCGCCTGAACTTCGCTGGATACATATCATTGGTGCTGGTGTTGAGCATCTGTGGCCGATGTCCTGGCTCCCTAACCAGGTCACGATAGTCAACAATCGGGGCACGCACGCTGCTAAAGGCGGCGAGTTTGGACTGATGGCAGTGCTCATGCTGAACAATCGCCTGCCGGCGATCATCGAGAATCAAAAGACTGCCACCTGGTCGTCCCTGTTCTCGACCTCGGCGGTGGGTAAAACACTGGTCGTGATTGGTGTCGGTCATATCGGAGCGGCTGCAGCGCGCCACTGCCAAAGGCTGGGGATGCGTGTGATTGGAGTCAGTCGGCATGGCCGACCCGTAGAGAAAATCGAGCAGATCGTGACGACAGTGAATCTCGACGAGGTGCTGCCAGAAGCGGATTTCGTCCTGATGGCAGTGCCGCTGACGGTTGAGACCCGGAAGCTTCTCGACCGTCGGCGCCAGGCACTGATGCCAAGCGGGGCAGGGATCATCAATCTGGGCCGGTCAGCCACCGTGGACTATCCGGCGCTGGTCGATAATCTGGTTTCAGGTCATTTCAGCGGGGCTGTGCTGGATGTCTTTGACCCGGAGCCCTTGCCGGACGATTCAATCCTCTGGCGGACACCCAATCTACTGGTGACACCACACATCTCTGCTGACGATGGGAACAGTTATGTCGAGATGACACTTGACCTGGTATTCGCGAATCTCGCCCGAACCCTGCGTGGCGAACCGTTGCAGAACGTCGTCAATCCTGAACTGGGTTACTGACGACTGGAGGTTTGGCAGGCAGATTGTGTCGCCACCACCTTGCCGGGATTCATGATGTTCAGCGGGTCGATGGCCTGCTTGATCGCGCGCATCATCGATAGGCCGACCGGGTCCTTGTAATCCGTCATCTCCGCTATTTTCAGAAGGCCGATGCCATGTTCGGCACTGAAGGAGCCTTTAAGCTCGTGCACCAGATCAAAGATCAAAGTGTCGAACTCTGGCAGTCGTGAGCGAAACCGGGCGGGGTCATAGCCGGGTGGCTGAAACAGACTTAAGTGGATGTTGCCGTCGCCGACATGGCCGAATGGATATGGTCGAATCCCTGGCATTCGCTGCTCGGCCAAAGCGCTCGCGCGATGGATGAAATCAGGCACCTGCGAAACCTTGACGGCGACATCGTACGTGTAGCGTTCTCCCTCCTGAAGTTGTGCCTCGACCAGGCCTTCCCGGATCCCCCAGATCTGCGCGGTCTGGGCCTCGCTGCTGGAGATCACGGCATCGGTGACTGTGCCCTTCTCAAAGGACGATGCCAGTGTGTTTTCAAGGATCGTTCGGAGTTCTAATCCAGTGCCGCTGTAGACCATGATCACGTACCAACGGTGGTCTCCGGGCAGTGGGTTGGAACATCGTGGAACGTGTCGTTCTGCCAGTTCGACTCCCATTTGGGGCACGAGTTCAAAGCCTGACAGCGCGCCACCACTCTTCGCGCGGGCTAATGTGAGCAACTCAAGACTTGCTTCCAGATCGCGTAAGGCCACGAAAGCGGTTTCAATCTGCTGCGGCTTCGGGTGCAGTTTCAGGACTGCCGCTGTGATAATGCCGAGGGTCCCTTCGGCACCGATCAGCAGGCTCTTGAGGTCATAGCCGGTATTGTTTTTTCGCAGTTCAGTCAGATCGTTCCAGAGCCGTCCATCGGGTAACACTGCTTGAAGCCCAAGTACCTGCTCGCGGGCATTGCCGTAACGCAGCACGTTGATGCCACCTGCATTGGTAGAGAGGTTACCGCCGATCTGGCAAGTTCCCTCGGCACCGAGGCTGAGCGAAAAATGACGGCCCGACTCTATCGCCGCCTGCTGGATGTTCGCCAGAACACATCCTGCTTGCACAGTCATCGTGTCGTTAATTGGATCAATATCAAGGATTCGATTGAGCCGCCTGAGGTTGATCAGAACCTCCCCAGGGCGAGATACGGCACCGCCGCAAAGCCCAGTGTTGCCGCCTTGAGGGACTATGGGTCGCTGGTGGCTAGCGCAGCAGCGAACGACGCGCTGAACCTCTTCAACCGTGCTGGGAAGAATTACTGCATCGCCCTGTCCATTGAATTTTCCACGTCGCTCTTCGAGAAACTCGGCCTTCTCAGAATCATCTGAAACCACATATCGGTCTCCGACGATTTCGCCTAGCTGTCTGATGAGATCAGTCACGAACGGGTAGCAAGCCTTGCAGAAATTGAGGGTTTCAGCTCGATGGGATGTCCAGAATTATATGATTTTTGGGCTGGCAACTGTCATGGTCGGACGTTTTACGATAGATTGTGATCCTCTTCGAGCTGCTCGGTCGTTGAGAATCGGCCGACAGTCACCAGTCAAAGGGAGATGAAAATGGCGCGGTCTTTGGCAATGGAACCGGACAAATGCACCGGCTGCCTGCAGTGCGAAATTGCCTGCAGCTTCGAACACGAGGGGGTGTTTAATCCCGCCCGTTCGCGGATCAGGGTGTTTGAGTTTCAGCATGGCAGACTGGCCGTACCCTATACCTGTACCCAGTGTGAGGCGGCCTGGTGTCAGAAAGTCTGTCCTACCGGCGCGATCGTTCTGGATGATCAGCTGGGTGCAAAGCTTGTTCGTACCGAGGCCTGCGTCGGGTGTAAAGCCTGCGCAATCGCGTGCCCCTATGGCACCATCGAGTACAACCCTCTATCGGGTAAGGTGGATAAGTGTGACCTGTGCGGGGGCGATCCTCAATGCGTTGCCGCCTGTCCGACAGGGGCTATAGCCTATATGG
This sequence comes from Pseudomonadota bacterium, assembly GCA_002718155.1. GTDB lineage: Bacteria > Pseudomonadota > Gammaproteobacteria > Arenicellales > UBA868 > UBA9619. The sequence continues at coordinate 11,373 of PBDS01000078.1, forward strand.
AGACTAGCTTGTCGGGCACGACAGTCAATACTACTGCGGAGGCGTAAATCAATGAGCTGGCAGAGACAGATCTTAAGAGTCAACCTCACAGACTCCACGATCCGGGCTGAGCCACTGAACATGCAGTGGGCGAGCGACTACATCGGCGAACGTGGTCTGGGGACCAAGTATTTGTGGGAGAACATGGATCCAGAAGCCGAACCAATGGGCCCCGACAATGTTCTGATATTTGCTACTGGACCGTTGACGGGCACCTCAGCGTCGACCAGTGGCCGCTACGCTGTTCTCACCAAAAGCCCGCTGACAGGAGCGATAGCGTGCTCAAATTCAGGCGGAAAATTTGGTGCGGAGTTGAAATATGCCGGTTATGACCTGTTGCTGGTGGAAGGACGCGCTGAAGAGCCGGTCTACCTTCGAATAGAAGACGGCGACGTCAGTCTGCACCCGGCGAAAAAGATCTGGGGCAAAACCGTCTGGGAGACCGAGGAGTGGATCAGGCAAGAACATAACAACCCGATGTTGAAGGTCGCGACGATTGGCATCGCTGGTGAACGTGGTGTGCGTTATGCGGCAGTGGTCAACGATCTGCACAGGGCGGCTGGGCGATCCGGGGTTGGCGCAGTGATGGGGTCAAAAAATCTGAAAGCCGTCGCTGCACGCGGTACCTGTGGTGTTTCTGTTGACGATCCGAAGCGTTTTATGGAAGTGACCAGCCGGATGAAGGATATGCTGGCCGGTGACAGGGGCACTCGGGGGCTCACCAAGTACGGCACCAATGCGATGATGGATACCATGCAGGAATTCGGTGGTCTACCGACGCGAAATTTTAAGGAGGTACAGTTCGAAGGTTATGACAAGGTCGATGCCAGGGCCATGCTTGCGATCGGGGCTGACGGCCACCGTAACCTTGTCACTAATACCGCCTGTTTTGGCTGCACTATTGCTTGTGGCCGCATCTCGCATATTCACAAGGACCATTTCACGATTGTCAACCGCAAAGAGTATTGGCATGCATCCGGTGGACTTGAATATGAGACAGCCTATGCGTTCGGCCCCGTGGTCGGAATAGATGATATTGATGCGTGCACCTTTGCCGGTTACCTGATGAACGAACACGGCATAGATCCTATTTCATTTGGTGTGACTCTGGCCGCCGCGATGGAGTTGTTCGAGATGGGGGTGATCAGTACCGAGGAGACCGATGGGATAGAACTTAAGTTTGGCAATGCGCAAGCACTCACAGTTATGGCTGAGAAGACCGGCAAACAGGAGGGGTTCGGCGAAGTGCTGGGCCTGGGCTCACGCCGGATGTGCGAGAAGTATGGTTATCCTGAATTGTCGATGACTGTCAAGGGTCAGGAGTTTGCGGGTTATGACTCACGGGCGCTGCAAGGCATGGGCCTTGGCTATGCGACCGGCAACCGTGGTGCCTGCCACCTGAAGCATGACACGTTCGAAGTAGACATGGAGGATCAGACGGGATCTGGAAAAGCCGAGCCGTGCAAGGCCTCCCAGGACTGGCAGGCGGTGGTGGACTCGAGCGGCCTGTGCATGTTCACCATGGGAGCGTGGGGTCCGGAAGAATTTGCCGAGCAGTTGGACGCTGACAGTGAGGGTGACTGGACTGTTGACCGGATGACCGAGTCTGGTGAGCGGATCTGGAACCTGGAACGCATGTTCAATATGGCCGCAGGCCTTACCAGTGCGGACGATACGCTTCCGCAGCGACTCCTCAAAGATCCGGCCCCGAGCGGCACTGCTAAGGGCAGGGTCAACGAGCTCGACCTTATGCTTCCGGAGTATTATCGGTTGCGCGGTTGGACCGACGACGGCCAACCAACGACCGAGACACTCAAGCGACTGGGTCTTGGATAGAGGGCCCAAAGTTCCATCATGAGGCTACAGGTCAAGGTCACGGGGCACCTGGTTGACTATTTTGCAGACAGCGAGACTCTGTTGCCCGACGGTGCCACAGTTGAAGAGGCCCTTTCAGGCCTTGGCATACCGACCGACCAGGTTGGACTGGTATCAGTGAACGGCGTCGCCGTGAATAAGAGTGTGCGCGGCTCGCGGTTGCTTTCTGACGGCGACAGTTTGACGGTGATGGCGCCACTGACGGGGGGATGAGACCGTCCGGAACGCGACCGGATGTGCCGAGAAAGACCAAGTAAGAAAGCCAAGAACTTTGAACAACGACATCTACTACAGCGCCTGTCCACACGACTGCCCCTCCACCTGTGCGCTTGAAATCGAACTGATCGACGAGCAGCACATTGGACGGGTCAGGGGCGCGTCGCAGAATACCTACACATCGGGTGTCGTCTGCAGCAAGGTGGCCCGCTACAGCGAGCGAATCCATCACCCCGATCGACTGACCCGACCGCTGCGGCGCAAAGGAGGCAAGCACAGCGGCGAATTTGAACCGCTGAGTTGGGAAAGTGCTCTTGACGAAGTCGCCGAGAACCTGCTGCGGGCTGAACAGCGACATGGTTCAGAAACCGTGTGGCCGTACTTTTTTGCCGGCACGATGGGTCTTGTAATGCGCGACGGTATCAATCGGCTGCGTCATTCAAAACGCTATTCCGGAGAACATCGCACGATCTGCACGACCCCTTCCTTTACCGGATATGTCGCCGGTACCGGGCGGCTGGCTGGAGTCGATCCGCGGGAGATTGCGAAATCAGATCTGGTTGTTCTGTGGGGCACCAACGCGGCCAGCACTCAGGTCAACGTCATGACTCATGTGGCTAAGGCCAGGCGGGAGCGCGACGCTGCTCTGGTTGTGGTCGATACCTATCGCAACAGCACGGCACGACAGGCTGATTTGTTTGTCTGTGTCAGACCCGGCAGTGACGGGGCGTTGGCGTGTGGCATCATGCACGTGCTGTTTCGAGATGGCTACGCAAACCAGAACTACCTGACAAGCCACACTGATGATCCCGCCGGCCTTGAGGCCCACCTGCAAGACAAGACGCCCCATTGGGCCTCAAGAGTCAGCGGTGTTCCAGTGGAGACGATCGAGCAACTGGCTTTAATGATCGGCCAAACACCAAGATCCTTCTTTCGTCTGGGCTATGGATTTGCCCGACAGAGAAATGGCGCTTTTAACATGCATGCGGTTCTGTCTATTCCTACGGTTACCGGGTGCTGGCTCAATGAGGGTGGCGGCGCATTTCACAATAATGGTGATATCTATCACTGGGATAGGACATTGATCGAAGGGTTGGACGTTTGTGATCCCGGTATCCGGGTGCTCGATCAGTCCAGAATCGGTGCGGTATTGATGAATGACCAGCAGGATATCGGGGATGGTCCGCCGGTGACTGCGCTGTTCATACAGAACACCAATCCCATGTCGGTAGCCCCGGACTTGAACAGAGTGCACGCTGGATTTTCCCGGCCTGATCTGTTCGTCTGTGTTCACGAACAGTTCATGACCGAAACCGCCCGGGTTGCGGACATCGTGTTGCCGGCCACGATGTTTCTTGAGCATGACGATGTGTACCAGGGCGGTGGCCACCAGCATATTCTGCTGGGACCTAAGATTATTGAGGCGCCGGGCGAGTGCCGCTCAAATCACGATCTGATTTGTGACCTTGCTGGACGTCTGGGTGCCGAACATCCAGGGTTTTCAATGACTGCCCGAGAAATCATAGATCGGACTCTGCAAGACTCCGGTTGGGGCGACCTTCAGAATCTCGAGGACGTTCGATGGATAGACTGTCAACCTGATTTTAAGACGTCCCACTATGTCGATGGGTTTGGTCACGCAGATGGAAAATTTCGCTTCTCGCCGGACTGGTCGTCTCTTGAGCCCCAGGGCTTTGGCCCGCAAGGCCTAGCCATGCCGGTTTTTCCTGATCATTGTGACGCAATTGAAGAATCTACTCCCGAGATGCCTTTCAGGCTTGTCACGGCGCCCAGTCGCCACTACCTGAATTCATCGTTCAACGAAACACCCACCTCAATCCGAAGGGAGAAACACCCCAGTGTCATGGTCCATCCTGAGGATGCTGGAGAACTTGGTGTGAAAGACGGAGAGGAGGTGACTTTGGGGAATGACCGCGGAACACTGCCAATAAGGGTGCAGACGTTCGATGGTCTGCAGCGTGGAGTGGTGATCGTAGAAAGTATCTGGCCGAACGAGGCGTTTGCAGGTGGCAAGGGCATCAATGTATTGACCGGTGCCGACCCGGTAGCGCCAGTGGGAGGTGCAGCCTTCCATGACAATCGGGTCTGGATTCGGTCAGGTTGAACCTTAAGGATATCCAATCAGCCGCGGATGCTGGCCGCATTGCGGCAGTCGGATACTGTTTCGGCGGTGCGATGGTGTTACACATGGC
>PBDS01000079.1 GCA_002718155.1 Pseudomonadota bacterium
ATGGCCTCTTGCAGTTCTTCGCTGGAAAAGAGTTCGGGAGGATAACGTTTCATTGGCACTGCGGCCGGACCGGGGGGGCACTCCCCATTCGTGCGCTCTATTCGACAGTCACAGACTTTGCGAGATTGCGTGGTTTGTCCACATCGGTACCCTTGATGAGCGCCGCATGGTAAGCCAGTAGCTGCAACGGTAGTGTGTAAATAATCGGCGCCACTGCACTGTCCGCCTGTGCCACATGAATCAACTCAAGGTCCTGCCGGGGCTCGAATCCGCAATCCGGGTCAGCGAACACGAACAGCCGACCACCCCGAGCCGAAACCTCGGCCAGGTTCGATTTGAGTTTCTCTAAAAGAGTGTCGTTAGGAGCCACCGCTACCACCGGCATCCGGTCATCGACCAGTGCAAGTGGGCCATGCTTGAGTTCCCCGGCCGGATAGGCTTCAGCATGAATATAGGAGATCTCCTTCAGTTTCAGCGCCCCTTCCATGGCGATCGGGTGGTGTGCCCCGCGGGCTAGGAACAGCGCGTGCTGCTTATCGCCGAATGCCTTGGCCATACGCGCGATCGCAGCCTCCATGTCCAGGACCTTTTCCAGAGCGCTTGGCAGCATTCTCAACTGGCTGACCACATGAGCCTCAAAGCCGGTGTCAAACCCGTGGCGCCGGGAGAGCACCAGCGCCAGCATCATCAGTGCAGTCAATTGGGTAGTGAACGCTTTGGTCGAGGCAACACCGATCTCAGGGCCGGCATGGGTCATAAATGAGAGGTCGGACTCACGGACCAGCGAGGATTCCGGAACATTACAGATCACCAGCGAGCCGACGATCCCCAGGTTCTGTGCTTCAGCGAGCGCGGCCAGGGTATCCGCTGTTTCCCCTGACTGCGAGATCGTCACAACCAGCGTGCCTTTACGGGTAACGTGACGACGGTAACGGTATTCGCTCGCGACCTCGACCTCGCAGGGCACACCGACGTATTCCAGCCAGTACTTGGCCACCAATCCTGCGTGATAGCTGGTACCACAGGCGATGATCTGGACCTGTTGGGTGTGGTCAAAGATCTTCCCGGCGCTGGGACCGAACGCCTGTTCCAGAACCCGGTCACCAGCAAGACGGCCTTCGAGCGTATCGGCGATGGCCCGGGGCTGTTCGTGGATTTCCTTCTGCATGAAGTGGTCATATTCCCCTCGGGTCGCAGCATCGCTGGACTGACTGCTTTGCCGCTCGGCCCGCTCCACCAGGTTACCGTTACGGTCTCGGATGGTGCAGCGGCCATCGCAAATATCGGCGATGTCACCGATCTCTAGTACACGATAGCGCCGGGTTACCGGGACCAGGGCTGCGATGTCTGAGGCGATAAAGAAAGCATCCTCACCAATTCCCACCAGCAGCGGCGGCCCGTTTCGGGCGGCAACCAAACGTCCGGTGGCTCCGGCCTGCACGACACCCAGGGAATAACTGCCTTCTAGTTCGTCCATGGTGGTTCTGACAGCAGCTGCGAGGTCCATACCGGCATCCAGATGAATGTAGACCTGATGGACAACCACTTCGGTATCTGTCTCTGACGTGAATGGCAAACCAGCCGTTTCCTGGGCCTGACGAAGTGTGGCGTGGTTCTCGACGATGCCGTTGCAGACCAGTGCCAGGGCATCACGACAAATGTGGGGGTGGGCATTGGGCTCGGTCACGCCGCCATGGGTAGCCCAGCGGGTATGCGCCAGTCCCGTGCACCCACTGAGCTCGCGACCCGCCATGACCTGCTCCAGCGCTTCGACTTTGCCGACGCTGCGGGTACGGTCCAGCTCTCCGGAGTCCTTGATCACCACCACGCCTGCAGAGTCGTATCCGCGATACTCCAGGCGGCGTAGTCCCTCCAATAGGAACGGGGCCACATCTGCCCCTGAAACAGCCCCGACTATTCCGCACATGCTTTGTTTCGCACCTCGCCCTTTATCTGCAATCGGTCCCTGATTTCCATGAACCCCGGATCAGGTTAGCGGACCCTTTTTCTTTGGTCTTTGCCAGTTCTCAAACGTGACCTGCTTGCTTCTGGTTAGTGTCAGCTTACCTTTTTCAGCGTTACGGCTGATCGTAGAGCCGGCACCGATGGTAGCTCCGGCACCGATCTCAACGGGAGCCACCAGTTGGCTGTTCGAGCCAATAAACGCGTCATCCCCGATCACTGTCTTATGTTTGTTGGCACCGTCGTAGTTACAGGTAATGACACCGGCACCAATGTTCACGTGGTTCCCGACATCAGCGTCACCAACATAGGCCAGGTGATTAGCCTTGGATCCGTGGCCGAGCCGGGCCGCCTTGAGTTCGACAAAGTTGCCGACCCGTGCCTTTTCGGCCAATTCGGTCCCGGGGCGCAACCGGGCAAACGGCCCGATACTACAGCCGGCACCTACCGTCGCCCCTTCGAGCACACTGTTGGCGTTGACCGTCACGCCATCTCCCAGAGTACAGTCTCGCAGGAAACAGTTTGCACCGATCGAGACCCGTTCACCAAAGGTCACACTCCCGGCAATCACAACATTCACATCGATGCTGCAGTCCGCCGCGAATACCAGTGTACCGCGCACGTCGAAGCGGGCCGGATCCCGGAGCGATAGCCCGTTATTCATGAAGCGCTCAGCCTGACGAAGCTGGTAGACCCTTTCCAGCCGGGCAAGCTCACCCTGGGTGTTGACCCCGCGGATCTCATCACGATCAGAGGCGCTGCAGGTCACTACTTCTATCCCAGCCGCAACCGCGTGGCTGACGATATCAGTGAGGTAGTACTCGCCTTGTGAATTGTTGTTATCAACGACGTTCAGCCACTCCTTGAGGCGTGCTGCCGGCGCCGCAAGGAACCCGGTGTTGATCTCGCTGATCGCCTGTTGTGCCGGACTGGCATCTTTCTCCTCGACAATGCCAGTCACGCGCCCATCCGGATTACGCAAAATCCGGCCGTAGCCGGTGGGGTCGGACAACTCACAGGTCAAAACGGCCAGATGTTCTCTGCCGGCCGCCTGCATAACCGCCTTCAAGGTCTGACTACGGATCAGGGGCACATCCCCGTAGACGACCAGGATCTGTGCGCTGTCGGCGACTGCCGGCAGCGCCTGCAGCACAGCGTGACCCGTCCCGAGTTGCTGCGCCTGGCACACCCAGTTGATGCCGGGCCAATTCTCCGAAAGCGCAAGGATCTGCTCCGCGCCGTGTCCGTAAACCACATGAACGCGAGAAGTCTCCAGGGTGCCGAGCGTGGTGATGACGTGTTCGAGCAGTGGCCGGCCGGCGAGGTCCTGCAGCACTTTGGGCCGGTTGGACGACATACGCGTGCCCTTACCCGCGGCCAGTACAATCACTTCGACAGTCATGGCGGCGATATTACTGCAAACGACCGGGTGGTTGCCGATCCTGTCGGGCCTTTAGGAACCTCAATGCACGAACTGCTTCGCCTGCCGGCTGATCTCCTCCCCAGTGGCATCACGTATGTCTGCTACGCGGGCCGAAAAGGTGATGTCCTGGCCCGCCAGCGGATGGTTCGCGTCGACGGTAATCTGGCCGTCATCTATGCGGGTGACGCGAAAGTGAAGCACGTCGCCTTGATCGTTTTCCGCGTCAAGTTCCGCACCAACGAAGTGCAACTCTTCAGGTGTATTATCGATCTCTTCGGTGTAGATCAGGCTGGGATCATGCTCGCCAAACGCTTGGTCAGCTGTCAGAAAAACCTCGATTCGATCACCCATGGCCAGACCCTCGAGCGCTGTTTCAACCTTGGGAAACAAAGGGCTGCTGTTGACACCGTGCACATAGGAGATGGGTAGATCACTGTGTTCAACAATCGTGCCATTGACGTCGCGTATCGTGTAGGCGACGGAAACCAGCTTGTTGTCGGTAATCAGTGCGGGCATTTTGGACAGCCAGCTATTGTCGGCAGAAAGACGTCAAGCGCGGCCTTTTCCTCGAAGTTTCTGTATGGCCCGGAGTTGGGCAGCAGCCTGAATCAGTTCCGCCTTTGCCTTGGCCAGCTCCATGTCACCCGTCCGATCAGCCAGCGCCTGCTCTGCCCGGCGCTGTGCTTCTAGCGCGGCGGCCTCGTCAAGGTCGTCGGCCCTTACCGCAGTGTCGGAAAGAACTGTTACCAGATGACCCTGAACCTCCAACAGTCCGCCGGACACGTAGAAAAACTGCTCGTCGCCTGAATCCTGCTGTACCCGGATCTCACCTGGTTTTAGCCGTGTCAGTAGTGGTGCATGCTGAGGGGCGATACCGATCTCACCCATTTCTGCCGGTGCAAAAACCATAGTCCCTTCACCGGACCACACGTCTTCCTCCGCGCTGACAATCTCGACTTTGATAGTGTTGGCCATGTTCCGGGTCTGCCTTCGATCAGGTAACGGTCTTCGCCTTCTCGCTGGCTTCTTCGATACCACCAACCATGTAGAAGGCTTGCTCCGGAATATCGTCGTATTCGCCGTCGACGATGCCCTGGAACCCGCGGATCGTATCCTTCAAGGCAACAAACTTACCCGGTGAGCCGGTGAAGGTCTCGGCTACAAAGAACGGCTGCGACAGGAAACGCTGGATCTTTCGGGCACGACCGACTGCCAGCTTGTCATCCTCGGATAGCTCATCCATACCCAGGATAGCGATAATGTCACGCAGTTCCTTATAGCGTTGCAGCGTACCCTGCACGGCCCGCGCGGTATCGTAGTGTTCTTGGCCCACCACTAAAGGATCCAGCTGCCGGCTGGTGGAGTCCAGCGGGTCGACCGCGGGATAAATACCAAGTTCTGCCACCTGTCGGGACAACACCAGTGTCGCATCAAGGTGGGCGAATGTGGTCGCTGGGGAGGGGTCGGTCAGATCATCAGCCGGCACGTAAACCGCCTGGAAAGACGTGATCGAGCCTGTGCGGGTCGAGGTGATTCGTTCCTGCAGAATACCCATTTCAGCCGCCAGGGTCGGTTGATATCCCACCGCCGAAGGCATCCGGCCGAGCAGCGCCGATACTTCGGTTCCGGCCAGGGTGTAACGGTAGATATTGTCCACAAACAGCAATACGTCCCGTCCTTCTTCCCGGAAGTGCTCACAAATGGTGAGGCCGGTTAGACCAACGCGCAAACGGTTACCAGGCGGTTCGTTCATCTGGCCGAAGACCATTGCGACTTTGTCCAGTACACCGGATTCTTTCATCTCATGATAGAAGTCATTGCCTTCACGAGTGCGTTCGCCGACACCAGCGAAAACGGATAGCCCCGAATGTTCCTTGGCGATATTGTTGATCAATTCCATAATCGTCACGGTCTTGCCAACACCGGCACCGCCAAACAGGCCGATCTTGCCGCCCTTGGCGATCGGCATGATGAGATCAATTACCTTGATACCGGTCTCGAGGATTTCCACGGTCGGCGCCTGGTCAGCATAGCCCGGCGCTTTACGATGGATCGGCAGATGATGGGGTGTTTCGACCGAGCCACCTTCATCGACCGGTTTGCCCAACACGTCCAGGATCCGGCCAAGTGTTGCTTCGCCGACTGGCACGGTGATTGGCGCGCCGGTATTGGTCACCTCAATGCCGCGCTTGAGACCATCGCTGGAGCCCATGGCAATACTTCGAACCACGCCATCACCCAGCTGCTGCTGGACTTCCAGCGTCAGTCCGGTCTCCGACACTGTCAGTGCGTCATAGACCTTGGGCACTGATTCCCTTGGAAACTCGACGTCCACAACCGCGCCGATGATCTCGACTATGTTTCCGTTGTTCATGGATATTCCCTCGCTAAAATATTTTCCAGACCGATCCTAGGTCAGTAGTTAAACAGCGGCCGCACCGCTGACGATTTCTGATATTTCCTGGGTAATGGACGCCTGGCGGGCCTTGTTATAGACCAACTGCAACTCGTCTATCAGGTCACCGGCATTGTCCGAGGCAGACTTCATCGCCACCATCCGCGCCGCCATCTCGCAGGCAATGTTCTCGACTACACCCTGATAGATCAGGGACTCAACATAGCGTGTCATCAAGGCGTCAACCACATCACGGGCGTCGGGTTCGTATAGATAATCCCAGTGGCGGGTCAAACTCTCGTCGGGTTCATCGGCGTGAGTAGGCAAGAGCTGTTCCACCTTTGGCTGCTGCGACATGGTCGATATGAACTGATTGTGCACAAGATACAGACGATCAATCCGCCCGTCGGTGTAAGCATCCAGCATCACTTTCATGGCCCCGATCAGTTCAGTTAGTTGCGGGGCATCACCCAGCCGGGTCGCTTCAGAGACGACGTTAGAGCCGATCCGCCTGAAGAATCCGAGGCTTTTGGAACCGATCGTTGTCACGTCGATCTCGGCGCCGCGATCCTGCCAGTCTGACAGTGCATTGACTGTCTCTCTGAACAGGTTGATGTTCAGGCCGCCGCAAAGACCCCTGTCGCTGGAGACGATAATAAAGCCCACCCGTTTGACATCGCGTTCCAGGGTGAAACTGTGTTTGTATTCCAGATTGGCCTGGGCTAGGTGTGCAATGACGTTACGCATTTTCTCGGCATACGGGCGGGCCAGTTGCATCCGCTCCTGGGCGCGGCGCATTTTGCTGGCCGCGACCATTTCCATGGCCTTGGTGATCTTCTGAGTATTCTGGATACTCTTGATCTTGTTACGTATTTCCTTACCACCCGCCATTGTCTACCGCCTGTTGTCGTGATGTCCTTTTTTGTTTACCAGCTGCCGGTCGCCTTGAAGTCTTTCAGTGCTGCGTGCATCTTCTCGCCCACCTCATCGTTATAGACTTGGTCACGATTGAGTTCTTCGATCAACTCGGCGTGCTGGCTTTTTATGTGGCTCTGCAGGGCCTGTTCAAAGTCCACCACCTTGTTTGTATTGACATCGTCGAGGTATCCCTCGTTAACAGCAAACAGACTGATGCCCATCTCGGCCACCGACATGGTCGAGAATTGTTTCTGTTTCATAACCTCTGTCGCCCGTTCACCGCGTTCCAGTTGCCGGCGGGTGGCCTCGTCAAGATCTGACGCGAACTGTGAAAACGCGGCCAGTTCCCGGAATTGTGCGAGTGCGAGACGGATGCCACCACCGAGCGTCTTGACCAACGGGCATTGCGCTGCTCCGCCAACACGGGACACAGACAATCCAGCGTTGATCGCGGGCCTTATCCCTGCGTTAAATAGATCTGTCTCGAGAAAAATCTGGCCATCCGTAATCGAGATGACATTGGTGGGCACAAACGCCGAGACATCGCCAGCCTGTGTCTCGATGATTGGCAATGCGGTCAAGGAGCCGGTCTTGCCTTTGACCTCTCCGTTGGTTCTTTTTTCAACCTCTTCAGCGTTGATCCGGGCCGCCCGCTCCAGTAATCGTGAATGGAGATAAAACACGTCGCCAGGATACGCCTCGCGCCCAGGTGGTCGACGTAACAGCAGGCTGACCTGCCGATAGGCCCAGGCCTGTTTGGTCAGGTCGTCATAAATGATCAGGGCATCTTCGCCTTTGTCGCGAAAATACTCACCCATGGTGCAGCCGGAATAGGGTGCGATGTACTGCATGGCCGCCGATTCAGCTGCCGAGGCGGACACCACGATAGTGTGTGCCATAGCACCATGCTCTTCTAATTTGTTGACCACGGTGGCAACCGACGAGGCCTTCTGGCCGATGGCCACGTAAATGCACTTGATGCCTTTTCCTTTCTGATTGATGATGGTATCAATCGCGACCGCTGTTTTACCGGTCTGGCGATCACCGATGATGAGTTCGCGCTGGCCACGCCCGATCGGCACCATCGAATCGATGGACTTGAGACCCGTTTGAACCGGCTCAGACACAGATTGGCGGCTGATTACCCCGGGGGCTACCTTTTCGATCGGTGATGTGCCCTCTATTTCAACCTCGCCCTTGGCGTCTATGGGGTTACCCAGCGAATCCACCACCCGACCGAGTAATCCATCTCCTACGGGTACTTCCAGTATTCGCCCGGTGCACTTGACCGTGTCACCTTCGACTATGTGCTCATAATCGCCGAGGATCACGGCACCGACAGAATCCTGTTCCAGATTCAGCGCCAGACCGAATGTCTCGTTCGGGAACTCAAGCATCTCACCCTGCATGGCATCAGCCAGGCCGTGGATGCGGGCGATACCGTCAGTCAGGCTGACGACCGTGCCCTCGGTTCGTGCTTCGGCGCTGGCATCAAAATCCTTGATCCGCTCCTTGATCAGTTCACTGATTTCGGAGGGGTTTAGCTGCATAGACATACCTAAATTCCTCTGAGTTACACCTGTTTGATGACCGCTCAGCCGCCGATGGCGACAGCCAGTTTTTCCAGTCTAGCCCGGACCGAGCCGTCGATGACGAGATCGCCTGCGCGGATCACAGCACCGCCGAGAAGCGCCTCGTTGGTCTTGCATACCAGTTCCACCTTGCTTCCCAAGCGGGCCGTCAACGCATCCGCGATACGCTGTTGCTCGGCGTCACTCACGGGTAGCGCGGATTCCAGTTCTGCTTGCACTGTCCGCTCAGCCTCAGCACGGAGATTCTCGTACTGTTCTGCGATGGCTGGCAGTGCGTGCAGCCGGCGGTTTTGTGCCAGCAGCCGCAGCAGATTCTTACCCTTTTCATCAATCTGGGTGCCGCACACGTCGACGATCACCTGAGCGATTTCCTGCCTTGATACTTTGGGGTTATGGATAAGCGCTTTCATGTCAGGGTCTCGAGAAACCAGGGCCATAGCGCCAAGAGATTGCGACCAGTCGTTGTAATCACCGCTTGCCCTAGCCAGTTCAAATACCGCCTGGGCGTAAGGTCGGGCAATACTGAATAGTTCGGCCACGGGGTTAAACGGTCAAAATAAGGTTAGGGGATGTTTTAAAGTTGCCGGGTCAGATCGTCGATCATCTGTGAATGCGCCGCGGCATCCACCTCCCGGCCGAGTATCTGCCCGGCACCAGCGACAACGAGTGTTGCGAGTTGCTTGCGAAGCTCGTCTCTTGCCTGATGGACTTCCTTGTCGATCTCACTGCGGGCGGCCGTCAGGATTCGTTCTCCTTCGCTACGTGCTGTACCTTTGGCTTCTTCGACAATTTCAGTCTCCCGGCGCTCCGCCCGCCGGATAATTTCCTGAGCCTGCCCCTTCGCCTCGTCCAGCACCTCCGTTGCGTGTTCTTGCGCTCGGGCTTTTTCGCGCTGGCCCTCATCTGCAGCTGCCAGGCCATCAGCAATTCGAGTTTTGCGTTCGTTGAGTGCCGTAATGACCGGCGGCCAGACGAACTTCATGCAGAACCAGACGAAAACAGCGAAAGCTATGGTCTGCCCGATAAGCGTCAAATTGATATTCATAACCTGTTTCCGCCGGATTAACCCGGTTATTTAACCACCAACAACTGCGAACATGATGTAAAGCGCGATGGCGACACCAATAATCGGGATGGCATCCACCAAACCCATGACAATAAAGAACTGTGTCCGCAGCATCGGCAACAGTTCTGGCTGACGGGCTATGCCCTCCAGAAAGCGTGCGCCGAGCACACCCACACCCACACCGACGCCCACACCGGCCAGGCCCAGCAGAACCCCGCCAGCCACGTAGAGTAAAGCAATTTCCAATGTCATGAGTTTCTCCTATTAAGCAAAGTCAACTTGATACGACAATTTTGTAGCTTGATCAGACCTGGTCAATGGTGACTGTGCGCCATTTCGAGGTAAACAATGGTCAGCGTCATAAAGATAAAGGCCTGCAGCAACACGATCAAGATATGAAAGATAGCCCAGCCCAACTGCAGAACACCACCGACCACGGCCAACGTCATACCACCTGAGAACAGCAGGGCAATCAGTATAAAGATCATTTCGCCAGCAAAAAGATTACCGAAGAGTCGCAACGACAGCGATATTGGTTTGGCAACCAGGCTGATGAACTCCAGGAAAAAATTGATCGGCAAGAAAATGATCTTCAGTATCGGATTGCCAGCCTGGAAAGGCTGCATGGTCAACTCGGCGGCAAACCCCAGCGGCCCCTTCACCTTAATGCTGTAATAAAGTGTCAGCAGGAATACCCCCAACGCCATACCAAAGGTTGCATTGGGGTCGGTCGTCGGCACTACCTTCATGTATTCAATACCCAGCAGGTGTGCAATCTGCGGTATCCAGTCCACTGGCACCAGATCCATCAGGTTCATCAACAGAATCCAGACAAAAAGCGTCAATGCCAAGGGTGCGATCATGTCATTCTTGCCGGAGAAAGACCCTCGCACGTTGTCATCGATGAAATCAATGATCCACTCGACAAAATTCAGAAAGCCACTCGGCGTATCCGCCGTCGCCCTAGCCGCAGCCTTGCGGAACAACCACAGGAACAACGCACCCAGGAGCACTGACCAGAACATGGTGTCCAAGTGGATCGCCCAGAATCCCATTTCTCTGGCCTCCTGGGCTCCATGCGCCAGACCCCACGAACCATCGGGGTGCTGACCATAGGTCAGGTTCTGCAGGTGGTGCTTGATGTATTCGGTCGTTGTCAGGCTATTGCTGGCCATACTGCTCGGCACTCGCTGTGCTGTCCTTATTCGATTCTGGCACCTGCACGGGTTGTGTGGCCGCCGCCAGCGTCGCTGTAATCATCCCTAATACCAGTCCACCAACAAAGGCCACGACATTCAATCCGTCAATAGCTGCGAAAGCGCCCGCGCAGAGCGCACCGATAATAATGAGTTTTCCAAACTCTGCCCGGTAGAGTGTAAACAACTCGACTGGACCGGACTTAGCATCTCCTCCAGAGAAAACCCGCCACGCCGCGTAGCCGTTTCCCGCTACGCTGATCCCCGCGCCAACCAGCGCCGAATGCAGAAACTGCGGGCCGGCCAGCCAGAGTACCAGGGCCAGTACCGCCGTGACCGTGAGTTGGGTGGTCAGCACTCGCCGCAACGGCGTTGCTTCAACAGGCTCACTCACGCTCGCAAGGTTTCTGCTGCAGCCACGGACACTCTCGACATGGCCAGACTCCGGGACCTTTGTTCGTCAGCGACATCCTTATACATGTCCGCCGCGGCAAAGGCCGGGCAGTATAGGTGAGCGCTAAAACCCGGTCAATATCCGCTTTCCCAATGGCTGTACTTAGGAAAAACGCCCCGGCTTTGGCGGCCAACGACTTCTTCTGGAGGTCTTGTGCCACCGCCGGATTATCGGGAAGACCCGCCTTCACCCCGATCGGCTACGAGACCTCACCAACGGGCAACCAAACCGGCCGGTTCGCAGTATCCGCCTGCAAGCTACTCAAAGCGCTCATCGTGCGACGTGTTCCGGACATCCCGAGAATAGTCCAGCGCTACGGCCTCAATCATCGCGGCCTGGCTATTTCATTTGATTATGGGGTCTGACTAGGAACAAAGTCAGGCGCGGCATACTGTGGACAAGGTCTCTGGGTGCTTGACTCGCCTGTGCTAAACTTTTTGCCGTCCAACACGGCCTGCGTCTCAAGATGGATATCGAACTCGCCCGTTTCAACATGATCGAACAGCAGATCCGCCCGTGGGAGGTTCTGGATCCTTCGGTGCTGGCGCTGTTCAAGCAAATTCCCCGAGAACAATTCGTGCCGCCCGAGTACAGTTCAGCCGCTTTTGCGGATTTCTGTGTTCCGCTCACCCACGGCCAGTGCATGATGCAGCCTAAAGTCGAAGCGAGGCTTCTGCAGGCTCTCGCGCTGACGGCCCAAGACCGGGTACTCGAAGTCGGGACCGGAACAGGCTACATGACCGCTCTGTTGTCAAGCCACTGTGCGCATGTCACCAGCATTGATATCCACGGCGATTTTCTTCGACCCGCTGCGGCCCGTCTCGAAACGCTCGGGATAAACAATGCCACACTCGAAGAAGGTGACGGGGCAGACGGATGGAACGCCACCTCGGACTGGGACGCGATTCTGCTGACCGGCTCCGTGCCGGTGCTGCCCGATGCCTACTGCCAAATCCTGGCACCCGGCGGCCGGCTGACCGCTATTGTCGGCCAGCAACCGATTATGGAAGCGATGCTCTATTGCCAAAGTATTGACGGACAATGGTCGGAACAATCTCTTTTTGACACCAGCCTGCCGCCATTGATCAACGTAAAAACACCTTCAGCGTTCACGTTCTAAGCTAACACGCCAGGAACCATCCTCATGTACACGATCCGACTGTTGCGAACCACGCGGTTCGCCATGCTGGCCCTGTCCAGCCTGGCAGTTACGACACCCGCTTTCTCTAATACGGACTACATCGTCCAGCCCGGTGACACTCTGT
Source organism: Pseudomonadota bacterium (assembly GCA_002718155.1). Lineage (GTDB taxonomy): Bacteria > Pseudomonadota > Gammaproteobacteria > Arenicellales > UBA868 > UBA9619. The sequence continues at coordinate 12,272 of PBDS01000079.1, forward strand.
GCGAAATCGCTGAACGCTTCGAGGTCCGCTGTGCTGATCTCATGGCCCGTAACGGGCTGAAAAAAGCATCGCTGATCTATCCCGGGCAGATCCTGTCGATTTCGAACGCCCCTTCGATACCCGCCACAGATCCGGTCACACCGGCGCCAGCTGAAGCAGAGTCGGTACCGGTACCGGCTGTAGCACAGCCCACCGTCGAACCGGCGGTGAAAGAGGTTCCCGCGCCCGAGTCACCCGGAGTCGACCTTCTGGCGGTCTATCAACTGGCGCGATCTGGAGACCCGGTAATTGCCGCCGAAGCTTTCAGCCGCGATGCCGCTCAGGAATTCATACCCCAGGCCAAGGCGGCCCTCCGGCCACAAATCAGTGCCGCCACAGGCTATACCCTGAGCTCTAAGGACCTATACAACGAGGCAGCGTCTGCCTCCGTGTCGTTGAGTCAGTCCCTGTACAACCGTGCTAGTCGGCTGACCGTCGACCAGGCCCGTCAGCTAGCAGACCGCGCGCAGATTGATTATGCGATCGCCGCGGAGTCGTTGATCCAGCGCGTCGCTGCGAGTTACTTCGCGGTACTGGCCACCCAGGATAATCTGGAACTATCCGAACGAAATCAGCGGGCAATTGGCCGGCAGCTGGAACTGGCCGAAGAGCGGCTGGAGGTCGGTCTGGGTACCCGTACCGACCTTTACGATGCCCGGGCGCGTTTTGAAAACGCCGTTGCTGAAGGCATCGAGGCCCGACGGCTCCTCGATGATGCCCGCCAGGCTTTGGTTGCGCTCGTCGGTGACGACCCTGGTCATTTACGATCGCTCTCTGCCGCCGCCCCCCTGGCAAAACCAAATCCCGACAATGCCGAGATATGGGTGGCCCGCGCCCTCAACGAGAACCGGGGCCTCGCGACGTTACAACAGGCGGCTGATCTCGCGGCCTTAGAAATCGACCTGCAAAAGGCGGAGCGGTTCCCCACTGTTGGTCTCGGTCTGTCGGCTGCATACACCGACAGCGCTGTGTCGGATGGCACCGATACCACTCTGACCTTTTCTTTGAGCCTGCCGTTCTACCAGGGCGGGCTGGTTAACGCTCGCATCCGCAAGGCTGCTTTTGAACTCAACGCTGCTCGAGCCAGTTACGAGTCGGCTCGCCGCAACATTCAGCGCCAGACCCGGCAGGCTTTTCTCGGTGTCAACAGCCAACTCCGGCGTGTCCAGGCGCTGGCCGAAGCCGTCCGGGCGGGTGAAAGCGCTTTACAGGCCAAGGAAGAAGGGTTTGCCGCCGGGCTGACCACGAATATTGAGGTTCTCGACGCCCAACGTGATTTGTTCCGGGCCGAGCGTGATTATCTAAAAGCGCGCTACGATTATGTCCTGCAGGTCCTATTGCTCGAACAACTCGCAGGTCAACTCGACGAATCCGACGTTGCCCGTATTAACCGCTGGCTGGGCTGAGCGGATCCAAGCTGACCCGTAGTACGCCGTCCGCTTATTGGCCGGCTCTCTGCTACAATAACTGTCATCTCAAGGCGTCACTCTGATTCATGATGTTGGCATGACATGGCACGTTCATTTTTGAGCTTTAGCTGAAGCTTGGCACGTCTGACCATAACCGAGGCGAGCCGTCGTTTTGGAGTGGCCACCAACACCATCCGCCGGCGAATCAGTCGGGGCGAACTTACACCGATACAGGCTAGCTCGACCACTGGTAGAGGCCGTCGCCTATTTGATATATCAGATCTGATCAGGGTGTTTGGTGAACCCAGTGGCACATTCCCCAAAGAAGACCCGGCGTCATCTGCCTGGAAACCCGTTCAAATACCCGATCCCACGGACAGCTCCCCCCAGATGGTCGCCGAGAACGCCGCACTGAGAGCTCGGTTGGAGGCTCAGGAACGCCACCTGGAGGACCTTCGGCAGCTGCTCACCCCGCGCCTCAAAGGTCCAGACACGCTGGGTGTCCGGGCTGCTCGCTACGTTGCCGAAGTGGTTCGAGCATTAAAGAGCGGGGCGGGATGACCCGGCGACCTGCGATACAGTTGGTTGGTCGGTCGATCCGGGCGACCCTAGCGACAGTCTTCGCTACCCTTTTATTGGGCTGCGCCACTGTGCCCAGCATAACCGAAACACCCCCTGCTCTTTCACTGGTGGATCCACTTGAACCCTTTAATCGAGCCATTTTTAGCTTCAACGATGTTGTCGACCGCGGTTTTTTGCGCCCGGTAGCCAACGTGTATCAGCGTGCCCTTCCCCTGGGTCTGCGCGCCAGTGTCGGCAACTTCTTTGACAACCTACGCGGTCCCACCACCATTATCAACGACCTGTTACAGGGTGATTTCACCCAGGCCGTCAGGGACTTTGACCGTTTTACCATCAACACGACCCTCGGTATTGCCGGCCTATATGACGTCGCGACACCCCTTGGCCGACCATACCACCAGGAAGACTATGGCCAGACTCTGGCGATCTGGGGTCTCTCCTCGGGGCCTTATCTGGTGCTACCGCTAGTGGGCCCGAGCACACCGCGTGACGCTTTTGGACTCCTGCCGGAATTTTTCTATTCGGACCCGCTGGCTAGCAATGCTTCCACCCACCAGCAGGTATTTCGTTACACACTGCGCGCTATTGACATTCGGGCCAGCCTGCTCAAAACCGATCGGCTTCTACAGCTACAGATCGACCCCTACCTGTTTGTCCGGGAGGCCTACCGCCAGCAACGGCAAGCCGAGATCTATGACGGCCGGCCACCGGAATCGGTTGAGATGCTCGATCTTGAGAAGGCGCTCTTCAATGACTGAGACGTCGCCTGGGGCGATGCTCGCCTGGCGTGACTCGTGGCGACCTGGGCCATAGGTGACGTTCAGGGCTGCCTGGACTGCCTCGACCGATTACTGGAAAAAATCCGGTTCGATTCAACCCGGGATGTGCTGTGGTTTGTCGGTGATCTGGTCAACCGGGGTCCGGATTCGGCTGGCGTTCTACGACGGGTCATAGGCCTTCAGGACCGCGCAATAGCCATTTTAGGTAATCACGACCTTCACCTGCTTGCCATCGCCGCTGGGCTTCAGTCGGACCGCCCCGATTACCGGCTCGGGGAATTGCTCAGGGCTGACGACCGTGATGCCCTAATCGACTCAGTTCGCCAGCGACCCTTGATTCACCATGATCCAGAGTTAAACACGGTCATGGTCCATGCGGGCCTTTTTCCGGGCTGGTCTCTGTCCCAAGCCTGCGCTCTAGCCCTCGAAGTACAGAATGTGCTGAATTCCAATCGCTGGATGAGTTTTGTACAGAATATGTACGGCGACGAGCCTTGCCGCTGGAACGAGTCCCTGAAGGACTGGGAGCGGTTGCGTTTTATTACCAATGCCTTTACTCGCATGCGCTTTTGCCGGGGTGACGGCAGTCTGGATTTCTCTCAAAAGGGCCCTATTGTCAACTCGCCCAGTCATCTGCATCCTTGGTTCGAAGTGCCGGCTATCACCGATGCTCCGTACCGTATCGTCTTTGGCCACTGGTCCGACCTCGGCGTGCATCGCCACCACAACGTCATTTGCATTGACAGTGGTTGCGTCTGGGGTGGTCAGCTGGCAGCCCTGCAGCTCGAAGCGCAAACCAGAAACCTTGAGATGGTAGACTGCCCTCGAGTCTAAGCACAAGGCCGGTCTAAATGGAAAATCCCTACGACATCGATGTCCAGGTCGAGACGACGTACGTTGCCGAACACTCAGAGCCGGATGAAGACCGATTTGTCTTCGCGTACACCATCACGCTGGTCAACCGCGGATCCGTCACAGCGCAACTGATCTCAAGACACTGGTACATCACTGACGCCGAAGACCGTACCGAAGAGGTCGAAGGAGAGGGTGTCGTCGGTGAACAACCGATATTGAAACCAGGCGAGGGTTTTCGTTACACCTCTGGTGCGGTCATCGAAACACCGGTCGGCACCATGCATGGCACCTATCAGATGATCGCTGATGATGGCCGGGAATTCGACGCGACCATTCCCCGTTTCGTACTCTCTGCTCCTCGCACTTTACATTGATAACTTGTTGTTTTTATTTATATATCTAGGTGTGAAACAGAAAACGCATTGCGTTCGATGAACGCTCGCCTGGGCTCGACCTCATCACCCATCAGAACAGTGAACACCTCGTCGGCGCTGACAGTGTCTTCAATATGGACCTTCGACAGCCGTCGGCGACTAACGTCCATCGTGGTTTCCCACAACTGATCTGGGTTCATTTCTCCAAGCCCTTTGTAGCGCTGCACCGTTAAGCCCCGCCGGGCCTCTGCCATCAGCCAGTCAACCGCACCGGCGAAGTTCTCAACCTCTTGGTGTCTTTCCCCCCGCTGTACCGTTGGTTGAGACCCCACCTCATCCCTTAGGCGCTGGCCAAGCGACACCAGCGAAAGGTACTCGCTTGACTCGAAGAAATTTGCGCCAAGCCGCGTTTGTCGATATTGACCGTGATGTTCACACTCGACGACCAGCGACCAGCTGCCGGCCGGGTCGAGATCTTCAAATTTTGCCGAGTAACGCGCCCCTCCTTGGCCGGTTGTTGCAGTAAGTCTGCCACTCAGGGCCAGCGTAAAATCACTGCCTTCCGCTACCGAGGGCTCTCCTTCTTCGGCAAATCGGTTCAACTCCGCCAGCGCCCAAAGAACCTCCGATTGGTAGCGGCGAGACAGGCGCTGCACCGCTGACCGGATCGTAAAAAAATCAGTCGTCAGCGCCTTCAGTGCCTTATCCGCCAGTGGCGATGACGAATTACCATTACACTTAATTGACGAGCCTTCCAGCGCCATACCCAGGAGGTATTGCTGCATTTCGTCGTCATCTTTAAGATAGGTCTCTTTTTTCCGGGTCGTCACTTTGTAAAGCGGTGGTTGGGCTATATAGACGTGACCTTTTTCCAGCAACTCCGGCATCTGGCGGTAGAAAAAAGTGAGCAACAGTGTTCTTATGTGGGAGCCGTCCACATCAGCGTCGGTCATAATGATGACTCGGTGATATCTTAGTTTACCCACGTCAAAATCATCTTTGCCAATCCCTGTCCCCAGCGCCGTAATCAGGGTGGCGACCTCGTCGGAGGCCAGCATTCGGTCGAACCGTGCCTTCTCGACATTAAGAATCTTACCCTTTAAAGGCAGAATCGCTTGATAACGACGATCCCGGGCTTGTTTGGCCGATCCTCCTGCGGAATCACCCTCCACCAGGTAAATCTCGCACAATGCTGGATTGGTCTCCTGACAATCTGCCAACTTACCGGGTAACCCCCCCATGTCCAACGCGTTCTTGCGCCGGGTCATTTCCCGTGCTCGGCGCGCAGCCTCCCGGGCGCGGGCCGAATCGGCAATTTTCTCGAGAACTGCCTTGGCCTCGGCTGGGTTCTCCAACAGGAAAGCCCCCAAATGTTCGCTGATTAGTGACTCGACCGGGCCCCGGACATTTGAGGACACCAGCTTATCCTTGGTTTGGGATGAAAACTTTGGATCCACAACCTTGACAGACAACACCGCTGTCAACCCCTCCCGACAATCTTCTCCTTTTAGGTCGACTCTGGCGCGCTTGGTGAATCCAGTATCCTCCATATAACGGCTCAACGTCCGGGTCATTGCGGCGCGTAGGCCCTCCAGATGGGTACCACCATCTCGCTGGGAAATATTATTGGTATAGCAGAACACCGTCTCCTGGTATGAGTCGTTCCACTGCAGTGCCAACTCTATCTCCACATTGTCCCGGGCGGCCAGCATGGTGAAAACCGTCGGGTGAAGCTTGTTTTTCTTGCTGCCCAGGTGGGCAACAAAAGCCTTGATTCCGCCCTTATATTCAAAGATATCTTCACTTTCAGTCCGTTCATCTATCAACCGATTTTTCACACCCGAATTCAGGAATGACAACTCCCGCAGCCGTTTGGCGAGGATGTCGTGGTGCAGTATGGGATCTGAGAAGACCTTGGGATCCGGTCGAAAATGTACCTCTGTACCCGTCCGGTTCGTCTTGGCGACCACCTTGAGCGGTCCGGTCGGCACACCGGCCTGGTATTCCTGGCGGTAGGTAGCGCCTTCCCGATGGATTACCAGCCGCAGGTTCGCCGATAGCGCGTTAACCACCGACACACCGACTCCGTGCAGACCGCCTGAGACTTTGTAGGAATTCTGGTCAAACTTACCGCCCGCGTGCAGTTGTGTCATGATGACCTCGGCGGCCGAACAACCCTCCGCCTCGAGCATCCCGGTAGGAATGCCCCGGCCATCGTCAGCGACAGAGACGCTTTCATCGGCATGCACTGTGACGGTGATTTCCTTGCAATATCCCGCCAACGCCTCGTCTACGGCATTGTCCACAGCCTCAAACACCATATGGTGTAAACCGGTTCCGTCGTCTGTATCGCCGATGTACATCCCTGGGCGTTTTCTGACCGCCTCAAGCCCTTTGAGCACCTTGATACTGCTCTCGTCATAAACGGATTCGTTGGTCATAATAGTTCCTGTTAACGGGCTTCTGATTATACCACTGCTGGACCGTATTTTTGCGTAAAAAACCTTGTTTTTAGGGCTTTTTGCTCGTTTGTTTCACGTGAAACGCCATACTTTTCGTGAGACCAGGCGAACCTGGTTTCACGTGAAACAAACGAGTGGAAGAACGAGGTTCTAGGGCGCTTTAGCCGTGGCCCTACAGCCGCATCGGCATAATGAGGTAGAGCGTGTCTTCGTCACCGGGGACATGAAGCATACAACCGCTGTTGACGTCCTCCAGTTCGGCTTCGATCTGTTCCGTGGGCATCGCTCGCAGGGCGTCCATAAGGTATGTGACGTTAAAGCCGATCTCGAGATTCTCGCCCCCGTATTCGACCGCAATCTCGTCGCTCGCCTCTTCCTGATCCGGGTTGTGCGCAGACACCTTCAACGACCCCTTGGATAGATCTAACCGAACCCCTCGGTATTTCTCATTGGTTAAGACTGACGTCCGGGCCAACACCTCATGCAGCAGAGTCCTGTCCGCGACCATTTTCTGAGACAACACTTGTGACATGACAGCCTTGTAGTCGGGAAACTTTCCGTCGATCAGTTTGGTTGTCAACACTGCGCCCGGGCGACTGAATCGAGCATGGTTAGCGTTAAGTTCAATCGTGATCTCATCGCCACCGTCACCGAGAAAACGGCTGAGTTCGAGCACCGCCTTACGAGGAATAATCGCCTGGCGGTGTTCTCCCGCAGGGCTAGGCAAAACCGCCCGGCTCCTCGCGAGCCGATGCCCGTCAGTGGCGACCGCGACCATGGTGGTACCATCTAGCTCCAGCAGGACGCCGTTCAGGAAATAACGCACATCCTGCTGTGCCATCGAGAACGCAGTTTTCTCAAATAACCCCCGGAGCACCGGTTGCTCAAGTTGAACTCGTTCTTCCCAATTGTCAGTTTCCAGACGAGGAAAATCCACGGCGGCTAGGGTCTGCAGGCTGAATCTGCTGCGCCCCGAGCGGATTTTTAGACGGCTGTCTACCGTCTCCAGTTCTACGGTTGCTTGCTCTGGTAATGCCCTACAGATATCCAGTAATTTCCGTGCTGCGACCGTACACTGTCCATCAGAGCCTTTCAGTGCTTCAGCCTCTATGCTCGCTTCCACTTCCAGGTCGGTACCCACTAGTGTGAGGGTGTTCGCCTCAAGCAAAATCAGCACATTGGCTAATATGGGTAAAGTCTGGCGGCGCTCGACCACGCTGGTTACCGCTATCAAAAGATTTAAGAGTTGATCTCGTTCTATTAATAATTTCATAAGTAATCAGGTAATTAAGATAATAAGAGTAGTTGATAACTCGAGTATAGAAAAATATATCTTTTAATACCGTAAGTTAAAGAAATATTAACTTGTGAGTAAAGGTGTGCTTTGAATGTGGATAGTCACTGAGTACGAGAGTCGGTGAAGGAAACTTGTGTGGAAAACAGTCGGTTTGTCGACAAATTACCCACACCTTATCCACTCAATAACCGGTGTAGATTCTGGTAATCCTCGTTAATCTTGGGGTCAGTTTTGAGCAACTCGACGACCTTGCGCTGTGCATGCAGAACCGTCGTATGATCACGGCCCCCAAAGGCGTCGCCGATCTCGGGCAGGCTCATTCTGGTGAGATCCTTGGCCAATGCCATAGCGATCTGCCGCGGTCGAGTAATCTGCCGGTTTCTCCGTTTAGAGTGGAGGTCTGACACCCGCATTTTAAAATACTCGGCAACCACTTTTTGGATGTTCTGGATCGTGACCTGCCTTTCCTGGAAAACCAACAGGTCGCGCAGAGCTTCCCGGGTTAGATCTAAATCTATGGTCCTGCCGGTAAAGCTGGCGCTGGCCACAATCCGGTGCAACGCCCCTTCGAGTTCTCGCACATTGGACCGGATCTGCTGAGCGATAAAGAAGCAGACGTCCTCGGGCAACGTAACACCCTTCTGCCCGGCCTTGTTTTTGAGGATCGCGACCCGAGTCTCCAACTCCGGCGGGTCGATAGGCACGGTTAAGCCACTGCCAAAACGCGAAATCAGTCGTTCCTGGACGCCCGAGATTTCTCTTGGGAAGCGATCACTGGTGATGACGACCTGTCGTTGGCCCTCTAATAACGTATTGAAAGTATGAAAGAATTCCTCTTGCGAGTGTTCCTTACCAGAAAAGAACTGTATGTCATCAATTAGCAGAGCATCCAGCGATCTGTAGTAGCGCTTGAATTCGTTAATGGCGTTATGCTGCAGGGCCTTAACCATATCCGCGACGAAGCGTTCCGAGTGAACATAAACAACCTTGGCATCTCGTTTTCGTTGGGTGGTCAGGTTGCCAGCGGCCTGCATCAGATGGGTTTTGCCTAATCCCACACCGCCGTAAAGAAACAAAGGGTTGTAAGCAAGACCCGGGTTTTCACCGACTTGTTGTGCCGCGGCCCGGGCCAGTTGATTCGATTTGCCCTCAACATGCCTGTCGAAGGTAAAAGCGGGGTTCAGGCGGCCCTCAAAACCGAGGCCCATGGGGCTACTGGATGCTTTGCTGGGCCTGCGGGTACCGGCTTTGCCGGTGGTTTGAGACGGGTTGTCGCTGCCAATCCCAAGCCGAACAGCGATCTCCCCGGTACCGAAATTCTCAGCCAGGCCCGAAATACGGGCCAGGTATTCTTTGTGGACAAAATCCCGAACAAACCGGTTGGGCGCGAGTAATGTCAGGCCCTCTTGATTCTCCACAGCATGCAGGGGTCGGATCCAGGTGTTGAACTGTTGGGCGGACAGGTCATCTTCCAATCTGCTCAGGCAGAGCTTCCAGAGAGCAACGGACACCTGTGGCGACCTCCCGGGATAAAGTTTCAGGTCGGGACCCTTACAGCGTGCAAAATTAGTGCGTCCGCTCGTTCGTCCAGGCCAATTTGTAACCTTCGATAGTGTAACCTGGAACGAGACACTTATCCACAGATAAATACCTAAAATAAGTTATCCACAGGCTTGACTAAACATTGACAATACAGGTTTAAAACGATTAAAGTCCGACGCCTTTTTGGGTCCAGCCGCAGCAAAAAAGGGATGACATCAGATGAAGAGAACCTTTCAACCTAGCGAAGTCAAGCGTAAACGGAGGCATGGCTTTCGGGCGAGAATGAAAACGCGCGGCGGTCGGGCCGTGATCAGTGCCCGTCGAGCCAAGGGGCGCACGCAACTCAGCGCCTAAGCAACACCGACCCATCCGAAAGTTGCGCTTGTGAATGACGCCGGGTTCTCCCGTAGTCTGCGACTGCTTCGTCCAGAGGAGTACCGAGCAGCAATTGCCCAACGCTGTCGTAGCGACGATCGGTTGTTTACCGTTTTCGCTGTTAGTAACGATCTTGATCGGGCCCGGTTGGGTATTACGGTGTCGAGAAAAGTCTCTGCCCGAGCCGTTTATCGCAACCGCCTGAAGCGTCTGGTCAGAGAATCGTTTCGCCACCACAAGCAATCACTGAACGGTATGGATCTGGTCGTGGTGGCGCGAAGAAACGCGAGCGACACCAAACGGTCTGAGATCGATCGAAGTCTTGTTCGGCACTGGATGATCGTGGAACGCAAATGCACAAGACATTAACCACAGTACTACGGGGCTATCGTTACCTCATCAGCCCCATGCTTGGACCGTGTTGCCGGTTCTATCCAAGTTGTTCGACTTACGCGATCGAGGCAATTGAGCAACATGGTACAACCAGTGGTCTTTGGTTGGCCTTGAGGCGGCTTGTGAGGTGTAACCCCTGGAATGAAGGTGGCGTAGACCCCGTGCCGCAGTCGGCAGGTCGGGCTACTCAACACCACGAATGCTGAGCACGACGTTTTGGATATTCAACGACTGATTCTGTTTACCGGCCTGGCACTGGTTCTGGTGCTGATCTGGCAGGCGTGGATCGAGTACGACGGGAAGCAGCAACCGATAGAGACGGTAGCCGAGAGAGCGGATCAGGGCGGTTCGGATCAGAATCAGGCGGTGTCTGCCCGACCCGGCAGTAGTGTGCAGCCCGAGCAAGATGTACCAAGCGCGCCAGCTTCCCCTGACAAGCCGGCAACCCAAGCGCCGGTACTCCTTGCCAGTGCGTTAGCGAGCACGAACACAGTGACGGTGGAAACTGATCTTGTCAGGGCACAGATCGATACCTACGGCGGTGACCTCCGACACCTTGAGCTGCTGACCTACCCGGTGACACTGGACCAACCCGACCAATCCTTCAGCCTGTTACACGACAAAGGAGCAGATATTTTTGTCATACAAGGGGGATTACTGGGGGTACAGGCCGACCTGCCAAATCACCACACGCCGTATACCAGCGAGCGTAGGAATTATCTCCTTATGCCTGGGACTGACAGTATCGAAGCTGTGCTGGAATGGCAGGGGCCTGAAAACGTCGTTTACCGCAAGGTCTACACTTTTAAACGCGACAGCTATTACATCGCCGTACGCTATGAAGTAACCAACAATGGTAGTACGCCTTGGCAGGGATACATTTACAACCAGATACTGCGTACCGAGGTAAAGACAAAATCCAGCGGGCTGGGTTTCTTTGGCCGGCTACCCAGTTACACCGGTGGTGTCATTTACACCCCCGAAGACAAATACCAGAAAATTGATTTCGACGACATGCGGGAGGCAAACCTCGCGCGATCGACCCCGACCGGCTGGGTTGCGATGCTGCAACACTATTTCGTTGGTGCCCTGCTGCCGCGCGGTGGTACCGCATACGAGTTCTACTCAAACGTAACCGCCCGCGACAGCCAGCCGCGTTATCACATTGGCTACAAAAGTGTTGAGCCTACCGTAGTGCCGCCGGGGGAAAAAGGTGAGCTGAGCGCTCGCTTTTATGTCGGTCCCAAAGAACAGCACCGCCTGGTCGAAGTGGATCAGCAACTGGAGCTGACGGTCGATTATGGCTGGCTGACACCGGTCTCGTCACCATTATTCTGGTTGTTGACCAACATCAACAAAGTCGTTGGGAACTGGGGTGTCTCCATCATCCTGTTGACCCTGTTGGTTAAGTTGGTCTTCTATCCTTTGTCGGCGGCCAGCTACAAGTCGATGGCCAGGATGAAGAACCTGCAGCCAAGAATGAAAACGCTTAAGGAGCGTTTCGGTGATGACAAGCAGAAGTTCCAGCAGGCGATGATGGAGGTGTACAAGAAAGAGAAGATCAATCCGTTTGGCAGCTGTCTGCCGATCGTTATTCAGATCCCCGTTTTCATCGCGCTTTACTGGGTTCTGCTTGAAAGTGTCGAGCTTCGCCAGGCCCCGTTTGCGCTGTGGATCAAAGATCTTTCTTCACAGGATCCCTATTATGTTCTGCCGTTGTTGATGGGCGCTTCGATGTTCGGCCAAACACTACTTAATCCGACACCAGTGGATCCGATGCAGAAGAACCTCATGATGGCAATGCCGGTAGTGTTCACAGTGTTCTTTCTCTGGTTTCCAGCCGGGCTTGTTTTGTATTGGCTGGTGAACAATATCCTGTCCATCACCCAGCAGTGGGTGATCACCCGCAAGATTAAGGCAGCCGGCGGATAAAGACCGGCGAGCTGCCCGGTTGTTCAGGGTTGGGTTCCGTGCAACACCTTCAAGAGGACACCATCGCTGCAGTCGCAACCCCGACCGGTGCCGGCGGAATCGGAATAGTCCGGGTGTCGGGGCCGAAGTCTGCCGGTATCGCGAAGGCGCTGACGGGCCGGGTGCCCGATCCACGGCGTTTGCTGCGGACGCGTTTTTGTGATGCCACCGGTGCCCCACTGGACGACGGTATCGCGCTGTTCTTCCAAAGCCCCGCGTCCTACACCGGAGAGGACGTACTCGAACTGCAGGGCCACGGTGGCCCAATGGTGATGCATCAGTTGCTAGAAGAGGTCACCACCTTGGGTGCGCGTCTGGCCCGCCCGGGTGAATTTACCGAGCGGGCTTTTCTGAACGGTAAACTCGATCTGGTCCAGGCGGAGGCCGTTGCCGACCTCATCGGGAGCCAGACACAGGCTGCAGCCCGCGCTTCACTGCGCTCACTATCCGGTGAGCTTTCGAGCATATTAACAGCAATATCGAAGGAGATAGAAGAACTTAGGACCTATATCGAAGCTGATATAGATTTTTCCGAAGAGCCGCTAGACCCGCTATCCGAGACCGGAACAGCAAACAGGCTGGCTGGTGTACAGCGAGACCTGGCCCGCGTACTCGAGCAGGTGCGAACTGGGGTACTGCTCGGTCGAGGCGCCGCTGTTGTGTTGGCCGGGGTGCCCAACGCGGGAAAGTCCAGCCTGATGAACACGCTGTCAAAGGCCGATCGAGTGATCGTGAGTGAGGAACCAGGGACTACCCGGGATGTGGTTGAGGTGACCATTGACTGTGCAGGTTTGGCCATTCACCTGACCGATACCGCCGGCCTGCGTGACTCGCAGGACAAAATAGAAGGTGAAGGTGTCCGCCGTGCCAAAGCTGCCATGACGCAGGCTGATCTGGTACTGGCAGTCATTGATGACCTGGTGCCGTTTGCTGGGCAACAAGCGGTTTTTTCCGGCCTGCCCGATGACATACCCAGACTGATGGTCTACAACAAGTGCGACCTGAGCGGCCGGAAGACGGGTATCGTGTCGGGGCAGGCTCAGCATGCCGTAGCTGTGTCTGCTAAGACGGGTGAGGGCCTGTCAGCGCTTGAGGATCAAATCAAGGTCATCTTGGGCTGGACTGGGGATTTTGTCGAGACGTTCATGGCCAGGCGGCGCCATGTCGATGCGCTGGACGGGGCCAAGACACACCTGGCTGTAGCATCGGGCCACGTCGGCGGTGCAGCGGAGTTGCTTGCCGAAGAACTGCGTCTGGCACAGGTGACACTGGGCGGAATAACCGGCGAGGTGACTACCGAGGATCTGCTGGGTGAGATATTTTCGACGTTCTGTGTCGGCAAGTAACGGCAGACAAGAACCAGCTGGGTGACGAAGGAGCCTGCCCGATAGACGGCGGGCCGCCCCAACGATTGGGCGTCACACACACCATGGAGTTCAGTCGTGCGGTAATGCATTATCCCTGGGTCCAGGCCCGTAGATTGAGGAGGACGAGGTCATCTAAACAGGACAATCCTTTGAGAAACTAGGCTGACGCTTTTCTTTGTGTGAGGCGAGGCCCTCTTTCACTTCCGCACCGGTGAAGCCAAGCATCTCCAGCGCAGTCGACGTGTCAAATGTTGGCCCGGCCATCCTCAGCCAGTTATTCAGGGCATATTTGGTCCAGCGAATCGCGCTCTGCGCGCCGTTGGCCAGTTCGATAGCAACCTCCAGGGCCGTGTCTTGCAACTGGTCGTCTTCTACGCACATCGAGACGAGACCGATGCGTTCGGCTTCTTCCCCTTTCAAAGGCCTGCAGGTCAACAGGTAATACTTCGATTTCGCCATGCCACACAACAGCGGCCAGATCAGGCAGGCAACATCACCGGCGGCCACGCCAAGACGAGTGTGGCCATCCACGATCCGAGCTGCTTTAGCGGCAATGGACACATCGGCCAGTAACCCAACGACCAGCCCCGCGCCGACTGCCGGACCATTGATAGCGGAAACGATCACCTTGTTGAAATTGACAATGTTGTAGACCAGGTCGCGCGCCTCCCGCCACATCTGCATCCGTGTTTGCGGGTCTTCTATGATCTTCTCTATCAGGTCGAAGTCGCCGCCGGCTGAGAATGCTTTTCCGGCTCCAGTCACGAGTACTACACGCACAGTCGGGTCAGCATCAATGTCCCGCCATATCGTCGTCAGCTGGGAGTGGGTTTCGGCATCGACCGAGTTGTAGCTTTCGGGTTTGTCAAAGGTGATCTTCAGGATGCCCTCGGCCGGCTGTTCGAGGGAAAGGGCATCGTAGGCGGTGTATCGGTCAGACATGGGTCTACTCCAGGATTTTCAGGTGGTTAATTTGTGGGCTACCAGGCGTGAAGAGAAGTACAGAAACCGCAGAATATCGTTCAGTTTCCGCTGAAACGTTCTGCTCCAAAGTGCTCCTTGAAAGTGAATTCCTCGACGGTCAGTCGCTTAAGACGGGTCAACTGTTTTACCGGTCGGCCAAGCGGGACAACAGCCGCCAGGGCAAAAGACGGTGGGATTTCCAGCAACGCCTTTACCTGCGGTTCTGTCGCCGCACTGATCGTGGTTAGCGTGCCACCAAAGCCCGCGGCCCGCGCAGCCAGCAAGGTATTCCAGACCAATGGGTAGATTGAAGCACCCCCAATGATCCCGACTCGGTCAAGCAATTGGTCGGTAACCGCCAAAACTCGAAGGTCCACGACAAAAACGAGCAGGACGTCGGCTTGACGTAACGGCTCGGTCAGCCGCGCTGGCACCGGGGTCTGACGGATGGTTTCCTCGCTAACGGTAGTCGGTACAACTGGATTCCAGGGATTTTCTCCGGCCGCAACCTGTGCGGCATAACGTTTCGAAGCCGGTTCCACCAAGCGGGCCATTTGGTCCTTGGTTGCAGCATCGCGAACAACAATCACTCGCCCACCCTGCCGATTACCGCCGCTCGGCGCAAATCGGGCGTGATCCAGGATCTCGTAAAGCACTGTATCGGGAATTGGCTCGCCCGTGAAGTCTCTCGCGGCGAAGGTGGTTCTCATAACTTCCTGGTAATCCATGTCTGTCACCCTTGGTAATGTGTCATGCGTGGTTCGAGCCTATGCAATACTCAGAGGTAGATGGTTTGCGGTTGTTTTTCGGACCAATGCCCTGATGGAACTGGTCTTACCCTGATCACTCGACAACGCCATTGAATCCTCCGCTTTCTGACACGACCCGCGGCGTCGTCTGCATGGTGCTGGGTAGTGCCCTATTGACCACAAATGATGCGGTCTCCAAATGGCTGACCCAAGAGTACCCCATATCCCAAGTATGGTGTCTACGTACCGTGTTTGCAGTGGTGCTGATTATCCTGCTTGCCCCGCGCTATGGCGGATACCGGGCGCTGTTGCCGAACCGAATCCCAGCGCAACTGCTGCGGGCTGTTCTTTTCTTTTCGACCACGCTGCTGATCGTTACCGGACTGTCATTACTACCGTTGGCCCAGATGGTCGCGATCGTTTTTGGTAGCCCGATTTTTGTCGCTGCGCTGGCACCTGTTGTTCTCCGGGAACAAGTCAGCCGAGCTCGCTGGCTGGTGATCGGAATCGGCTTTGTCGGCGTTTTGTTCATCCTGCGCCCGGATCCCGCCAGCATCGGAATCGCTACGCTGATTGCGCTTGCGGCCGCCGTGTCAAGTGCCGTGCGCGATCTCGCGACACGGCGGATCTCAAGCACGGAGAGCTCTATTTCGATACTGTTCTGTTCGAGTATGTTCGTGGTAGTCATAGCGCTGCCCGCCGCGCCCTGGTTGGGCTGGGTCGCTGTGCAGCCGGTAGGCTGGATCCTGTTGATGGTCAACGGTATTCTCAACGGAGCCGCCCACTTCCTCATTATCGAAGCACTGCGCTTGGGAGAGGCGTCGGTAGTTACGTCGTACCGGTATTCAGCACTGCTCTGGGGCGCACTTCTCGGCCTTGTCATCTGGGGTGATGTGCCCGATCTTTGGGTCATCGGTGGTGGAATCCTGATAGCCGGGAGCGGGCTTTATCTGCTGTACCAGGAACGGAGCTGAACAAGTGAAATGCCCATTGCGATGAGTAGCCTGCTGAAGACAGACGAAAACCTACGAGTCACGGCGAGGTGTCTGCCAACCGAGCCTCAGTTTTGTATCGGGGTTCGGGAAAGGTCTTCTATCGGCTCTGCTATCAAGATTCGCCCCGGATAAGCATTCCAGATCGGATCACGCTGATTGGTGGTGGGGTACCAATCGCATAGCAGAGTTCAGCCGGCGAGGTGACATCAAAGAGCGCGAAATCGGCCCGTTTGCCCGGCGCGAGGATGCCGCGGTCAGTCAGGCCCAGTGCCCGGGCAGCGTGGTAGGTGACACCCGCGAGCGCTTCCCGGGGTGTCAGGCCGAACAGTACGCAGCCCATGTTGAGGACAAGCAGCAGCGAATCCAGTGGTGAACTGCCGGGATTACAGTCTGTCGCAAGGGCTATCGGCACAGCGTGTTTACGCAGAAGTGCCAACGGTGGCTGCTGGGTCTCATTGAGATAATAGAAAGCGCCGGGCAGCAGAACCGCGACGGTCCCCGAGCGAGCCATAGCCTGCACTCCCGCCTCGCTGGTGTATTCCAGATGATCCGCGGAGAGCGCGTCGAACTGCGCCGCGAGGGCTGCACCGCCGCCGTCACTCAGCTGGTCGGCGTGCAGCCGCACGGGCAAATTCAATTCTCGAGCCTTGCCAAATACCCGGCCAACCTGGCCCGCGTCGAAGGCGATGGTCTCGCAGAAAGCATCGACGCTGTCAGCAAGTGCGTCTTTGGCGATGGCCGGTAGCATTTCTTCGCACACGAGGTCGATGTAGGCATCGGTCCGACCCTCGAATTCCATTGGCACTGCGTGAGCACCAAGGAAGTTCATGGGGGTTTGCTTTGGGTGTGATCCTCAAGAATTCCGACTGGTTGTCGGTAGCTTGGGGTGGAGAACCGGGAACTCTTCACCTTGAAAAGGTGCGCCGTCTTCAAATTCGAGATCCGGGAAGTCCGGTGAGGTTTTCGAATTCCGCTTGATAAAACGCGCGTCGTCGCCGACCCAGCGGATCGACGTGACCCGGCGGCGGGTTGTCGAGTTGTTGGCTGGTGCCCCGTGCAGCGTGCGAAAGTCGAATGCCACGGCATCACCCGGCTGCATTTCCCAGCCTCGGATATCGAACTGATCCCGGTTCGAGTCGATGTCGGGCACCGATTCATAGGGGTCATCCGGGTACAGGTCGGTACCGTCGAAGCGTTTGGGCCTGAAGGTTTTGCCCCATCGGTGAGACTTTGCGATGTATTCGATGCTCCGCTCCCGGGGTACGGGGTCGACGGGAACCCAGAAACTGACTGACTGTTCACCATCGACAAGGTAGTACGGCTGATCATGGTGCCAGGGAGTGATGACCGCGTTGCCGGGCTCTTTGACGAGGACGTGATCATGGAATACCCGGGCAGTATCAGAGTGCATCAGCCGCGCCGCAATTGCGGCCATGGGGGACTCCTCAACCAGCGCCCGGTATCCCGGGAACTGTGACCAGACACAATAATCCTGAAAGAAAACCGCACCGCCCCCGTTATCGGGCCGGTAGGTCCGCTCACGCCAACTCGGGGATGCTTTGTTCTGCTCAATGGCCTCGCGCACACCTTCTACCCAGGGGGTGAAAACGCCCCTTAGGGGTACGACACCGTCACGCTGGAACGAACTGACTGTATCGTCGGTGACGAAAAGTTTTGCTGCAGCCGTCATCGGTGGGGCTCCTTCTCCGTGAGCATATAGAAAAATTAAACGGGAAAGCCTATTCTGAACGAGATCAGCACGAGGAAATTGCCGATCTTATTATCTGTGTGACCAGTCATCCGGATCATCTGAATTGTTTGGAGACAGTCCAATGATATCTCCCGCCGTAGAACAACCCAGACCGAGCACCGTTCGGTTGGCATAACAAAAATAGGCAGACACCTGGTTAATCTCCAGGATCTCGCCGTCGTCAAAGCCCGCCGCCCGTAGATTTGCGACCATCGTTTCGCTGGTATCCGAAGGAGACTGGGACAGGATCTCGGCGTAGTGCATCGCAAGTTTTTGTTTTTGATCCAGCGGAGCGGCAGAGATATCTCTTGCGTCTATGGCGGTTTTGATGGCATTGGCCTTGTGATCATCGGCTAATAGCCGTTTCAAGCCAGCAAAGTGATGATCGACACAATAGGCGCAATTGTTTAAGGAACTCACCCAGACACCCAGAGTTTCGAGAAACCACTTCGGAATCGTGTTGTCGGGGTGATGAAGGACGTATTTGTAGATTGCCATATGGCCTTCCAGGGTATGAGGGCGCAAAGAATGCATCATCATGATGTTGTCTACGTTGTTGTCTGGGCCTTTTATCCGGTCATAAAGCTGTTTCAGTCGCCCTTTGGCATCCTCATATGACACTGTTTCGATCCACGGCATTTCCTGATCTCCTTAAGTTATTCGGGTTACTGAACGCGGTCCAATCTCCACTTGAGGTGGGTATATGAAGCCTTCGGTCACCAAGTTTCACTTTGTCCTGAGGGCGGCTTTGCAGAACGTAAAGATTAGCAAGAAAAAGATAATCAAGGATCAAATCAGCCAAAGGGTTCATTTTGGGTTGGCCAATCAGGTTAGGATATAGAGGATACAGCTGTGCCTGGCTGTACTGGATAGGAGAAGGTTTTGATTCAAAGTGGAGTAAAGATATGTCCATGAGTGAAGTCGACGACATTGTTTCTTCATCGACTACCGGGGGGATCGCCAGAGTTCGGCAACTGTGAAACCGGCGGCACAGCGCTTGAGCAGAATCCGCTGTGCCCGGGCGCTGACGCCGGAGGGCTGGTGCGAACACTGCGTTATTCAGGTGGATGCCTCAGGTCGTATCACTGCAGTCGTAAAGGACGATAGCCTTTCGGTGGATCTCAGCCTCACCGGCACCGTGATACCGGGGCTGCCCAATCTGCACTCCCACGCACACCAGCGGGCCATCGCCGGCCTCACGGAACACAAGCTGGCCGGCTATGACGATTTCTGGGGTTGGCGCGAACTGATGTACCGTGCAAACGCCCGGCTCGGCCCAGACGAGCTGCAGGCAGTGGCCCGTTATCTCTATTCCCAGATGTTGCAGAGCGGCTACACCGCGGTAGCTGAATTTCACTACCTGCACCACGACCCGGCTGGTAACCGGTATGCTGATCCTGCCGAGTTGTCGGCACGGCTTCTGGAAGCTGCGTCGGAGGCCGGTATCGCTATCACGCTGCTGCCGGTGCTGTATTGCCGGGGCGGTTTCAACGGTCAAGCCGTACAAGGGGTACAACAGCGGTTTTTCTGCTTGCCAGAGCACTATCTTGAATTGGTTCAGGCGTGCGCTTTGCACTGCGCAGATGATCCGAACAGAGCCTTCGGATTTGCAGCCCACTCCCTACGCGCGGTGGCCCCGGAGGTGCTGACCAGAACGTTGCAGGACGCCGGGGATCTCGCCTCTGGCGTACCCGTTCACATCCACGTCGCTGAGCAGCGAAAAGAAGTGCTGGAATGCCAGGCACTGAACGGCCGGACCCCCATTGCCTGGCTGCACGAGGCGTGTCCGGTAGATGAGAACTGGTGCCTGGTGCATGCGACTCACGCAGACCCGAATGAACTTCGAGCGATCGTCAAAAGCGATGCTACAGTGGGCCTGTGTCCGACGACAGAGGCCAACCTTGGTGACGGTATTTTTCCCACAGAACAGTTCATGATCGATGGCGGACATTTTGGGATCGGTTCTGACAGCCAGATCTGTACCGCACCAACTGAGGAACTCAAGCTGTTGGAATATACACAAAGGCTCACTCTGCAGCGGCGCACGGTGCTGGTAAAAGACGATGAAGGCAGTGTCGGGCGTTCACTCGTCGAGTTCGCACTGGCAGGCGGCAGCCGCGCTATGGGTAAGGCCACCTGTGGTCTCGTTGCCGGCGCCAGGGCAGACTTCCTCGAACTTGACAATAGTCAGGTGGACCTCGCAGCACTCTCTCCAGACCAAGTGCTCGACAGCTGGATATTTGCCGGACAGGGGATCGCTGTGCACAACGTCATCGTCGGCGGCCGGCACGTGGTGGTAGATGGCGTCCATTCCCTGCTGGAGGTGGCCGCCAGACCCTTCCAGCAAGTCGTTGCGACCCTTAATGAGGCCTGACGGGGTCTGTTACCAGTAGCCAACAGAGATTTAAGAATGAATGAAATGAAACTGGAACCAGCGGGACTGACCCTCGATCAATTGAGAAATCTGGGAGCAGGTCCGGTACGGGTCAGTATTCCGGATAGCGCCTGGGCAGTCACCCGAGAGAGCCATGCTCACGTGGAGGCCGTGGTCGCCTCCGCCAACCCGGCCTACGGCATTAACACCGGGGTCGGGAAACTTGCCCAGACGCGGATTGCGGCGGCCGATGTCACGACTCTGCAGAAAAATCTGGTACGGTCGCACGCGGCCGGTGTCGGTGACCCGCTACCAATACCCGTTGTGCGCCTCGCTCTGGCGCTCAAGGCGCTGAGCCTCGCGCAGGGTTACTCCGGGGTACGCCCCGAGATCATCGTGTGGCTTCTGCAAATGCTGGCGGAGGACATCGTCCCGGTGATCCCGGAAAAGGGCTCGGTCGGAGCCTCCGGTGACCTCGCCCCGTTGGCGCACCTCAGCCTTCCGCTCATGGGTGAGGGTGAGGTTTTCTACGATGGCGATCGATTACCTTCGGCTGAGGTCCTGCAGGCGATAGGCTTGGAACCCCTGCTGCTGGAGGCAAAGGAAGGGCTCGCGTTGGTGAACGGTACCCAGATCTCCACTGCTCTTGCCATTGAGACACTTTTTGCTGCTGAGCGAAATCTGGCCTCAGCGCTGGTGACAGGGGCCATGGCTGTCGACGCGGCGCTTGGTAGTTATGTGCCTTTCGACGAGCGCATTCACAATATTCGCCCGCACCCAGGACAACGGCAGATCGCAACGCTATATCGCACCCTTCTGTATGACAGCGAAATCAATCGCTCTCATGCAACCTGTGACAGAGTCCAGGATCCGTACTCCCTACGTTGTCAGCCCCAGGTGCTTGGGGCCTGTCTGGATCAACTGGTTCACGCGGCACAGGTGCTGGAACGGGAGGCCAATTCGGTGTCTGACAATCCGCTGATCTGCCACCAGACCGGTGAAGTCCTATCCGGTGGTAATTTCCACGCCGAACCTGTCGCCATGGTCGCCGACAACATGGCACTTGCCATTGCTGAGACGGGTGCTCTCGCCGAACGCCGCATCGCAATGCTGATCGATTCCAGCATCAGTGAGTTGCCACCCTTCCTCACACCACGAGCAGGTCTCGATTCCGGCTTCATGATGGCTCACGTAACGGCAGCGGCGCTCGCATCGGAGAACAAAAGCCTTGCCCACCCGGCTTCGGTCGACAGCCTACCCACCTCGGCCAATCAGGAGGATCATGTCAGTATGGCCACGTTCGCTGCCAGACGACTGATGGCCATGAACGACAACACCGCTTCGATCATCGCCATCGAGTATCTGGCAGCGGCTCAGGGTATCTCCCTGCGCCGACCTCTGACCTCTTCGGCTGCGATAGAGAAGGCCCACGCGACCCTTCGTCGCTTTGTGCCTGAATGGATCCGGGATCGCGCGCTGCACCCGGATATCCTTTCGGCCCGTTCGCTGATTGATACCGGCAGATTGGCAGCGCTACTACCGGTTGCGTTACTGGATGCACCATGCTCCGATGGCTAACGAATTGGGCAAGGACCGCCCCGCCCCAATAAGGCGTGCATTGATTAATCGCCCTCTTTAAACTTCGGTTTTTATCCCGCGACCCATTTTCGGGTCGCTTTGCTCACCATGGAGCACAAAGATGACCGGTTGGTGTGCCGGTCTTACAGTATCGAGAGGATGACAACATGACAAAGACAGACCACCGCTCGTTTTACCAGAGGACGGATATCACCGGCCAAACCTACGAGCCCATGCAGGGACTTCGCTTCAGTGAAGTTGCGACGTTCATGCGGACACCACTGGTGAGCGAACTTGACGACGTCGACATCGGCATTATCGGTGTGCCCTATGATGGTGGTCTTACCTGTCGTACCGGGGCACGCTACGGGCCGCGCGAGGTGCGCAATGAATCCACCCTGATGCGGGCTATCAACGTGGCCACCGGTGTCCGTCCTTTTGAACTTGCTCGGATCGCCGACCTTGGTGACGTACGGTTTAATGATTTTTTTAACCTGGATCGCGCAGTCGAAGACATCAAACGCTTCTTCACGGTAATTGCCGGGACAAACGTCTTGCCCCTGGCGGTCGGTGGAGACCACTCGGTGACGTATCCGATTTTGAAGGCGCTCGCTCAACGGTTCGATCAACCGCTCGGGCTGGTGCATATCGATGCCCACACGGATACCTGGCCGCCTTTTGCCGGCTCCAAGTTTCACCACGGAGCCCCGTTCCGGCTGGCCGTGGAGGAAGGCTTGATCGACCCACACCGAACCGTACAGATCGGTATTCGGGGCGGGCAGAACTTCGCCGACGGCCTCGACTACTCGCACGAACAGGGTATGCGGGTCATCTCTATCGAGGAATTCGAGGATCTAGGTTGGAAGGCGGTGGCCGCACAGGCCCGAAAGGTCGCCGGTACCGGGCCGGTTTATTTAAGCTTCGACGTCGACGGTCTGGACCCGGCATACACCCCAGGGACCGGTACACCCGAAGCCGGGGGCATCACCATGCGGGAGGCCCAAAGGCTCATCCGTGAGTTGGCTGATCTTGAACTGATTGGGGGCGACGTCGTCGAGGTCTCCCCGCCGCTGGACCCCAGCGGGGTCACCGCGCTGAACGCGGCTACAGTCCTTTTTGAGATGCTCTGCCTGCTGGCGGTTCGGGTATCTTCTGATCGGTCCTGAGTGATCGGGAGACAGGAGGCGGTGGTCAGGTACGGGCCGCTGGTACAGTCGACTCTAAAATCATGATTGACCTAGTATGTAGTACGTTTCGGCCTCAGTTCGATCTTAATTAGACAATGAACGAAATCGAAGCCGTCGGACGGCCCAGGTCTTCGAAAGCCGGCGATAATCCTTATTTGGGAGAATTTCAGCCGTTTTTTGCGCTGCCAGATAAGCCTGATCCGCGCTCAGGCCGGCTTCTGCAAGCTGTCGCAGTAGTGCCTGAGGCTGATACTGGGCCAGGTACCCCAGCAGCCACCATGGAGGAGGAATCTTTCGTTGGGCCGGCATCGCGGGGCCTTCTTTGTTTATTGTACTACAACGTAGTATAACTTAGATCAGATACCTTGGGGTAAAAAGTAGATACCGAGTAGAGATACCAGGCATACGGATTCGGCACGAAATTCAGGTCAGGATGAGCTCGGGCCTGGCTTGCTGAGAGAACACGAGATTCAAAGGAATCATGGGATAATCGACGCAGAACCCGCCCGATACAATTTTGGGATGTGGGAGAGATAACCCTTTTCTGGAGCACCTGATTTGGCTGTTAAAGAGAACCAAACGAGTTATATCCGGCCTATTCTGACGCAACTGGTTGTGTTGGTGCTGATCTGCCTGGGGGTAGCGTTCTGGCAGCGTGACTTTCTGGCCGAGGTTTACCTGCGTAATCAGCTGACTCAGGTGGGTTGGTTTATCAACAGCGGGATCTTCGTACTGTTTCTGGCCGGCATGGTCAAGCTGGTGCGCCTTTTCGTCAGCTATAGCCAGGAAGAACAGGCGATTAACCGGTTTCTGGCTAACCTCGATCTCGCTGTGGAACCCGAATCGGGGCTCACCGGAGAGTCGATCATTGTGCATCGGTATCGGACCCTGCGTGATCTGCACCAGCGCCGGTCCCCCATTAACCACAACGCCTTAGCGGCGACTCTTCTGGCTCACCAGTCCAGCCGCAACACCTTCCCAAAGTTCATTCACAACATTCTCATCCTGACGGGCGTCTTCGGGACCATCGTATCGCTGGCTATTGCGCTCTTCGGGGCCTCGAACATGATTGTCACGGCATCCGAGGCCGGCAGCCTGGGTATGGTCATTCACGGCATGTCAGCGGCGCTCTCCACCACCATGACCGCTATTCTCGCGTATCTGTTTTTCGGCTATTTTTATCTTCGGCTGATGGATGTGCAGACCCACGTGATCAGCCGAGTCGAGGAGGCTACGACGACGATCCTGCTGCCGCGGTTCCAGACCCAGCCCGAGACCGTTATCGAAGATTTCGCTGACATCATTCGGGCTGCGGCAGCGCTGGTCAAGAGACTCGACGCCTCGCAGGCACAGTATGCTGACGTGGCGGACGAACTCAAGGACCTGCTGTCGAGTTATCGCGACGAGATGCAGCGCAACAGCGCAGCGCTGGAGAAGATGATCGAGCTGCTCAGGGAAGGGTTCCGCCTCCACCAACCACCGCAATGATTCGTACGGAGGGATTTGTTGACCTGAGGGTCTCGCCGTCAGGGCAGATCGGCACTGACGAGGACAGTGTTTGGCCGTCTTTTACCGACATCATGATGGTCGTCGTGATGATTTTCCTGATGGCGCTGGTGGTCATTCTGATTCGCAACGTCGATCTGGTTCGTCAGTTGCGCGCGACCCTCGACTACGGTGAACAGGCGGCGACCGAGCGCACGGCACTTGCCTTGAGGGCCGCCTCGCTGGGTGATGAGCTGGCGGCCCTGCAACTTAAACTGGGTGCGACCTCGGCCAGGAAGGAACAGGCAGAGGCGACGTCGGCACAGCGGCAGAAGCAGATAAGCCAACTGCTCGGTGACGTTGCAGCCCTGGAACAGGTGCGCGACGACCTGGTTGGTGAGCGGGACAAGCTGACACTGCAACGCGATAACCTCGAGGGCGATCTGCTCTCCCTGGAGCAGAAACACTTGTCGCTGGAGGCGTTACGGTTGGAACTTGAAACTGAAGTGGTAGCATTGAGCGGCGATCGAACAGCCCTTCAGGATGAAAAAACAGATCTGATTTCACGAAACACTGGGCTCGCCGCAGAGCGCGAACAGCTGCTTGTGGACAAAGCTGGGCTGTTGGACGTAGAGCGTACTCTGGAGGCCAGGATTGCAGGGCTCACAGATGAGATCTCCACTCTTCAGGATCGATTGTTCCAGATCGGCACTGACCGGAATCAGGTCCGTAAGGTTGCGGCCGAGAGAAAGTCACGTATCGAGGCTCTTTCACGGGACATCGCTTCGCTGGAACAGATCCGTGACGATCTCCAGGGCGACAAGCGTAAGCTGACCACATTGGGTGATGACCTTACCGGAAAGCTCCAGTCGCTCGATGACAAACACAACGCCCTGATCGCACTGCACCTTGATCTTGAAAACCAGTTGGACGGGTTGCTTGGCGATCGCAAGCAACTGGCTTTGGACAAGGCGCAGCTGCTTCAAACCAAGGCAGCGCTTGAGAAAAAGATCACGACTCTGGATGATCAGCTCGCAGAGCTCACGAGTGATAAGAGCGCGTTACAGCAGGAAAAACAATCACTGCTAACGCAAACCGCCACACTCACGGAAGACAAGCTCGCACTGGTGGGTCAGCTTGCTGAGTTGACAGCGCTGAAGGTGCTGCTGGAGCAGAACTTGGGACAGATCACTTCAGAGCGCGACGGGCTGGTCTCGGAAAAACAGGCACTGGTCCAGGACAAGCTTGCCCTGGCATCGCAGCACACAGCACTGTCAAAAGAAAAGCGATCGCTGGTTCAGCAACTGGCGGAAGTGGTGACTCTAAGAAAAGCGCTTCAAACGCAGTACGAAGCGCTTGCCGCCGACAAGACGACACTGGAACAGGAAAAAGCGGTACTCGCGGAGGCAAGTGCCGGACAAGCCCGTCGGCTGGTGGATCTTCAAAAGGTTCGTGAGCAACTCGAGGGACAGATCAAAAGTCTGACCAGCGCCCTCTCCGCGCTGCAAAAAGACAAGAGCGGGCTCGGCGAGCGCAACACAGCGTTGCGCACAGAACTGGCCACACTAGGGACGCTTAAAAGCGCGCTTGAGCGCGAGTATGATCGGCTACAGAGTGAGCATCAGGACGCGGCCGCAAAGATCACAACGCTTGCGGCCGGGCGCAGTGATCTGCAGATCGAGATCGTCAAGCTGAGAAACGAGATCCAGTCACTGCGTGAGGCCTATGCTGCGCTGACCGAGAATGCGGCGCAGAGCCAAGCCGATAAAACCACGCTCGAAGAAGACACGCTGGACCTTTCCAGGCGCTTGAACGTGGCCGAGCAGCTCAAACGTGAACTGCGGTTCAAACTGACGCTGGCCACCGACAAGAATGAGGATCTGGCTCGCAAACGTGATGAGTTGTTCCAGAAGAACTCGACCTTGGGCCTGCAGGTAGAGCAACTGGCCAGACTGCGTGACGATCTGGCAACCGAAAGAAAGCAGCTGATGGCGTCAAGAGCCGATCTTAAACAGGATGTCTCACGTCTTTCTGAAGAAAAAGCCTCACTTGCCGGTGAGCTCAAACAGACCGATGAGCAGTACAGGCTGACCAAGGAAGAGATCGAATATTTGCGTGCCGAGCACGCCGACGAGGTAGCTGAATTCAAGCAAGAACGCGAACTTCTGAAAGAGGAACTCGAGGCCCTTGAGATCCTGAAGGTGCGTTATACAGAGCTTGAAAGCGATTACAATCGGTTAGTCAGACCTGCCCGCAGCAAGGTAGGCCGACATGTGGTGCGGATTCTTTTCTCGAAGGACGATAGCGGATACCGCTACTCGCTAAAAGAGCCGCATGAGGCTCATCATATAGAAGTGGGCCTGTCTGAGTTGCACGAGCGGTTGAAAGCGCTCAAGCAGAAGTATGGTAGCAAGCTCTACACAGCTGTTTGGTTTCCAGACGGGGCCAACCTGTCTCAGGATGAGGCATGGTCGTTTCAAACCAGTATTAACAGCAAATACGACTACTACTACAGTAAGAATTAAGAGCACGATCCGATGCAGCATCCAGAGCGATTCGACGTGATCGTGGTCGGTGGCGGTCACGCTGGTACCGAAGCTGCACTGGCCTCCGCCCGGGTCGGCGCGCGGACGCTGCTGGTGACTCACAATCTTGAGACCATCGGGCAGATGTCGTGTAACCCAGCCATCGGCGGTATCGGC